>CALOEF010000078.1:0-150124 GCA_942492165.1 uncultured Planctomycetaceae bacterium
AGGGAGGCTTCAAAGTTGATGTGGATCTCCCAGATACTTGTGATACAACAGCACGGCGGCGACGGCATAGGTCAGTGAAGGTAAACAGTCTCTTCGACCACTTTTGGTTTTCTGTATCCTGTTGCTCTGCCGACGGCTCGACTCCGAGTTCACCGCCATGTGGCCTGATCTGACTGAAGTGGTTTCAGGATCCGATTCTGATTCTTCAACGGCACTGGTGCCGCAGTGGTCGATTCCGCTTCTGTTTTGGCTTCCCGGGGTACATTGACAGACCGCAATTTCTGCCAGCGTTGCTTCTGACGGGATTCGGAGTCGGTCGCTGCATCTTCTGCCAATGTTTCTCTCTACAGTGTTTCTTCGCCAGTGTGACGTCGTCCGCCCAGATTCTCTGACTTCCTGATGGTTCAGACTTTCTACTGCGTCTAATTGAGCCGTTGCGGGATTTCCGTTTTTGTCGTTATGATGGTGTTTCATTTGCTCCTTCAGTTCGGAGTTGCTCACCGGGCAGGTATGAAAATGGGCATTGCTTCTTGGTTTTTTCGTTTCTTCGCAGAATAGATTTTCACACGGGGAGAAAGGAGCATATTCCTGCGTCTCGCTCCGTCTCTTCCGAAGACCAGTGAACCGGCAGACTCAGCGACATCAACCAATGATTCGTCTTCGTCGTACGCTGCTGGATTCTTCAACCGTATTCTGGTTTTCTGAATGGACAGAGAATCTTCTGGTGTCACATTCACTGCTTCAGCTCGTGGTTCCGTGCTCCAACACTGGCCGATTGGCTCCGGATCCATCTCTGTGCGGAACTGGCAGAGCTGACATTCAACAACTTCTGAAATATCTCAAATTTGATGGAGTCCCCGGCACGAGGGGCAATTTAATATTCTCGTCCATTTCTCCGGCAACTGACTTCAAGACCGCACGCATTTCATTCAGGTCATGTCTTGACAGTACCGTACCAGGTTGTCATGACGGTACTATTTGCTGACAAACCGGGATGGATTAAGCGATAACTGTACTCCAGTCTATTCTGTCCCGAGTTTCGCAGCGAAGCAAAGTTTCGACTGCCATTCAAAGTGTATTTCCAAAGATAATTACCGAATCCGAGCAGCGTTGGACATCTCGTGATCCACCCGAGATGGGGATCCAGCTCAGATGATTCCCGCAATGCATAATCCCTCGCCTCTAGGGCTCGATCGTAGACTATGGTTGTCCCCAGTCTCGCGTGCCACGACGAGAACTGCCCCGCGGCAAGTCGTCAGAATACTTTTCTGGGGTCAATGGACACAGTATCTCCTCAACAATCAGAAAATCTGCTTGATCCCGCCACCAGAGTTCCCCGTCGTGCGGCTCATCAACGCGCTCTCTCTTTTTGAGCGCGGCCACGGCGAGGTTCGAAATGTCGGTGACAGATTCAGAAACTTTTGTCTCAATTGTTTTCGCTGCTTGACATCATCCCACCGGTCCCCATCGAAAACAAGCGCCACTGCAGGCAGGTTTATGGCCGCCTGTCACTTTCCGACGCGCTTGCTCCCCGGGTACTCCCCGGAGAACGCTTCTCCCACGTTCGTATCGGTCCCCACAATCATCAAAATCAAGTGTGAGTCGTTCATTATGGAATCCCGTCTTCCACGTTTTTCTGGGAAGAGCTTCACAGAGATATCTCGCGTTTTTATCATTATAGTTTAGTTGTGTGTCAACTGCATCAGCCGACCTGCCTGAAATTGCCGAACAGTGCTGGCGCAGTTCTGGAGAAATACGGGAGAACATTTTCCTTCATTATTTATTGAATTTGAATTACAAATTCATCAGTGCCGAGCCCGGATTCATTGCTGGATATGATGACCAACGTCGCCGGAATCTTGGTCAACGGTGACTCAGCTTGGGGTTACGGCAACGTGGAGCCGCACAAGACGTGCTGCCGGAAATTACCGATGATCTACGTGGCCGATCCAAAAAAGTTGCCGGAAGCTGGAAGAACAGCTGCAGACCGACAAAGAATTGACACAGCAAAAGACGGTCAATATTAAATAGTCAAAAGGTTTCCGATTGAGAAGTTGAAAAAAGAAGCTGGAGAAGTTAAAGAGACTAACCCCATCAGAAAGTCGGCAAGATCAAAGTGCGGCGAGAAATCGTTTCGAAGATGATTGACGTCGACACAAAGCTGGCCAAGGATCTCAGTTCGACTCCGGATGCCAAGATACTAATCCCGCCTACCTCGTGATTTCAAAACCCATTGAATATGTTTGTCGCGACGAATTCTGCACCGATATTCCACTGCTGCAAAACCCGGCACTGAGCAGCAATTGGGCTCAAAAGTCGCCTGGTTACTACCAGAAATGTAGTCGTGACAAGCTCGTGAAATTATTTGAGAATCGAAATGCGGGGAAATGAGATTGAGACTCAAATTGAAATTATACGGTGTTCTCATCTCATTTTAGAACCGGATTTGGTGAAAATCATTTTCCTTGCCTGAAAAATGTTGCCGAAAATTGTCTGCTCAATTTTCGAGTTCGGTCAGATTGAGCATATTTGCCGCTGCGTAGATCACGTGGTACTCGCGGGCTGAGGTATTGACAGCAGTTCACTTGGCCTTAAAGGTGGTGGCGACGATATCAAGGCTTACACCGCCTCCTCGTCTGAAGGCGTTCTCGATTTCCCGCCAGAAAGAAGTCGACTGAAGATTTTAATCTTTCATGGGATAACCGCATTCTGGGAATATCTCGTCAGTTTTTTCATCTTCGTCGTTGGTCTCCTGAATGTTTTGACGACGGTGCCGAAGTGGTTTGTTTTTCGATAGATGCGTCTCCACTTGCTGTGAATTGTTGATTGTGGCGAAGGGTGACTGACTGAGGCTTTCCTTTTTATTAACAAGGATCTACAAAGTTTCATGCGTACTGTTCTCCCAGATTTTCTTATCTGCTTGGATAGCCTAATTTCGGGTTTCCTCCATTAATTAATCGTTATAAGATCTGGGATATTCGAGGGGTGGACCATCAACGGATTTTGATCAACCAACTGGAACGTTTTCTCATGCCTGACTTGACGAATTTGTCGATTTAGTAATGTAAGGCACCGTAAAGAGCCCCGAGGCATCACAAAATTCCTATATCTCAAATATTTTAGGTTGAACTGTATGACAATTTCCGTTCAGGTTCACTTCTGGAAAATTAGGTTTCCGTCCGCCCTTCAGGGGTGACTGTCCGAGTATCAGCAGGTGAGAACATGCCAATTTTGCATACGGTAATCCAGCGTGAAAGGAAATAAAATCGAAGACACTCAAACTCATCATTGACATTGAATCTGCAATATCAGTTTATCTGATGGCGATATTATTATGATCAAGCCCATCGAATGTGTTCGAATACTGAATTCAGTTTTTTGCCATCTGGCTCGTCGCTTTATCAATTTCTGATAAAAGAGATTGAAACTACTTGTCAGCAATTGAATTTTCGTCGACTTCAGATAACTGACGGAATACTTGAATCACGAAGAGAACAAGGTGCAGGTGAGTTGTCACGCATTCACCGCAGTGTGAAGAGCAACTTGAGGACCGAAGCTTGAGCAGGAATGTTACTGGCTGATCTTGTTCTATGATGGAAGAGCACCAGTTTTCTGAAGAGTTGCAGCAACGAGCTAATCAGCTGACCAGTCGTCACTTATGTCGCAGCGCCTTATCGGAAACTGCGAGAAGCTGGGCAGTTGATCAAATCCCAACCACGTGAATCGATCGACCGAAACGAAGACGGAGGACAAACGCGCGATTGCTCCGACGAGTTTTATTGCGATATCACTCTGTGTATTCATACACAGGGTCGTCCTACACATCACGTTCCAGCAGATCAAATAGAGGGGCGATTATGCAGCTGCAGTGTGTTTTGACTTCGGTTCAGCACTTGTCTGTTCTCTGGTTACACTAAAGGACGTGTTGACACTGTTCTGGAGCATGCTACAGTACTCAGGATGCTCGAGCTTCTGTGGCGAAGGTTTTTCGATAGTGACAATGGTGGGAGCACGCTTTTCATCAGTGAGACAAGACTCACGACGGTCCTCGCCGACAACAATTTCAGAATGGTTTGCAGATCACGACACCTTCCGATGGTGTAGATGTCGCCTTTGTTCGCGAATTTTCTCGAATCTTGGGGAAAACTGAGGCGCTCCAGCGTAACCCTGGTCTTTTCACATGCTCGGTATTATGACACGCTTCACCGATATCGGTGCCGTCAATGAGTCTTAGGGCCCATTGTTGCACCCGGACGAATCCCGTCTGGGTGAGTGCCCATTCCGACACGCGGGAATGGGAACATGCATCCCGTAGATCGTGATGGCTTCCAGCCCGGGATAGCAGAAGATACTCCCCACCGCTACAGGCCGTGCCGGCCGAGGGTTGCCTGCACATCAGTTGCCAATTTTTGCCTGATTTGGGGTGGCCGATTCAGAAACAGGAAGGTTTCCCCGGTTTTCTGCTTCAAAAATCGATTTCCCGCGGCAGCTTTTCACACTCGGCACCATGTTTCTGAACATAGTGCGTCGCACGCGCCCCATTTGACCGTCAGATATCATGCAGGAATCAATGCTTCAACGTGGCAGTAGGTCTCTACCGACGGCGGTACCCGGAAAGATGACTTTCTCCGCCCTGAGCCGCCTCGCATCCGTCTAAATGATGTAATGTGCCAACTACAGTTTTTCCAGGATTCGGTCGCGTTTCTGTAGTCGTTCTTTTTGTTGAAAATCTGTACATATTTCTGCCAGTGAATAACCATATCGATTTTGAAAAATGCTGACTAGCACTTGGCTCAAGACAATTTAACAGTAAATGTGACCCGTTACAGGCTGCTTTCAAATTCTTCTAATTTCCGATGAAAATCTCAGACAAGTAGACAAGAGATAAATCGCCTGTATTCCAACATGTTCGCATGACATTGAGGCATGTTGACGACTTTCAAGGTGCCGACTCATCCGGCAATTGCCGGTTCAGGTTGTGTTTCAGTGACAAGGCTCCGTTTTTGACTGTATTCACGGGCTCGTCGAATCAATACTCGCCGAGCGTCACCTGGAAGCGTCTAGTTCCAAATCGTGCCCGACAACGAGGCGTGCCATTTCCCGACTGCAAAAGAATGCGAACCCACCTCCCAGACAATTTCACGATCGTCAGGAACGCTGGCGGCTTTACGCTTCAAGGTGAGATCAAAAGTGTCTGATCTCACGCAGTCGATCTCACTGAAGCCAGCTTATAGTGCATTGCACCGACAGAGTCAGGAATTCTCCATCTCAACAACATCGATACACTCATGGTCTCGAGTCTGCGTCATTCTGTGGCGTTTTTCAGCTTTATCTGAATCCTCATCTCATTATTGGTCATTTTTCCGGAGCCGTAGATTCCGGGTACTCAGAACAGACATTGGGATAGAGCTCGCGAAGAAAAGTATATCAGACAGCAATTATTACTGACGCAATCGACACTGCATTTTCATGCTAGAAAACGCAACGGAAATATCCCATTACGGTGCCCAATTATCTGTTGAATTTATTGAATAAAATTAAACATGATGATCGACATTTGACGTGAAATTGTTTTTTTGTCACTGATAAAAAATTGCCAATCTGGAACTTCGCAGGACCTGTCCGGCTACGTGGCCGACTTTATCAGTCGTCGAGAGTGGCAGAATTGCCGACCCAAATGTTGATGGCCGGTTTGCCATCTTGGCTGTTTGATGGAAAAACCGGGAGCAGATAGATCCCGAAAATCAAACAGCACGACTCGACAAACGTGGAGAACACCTGCTCTGGGAGCCGCTTACTTGGCGGGCTCCGTGTTTCAGTGGCGACGGAAATTAAAATTAACACGAATCTTACCGGATGGAAACTCGATATCCACGTAGTATTACGCAAACATTAAGTGATCATTCTCGACGTTCGGCAAGTTTGCCAGTCGATTTTTGTGAGTTAAAAACATCAGCCTGGAAGACGGCTGATTTGGGTTTTACGACCGTCGAAGAAGGCACTGCAGCCTACCGGAAGGGTGACCGGAAGGAAATCAGTGGTGGACCAGATTTCTTGACTTAAATTCTCGATGCCAGTCTGCTGGAAGAACTGAAAATCCATATCGAACGAGACCCCGCGTTTCAAATGGGTTGCATGGGATTCCGAACATCTGAAAATGAAACAGCCCCACATTTTCCGGTTGAATCAAAAACTTTCAAAGGAGGCCAAACAGTATTTAGATATCAAGTTGAGTCATGACACGATCTGCAGCGACAGTTTCACAATGATGGTTATTGGTTTGAGCTCCGACAGCCGTCTGTCCGGTACATGCCGTTTTTGCCGATTTAACTGGGTGTTTTAATGTAGGCACCAGCCGGAATTTCAATTCGAAATGGCCGACTATTGATGCAAGTTTATCTCGTTGGGGACTCACATCCCTGCATACCCGCATAATTACAGTACATTATTGGTGGAGATTCGTTTTGTAACACCCTGAGTATCCGTGAAAATTGGCATGTTTGCAGAAAGTCGTTTGCATTTTGTCGCCGTCAACTTCGGATCTGGCATTTCAGCATTTCTCCACCGGCAATGTTATTTATCGATGCATCACGGGCAATGTTTTGTGTCGGTGTATGAAGAAGTCGCGTTCGCCTTTATTGCTCGCCGCTATACATTCAAAGTTTTTTCGAGGCACGATGATTCAGGCAGCAATCCGTCATTCGGGTTCAGCCTGATTTTTTCCGGCACATGATGTTGGTGATTTCCGAGACAAGCTTGCATCCCTAAACGGTTGCCGGCTCCGCTACGGTCTCGCGTGTCATATCACAGCGCATCATGCTCACATACGATATTATCGTAGAGCCGCGCCGGAGGCGCTACGCGCAATGCGTTGAAGACGCGCGAAGCGTTTTCTGTTAAGTCCAAACTTACCAGAGCGGATAATAACTGCGACCGTATTATAGCCGTATTGAAATAGAGGTTGCCAGAGTGGTCGCCGACAAGTTGTTACGGTACCGTATCTCGTAGGTTCGCCGAAGACCACGGAGAGCCATAGTGGGATCCCAATACGGAGCACAGGGAAAGTGCTCCGCCAAATTCGTGGCGGGGATATACGAATCCGGTATATCCCGAATACGGTGAGCAACAGATTTTATTGGGTTTAAATTTCATGCACCGTATTGCCGCGGAGCAAAATGTGTATATCTACAATATGAATACGGGACACGTAGGTAAGCTGTTGTGTTGAGGCAGTACGGTCGGTAATACCATTGAGTGTCGGCAAGTTGTGGAGTAGCAAATCGACAGTTACTGTAATATTCCCAGTACCAAAACCATAGAAGGTTTCCCGCGAATAATACGCGATGAATACCTGTATCTCGTAGTTACATCGACAATGCACCACGCGGTAAGCCATAGCGACTGTATCCGTAGGCGGAGCGGCATCGATAAATCCGGAAAATTCGAACCCCTACCGGGAACAGACCGGGAAACAAGGCTTGTGACCGGCATCAATACAGGACCAGTGCACCAAAAGATCATACAGCTCGTGGAAAACACTTGACCGCCTTCGATTTACGGTTTCCAATCCATGATGTTGATCAACGGTTTCCGGAAATTCGAATCCCGTTAATTATAACTGATTCGTTTAAAACCATTTTATTTGATTATCGTCTGATATCGTGTTGGATCGACTCTAAAATTACCGGAATGTTTTGCTTATCGCTTGCCGGAATGGGCGAAAACGCATGAATCAATAGGTTGACTCGATGTCGACACCAAAATTCGGGTGTCAGGCGGTTTTCAACAAAGTGGGGTTAGCACGTTGTGAGTCCAGCAGATATTTCAAATTCAAATAAGATCTACAATCCAGTTTTTCCAGCTGATAACTGACTCCGAGCACGTTCGGGATTGCAGCGGCGGGCGAACCCGATCGGGCACGAGGTCAGAATTCCAAACGGCTTTCCTTTATGCAATGCCGGTTTCACAGATCTTTAATACGCTGGCAAATATTTTTCTGACGTACCTCGATCGGAAAAGTACGTCGTGTAAGTTCGGGGTGTCAATCAATCGAAAGATTAAATCGCTAACTTTCGGTCTGGTTAATCGGACATTCATTTATGATGAATCCAAAAAAGATGAAAACGGTTAACTGATAATAGCTTAGCAACAATGAATGTGACTCCGACGAATTCATCTGGCTGATTACGGTTTAATTTAATATCGAACTGTTTCCCAAATATACTGGAAATTAAAAACTCTGCCATTTTAAAGAACGGCCAAGACTTTTGGCAGGTAGAATTTGGAAATCGGCGTTTGTCGCAATTACATTTAAAGAAGGTGAGTCAGATGACAGAGCGTCCAATCTCAAAAACAGTTTTTCCAAGGCCTTTCTTCTGTTTCCAAGGAAGTGAATTTGCTGGTTCTTCCTCCGAAACCAATCCAAAAGCCCGTTCAACTGCTATCAGCTTCGTCGGTGTGGGTCAATATCGCCGAGAACGACAATCTCTGCCTTGATTTTTGAGAGGCCTAAAAATCGTCTCACTGGGATTGAATGGAACAGTTTGAAATTTTCAGTCGGCCTGTCAAATACGGTTTTTGAGTGACGCCATGCGAAGTTGCACAGGGTGCTGTTTTGTTTTTGTAATGCACCTGGCTGTCTTGAGGACCGGTGACAGTGGCTACTCGGCAGACTGCTTGAAGTACTTGCGGCCTTGACAGTTACTGTCGTTACCATGTTCCAGTAAATGGGGAACGGGCTTTGGTGCAACAACGTCTCAATCAGTCGTAGATCCGACAGCCTGATCTCGTAGACACATAGGGCATTTTTTGACTACTGTATTAATCGGTACGCGTGGGGAAATTGAGGAACAGGCAATTCGATGTCTCGCTGGCGACCAGCTGTTCCCGAAAGCCGATGGTTTCCGGTTGCCGCCATCGGCGCTAACATTTTGTATCAAATCCCTTCTCCTACCATCAGTAAAATTCATCCGATGAGAAAGGGTGAACCGGAGCGCCATGGAATAATGGGCAGAAGAGCCCGACATTGCTTGGAGATCGGATTGGCGCGCAACGCGCTTACGGCTTCGTCTCAGAAGATGTTTTCCGTCCGCGGCAGAGCTGTTCTTGCTCTCCATCCACGCCATGGGGATACTGGAGTATTGACGCGGCACAGCAGGTATTGCCGACATGTCACATTGCCAGGCCATATCCTGAAAAGGGAGAGATTTTGCCTGTGGTTTCTTTTCCCGTTTTGACGCGCTCTGTTCAAAGTTTTTGCGTGCGAGAAAACAGACATACCGGGAGATCACGCCATATTCCAATAGATGTTGAATAGATTTTCTTGCGAAAAACATCGGTTTTCAAAACGGTCTTCGACAAACATAAATGCGGAACATTGGCTTCCCCAACTACGCACAGCATAGCATTGTTCAGCATCAGAGACCATGTACAAATGTCAGTAAACATCGGCGTCGAGATGGCGACGCCGTATAGCTGAAAATGTACTCCGTTTCCAGGAGACAACTACATCGCCCCTGAGCCCAGGATATCACCTGCATTGATGACCATGACCATCTTCCAGATTTCAATACCATCAAGCAAGGATGTCTGATG
The DNA here is from genome assembly GCA_942492165.1 of uncultured Planctomycetaceae bacterium. Taxonomy (GTDB): domain Bacteria; phylum Planctomycetota; class Planctomycetia; order Planctomycetales; family Planctomycetaceae; genus Gimesia. The sequence goes on from CALOEF010000078.1 coordinate 9,595, forward strand.
AAAGGTATGAGCGTGGTTGTAATACCTTGCGGTACCTTAGGATCTTGTCGTAGACGACAAATGGCTTTTCTGCCTTTTCGCTGTGAGGCTGCATCTGAGACGTTTCTTGAAGTAAATGAAACAAATGGCAGGCAAACAAATGGCCAATCCTTCTACATAGTGTGAAAACACTCAGATGTCACTAGCTAGTTGTTGCAATATGCGAGAATGGATGAAAGAAAACGAGAGACGAAAATTTCCGATTCGACAATGATGTATCCTAGATGAATCGAAATCGTTCCCCTACCCAACCCCGACTTGTGAATCCGAATTACGATTTGAAATAGTTTGAATTATCGCGTCAGATCGTCTTGAGATCTGAATCTGATCAAAGTAGCCTGATATGAAGTGGTATTTGCCGATGAAAAATTGTCTGTTTTTCTCTTCAGAGTTCGATATTGTTCCACATCAGCGAGTTGATTTATACAATGTTGACAAATTGTCAAGGTTGTGGAGCTGCTGGAAGGAAGTGAATTTGCAGAATTGTGGTCAGTGACCTGCCGCTCAATTTTTGAAGAATGCACTTGGTCTTTAAGAATGGACGATGGTCACCAGCTTGTTCAGCGTGATTCAGGGACTTTCCGATAACCTGCCAGCCCATTGCTGGTGCTGGAAAACGACACGTCAACTGATGTTGTTGACACCTACAAAGAGACGGGATAATTCCCTTTATCCATTCTTCATTAGGTGTCAGTTATCTGCATCACCATGTCAAAGACACTTACGGCGGCATATCATATGAAAGCCTATGGAGTGACTATCGTCAGTGTCTGCTTGCATTGCCTGAAGGGCTTCTAAAGGAATTTGGATGCTCCTGTGTCTCTGATGTGATCTGACACTGGTTAAACTCGAGCAAACTGTCGATTGAATCGAAGATGAATCCTGTTGATGGGCTTTCTGAACAGTACCATCATTTTGTTCATTTCATGCTGCACTTCTTCATTTCATTATATGTGACACGGCTACCTAGGTCTTGCAGGTCTCATGGCTATAATTGCTTTATATGCTCCACCACTTTTTTCTGCATGCACCATTCATGCTAGATGTCTGAAATCATTCTTGCTTTGGCATGATCACGACTGAGTTGGTTCAATTTGTTCCATGAGAACATGCAGGCAGGGCTTCTGCGGCAATATTACCTGTGTTCACGAATACAGACATTCCATACACCATCCGTATCTGATCAATGGTATCTCCATGTCTGGCTACTCGATGAAACTCACTCGCTAATGTAATGATTATCAGCTTTCCACGGAAATGCATCGAATCCCCTCATTGAGTCAAGTTCAGGGTCGATCCTATTGCAGAAGAAACCCTGTCATTGCCTGACGTGAGTTTTGTTCGAATTCAATGGGCCTGCTCAATGAATGCAAGAGTTTAACTCCATGTTCGTCCTAAACACAATTTCGTCGAGCAGAACGAAGCCCATAGCTGCTGAATTTTCTCCTTAATGATGATATTCTTTGTAATATCTGACATGACCAAATAATTCACTTTCAATCAGATATTCGCAGCGTATCGTAGCAACGTTTAAAAAATATCGCATTTCATGAATTAAACCGGAGAGACAGTTTTACGAGCCGGTCTCTCCAATGAGTAATACGGCAACATGTGCGGCAATTTCCACATTTTCCAACATGATTTTGGCTTCATGTGAATTGCCTGAATTCCGTGAGTGATGCCATCCAGTACACTGAAATTTGCGCGTATCAGAGCTTATTGTATTGCTCATCAGAGCATTTCGTGAAGTGATTTCAGAGGCAACGAGCTTGACTCGGCAAGACCAATTTCCGTAATATCTCGTGGCAAGTTTCGGTGAGCTTGAAGGTAGGCCCCCACGTGAATTTTCCGGCCAGCATTTCCGATTTCTTGTCGGGTGCCTTTTTTTTTCCTGAATATTCCAGAATCTGATCTTCTCGATGATCAATCGAAGAAACCGCAGATCGACTGCACGAACCGATTGTTCGGTTCCCCGACAGTGCAATGTCTTCTGGTCGTACTGTAGACAACCAGATGGAAATGTTTTTTTGAAGTGAGTCGTCGTTGCCGAAGTGGCTTCGTAAGTCGCGTCATCAGAGGCCACGTTTTCTTTTCTAATTCAATATTCAAAAGGGTTTCAGTCAACGGTGAGCATCTCTGCAGATGTCAGTCTGTGAAATAGTAATGTGGTTTGTTTGACGAAAGTGCTTCTGTTTTTAAACAAATGCAGCCAATTTGTTAAGGAAAACAGCAAGAAGAGTAAGTTGTTTCAGTTTATAGGTTTCCGGGTGATGAGTACGGACGAGTCTGCTTTGACGATGAGGTAATTTTGTCAGACGTCGTTTTTACTGATAAAAATCACATGGAATTTTGCGGCCGGGGATGATCAAATGGTTTTGGAATTCTCTGAGAAAATGCAGGGGTGTAGCATTGGGTGGACAAAGAACTGCGAAACAAGTGAGCTCAGACCGTAATAGTTGGTGGCTGCGTGGCCGAAATGCGCGCCAAGATCCCAAATTCAAAAAACCGGGTTTATGGATTTTAAAGCGCCTTTTCGTTCGGATCTGCTCCGCGAATCGCGACGTCAGGCAGTGCTGATCTGGCCGAGGCAGAAGATTGAATGGTTCGCTGCCTACGCAGATCGACCATTGCCGGGGGCAAGAGCCGAAACGGCTGATCCCTACCCGCGTCTCGGCGCATGTGAAAGATACCGACACGTTGCCATCCATGATGCCGCCCGACCTTTAATTGTCGACAAATGGGCCATGAACGGCCGCGGAAAATCGGATGCGGTGATTCCGCGATCTGCGCCTCCAGTACTTTGTAAGGGCAGGATTTGCAGATCAGGAAACCGTTGACCGCACCAACGCTTGGCGGCTCCGCATCGCGAAAGCAACAACAACAACACGACGCTTATAGCAACGCGGCGGGAACCCCAACCAACTGATTCAGGGGGAACCTTCCACAATTGTCACCGGGTGCCCCATATTTTCGATCAGTTGTGCTTCATCGGTGGGCTGGAATTCGCCGCGCTGGGCATAAGCGTCGAGCAGCAGCTGCCGTTTGAAAACCTGTGGTGTCTGAGCCGCCCAGAGATTGGTGCGGTCAACGGTTTCCTGAATCTGCAAATCCCTGCCCGCTTTTTTTAAAGTACTGGAGACGCGAATCGCTGGAATCACCGCATCCGATTTTTCCGCGGCAGAAAATAGTTCGCCAACCCATTTGTCGGTAATTAAAGGTCGGGCGGCATCATGAATGGCAACATAATCGATATCGGATTTCACATGTGCCAGGGCCTTTTGAACGGAATCAGCCCGTTCGGTACCCCCGGCAATAATTTCGATCTGCATAAATGCCAGGTTGGGTCGAAACTTCTGCTTGAACCATTCAATATCATCCGGGGAGACCGAGATAATCAGCTGCTTCACATCTTCGCGGTTTCGAAAAATTTCCGCCGACCGCACCCAGACCGCACGCCCTTTCAGATCCATGAAACGGTTTCTTCTGTGGCCCCGCACCCAGGATCTGGCGCCCCTTCGACTGAAACCGTGAACTCTTGCCTGCTGCTGCCAAGATTACTGCAAAGCGTCGCCACTGTGTCGTTTCCTCTCCGTTGAAGATACTGTCTGAAAAGTCTGTCCTGTTTCTGAAGTTTAACAAGCACACAAATCCGTCATCCAATGCTACACCTACTCCGTTTCGTACGATTTCTCAGATGAGATTCAAAACCATTTGATCATCCCCGGCCCTGGGATTCCATGTTGATTTTTATCAACAAAAACGACGTCTGATGCAAAATTACCTCATCGTCCTTGCTCAAAACAGATCGTCCCGTAAATTTTCATCACCCACAAACCTATAAACTGAAACAACTTACTCTTCTTGCGCCTGTTTTCCTTAACAAGTTGGCACTGCATTTGTTTAAAAACAGAAGCACTTCGTCAAACAAAACCACATTACTGTTTCACGAACTGACATCACTGCAGAGATATTTCACCGTTGACTGAAACCACTTTGAATATTGAATTAGAGAAAACCATTATGGAACTTCCCACACTGACTCTGGTGACACGCGACACAGCACTTCAGCAGCAGATTCTGGCTCATTTCAAAAAAACATTTCATCTGGTCATCTGCAGTAGCGTTAGAAGACTGTTACGGCCACTGTCGGGAACAGACAATCGAGTTCATTCTGATCGATCTGCGGTTTCTTATCTCAGGTGGTCATCAGGAAGATCAGATTCTGGAATTAATTCAGAAAAAAGTACCCGATGCAGAAATCATGATGCTGACCGAGGAAGAATGTCCGGAAATTCTGGAACGAAGGGCCGCCTGCAGTAAGCTCACCCACATCAAAGGCTTCGCCACGGAAGCCGAATTATTACTGGAAATTGATTCTTGCCTGAATCCGGAAGAAGAAGTCGTGGCCGCTGAATCACTCGCAGTGAATGCGGGCTGATGAAACCCAATACGGAGAGAATCGACGGCTTCGCAATCTCTGAACTCAGACGTCAGTCGTAAAAGCTCTGATGCGATGACACCAGAACAATCGTCTTCAGGTGTACTGGATGGCATCACTCGCAAATTCGAAACGAATTCACATGAAATGAAAATCATGTTGAATGAACTGGAAATTGCTGCACAACATGATGTCACCGTATTACTCATCGGGGAAACCGGAGCCGGTAAAACCTATCTCTCCGTTTGATTCATGAAGTCTCTCCACGCCGCGATGAGCCTTTTTTGAACGTTGCCTGCGGTGCACTGCCGAACGACCTGATTGAAAGTGAACTGTTCGGCCATGTTCGCGGAGCCTTCACCAGTGCCCATGCCGATAAAGACGGTAAGTTCCTGGCTGCGGGACGGGGAACGGTACTGCTGGACGAAATCGATGTGCTGGGTCCCGAACAGCAGGTCAAACTGTTACGTGTCATTGAAACCGGGGAATTCGAACCGATTGGCTCGAACAAAACACACGTCAATCAAGCCCGACTGGTCGTCGCCAGTAACATGGATCTGCAGCCACTGGTCGAGCAGGGCAAATTCCGACCGGACCTTTATTATCGACTCAATATGCTGAAGTTCGATGTCCTTCCATTGCGACGTCGGAAAGCTGATATCATTACATTAGCCAATGGTTTCGTTCAGCAGATGTCAGCCAGACATGGAATTACCATTGATCAGATTACGGATGAATTTATGGAATGTCTGCATACCTATCCCTGGCCTGGCAATGTGCGTGAACTGGAAAATGTCATTCGCAGATCTGTGATCTATTGCCGCGAAGGGATTTTACGTAAAGAAAATCTGCCGTCCCATATTCTGATGGGACAGGTTGGACCGACCAATGATCCGTCGGTCGTGCTCGGCACAACCACAGGCAGAATGACTCCGAACGTCTGGGCGATCAGGTTGCAGTCACAGAAAAAAGAATTGATCGAACAGGCTCTGTTCAAAAACAAATACAGCCGCACGAACACCGCAAAAACGCTGGGTATCAGTCGTGTGACCCTGTATAACAAAATGAAGAAGTACGGCATGAACACAAAAAAATGATGGTACTGTTCAAGTACCATCATCCAGCAGGTTCATCTTCGATTCAATCGCTGGTTTACTTCCGGGGACCAACCAGTTCGATCAGATTTCCATCGGGATCACGCAGGAGCGTCAAATAGATTCCTTTGGGAAATCCTTCGGGCAATGCAAGCGGGCCTTTGGCGATAGGTTTCACTCCATAGGCTTTCGCCCGCTCTAATGCCGCCGTTGTGTCTTTGACATAGATGGTCAGGTAGCTGACACCTAATGAAGAATGGATAAAGGAATTATCCGTCTTTTTAGCAGGTGTCCCTTTAAACTGCATCAGTTTGACGTTGGTCGCAGTACTGTCGTTTTCCAGCACCAGCGGATAAACCTTGAAAGGCAGGTTATCGGAAAGTCCTGAATCCGCGCCCATTTCAGCGGTGACTTCAAATGGGTCACGTTCTTTAAGACCAAGTGCATTCTTGTAAAAATTGAGCGACTTTTCGAGGTCACTGACCACAATTCCAAAGTCGACCGTTGACTTTGCAAATTCCGCTTCGGGAACCGTCTTCGTTCCAGCAGCCACGACAGCCCAGCCACTGACGGCCAGTACAATCAGCATTGTATAAATCAACTCGCGATTGACAATATTGGGTTTCTTCATCGAACTTCTCCTGAAGAGAAAAAAAACAGACAATTTTTTTCATCGGCTGACTCTACTTCATATCAGGCTACTTTGATCAGATTCAGATCTCAAGACGATCTGACGCGTTAATTCCAAACTATTTCAAATCGTAATTCAGTTCACAAGTCGGGGTTGGAATCGGAATGGAACGATTTCCGTTCTGTCTTCGGCTTCAGACCGGAACGGGGAGATCATTGTCAGATCAGATTTTTTCGTCTCTCATTTTTCTTTCATCCCGTTCTCGCATATGATACAACAACTAAACAAGTGACATCTGAATATTTTCACACTGTAAGTAAGAGGATTGGCCATGAGACCCGTTTTGTTTGCCTGTATTTATTGTATGACTGGCTGTTTACTTCAAAGCGTCGCCACTGCTCAGGCCGTCACAGCCAAGGTTGTTACAGCGAAAAAAACAGAAAAAGTCGAACCGACCCGGTTTTATATGGCGTCGTCCACAGGCAAAGATCCTAAGGTTTTTTATACCGCAAAAGGCTATTACAATTCCGGCTCGCCTGCTTTCTCATCAGATGGAAAGAAACTCGCCTTTGATGTGTGGAAATCACAAGAGGGTGAGACCATTTCGAATGTGAAGATCATGGTCATCAATGCAGATGGCACTGACCAGAAAATCCTGGGCTCAGGGGCGATGCCCAGTTGGTCTCCTGAAGGAAAGCGAATTGCATTTTCTCAGCTATCACCATACGGCGTCGCCATCATGAACGCCGATGGTTCAAATCGCACACTGATTGAAGCTGGCGGTTGGGGTGCGCAATGGTCTCCTGATGGCAGACAAATCGCCTATACTGTGCGTAGTTCAGGGAAAGCCAATGTTCGCATTTATGATTTAATCGAAGATACGAAAACCGATGTTTTCGCAAAAGGAGAATCCCCCTATTCCAACATCTATTGGAATATGGCGTGGTCTCCCGACAGCTCTTCTCTCTGTTTTCTCGCACGCAAAGCAGCAGACAGAGCCTTTGAAGTTACCACAGTCAAAACGGCAGGAAAGAAACCACACCTTAAGGTTCATTTCAAAGGCAAAATCTCTCCCTTTCAGGATATGGCCTGGCACCCCAGTGGCGACATGATCGTGTTTGGCTCGCCTGCTGTGCCGCGTCAGCTGCTCCAGTTTAATCCCCATGAGGATAAAGCACCCGAACCGCTGGGGATCACCGTGGATGGAAACAAGAACGGCGATGTCTGCTTTACACCGGACGGAAAACATCTTCTCTTCACTGCACGAGACAAACCAAAGCCGATAAAGCGCGTTGCCTTTTTTCAATCCGATCTCAAAGGAAACAATGTCAGGCTCTTTCTGACACCCGGTGATTTCCATGGCGCCGGTTCACCCACTTTCTCATCGGATGGAAAGAAATTTGCATTTGATGGCAAAAAACCACAAGAGGGACAACACTTTTCCGATACAAAAATCATGGTAGCCGACGCCGATGGCAGCAACTGGAAAACCATCGGCTCAGGGGCGATGCCCAGCTGGTCGCCGGGCGGACATCGAATTGCCTGTTCCTCAATTTCCCCACGCGGCGTCGCCACCATGAATGCTGACGGTTCCCAACGCAAATTGATTGACAGTCAAGGCTGGGGCGCGCAGTGGTCCCCCGATGGTCAAAAAATTGCCTATAGTGTCTACAGTTCGAACGGTGCAAATATTCGGATCTACGATTTGATTGAACACACCAAAAGAGACGTCTACACAAAAGAGAAAAGCCCGTTCTCCTACATTTACTGGAACATGGCATGGTCCAACGACAGTAACTGGCTTTGCTTCAAAGGCCGCAATGCTTCAAGCAGTCTGTTCGAAGTAGCCACTGTCAATATCGCCGGTCCTCAAGACGGCTTCAAGGTGCATTACAAAAACAAAACAGCACCCTATGCCGACTTCGCATGGCGTCCACTCAAAAACCGTATTGTCTTTGGAGCCGGCCCCAAACCGCTCAAACTGTTCCATTTCAATCCCAATCGAGACGATGCCCCCAAACCTCTCAAAATCAAAACAGAGGCAATCGTTCTCGGCGATGTCTGTTACACAGCCGACGGAAAAAACATGGTCTTTAACGTGCTGGTTGAGGAGTAACAGGCTGGTTTGGTTTCGGAGGAATAGAACGATGCTCAACAAATTCCTTCCTGCTGGAAACAGAAGGAGCCACTAAAGAGAAAAACCTGTTTTTGAGATTGGATAATGCGGGGCGCTCTGTCATCTGACTCACCTTCTAAGTACAAATGTAATTGGGTGAAGATCGTCTTGCTAAAACATGAATGATTCCAGACGGTTCTGCCTGCCAAAGTCAATCCAAAAATGACCGTTCTTTAAAATAGCCAGGGACTTTGAAATTCTTTCCGAACCTTGTTTGGAATTGGTTCGATGATCGCTTAGAATTAAGCCATGGCTCAAGATCAGCCAGATGAATTCTGATCGGAGTCACATTCATTTATTTGTTGCTAAGCTATTATCAGTTAACCGTTTTCATCTTTTTTGGATTCATCATAATGAATGTCCGATTAGCCAGACCGAAAGTTAACGATTTAATCTTTCGATTGATTGGTCGCTCCATTCACCCCGAACTTTACACGACTTGTGCCTCAGTCGAGGTTCATCAGAAAAAATATTCTGCTGTATTAAAGATCTGTGAAACCGGCCACGTTGCCTGCATTCAGCATAAAGGGAAAGCCGTTTGTGAAATTCTGACCTCATTTCAGAATCCGCTGCCCAGTCAGAAGCGTTTACTGGAAAAGCCGGTTCGCGGTTGCCGCTCTGAATCAGCGGAACTGGAATCGGGCCTGTATTATCAGGTCAGTTATCAGCTGGAAGAGCTGGATTATGTGATCTATAACAATTTACATGAAGAATATCTGCTGGACTCACAACGTGCCGATTTGGCTTATCACTTTGTTTCAGAAAGCCGCCTGACGCCCGGAGCACTGAGTATCGTGGATTTTGAGGCGAATCAGTCCAGCCTGTTGATTCATGCGTTTCATACATTCCCTGAAGAACTGGCGGTCGTAAAAACGCAGTCTCTATTTGAATTTTAGAGTCGATCCAACACGACAATATCAGACGATAATCAAATAAAATGGTTTTAAATGGTCCTGAATCAGTTATAATTAACAGGATTCAGGCTGAATTCCAGGGTGACTGGAAAGCCGTTGATCAACATCATGGATGATGGGAAACCGTAAATCATGAAGGCGGTCAAGTGTTTTCTTTACGAGCTGTACTAATCTGTTTCTCTTTGAGTGCACTGGTCTGTATTGATACCAGCTCGGTCACAGAAGCACGCCCCTATTCTGTTTTCTGTTTCCCGGTACCGGGGTTCGAACTTTTCATCCGGTTATCGATACCGCTCTGCCGGCTACGGATACCGCAGTCGCTATGGCTACCGCGGTGGTTATGGTTACCGTGGTCGATATGGCTACGGGGGACGCTACGGGTATTCATCGCGCTATTATTCGCGAAACTACAACTATTACCCTCGCAGTACCTTCTATGGTTTTGGTGCACGGGGATATTACAACCGCTATCGACCTTACTCTGCTTTTGCCGGCTATCGTTATTACCGACCATACTACTATAACTTTAACAGCTACCCTGCGGTGTCAAGCTATTCGTATTATGGATATAACACATTTTATCCGCGGCAATACTGCGGTGCATGGAATTCGTACTCATCCTGTTACTGCTCACCGTATTCGGGATATACCAGTTCGTATATCCCCACCACAGGCGCGTACGGTATTGGCATTGGCGGAGGCAGCTACGCTCCCCTGTGGGGAAGTTACACTCCGTATTGGGGATCCTACTATGGCTCTCCGTGGTCATATTACGGCGGTTACTACGGATACGGTTGCGGTATCTGGCCTTATCGGCCGACTCTGTATGGCAGCCTCGTATTTCAATACGGCTATAATACCGGATACGGTCGCGGTTACTATCCGCTCTGGTAAGACTTAACAGAAAGCCATTCGCGCGCGTTCCCGTCTTCAACACGTGGTCTGTTACGCGCTGCTTTCCAGCATGACTCCTACGATAATATCGTAAGTGGCATGTGCGCCAACGGTGATACCAAACCCACGCAGAAAAAACAGACCGGCAAAAAACAGGCCGGCGACCGTTCGAAAAGTGAAACTGAATACGGAAAACTGATCTCCGGAATCACCAACATAATGTGCCAGAGAAAAAATCAGGCTGGTTGAAATGATTGCCAGAACCGCGGACCAGCGCACCTGAATCATCATGCCTCGAAAAAGCAGATAGCATAGCGGCAGCAATAAAAGGCGAAACATGACTTCTTCATACACGCCGGCACCCACAAAACTGACTACCCGTGATGCCGATTCCCGCTCGATAAATAACATTGCCGGTGGAGGAAAATGCTGAAATGCCAGATCCTGAAGTTGACCTAACACAATCAGACAAAATGCAAACAGCAAACTTTCCGCAAACATGCCAATTAAGGTTTCACCGGATACTTTCCAGGAGTGTTTACAAAACAGATGCCACACCAGTAATGTACTGACAATTAATGCGGGTAATAAAAAGGGATGTGTGAGTCCTAACTGAGATAAGCCACTGCGCATCCAATAGTCGGCACCATTTCGAATTAATTCCGGCTGGTTGCCTCCCATTGACAAAACACCCAGTTCATAAATCAGCAAAAGCGGCGCCAGAAATACCAGACAGACTAACGGCTGTCGGGCTTCAAACCAATAACCATCATTGGTGAGAGCAATCTCGCTTTGCGAATTTTTTCGTGTCATGACTCAGCTTGACTATCTAAATACTGTTTGGCCTCAGCAGAGTTTTGATTCAATCGAATGTGGGGCTGTTTCATTTTCAGATGTTCGGAATCCCGACGATACATTTGAAACCGCTTGAGTGAAAAAGGATCATTATTGCGATCGGTATGGATCAGTTCTTCCAGCAGACTGGCATCGAGAGCCGTCAATGTCTGGTCCACCGCGATTTCATCCCATTCGCCGCGCTTCCCTTCCCGGTAGAGCTGCAGTGCCGCTGCAAAGGCGGCTTCTTCGACATCATAGGTCCGTAATCCGTCGGCGGATAATTCCAGGCTGATGTTTTTTAACTCTAAAAATCGACTGACGACTGCCAGACGTCGAGAATGATCACTTAATGTTTGCGTATGCAGCTTACGTGGATATCCGGTTCCATCCAGTCGTTCATGATGTTGAGACACAATTTCCGGTAAAAAGGAATCGCCACTGAAACCACGGAGCCCGCCAAGTAAAGCGGCTCCCAGAACAGGGTGTTCTCCACGTTCATCAGGAATCATTGCTGTTTGATTTTCGGGATCTGTCTGCTCCCGGTTTTTCAACATCAAACAGCCAAAATCATGCAGCAAACCAGCCATCAACGACAGGTCGACATTGTCCTGCCACTCCTCTGTCTGACGACTGATAAAATAAATCAGTCGGGCGGTTTCCAGTCCACGTACATAAACGGACAGGTCCTGCGGGGGAAGTTCCAGATTGGCAACAGACAGAAAATCATCGAGTGACAAAAAAACAATTTCACCTGGATCGGTCAAATGTCGATCATCATGTTTAATTTTATTCAATAAATTCAGCAGATAATTGGGGCTGCAAAATGGCTTTGACCAAAGTTCTTCCGTTGCGGTTTTCAGCTGCTTTACATAATGCAGTGTCGATTGCGTCAGTAATAATTGCTGTCTGATATACTGCTGCTCTTCGCGAATATATCCCAATATCTGTTCTAGTACCGGAATCTGCGCTCGGGAAAGATGATATGTGGGATGAGGATCCAGATAAAGCTGGCAGCGCTGCAGAATGACCTGAACTCGAGACCGTAATTGAGACAGACATCGATGTTGTTCAGGGATGGAGAATTCCTGACTCTGTCGGTGCAATGCACTATAAAGCGCTTTCAGTGAATCGACTTGCGAGTCTTCGGGATCAGACACTTTTGATGTCTCTCCTGCCGAACGTAAAGCCGCCCATTCAGCACGTTCCTGACGAATCGTGGGGGTAAGCCAGCGGAGCAGTCTGGGAGGATGGTTCACAATTCTTTCCAGTCGGGAAATAACACGCCTCATTAATCGAGGGAGGCACACGGGATTCAGGAACGCTTCTCAGGTTATTTATCGGCAGTTCGAGTCGAGGGCATTGAGAGGATTGATTCATTTTGAACCCGGGATACAGTCAAAAAACGAACCTTATCACATTGTCACTCCAGAACTTACAACCCTGAACCATTCGCGAATACCAGATGAATTTGATCTCGCTTTATTGAAAGTCGGTCAACCTTAACGCTTGCATTCAACGTATTATCTAAGCTGAGTCTAGCGATTGGGAGAATCCCTCAATTTCCTGTCATGCGGGCGCCGATTTAAGAATACAGGCGATTTATCTCTTGTCTACTTGTCTGAATTTCATCAGGAAGCATAGAATTTGAGAAAGCAGCCTGTAACTTGAGGTAAGTTAAAGAACATTTACTGATTAAGAGTGTCTTGAATTACAGGGTGCTGAAATCAGCATTTTCAAAATCGATATAGTTTCCCATTCACTGGCAGGAAAATTCTCATGGCTACGGATTTTCAGCAAAAAGAACGACTACCTGAAATTACTGATCGAATCCTGGAAACCTATCATGAGATTGGCACGATTCATCATTTAGGCCATTGCCCGCTCCCCAGTCAGGATGCGGTCATCGAGGCGGCTCAAGAACTGAAAGAAATCATCTTTCCGGGTTACCGCCGTCGGCAGAACCTGCACATGGGAAACGTCACCTATCACGTTGGAAACATCATTGATTCCCTGCATGATATCCTGACAGTCCAAATGGGGCGCGCGATGCGACACCACTATGTTCAGAAACATGGTGCCGATTGTGAAAAGCTGCCTGAAATCGATTTTGAAGCAGAAGGCCAGAAGAAAACCATCCTGTTTCTGGAATCGATACCCCAAATCAGACGCGCATTGGCAACTGATGTGCAGGCAACCCTCGATGGGGACCCGGCTGCAACCTGTGCCGATGAAATTATCTTCTGCTATCCCGGACTGGAAGCCATCACGATCTACAGGATTGCACATGAACTTTATCTGCTGGATGTTCCCATTATTCCACGCATGTTGTCGGAATGGGCTCACTCACAGACCGGGATTGATATTCACCCGGGTGCCACCATCGGCCACTCGTTCTTCATCGACCACGGTACCGGTGTCGTGATCGGTGAAACGTGTGATATTGCCGAGCACGTGAAGATTTATCAGGGGGTCACGCTGGGGCGCACTCAGTTTTCCCAAAGATTCCGAAGGGCGTATTATTCGCGAACAAAAACGACATCCCACCATCGAGAAAGGTGTCGTGATCTATGCAAATGCAACCATTCTGGGAGGTGACACGGTGATCGGCGAGGATGCCGTCATTGGTGCCAGTGTCTCACTGATGAAAAGCGTGCTTCCGAATACCATTGTCACTATCGAAAAACCTTCACTGCGCTTTCGAGAAGCATCCTGAATTCTGTAGCATGCTCCAGAACAGTGTCAGCACGGTCACTTTTAGTGTAACCAGAGAACAGACGCCACCTGGAATCGCTTCGTTCAGGGAATCCTGCTTCCCACTGCAACTCACATGTCATCGCCCCTCTGTTTGATCTGCTGGAACGTGATGTCAAGGTTTGGTTTCGAACAGTGCACCGAAATAAAAAGACCCTGTGTGAGTCAGATACTGACCGCACACAGGATTGATATCGCAATAAAATAGAATCAGGCAATCGCGCGGTGGGTCTCCTCCATCTTCTTTCGATCTTTCTCGATCGATTCCACATGGTTCAAAGTTTGATCAAGTTGAACTGCTAGCTTCTCCTGGGTTTCCAGTAAAGAGGCCGCTGCGACTTCGTATTGTTTTTCGCGACTGGTCAGCTGATTAGCTCGTTGCTGCAACTCTTCAGAAAATTTGGTTAACTCTTCCATCATCGTTTCAAGATCAGCCAGTAATACCAACTGTTCCTGCTCCGAAAGTATTTCGGGATCCTCAAGTTGCTCTTCTCTTTTCTGGTGAATGCGTGACAGTAAAGCTCCTGCACCTTGTTCTCTTCGTGATTCAAATTGTTCGATCAGTTGGAAATCCTGCTCGATGAGGTCGACAAGTTCAGTTGCTGACAAGTCTTTAAGAGTAGTTTCATTCGTCATTGAGTGATCTCTTTTATCAGGGGTGATATGAGCGTTCGTCTCAAGCGACGAGCCAGATAGTCTATCAGCGGAAATGCTCGTTGCTGGTTGTGAATTGTTCAGGCGAATTACGAATTCGATGGGCCCGATCGTAATAATATCGCCATCAGATAAACCTGATGTGCGAATGGGATTCCCGTTCAGTATCAATGATGGTTGAGGTGCAATGGCTTCAATTTTGATTTCCCCCTGCTCACGCTGGATTACCGTATGCAAAATTGGCATGTTCTCACCTGCTAACTGCAGACGACAACAGGAACCAGCGCCAATCGTCAGACGGTCACCCTGAAAAGGGCGGACGGGAAACCTGGTTTTCCCTTTGACAATTTCCAGAGAATACTGGTGGGAAGATTCTATCACCACAGACTTTTCAACCTCATGTTGAGATAGGAATTTTGTGATACCTCAGGGCTCTTTTACAGTGCCTTACATTACTAAATCGACCGTCTGTCAAGTCAAGCATGAGAAAACGTTCCAGTTACTAATTGATCAAAATCCGTTGATGGTTTCCACCCTCGAATATCCCAGATCTTATAACGATTAGTGAAAATGGAGAAACCCGAAATGGGCCCAATCAAAGCAGAATAGAGAATCTGGGAGAACAGTACGCATGAAAGGCTTTGTAGATCCTTGTTAATAAAGGAAAAGCCTCAGTCAGATCGCAGTTCATACGCAATCCAACAATTCACAGCAGAGTGGAGACACGCTCATTTGATTCATCTATCGAAAAACAAACCACTTCGGCAGCAGAATAAGTCGTCAAAAGCAATTCAGGAAATCAACGAGAACCAGCGACGAGAACCAGCGACAGACAAATTCCCAGAAATGCGGTTATCCCCATGAAAGGTCATCTTCAGTCGACTTTGGATCCGGGCAGCTTCCTCTGAGTCGGAGGAGGAAGGTCGGGGGGCACCGGCTTCGGGCCTGCAGGAGGCGGTGTATAGCCTTGACAGGTCAACGTAAAACCACCGCCTAACGGAACCCGAAATTCTGAACTGCTGTCCAATGCAGTCCAACCCGCGAGTACCCCACGTTGATCCGCATATTCTCTGGCAACAAGATATGTATCATAGCTGTCTGACCAGACTCGAAAATTGAGATAAAACTGACGCGGATTGATTTTCAGCAACGATTTTCGAAACAGGGCCGATGATTTTCGCAGTTGTGCAGAAGTGGCTCCCTTGCCTTTTCGCAGTTCTAAAATGAGATAAGGAACACCGCCTATGGGTTTCAATTTGAGTCTCCAGTCTCGATTTCCCACATTTCGATTCTCAAATAATTTCACGAGCTTGTCACAGTCGACGACTTGTTTCTGAGCTGTAACCAGGCGACTTTGAGCAATTGCCTTCAGTGCCAGGTTTTGCAACAGTGGAATATCGACGTGCAGGATTCGCCCGTCACGACAAACATATTCAATGGGTTTTGCCCCTTGGGGAGCATCACGGGGGTTGGGCAGGTTAATTATCTTGGCATCCGGAGTCGGGCCGGGATCGGGTGTTTTGGCCAGCCTGGCTTTGATGTCGGCCAGCTCGGTCTCCTTAACGTCAATCATCTTTTCGAGCGATTTCACTTTCTCGCTGCGCGCTGCGATCTCTTTTTTCAAACTTTCGATGTTGAGTTGAATCTCTTTTAACTTCTCCAGCTCTTTTTTCAACTTCTCAATCAGAGCCTTTTGTTCTTTAATATTGACCGTCTTTTTTTGCTGTGTCAGTTCTTTTATCGTCTGCAGCTGTTCTTTCTCCAGCTTCAGAAGCGCATCGAGCTCTTCAACCTTTTTTTTGGATCGCTCCATATCTTCATCGGTAATTTCCGGCAGCGCATCTTTAATGCGCTCAACTGCTTCGCCAACCCCAAGCTGAGTCACCGTTAAGAGAATGACCAGAATTCCGACGACGTTGGTCATCGTATCCAGCAATGAATCCAGGCTCGCACCACCTGATGAACTTTTTCTGCGTTTCATTTGTAATTCAAAATTCAATAAATAATTAAGAGGAAGAGTAACATTCGCTCCCGTATTTCATCAGAACTGCCTCAGCATAGCCTGTTCGGTATTTCAGGCAGGTCGACTGATGCAGTTGACACACAACTTCACTATAATGATAAAAGCGAAGTGCCGCCTCTCGCAAGCAGTTCCGAGCGGCTCTTCCAGAAAAAACAGTAAGAGACGTGTCTCGACAGGATTCCATAATGAACGACTTCCCATTGAAAATACCCGGTTTGATGATTGTGGGGACCGATACAGACGTGGGAAAGACCTATATTTCAACGAGAATTGCGAAGCAACTTACGTCGGAGGGAGTACTGACAGGCGCTTATAAACCTGCCTGCAGTGGCGCTGTTTTCGATGAGGAGACCGGAGACCTTTACTGGGATGATGTCAAACAGCTGGCAGAGGCAATTGAACAAAAGTTTCCTGTTGAGCGAATCTGTCCGCAAACATTTCAGGCACCTCTCGCACCACCGGTGGCCGCTCAAAAAGAAGGAAAACGCGTTGATGAACCACTTTTACGACAGGGAGCCCTCTGGTGGCAGGATCAAGCAGATTTTCTGATTGTTGAAGGTGTCGGAGGGATTCTGTGTCCATTGACAGAAAGTATTCTGATAGCAGACTTTGCCGCGGAATTACAGTACCCGGTTCTCATCGTGGCACGCGCCGGACTGGGAACCATTAACCATAGTCTGTTAACGATCGAAGCCCTGCAGAAACGGGGATTATGCATTGCAGGAATCATCCTGAATGACGTGGATCCCCATCTCAGTGATGAATCACGAATGTCCAACGCTGCTCAGATTCAACAATGGACGACCGTTCCGGTTTTATCTTTTGTCCCCTTTGGATGGCAGTCGAACTTGCTTCACTACGAAACTCAAGACAGAATAGACTGGGTACAGTTATCGCTTAATCCATCCCGGTTTGTCAGCAAATAGTACTGATCATGACAACCTGGTTGTCTGATGCCCAATCAAGGTTTCTTGACCTGGATGCTTAATGCGTGCGATTCTATCTATCGAAAATGTGAAAGTCAGTTACCGGAGAAATGGATGAGTATTGAAGTCGATTGCCCCTCATGCCGGGGCTCCATCCAAATCGAAGATGTTTCAGAAGTTGTTGAATGTCCGCTCTGCCAGTTCCACCTGCAAATGGATCCCGAAACCAATCAGCCAGTGTTGTTTACGGAACCGCAGGCTGAAGCAGTGAATGTGACACCAGAAGATTCTCTGTCCGATTCAGAAAACCAGAATACGGTTGAAGAATCCAGCAGCACAAGCGATGCCGGTTCCAGTGAAGACGAATCATTGGTTGATGTCGCTGAGTCTGCCGGTTCTGGTTCGGAAGAGACTCAGGCAGACGCAGAAACGAATGCTCCTTTTGCATTTCTCCCCGGTGGTAATCACAATTCTGCGAATTCCAGAAAGAAACAAAAAAAACAAAGCAATGCCCATTTTTCATTTCTACCCGGTGGCAACTCCGAGCCTGAAGAAACAAATGAAAACACCATCGCAACGACGTCAGAAACTGAAGCATCCACAACGGCTCCAGAAGTAGACGCAGTAGAAGCAAAGTCTGAACCATCAGAATCAGAGAATCTGGAAACGGTCAGCGATACCACCCCAGAAGAAACACTGGCAGAAGAAACACCGGCAGAAGAAACACAGGCAGAAGAAACACCGGCAGAAGAAACACCGGCAGAAGAAACATTGGCAGAAGATACAGCGACCGACTCCGAATCCCGTCCGGAAGCAACGCTGGCAGAAAATACGAGCAATGAAGAAAGCACACCCCAGGAGGAAGCCAAAACAGAAGCGGAATCGACCACTGCTGCAGAAAGCAGTGCCGTTGAAGAGTCAACCTTAGCAGAATCGGATCCTGAAACCACTTCCACATCGGATCCAGATGCCACATCAGCGACGAACTCCAGGTCGGAGCCGTCGGCAGAGCAACAGGATTACAGAAAACCAAAAGTGGTCTCGAAGAGACTGTTTACGCTCACTTTGACCTATGCCGTCGCCGCGACCATTATGGTGGTCCTGCTGTTGTATCACAAATATCTGGGAGATCCGCATCAACTTGAAAGCCTCCCTGACCTGAAACCGCCGATCAAAAACGATGAAATCGCGCTACAGCTGATTCCCGAAGATGCGACTCTGCCAATCGGCCATGTATTGAAGCTCGGTGAAAAAGGCCGGCGTTTTGGAAACGTCATGGTGACGCCTCTCCGAGTGACTCGCGGTCCTCTGGAGTTTGAACATTATGCGGGTGACAAATCCAGAACCCGTCCTCAATCTCAGGACGTGCTGAAGCTTTACCTGCGATTTGAGAATGTCTCACGTGACCAGACTTTTGAACCCCTTGATCAAAAACTGCTGTTGTCACGCGTACCAGGCAAAACTTCGGAGTCTCAACTTCGGGCGAATAATTTTGTAAGCCGCATTGATCAGAAACGGACCAACGGACAACGCGTTTTGACTTACGACATGCCCCCTTCCTGGGAATGGAATTTAAAAGGTCAAAACATCAATCAGGAATCCAAACCACAAAACTTAAAACCGGGCGACAGTATCGAAACCTATGTCGCTACCAACGAAGAAGGAATCGATTCACTGTCTGGTGACCTGGTCTGGAGGCTGCAACTGCGGAAAGGCTTTAACCCCCAGTCGCGTCGCGGTGTAACTACACTGATTGAAGTCACATTTAACAGTGATCAAATCCAGATTGAAACCCCGTCAAAAAATCAAAGCACACAACCCACCAGTTGAAGTTCGCCTGATAGAGCACCACATTGGGCACAGCTGCATTGTATCATGCTCGTGATACATCCTTTGTGTTTTGAGATTCGTATCGCCTGGTGAACGAATTTCTGTTCTCACAAAACACAATTCATAAAAGAACACCTCGACAGTATTCCGAAGAATTCTGCCGAGGTGTCACGCGGAACCGCATATACAATGCGGTGAGGAATCATCAATGAGGACAATCTATCCGCTCAGGCTGCTGGTACAAGCCTCTTGTGACAGAGACTTGTACCAGACTTGCCGTCCAGGAGAGTACCATCCTGAAATTACTTCTGGACTACTACGAATCGGGCACCACTCTGGTTTCGAACCAGAAGCAATACGCTTTTCTTGTCTTTGGCCTGTTTCAAGCCTTGATTGAAATCGTCCAGATTAGAAACTTCAGTTGTGCCGATTTTCTCAATAATCATGCCCTTCATCAGGCCAGCTTCTTCAGCAGCACTTCCCGGTTCGACAGAAGTGATAACCACTCCCTTCACGCCGTCGGAATATCCTAACTGATTCGCCAGTTCGCCTGTTAAATTCTGGACTTCAATTTTCAGATCATTGAGGCTCGTTTTCTGTTTCTCTTTTTTCGTGCCATCGAATGGTTTTTCATCTTTGGCGACAGAGAATCGTTTGGGCATTTCCTTCATGACGAGATTTTGATTGATGTGTTTACCATCTCTCAACAATTCCATCTTATAGGACTTCCCAACAATCAGTCGTTCAACAATTCCCTGCAGATTACGAGGTCCAGATACATCCTTGCCTGCCAGTTTCAGGATGATATCCCCCGTCTTCAAACCAGCGGCTGCTGCCGGAGAATCGTCCATGACCTGCGTGATGATAGAACCCTGACCGACTTTGATATTGAAGGATTTAGCCAGTTCATTACTGATGGGTTGAATCCCAACACCCAGGAAGGCGCGTTTTACCTGGCCATGATCAATCAGCTGACCGGAAACCCAGCGCGCCATATTAACTGGAATCGCGAAACCAACTCCATCATAACCACCACTCCGACTCGAAATGGCTGTGTTGACACCAATCACTTCACCCCTCAAGTTCAACAGGGGACCACCACTGTTACCAGGATTGATAGCAGCATCTGTCTGTAGATAATCTTCCCGGTCATTAATTCCAGGACCTCGGCCTTTGGCACTGATGATTCCATTGGTCACACTCATGCCGATGCCGAATGGATTACCAATCGCGAGTACCCAGTCCCCGATTTCCATTTTTGTGCTGTCACCCATGGGAATCGCCTGTAAATCCTTAGGTGCATCGATCTTAATGACGGCGATGTCAGAACGGGGGTCCATCCGAATGTCACTCGCGACAAATTCACGACCATCGTTCAAAGTGACTTTCACTTCATCAGCACCACGAACCACATGTGAGTTCGTCATAATCAGTCCCGATTTATTAATGATAAATCCCGAACCAGAACCCATGCGACGAGGTGACTTTCGAGGCTGATTCTGGAACTGTTTGAGCATGTCTTTGAATCGAGGATCATTCTGGAATAGATCCTGAAACGGTGACTGATTGTTAAAAGGCATGGACTTCATGTCTGCGACTTCGGATGTCTTGCTCACAGTTTCAATTGCCACGATCGCAGGCATCGTTTTCCGGCTGATTTCCCGGAAGACATTTGAAAGATCCTGTACTGTAGCCGCTGTCGGGAATTCAGGACTCGTCTCTTTTTGAGCCATCCCCACCGCGGCACCTGCCAGACATGCGCTACCCATGATAGCGAACATCATTTTTCGATTCCGTGTTAACGCTTTCATCTCACTAACCCTCCTGTACGTAATTGCTGAAAGATGCCCCGCAGGCCATCTCCTCTCTGGAATTAATACTAAATAAATGAAGGAATGCAAATCCCAAAATTGTTAGTAAAAACGACTCTGTTTCAACCTGATTGTTCAACTCTCAGTCAAGTAAACGCGATCGGAATATGTGCACATCATTTTCGATTTCGCTCAATTCATTAAGCGGTTGGACTGCCTGTTACTACGAGCAAAAGCAGGGAATGTGTTGGGTCTCCTTCTAAAAAAACTGGTTTTTGTGTCCGTGTCGACTTTGAAAACAAACTTTAGATTAGCTTGTCGCTCGATAACCGGAAAATTTTCGTCCAATTTGCTGAAACTTGGTTTTTTTGTTTTCTTCATTTCGGACCTAATGTTAATATTCGTTAATACTTAGGGCAGGCACATCCGTGTTACCAGTGATCAAAAGTTCCTTCCGTGATTTGGGCAATTGGTTGCTTGATTTATCGCAAAGAGATACAGCAAGAGGAGATGCTTATGCAGTACGATCTCAAACCGAAAGAGATCGATCTACTTCTTGAAGAATGTCAACAGAACCTGGCTTATACTTTTTCTGATATCGACTTATTAAAGCGCTGTTTGACTCACACTTCCGCTGCCAAAACTCGCATGGATTCCAACGAACGATTAGAATTTCTTGGCGATGCCATTCTGGGATCAATCGTCTGCAAGAAACTGTTTCATCAATTTCCGAATGCTCCCGAGGGTGAATTGACCCGGATAAAGTCGGCTGTTGTCAGTCGTAATACTTGCACGCAGCTGGCACGCGAAAAGGGACTTGACCGATTTATCTTTGTTGGTAAAGGCCTGGCGATGACCGAGTCGCTGCCGGAATCTCTGCTTGCCGGCATGTTTGAAGCGATCATCGCTGGAATCTTTCTCGATGGAGGCATTGAACCGGTGCATTGTTTTCTGGACTCTTTAATCGAACGTGAAAATAATAAAGCCTCGCGCTCAGTGCACGGATATAACTACAAAAGCCTGTTGCAGCAATACTCACAAAAGAAATTTTCTAAAACACCGATCTATGAATTGCTGGATGAGAAAGGCCCCGATCATTCCAAATATTTCCAGGTCACTGCAATCATTGGCGATCATCAATTTGAACCAGCCTGGGGCTCAACGAAAAAAGAAGCGGAACAGCGGGCTGCGTTCAATGCGCTCCGGGTAAATGAAGAAGATGAAGAATGGGAACTTCCCGCCCTTCCCGACGAAGTCTAGGACTTGACCGGTTTGACATTTTATTCATCCGCACATGAGTTGAAAAAGTGAGAATGTATTTTTCTCTGCCCGTAAATAGAAAGGGCCGAGAAGATACGGGAATCTTCTCGGCTCTAAGATGGGGATGATGTTTTGGAGTGGCCCTGAAAGGGCTGACCCGCCTCCACGGGTCGGTGGGATTGTCTCTCTCTTCTCTCGTGAATTTTGAAGTCTCTCAACTCTTCAAAATTCCATGGGTCTCTCTCTTTACCCACAGCAGCTATAAAGCAGCATCCGTGCCAATCCGGAATAAAAGTGACGCCCGCATCAGGAATATGCTGTGAAACACTGGAAAAAAGGGGACTTTGTTTTTTGAATGACAGCGAGATCATTTTCACAGATTTTAAAATTGCAAGAATTGCAAAGCAAAACCCGGAATTGCACGGGTAAAAATGTAAGACTTACAATGGGATCACCGGCAAAAGAGACAGCCAAAGCCCGGTCAAACCCGCGTGCCTGCTCCTGACTCTACTCGCTACCGAGCCGAGTGGGGAACAATATCAACAACTTCAATCGAAAGCTTGCCTACAACCTGGAGCAAAGGGATAAAGATCGTCAGAGGAGCAGGCGCGTTATCAGCGAGGCTGGAATCAGAGATCTTGATGTGTCCTCCGCCAATACCGCCGCGTCCGAGAGTCGCATCGAGTGGAATCCACCGGTTATCTAGGAAAACCTCTGTCCACATATGCCCACCAAAGCTGGAACGACTTGGAATATATACCATGCCGACCACGACTCGCGATGGTAGATTTTGTGCGCGGAGCATGGCCGCAAGTAATATTGCGTGCTCAGTGCAATCCCCCTCCATCTTTTTCGCCACTTCAGATGCCGAGGCGAGCGCTGTTGAAAAATTCTTTTTTCGCATATTGCGATAAACATACCGTTCCATCAACGTTGCTTTTTTCCACGGATTTTTCTCGGCTTGAACCGCATCAGCGGCATACTTTATGATTTGCGGATCATCAGACTGAATGAACTGCGTGGGATTCAGATACTCGGGGTCCACCTTGTTTTTAGAAAACTGCGCAGGAACCGCTGCCTTGACCACAGTTAACTCGGCACTCTTCTCATTCAGCTTTTTAACCTGTTGTGTGTCGCCTTGCGCCAGGAACTCAGAGGGATCACCATCTTTGAGCGTCAGTTGATAAACGGCTTTACCGGATTCGTGGGCGCGCGGAATCGACTTGACTTTAATCAGTGTCTGCACTGCCAGATCCAGCTCCTTACCGGAAATTTCTTTCAACGCATCCTCTTTGCTGACAATATAAGTCAACATGGTGCTACCCAGAAAATCAGACGCCGTTTTGGGTATCTCTCCCGATTCAGACACATACAGATCAAAAACGACGCCTGGCAAAAGTGACCGCTCCATTTGAACGTGCAGACATTTTTCCTGTTTGCCACCGGCCAGTTCGACCGTTTCAAAATCTAAAGCCGAAAGCGTCACTTCCGTGATCTTATTGTATTCAGGCAGCAACATGGAGAATGTTTTCTTTTCTCCCGGCTTCATCGGTGACTCTTTAAAATAGCGATCCAGATAGCTGGGAGAGTGAAACTCAGGCTTCCATTTCAGACGGGATTGATTAACCTGGCCGGCAATTCTGGTTTCAATCTCTAATTGACCTTTCTTGACAACTCCCTTGGAAATTGTTGAATCAGCGGGCGGATTCTTCAATTCGAACGAGTAAGACAACAAGTCGCCATCGGTAGTCTCAGTCGTTTGCGAGTGGGTTCCGATATTCAACAGCTGACCAAATCGCTTAATTTTCAGATAGGAATCGTTCTGAGTGCGAATCACTTTCTCACCAGACTGCTCTCCAATCCGGGTTTGGGAATATGCGTAACCGACGCGGAGGTCATTCACATAGATCACCTGCCAGACTTCTTCATCCTTTAATACTCCTTTGTCGCCCGCCTTCGAACCGGCTTCGATGTCAGGCTTTTGAGTACAAGCGGAAACCCCTGTCGTAACTACTGCGATGCCGATCCAGTTGAGAATGATCATCACTGGAATGCGCCGTCCCGACTCGAAAAAATACTTCATGACAGAATCATCCGATAGAATACAACCCGCGGAAAAGTTCACCTTGTCTGCGTTAAGCCCACACAACAAGATCACTCACTTCAACTAAAGTACTGTCTGTAGAATAGGTAAACGAAGAAATCCCCACAATTCTGATTTGATTTGTGGGGATTTTTTTATGATTTTCAGGGAGAATTGAAGCTCTGAATTCACTCAGCGTCCTCAGTCTCTCCTTCAAGATCTTCGGCATCATCCTCGACCACATCTCCTGCTTTGACTGTTGCTTCAGCCTTCTCTTCCTGCTCAATGGGATCTTCAGCGAGTGTTTTTGCAGCAGCGGCCTGGCCATCAAGCGGCTCTTTAATAGGCTGAATGAAGTATAATTTCTTCGAATTCTTGGCACGTAACTGTTCAATGCGTGCTTCAGCATCCCCACGCTGGTCATAGGAAAAACGGGATTCTTCCTTCATACTGCCAGTAAAGACACCCCAAAATAACCGACGACGTATTTCTGCTTTCGTCGCCTTTTTCTTCCGAGTGGCTTTTTTCTTTTTTACGGCTTTTTTCTTCTTGGGGGATGTTTTAGCGTCAGCTTCAGCTGCTTCTGCCTGACGGCGCATTTCCAGACGACTTGGAGACTTTCGAGCCATTGTTAATTCTTTAGTTAAATAGATCTCTAATAACATGTTCAAATTGGAACACCCAGGAAGGCAAGCATAACATTTCATTTCTGGAATGACTACGGTCAAGGAAGTCCTCTCGGGATGAAGAACGCATTTTTTTGATTTTGGGACTTTGACTCATCAAGTAATCCCTGATTCAAAGTCCAAATCGACGCGATTTTTATCAACTCATTCGTCGCAGCCCCATAGAACATGTTCAAACAGGCACTATTGTGAGCGGATTGCAATTCTGCCCTTTTTCTCTCATTACAACCAATAAATAGCTCGATCCTGTTTGTATTAAAGTACTTATGTCATATTTGCTTCTCAAACTCTCAATAACATTTAACCAATTTCTTCGAAATAATCAGAATAACTTATTTAACCGGACCATGATAACCGATCAAAAAGGATAGCAATCTAATTGTTTCATTTGCGCAGCAGGAATGACTCACCGTGCAAACCAGGCAAATAGATACAGCTATGATTTAATGGACGAAAACATATACTTAATTGGGAACGGAGTTGTTCATGAAACGGTATCGTAAGTGGGTCTTGACGCTGGGGATCATGGCGGTGACTCCCGGTATCACAATGGCCGGGCCCTTAGATTTCTTCAATAAGAAATCTGATCAGTCTAGTTCGACCGCTGTAACCGGAAAGACGTCTAATAACCAGAAAGTCGCAAATGAAATTGCAGACGTTCTGAGAAAAGCCCGTTTAACTGGTTATAATATGGAGATCGAATTCAATAAAGGAGTTGCCGTTCTTTCGGGAAAAATTCCGACCGACGCGCAGAAGACTCAGGCCACTATGTTGATCTCACGCATCAAAGGTGTCTCACGTGTTGACAATCGACTGGAAGTTTCAAAAACGGCCAGTAAGCATGTTCCCACTTTGGGTGCCAAGCCAACACAAAAAACGTTAAATCCCTTCCGGAAAGCACCTGAGATCACACAGGCCTCAGCCAGTGACCCTTTCCTGAAAGGTGCTTTAAAACAGGCACAATTTGAGCAATCAGCTGAAAAGCCGGTTTCAAGAATTCAAACCGTTTCCCATAAGGAAACACGCGGTCCTGCTCCAAGCAATCAGCAAATGGCAGAACAGATCGCGAAAGCATTGGGACCTGTCCTGGCGACTGCCCATGATGTAGAAATTCGCTTCAAAAAAGGGACTGTCATCCTGCAAGGGTCAATCGGAGCCCCTCAAGAGAAGCAGATGGCAACTCAAATTGCACAACAGATACCGGGAGTAAGACAGGTGGAAAATCGTCTGCAGATCCTGCAGCCTGCTCCACAACAGACTTCCATGATTCAGCCTGCGAATTACAGGAACTATCAGGCTCCTCATCCAGGACCTGGTGGCGCTCCTGCAATGGCTCCACAACCTGGAGTTGGTCCCGCAGCAAACAACGTCTACAACAGTCCGAATTTGCCAAATGAAGCATGGCCAACTTATGCAAACTATCCTAACTACGCACAAGTGGCTTACCCAAGCCAATACAGTGCCAGTGCCTTCCCTTACATTGGACCATTCTATCCCTATCCACAAGTTCCACTCGGATGGAGAGAAGCACAACTGGAATGGGATGACGGATCATGGAAGTTGAACTTCCGACCTCGCACAGAACGCTGGTGGTGGTTCATGAATCCTAAAAACTGGTAACAGTAATTAGTGACAAGACTTACAAAATGCCTTTCAGGAAGACTGACTTCCCGGAAGGCATTTTTTATGGGGATAGTACATTGAAGATCAGTCCGTCACACTCAGCAAAATACGATTTACCCGTTAAATCGTCAAAATCGTCAAATATTCACAAGATTGTCAAACCAACGTTCCGATAAGAAGAATATGGAATCATGTTCTCACTTCAGTTGGCATAAAACCAGCGGTCAGAGCATGACATCTCCTTATCAGAGCACGATGCTCTCTAACACTGACAGCGAAGTACCTTCAGAAAATTTACTTTGCTAATACTCACCCGGAGGAAGAAGGATGTTCAAAATCGGGAAGCAATTCACCCGTGCTTTGCTTTTGGGCTGTACCTGCTTATTAACACTTAATATCAGTGGATGTACGCTGCTCAAAGGTGCGATTGAAGTGACATATGCCGGCTCAGTCTTCTGGCGTACGACTCCTTTGATCCCAGTCACTGCTTATTGGTCTCAGTTGATCGAAGACACCTACTGGGAAGAAGAACGCTACGACAAGGTCCAGATTCTGGATCCTGTTGAAGGCGAACATGCTCCCCTGTTCTGTCTCGATCCCCCCAGCCCGGATGAAGTCATTCGTGCCTTACCTGACAAAACAGGTGGCGGCGTCTGGTTCCTGGCAGAAACCACTCGCAATAATGTCCGCATGGTTGTGGAACCCATCGTAGACCGAATCAGCGAATGCCGTTTCTATCCGATGGTCGGACCAGCGCGACAACACCATTGCCACTACAAGTGCACCGTCTATTATGAAAAAACCATTCGATCTGACTGGCCCATTCCATTCTCACATAACGATCAAACGAAAGAAGTGGTTTATATCGA
This sequence comes from uncultured Planctomycetaceae bacterium, assembly GCA_942492165.1. Classification (GTDB taxonomy): domain Bacteria; phylum Planctomycetota; class Planctomycetia; order Planctomycetales; family Planctomycetaceae; genus Gimesia. The sequence continues at coordinate 37,134 of CALOEF010000078.1, forward strand.
CCACGATCACTTGATCCGATGTGCCGGGCCACAGTCTGATTAACCCTTCCGGGTAGAGTCACCGTTCTCTGCCTTCAAGAAGAAAATGCCACTTGCAAAGCCGATGATTCTTACCGGGTGAAAGAATTGTCGGCTTTTGCATGCGCTGTTCGATGCAACTGGTGTTTCTCAACAGGGAATCAGAAATGGTCGTCAAAGCAGTTTGTGACTTCTTCACGGGGATCGGCGTTTGATGTCTAAAGTTCCAGTCAGCGACTACCATTTTTTGCCATATTCGGGCGGCCCAACTTGAGTTGTAACGGTATGTTACCAGTCGCACAGCGATGTAAGAATTCGAGATACCCTTCTGTCTTGATGAGCTCGATTTCTTCGCGATAAATCGGTATCAGAAGCCGGATTTCGACCCAGGACCCATCGGGCATTTTGTATTGTTCCTCTTCTTCATGAACACAGAGCCAACCACAAAACAGAGTATTTTCAGCAAAGGGCTCCGGTGGGTCTCCATTCATGAAAACCGTTGCGAGGTCATCAGGCCATTGTTCAGCGTCATGCGAATCCCGGGCAATCTTGTGAATCCAATGAATTGGCCAGCCCCATAACGGATCATGGATTGAGTCCAACGAGAGTGGCCAGTCTGGCGGCAGGAAAAGTTTGAGTTCTGTATTGATCCAATTATGAATGGATTGAAACTCAAGAGGCAGTGCCAGGTCGTAATCGCTCATCCCGACAGTGAAAATCGTCTGCCTGTTATTCCGGTTCGTCGTCGCATAAACAGTGACCGGAGGTTCGCCGCTTTCAAAGCTTTCAAACTTGGAGAGTTCGCCATGCATTTCTGACATCAACCTTCGAATCTCTACATGGCTGGCAGCTTTATCAGGGCAGATATGGGGCGGGCCGACAACAAAAACGTCGTCGCTTTCGGGTTCAACGAATCTCAATCCAGAGAGTCCCTGCGCATTAATCGCAGCTGCCAGTTCATCACAGGCCAGAATGAAATGCTCGCCGCCATTCGCAATACGACATAACGGTTGAGCCGAAGCCTTTTCCTCGTCAATCGCAAGTCTACGGATTTTGTCAACACGCTCAGTGAAACCGGGCTTCTGCTTCCAAAAAACATATTCTCCTCGCTCGTAATCAAAGCAATCCACGATATCAAGAATATGCAGGGCGAAGTAACGTCTTTGCAGATAAGGACGACGTCTGTAATGTAACTGAACGGGATAGAATTTCACATGTGCGTTGTACTGTTCCAGCAATGACTTCAGTTCTTCGGAAACCAGGTCTAATGGAAAAGCCTGTATATAGTCATCGGGCTGGAAACGAGTCATCACATCGAGAGTAAGGTCTTCAGGAAAGGGCTCGACCAGAGGTTCCTCACCTCTGACTTTCCAGATCTGTTCCTGGACATCATTATCGTTAATGATTCGCGCTTCTGTCACTCGGGACTCATAGTCGATTCGCCACAGTTTCGTCATCGATATTTCTTACCAGAATAAAAAGTGACAACCATTGGCTGGAGCAGGCTAAAATGGATGCAAAAAATGAACTGGCTTTCTCAAACGCATCACATTTAACTTGAGCGTCTTTGATTCCACGATGCTTGTCTCGAAGGGTCCTGGAAACGCTACAGTAAACCGGGACACCAGCTAATATCACACGCCTTCATTGCGATGTCAATTCAAAGCACGACATCTCTATCAGTTGCCCGTTCCATGGTCATTGTACGTACATAAAAAAACGCTGTGTCAAAACAACAGCCTGACACGCACAATTTTCAGGAACAGTGCATCAATGATTAAGCCGTCTGCGATTCATCGACGGGAATCAATTTGGGTATCGGAATCTGAAGTCCGACAACGCCGCCATGTTTTTTTTGCAGTGTGGAAAAGCGGCATTTGAGAAAATGGAAGAGCTCGGCAGGAGGCTTCATTTTCAAATAACGGTCGACGAATACCGCCATTTGCGCATCGTATTCTTTTTGACTGTGAGAGTGCACATGGTAGTGTCCTTCGAGGCGGCGGATATCACCATCAAATTCAGGACTGATATGATACAACTCGTGCACGATCGTGATCAGCTTCTCCTGAAACGAATGATTCAGGAAACGAGGCAGATAAAAAGTCAGGATATACAGCATCTCCTGTTGATCCTGATAAACTCTTTGTGCCGTCCACTTGCGACCGTAACGCATTGTATGCAGTGCACCATTCTCAAATCGAAGTGGTGTTAATTTTGCCTGCATTCCATAGGGAACATTCCGACGCGCCTGTGCAAACGCAACGGCAACCCGATCCATATCGACATGTTGGAACTCAGGCATTCGAGCAGCAATGTCACAACAAAGCGAATTCATTGCGTGACTGAAATTAAAAGTTTTGTTCGTTGACATGCTGAGCCAGAATCCTTTCTGCTGTCACACCGCAACAATATACGACCGAATCATGAAATTCTCTTAGTAAATAAGAGGTCCACACTTTATCTCTACCAAATTGTAAAAAGCCCGGTTGTAAAAAAACTAAGAGCATTTCAAAATTATGAAATACTCTTAGTTTGGGAATCTTAGAGAAAATACTCGTTTCAGGATAGTCGAATTTCATTCCTGAGACTTAACTCTCTTTTTCTGTCTCGCCCTCAGCTTCAGTTGCTTCTGTTTCTTCAGCAACGGCAGTCTCTGTCGAATCTTCAGCAGCAACTTCTTCTGTCGCCACTTCTGATTCTTCTGTGCTGTCAGTCGTGTCTGATTCCAGGGTTGAACTGCGTTTCTTCGGCTTGATTCGATCGCGTTCACCAACAAACTCAATAATCGCCTGCTCGCCAGCGTCTCCCAGACGAACAGTTGCCAGCCGAACAACGCGGGTATAGCCACCATTGCGTTCAGCAAATCGCTCAGCAAGTTCGTTGAAAAGAATATCGACCGCTTCGTTGTCACGAAGTTCAGAAAAAACACGTCGGCGATAGCTCAATGCGGGAGCAATTGCCTGATTCCACTGATTCCATTGCTCGGATTCCCGCCAGCTCTTCCACTCACTCGAGTTTTTATCGGCGGAAGTCGCAAACTGGGTGGCATTTTCCGTATGTGGCTGGGCCTTTTTTGCAAAGGTGATCAGCTTTTCGATAAAGGGACGCAGTTCTTTTGCTTTTTGGACAGTCGTTGTGATTCGGCCAGATACTTTAGGAGCATTATCGGCGTCTTCATCAATACGAATAGTCTTGATGAGGCTTACTGCCATATTCCGAAACATCGCTTTACGATGTGATGCATTGCGGCCTAGTTTTCGGCCTCTCATTCGATGTCGCATGACTAAACTCTAAATTCTTCTGATTGCTAAGAGTAAAATACTCGTTGATTCAATTTTGACGAAGCAAAAATCAATCAAGATTAATGTGTTTGTGATGAGGAGTTAGGAATCTTCATACCAAGACGCAGACCAATCTGAGTCAGTCGTTCACGTACTTCAACCAAAGTGGTTTCTCCAAAATTACGTACGTGTAACAGATGATCTTCCGACTTGCCCACTAAATCACGAACCGTGTTAATGCCTTCTGATTCCAGACAGTTCGTGGCACGGACGGAAAGATTCAATTCAGCAAGACTCTGATTGAGTTTCTCTTCCAGTTCCAGATCGATGGGAGCGTACCCGGTTGTATCGAGCATTCCCTTCAAGCCACCTTCTGGTGGCATTTCCGGACCTGGTTCGCGGTATGTAATAAATGGATTCAGATGCTTACGCAGAATTTTGGAAGCTTCCACCAGAGCCATGTCAGCCTTGACGGTTCCATTGGTCCAGATTTCCAGAATCAGTTTATCGTAGTTAGTACGCTGACCGACGCGTGTATCTTCAATCTTGTAACGCACTCGCACAACGGGAGAAAATGTTGCGTCTAATGGGATGACGCCCACTTCCAGATCATGCTCCGCGTGTTCAGAAGCAGGAGAGTAACCACGGCCATTTTCAATCGTCAGTTCCATATTCAACGGAACATCATCTGTCATGGTCGCGATCACCAGGTCTTTGTTAATCACTTCCACCTGATCGTCAGTGATCACATCGGCTCCGGTGACCACACCACGTTCGTGCTTTTCGATTCGAAGTGTTTTGGAAGTCGAGCTGGAGTTTTTGACAATCAACGATTTCAGATTTAAACAAATTTCGGTGATGTCTTCGACGACACCGGGAATGGTAGTGAATTCGTGTTGAATTCCCTGAATTTTGACACGTGTCACCGAACTGCCTTCCAGACTGGAAAGCAGGATTCGACGTAAACTGTTGGCAATCGTCGCACCGAATCCACGTTCAAATGGTTCGGCAACAAACATACCATATGTAGATGTCATTGTGTCCCGGTCAGGGATGACACGGCTTGGTAATTCCAGTCCTCGCCAACGGATTCGCATTGAAATATTCTCCAAAGAACACAGTCAAAAGAATACAATATGAAAATTATACTCTTGTAATTTTAAGTCACTATTTTTTGCCGAAACAAAAAATCTATTATCTCGTTATACAATGTGGTCTGAATCAGACTCTTCGCTTTTTAGGTGGGCGACAGCCATTATGAGGCAATGGGGTAATATCTTCGATTGCCCGAATGGTAATTCCCGCAGTCTGTAAACCAGTGATGGCACTTTCACGTCCGGAACCGGGTCCCTTAACACGAATTTCCATTTCTTTCACACCGAATTTTGCAGCCTTCTCAGAACAAATTTCGGCTGCACGCTGTGCGGCAAACGGCGTGCTCTTACGACTGCCTTTGAAACCAGAGGTTCCCGCGGTCGCCCAGCAGAGCACATCACCATTCAAATCAGTAATGGTAACAGTGGTGTTATTAAACGTTGCTTTAATATAAGCAATCGCTTTCGTGATATGACGTTTCACCTTTTTTTTCTTGACTTTAGCCACTCTGCAACTCCTGATGTTTCTCAAACTTGCATTTCAGAAACGAAAACTCGAAATGGAAATGTTTTTTTATGTATTTGTTACCGCTGAAACTGTCAGAGGCAAATTCTGTTAACACGCAGAATCCTGCTTCCGGAATAAAGCGCGTTGATTCACGCTCGGAATGCATTCATTAACGTGCGTCTTTAACACCTTTTTTACCGGCAACTGTTTTCTTCCCACCTTTTCGTGTGCGAGCATTGGTCTGAGTATTCTGACCACGTACAGGCAGGCCACGACGGTGTCGGACCCCACGATAAGACTGAATATCACGTAAACGTGCGATATCCTGTTGCGTCGCTCTACGTAATTGACCCTCAACGGAATATTCTGTATCCAACAGATTCACAATCCGACTTAATTCATCATCAGTCAGATCTTTGGCTTTCAACTGTGGATTGATACTCAATTTGTGACAGATTTCGATGGCTGTCTTATTTCCAATACCATACAGGTAGGTCAAAGAAATACAGACAGGCTTTTCATTCGGAATATCAACACCGAGAATACGAGGCATTTTATCTCACTCCGCTGGACGTAAAAACTGAAAACATAAAAATCAAAAGACGCGACGAAAGACGATTACCCTTGCCGCTGCTTATGGCGTGGGTTCGAAGAGCAAATCACATAGACGCGCCCTTTTCGCCGAATGACTTTACAGCTTTCACAAATCCGCTTAACACTAGCTCGGACTTTCATCGTACTACGACTTCTTTATAAGTTTGGTTCATGATTATCGAGTGGGAAACAGCCGGCATTTTCACTGCACACCTGCTGACACTCGTGTAAATTTCAATAATTGTGCTCGTAAAATGAGCGACCTCGGGTAATACGGTCGTTCTGCTGTATTCCCGATACGAGGCGAATCAGGAAATTATAATCGCCACAAACACAAATCGACAAGCGAAACACCTCTCTTTTGGTGATTTTCACAGCGACTTGTGCGTTTATTCCCTAAAGATCGCTCTCAAGTAGTCCTGAATAGTTCCGCATCACCAGATGGCTGTCAATTTTATTGACTAAATCCAGTACCACAGAAACTACAATTAATAATCCGGTTCCACCGTAGAAACTCGCTACCAGAAAATCGACACCCAACCAGGTCGATACCAGGGTTGGAATAATAGCCACAAGTGACAGGAATGCGGCCCCGACATAAGTGATACGAACCATCACCTGTTCCAGATAGGCGGCAGTGCGTGCTCCGGGTCGATATCCTGGAATAAAAGAACCATAGTCCTTCAGGTTCTCTGCCATATCTTTCGGGTTGAACGTAATCGCCGTCCAGAAATAGCAAAAGAAGTAAATCAAGACTACGTAAGACATTGTGTAAACAAATCCACGACTCATCGGCTGGAAAGCTTCATCCAGCATTGCGAGAAATGTTGAGCCAGTCCAGACCTGACTTAACCAGTGAAATACAAAGTAGGGGAACATCAACAGGCTGGAAGCAAAGATGATCGGCATCACACCTGCCTGATTGACTCGCAAAGGGAAGCGACTGACGTTGTCCACCAGAGACGCGTCTGCCTCTTACGTGTTTGGCACTCTGAATGGGAATCCGGCGTTGTCCCTGGGTAATGGCAATCACCCAGACGACGACGAATACGAAGACTAATGCCAATATCATTAAACGATCGATACCGGTATCGGTACCCAATGCAATTCCTTTTTCAAACGCTGGTTCAATCAGACTCCAGCCTGCCTGAGGCATTCGGGCCAAAATTCCAGCCATAATCAGTAAACTGATTCCATTTCCAATACCATAGGCGTCAATTTGTTCACCAATCCACATCAGAAAGACAGTTCCTGTTGTCATGGTGATCGTCGCGACCATCTGGTAATAGAAACCTTCATAGCCATCTAAAATCAAACTGGTCCCTGAACCAAACCCACTTGAGAGTGTTCGAATCCAGAAATAGCTCTGCGCCAGACAGATGACGACCGTGGCGTAGCGTGTATATTCATTGATTTTCTTCCGGCCTGCCTCACCTTCTTTCTGAAGGCGTTCAAGCGGTGGATACACAGTACCCATCAACTGAAAGATAATCGAAGCGGAGATATAAGGCATAATGCCCAGGCCAAAGATCGTACTCTGACCAATATTGGAAGCAGAAAACAGCGAGATCACCTGCATCACCTGACCAATACCACCTTCGGTACTCTGAAGATCTGTCAGGGTTTTGGCAAGTTGTGCCTGATCCACGAAGGGCAGAGCGATCCAGAATCCCATGCGGTAAATCGCCAACAGACCCAAAGTGAGAATGATCTTGCTTCTTAGCTCGGGAATTTTAAATAGAACGAATAGTTTACCGAGCATAAGAGGCGGTCCTTTGTGTCATAACTCAGCAGGAGCTTTAAATGTAGATACTGTCAGCTCAACTTGAACTGACTGCAGGATGTCAGAATCTCACGGCTTACTGCTGAAATCAAGTCCTTGAATTAATAACTTATGACAGAATTCGACTGATAGTACCCCCGGCAGCCTGAATTTTTGATTCAGCTGACTGGGAAAACAAATGAGCGGACACAGTTAACTTTTTACTGAGATCGCCGTTACCTAAAATTTTAACCTGATCAAATCGACCTTTTGCAAGGCCTTTCTCAGCTAATACTTCCGGGGTGATGGTATCCCCATTCTCAAAAGCCTGTTCTAATGATGAAACATTAACAACGGTGACTTTCCGGGCAAACTGTTTATTATTGAAACCACGCTTGGCAACTCGAAGTGCCAGTGGAGTCTGACCACCTTCAAAGCTGGTACGACGCGATGAACCAGCGCGGCTACCATAACCGTTGTGTCCCCGTGTTGACGTCTTGCCATGCCCTGAACCAGGTCCACGACCAACTCGTTTCCGTTTTTTATTTTTCTTTATGCCGCGATGGACATCATCAATGATCATTAGACTTCCACTCCTCTCAAACGTGCAACATCTTCCCGGGTCCGTAACCTTGAGAGTCCATCAATGGTCGCTTTCACAACATTGATTGGGTTATTTGAACCACGGCTCTTCGTGAAAATATCTGTAAAACCAGCTGCTTCAACCACGGCACGAACACCGGCACCGGCGATAATTCCCGTTCCGGGAGGTGCTGGTAACAGCAGCACTCTTGATGAACCAAATCGGCCAATGACTTCGTGGGGCACCGTATGTTCAAATTTTGAGATCTGTATCATATTGCGGTTGGCCTGCTTAACAGCTTTATCTACTGCTAAAGGTACTTCGATGGCTTTTCCGTATCCCCAGCCAACACGACCTTCTTTGTCACCAACAACAACCATCGCCGTAAAACTGAACCGACGCCCCCCTTTGACCACACAGGCACAACGGCGGATTTGAATCACGGTTTCTGGTGTTTGTTTTGTACCTTCTTTTGACACGGTATCTTCTCCAACCCAATTTGAGTGTTGTCTCTATTTAAAAATCTAATCCCGCTTGCCGGGCTGAATCAGCCAAGGCAGCAATCCGCCCATGATATCGATACGGTCCGCGGTCGAAGGCAACTTCCTTGATCCCCTTTTCAATGGCCCGTTCGCCAATCAGTTTTCCCACTTTCTCAGCCGCGGCGATGTTTCCACCATTCTTGATTTCACCAGAAATACTCTTGTCCTGAGTACTGGCAGAAGCCAAAGTCTCGCCGGCTGTATCATCGATAAGCTGGGCATAAATGTGATTGTTACTTCGATATACAGATAAACGAATACGACCTGTTTTACGTACCGTGTTGCGAATACGGAACGCGCGTCGCTGTTTCTGTTTTTTCAGGGTTTTTTGTAATTTCATTTCACCGTCATCTTCATTAAACACAGTTGAGCCATCAGGCCGGACTGCAAACAGAATACTTTTTAAACAAGCAACTGAAAACCGTTAACTGGCAAATGCCTTACCAGCTTTACGTCGTACATATTCACCTTCATAACGAATCCCTTTACCTTTGTAAGGCTCAGGAGGACGTACGCTGCGAATATTCGCTGCAAACTGACCAACAGCGTGCTTGTCTGCACCAGTCAGAACGATATTCGTATTATTGGGTAGTTCACAAGTCACCCCTTGTGGTACATCCAATACGATTGTATTCGCAAATCCCACTTGTAAACTTAACTTTTGACCATTCAATATCGCCTGGTATCCAACACCTTGAATTTCCAGCTTCTTGACAAAGGGAGTCTCCACACCCTGGACCATGTTGGCGATCAATGCACGCGTCAAACCATGCAGAGCACGGCTCTGGCGGTCATCGTCTGGCCTGATCACTTTCAGCTGACTGGTTTCTGAATCAAGTTCAACCTTCATTGCAGGATGGAACGAAAAGGATAACTCACCATGCTTTCCTTTGACAGAAATTGATGTGTTATCAATTTTAACATCCACTCCACTGGGAACGGGAACGGGTTTATTACCGATTCGAGACATAGTTCAAATTCCAGTTATTGTAACGCTGCAAACCTTAATGTTTCAATTTGTATGTTTTTGTATGACGTATCGAATTACCAGATGGTACAAAGTAACTCGCCACCCACACCCTGTTTTTTGGCTTCACGATTACTAAGCACACCTTTGCTTGTCGAGAGAACACTGATTCCCATTCCCTGCATAATCTCAGGCATTGACCGTAAATCCTGATAATTACGGCGGCCAGGCGTACTGTCACGCTTGATCTTCTGAATGACTCGCTCACCATTGGGACCATATTTCAAATTCACACGTAGTGTATCTTGAGGACTGTTCTCAATAACCTCATAGTCCCAGATATACCCTTCCCGCTGCAAAGTCGCAGCAATTGCAACTTTGATTTTGGAAGAAGGAATATCGACAAATGGTCTTTCAATCTGCAGTGCATTACGAATTCGTGTTAGCATGTCTGCAATAGGGTCTGTCATCATTGGCTGGCTACCCTCACTGTTATTCTCCGACAATCTACTTTTGTAATAGTGTAATTTGAATCGTTGACTGGTTATGTAAAAATTGATTACTTGCGAAACGGCATTCCGAATTCCTGCAACAACAGAAAACCTTCTTCGTTGTTGCCGGCACTTGTTACGATCGTAATATTCATACCCTGAGTGTGTGACACGGAATCCGGGTCAATTTCCAGGAAGACCATCTGCTCATTTAATCCTAAACTATAGTTTCCTGCGCCGTCAAAGGCTTTGGGATTCACTCCCCGGAAGTCGCGGACTCGCGGTAGTGCCAGCGAGATGAGACGTTCGAGAAATTCATACATGCGAACCCCACGCAGTGTCACTCGACAACCAATTTCCTGCCCTTCACGCAACTTAAATCCTGCGACAGATTTACGAGCACGTGTGATCTGAGATTTCTGTCCGGCCAATAAGGTGAGATGATCTGCTGCTGCCCCAAGACGTTTTCGATCCTGATTCGCGGCACCGACACCCATACTGACTACCACTTTTTCTATTTGTGGCAGTGAATGCACATTGGAACGTCCTAACTTTTCTTTCAGGACAGGAACAATCTCTTCACGATATTGTTTTAATAATGTTGGTATTGCCATTGTTTTGTTTCAGATTGACCGAACTTCGGAACAACCTTCCTTACTGATAACTACGAAATCTGTTTATTGTTGCTGATATTTAACTTTGGCAGGGCTCACTGCCCCCACTGTTGCACTACACGACTTGCAGAACCGTTCTTTGCTGCCATCTTGAGTATAGCGGTAGCCAATGCGGGTCGCCGCGCTGCACGCTTCACAATAAAATTTCACGTTGGAAACATCGATTGGCATTTCGACTTCCAGTCGTCCCCCCTGGGGACTCTTGGGATGCCCGCGTTTCACATGTTTAAATACACGATTCACGTTCTCAACAGTAATCTTCTTACCGCCTTGAACGACATTCAATACACGTCGAGGAGTATCGCCTGAATCTGCTCCAGTGATTATAATCACAGAATCGCCACGTCGTATCTTCATTCTCAGACTACCTCATTTGCAAGGCTAATAATTTTCATATATTTACGGTCGCGGAGCTCACGGGCAACGGCACCAAAAATGCGCGTTCCCCGAGGATTCCCCTCGGTATCAAGCAGGACCATTGCGTTGCTGTCAAATCTCACATAGCTCCCGTCATCACGACGACAGGGATACTTTGTGCGAACGATCACGCCTCGGAGTACCTGACCTTTTTTGATCCCGCTGCCAGCTAATGTCTTTTGAATGCTGACGACGATCACATCACCTACTTCAGCTGTTCGACGCCCCGTGCCGCCGAGCACTTTAATACAGCGCGCGACTTTGGCTCCCGAGTTATCACATACATCCAGATCAGTTTGCATCTGAATCATTGTTTCGCCTGTTCCTTATCAACCAATAGATAAGGAAAACCTTATCTTTGTACTATCTAAAAGAATCCAACTGCAATGAACAAAAAAGAGACTAGTCTTTTTTCTTCTCTACAATTCGGATCAAATCCCAACGTTTTGTTTTGGAGCGCGGACGACTTTCGATAATTTCGACCGTGTCCCCTTCCTGCGCTTCATTTTTGTCATCGTGTACGTGACATACAGTACGTCCACGAATCGTTTTTCCATACATCGGATGTCGATATCGTCTCTGGATTTCGACACGCAATGTTTTATCCATTTTGGCGCTAGCCACAGTACCTGTTAATATTTTTCGCATTTGATTACCTCAAAGAGCTTGATTAAGCATCCTTTTGCTGAATTAAGTCACGTTGACGACGGATTGTCTGAATTCGAGCAATCTCACGTCTTAGTCGCTTAATGTTACTGGGTGCATCAAGCCTCTCCGTTGCCGCCTGGAAGCGCAACTGAAACAACTCTTTTTGTGTTTCCTGCAGAGCGAACGATAATTGCTCATCATTCATCTCGCGTAATTCACTCGCTTTGGTCATCAGTAAAACCCAATGATTGTTTTTGCAGTCTGGCTTAAAAGACAGACAGGACAAAAGTGATAAAAATTTCAATAACTTATATAGAACCAGATCAGATAGAAGGCCGACGTTCGACCAACCTGACATTCACTGGCAGTTTATGTGCGACGCGTGCAAAACAACGTTTTGCTGCTTCTTTCGAAACTCCCGATAACTCAAACAACACAGTTCCCGGCTTAATGACGGCAACCCAGTGATCCGGCTCCCCTTTTCCTTTACCCATACGGGTTTCCAGAGGACGGGATGTTACCGACTTCTGGGGAAAGATCCGGATATAAAGTTTACCTTCACCTCGAACATATTGTGTTGCTGCAATACGGCATGCTTCAATGGTATTTGCTGCTATGTGCCCGGGATCCAGAGATTGTAAGCCCCATTCACCAAAGGCAACAGTGTTACCACGTGTCGCATTACCTTTTATGCGTCCTCTTTGGCTTTTGCGGTGCTTGACCCGCTTTGGCATCAGAGCCATCGCGATTCTCCTCATCTGAATAATCACCAAGGTCGATCCAAACTTTCACTCCGATAATTCCGAAGGTGGTGTGTGCCTCGCGAAACCCGTAGTCAATGTGACGCTGTAAAGTCGAAAGCGGGATTGAGCCACGACTGGCTTTTTCACGCCGCGACATTTCAGCACCACCTAATCGACCTGAAAGTTCGATTTTAATTCCATGAACGCCCGTTTCCATTACCTGGTCCAGGGCACGTTTAATTGTTCGACGAAAGCTACCACGCTTTGATAACTGCTGAGCGATATCTTCCGCAACCAGCGCCGCACTTTGCAACGCGTTATCTACTTCAATAATCTTCAACTCCATCCGACGACCAGTCAAATCTTCCAGCTCTGCTTTTAACCGATCGACTTCCTGCCCTTTTCGCCCGATAATAATACCAGGACGAGCAGTAAATAAGTGCACCACAACCTGATCGCGAGTTCGTTCGATCTCGACTTTAGGAATACCGGCAAACTTATACTTTGTCTGAATGAATTTTCGTACTTTGGAGTCCTCAATCAACAATGCCCCAAAATCTTTTTTGGAGGCATACCAGCGACTTCTCCAGTCTTCTACCACGCCGACGCGAAATCCGGTTGGTCGAACTTTTTGCCCCATGATTCAGGTTATCCTTTAAGTATTTCTGGTTCGTATAAATTATCTTGACGAATCAAGAATCAAAATGGTTTTCAGTTCTAAGGAAGCTCAGGCGCTTCAATGGCAATATGAATGTGAGCCATCCGACGCCGGATTGTATATGCCATCCCTCTGGCACGAGGCTGAATTCGCTTAAACATCGGACCGCCATCAACGCGGGCCTCTGTTATCTTCAAACCCTCTACATTCCGGGCACCTTTATCTTCAGCATTTGCTACTGCACTTTTGATGACTTTTTCGAGAAAACGCGCTCCACGATTTGGAACATATTTCAATGAATCCAAACCTTCTGAGGTTGTCATTCCTCGAACCAGGTCCGCAAAAGGACGAACTTTCGTCGCTGAAATTCGTGCAAATCGATGCGATGCTCGAACTTGCCCCATGACAATTACTCCACTTCACTATTGCATAATTCATATAGGTTATCGACTGCCACAGTCGAAATAACAACAAACAAAAACGTTTATTTCTTCTTGCCGGTATGGCCACGGAAAGTACGGGTTAATGAAAATTCACCTAACTTATGACCTACCATTTCCTCTGTTACATACACACTTAAATGAGCGCGTCCATTATGCACCAGAAATGTATGACCTACAAATTCCGGAGCAATTGTTGAAGCCCGAGCCCATGTCTTGATCGGTGCTTTTTTGCCCGACTCGTTTAACTTCTCAATCTTCTTAAGAAGCTTCACATCAACATAAGGCCCTTTTTTCAGAGAGCGACCCATAAAACCTGTCCTCAATCAACGAAACAGAAAATAATATCCAACTAATTTATTACAAACAGAAATCAGAGCTTCAACTGACCATAACGACGTGATTTACGACGTCTGATGATCGCCTTCGATGAAGCTTTTCTTTTCTTCCGTGTTTTTCCACCCTTGGCAAGTTTACCAGTAGGACTGCAAGGGTGACGGCCACCCGAGTTGCGGCCTTCACCACCACCCATCGGATGTGCTACCGGGTTCATACAGGTTCCACGAACATGAGGACGTCGCCCCAGCCATCGTTTTCGACCGGCCTTACCAAGGACAATCTTTGTATGCTCGGAATTGCCAATCACGCCGATTGTAGCGCGGCATGAACTCGGAACACGCCTGACTTCTCCTGAAGGCAGAGTAATCTGAGCCCAGTTATCTTCACGTGCATTCAATACAGCTGATGTCCCGGCACTGCGACATAACTGCCCGCCACGACCTGGTTGCATTTCCACGTTATGAATCAATGAGCCAAGTGGCATACTTGACAAAGGCATGCAGTTACCCACATTCGGCTCAACCTTGTCACCACTCATCACAGTATCACCGGCAACCAGACCTTCCGGTGCAATAATATATCGTTTTTCGCCATCCACGTAATGTAACAGCGCGATGCGGGCAGATCGGTTCGGATCATACTCGATGCTGTTCACTTTCGCAGGCACACCATCTTTTCCACGACGAAAATCAATCAAACGGTACATCCGCTTATGCCCACCACCTCGATGACGAGAAGTGATGACCCCCTGATTATTTCGCCCACCCTTTTTCTTGTAACGTGTCAGCAGGGATTTCTCAGGAGCTTTTTTACGATCAGTAATCGCAGCAAAATCGCTCACCGATGCACCACGCCGACCCGGTGTTGTTGGCTTGTAGTATCGGATTCCCATAAATAATACCTCGAAATATTGTTCGCTTCAAAATCACAAAAGAAACCAGGCCTGGTTCAGACCCTTAACAAAGTCCTGCCTTAGAAGAATGAAATCCGATCATCTTCATGAAGTTCAACAATTGCCTTTTTCCATGATTTTGTATAACCAATTTTATGTTTATGCCGGCGTGGCTTTCCCAGACGATTTTGAGTCCGAACGGAAACGACACGCACATTCCACAAGTCAGCTACAGCCTTTTTGATATCTGTTTTTGTAGCAGACTTATCGACAACAAAAGTGTATGCATTGAAAGACTCGGAAAGGTGAGTCCCTTTTTCTGTAACCAATGGCCGGATGACGACCTGATACGGCTCCAACTGAATGCCTTTTTTTGAACCATCCGACATAACAAACAACCCCAATATTCAAACTGGACTATTAAACTACAAATACTGTTAAAAACTAAGCCTCAGACCGACCCAACAATTGATCCAGGGCAGACTTTGTCATCACCATTTGCCGCTGATGTAAAATATCATAGGCATTCAGGTCACTCGCAGGGGATACCTGCACTTTTTCAATGTTGCGAGCCGACTTCCAGACTACAGGATCGTGTCCGTTAATCGTCAGCAGGCAACTTGTGTCAGACAGCCCTAATGCAGCCAGCACACCCACAACTTCTCTGGTTTTTGGAGCCTGCATTGCCAACTCATCAATCAGAGTGACCTGCTGGTCTTCAAACTTACTTAAAATGGCCATACGCGTTGCCAGCTTGACTGCTTTTTTAGGCAAACGATATGACCAGTCTTTTGGCTTCTTGGCAAAAGTATGACCACCACCACGACGAACAGGAGTTCGAGAACTACCGGCACGTGCGCGACCCGTCCCCTTTTGGCGATACAGTTTCGCTGTACTTCCTCTCACATCGCCACGACTCTTTGTTTTTGAAGAACCAACCCGCTTGTTTGCCTCATACATCACTACAACGTCGTGCAACAACTGACGATTGACCCCACTTGCCAATTCAGTGGATTCAAACTCATATTTGCCAACTTCTTTGCCAGCTTTATCTTGAATTGCAACAGAAATCATTTTGACACCATTCACTAAGGCAGAACTACCTGACTACTTCAAACACTTAAAAGAACTAATATTTATTGGTATGGCGAATCACGAGGTCCCCACCATTGGGCCCGGGAACTGCCCCACGTACCAGAAGAAGATTATTCTCCTCATCAATACGCACAACCTTTAAATGCCTGACGGTAATCTGCTTACCACCATAACGACCACCCATCCGCGTGCCTTTCATAACACGGGAAGGATCTGCACTCTGACCAATTGAACCACCATGGCGATGCACTCGCTTCACACCATGAGTCGCACGTTGACCAGCAAAATTATGCCTCTTCATTACACCTGCAAAACCACGTCCCTTGCTCGTGCCAATGACATCAATAAAGGGAACATCAGCAAACAGGGAAACGGTCAGTGCATTACCAACTTCACAGCCATGATCTACACCGTCCGTACGAAATTCTCGCACAAACCGCTTGGGCTCACAGCCAGCTTTTTCAACAACGGCTACTCCGGATTCGGCTCGTTTTTTCTGTCGCTTGCTATCCAAAGCTGCAACATGACCACGCTCACTGCGAGGTGACAGGCGACGGGGCTTGTCTCCAAAGCCGAGCTGAACGGCCTCGTATCCATCAGTGTCTACTGTCCGCACCTGCAGAACATGACAAGGACCAGCCTGAATTACAGTGACAGGGACCATAACCCCGTCATCATAGACTTGCGTCATCCCGACCTTTTTACCCAGTAGACCGACAGGCATACTCACCACCCTTAAACAACGGGAACAAAGCTTCTACGAAATCTGCCCATACAGAACAGCAAGAAGCATAGCACCACCAGCAATTGCTGGATCCCTAACCAATCAAGCAAACCCGGCAAACGCCAGACCTGCGAGCATCATAACGAAAACCTACAAAGATTAGTTTCCGCCAGCGGACGCCTTAATTTTAATATCAACCCCTGCAGGCAAAGACAGCTTGTTCAAAGCATCAATTGTCTTACCTGTTGGAGACAAAATATCAACCAAACGTTTATGAGTCCGAATTTCGAACTGTTCACGCGACTTCTTATCGATATGCGGCCCCTTCAGAACCGTATAACGCTCAATTCGCGTTGGCAACGGAATAGGGCCATGCACGATCGCACCGGTTCGTTTCGCTGTATCAACAATATCTGCTGCTGATTGATCCAAAACGGAATGATCATAAGCTTCCATGCGAATTCGAATTCGCTCTTGACTCGCAACGGCCACCAATAACATCCTTCTTTAAAATTAGACTCTCACCCTGCTTAGACACCTTCTCCAAACGGGGAAGCGAGCAATAGTAATGAGACCCTCTTCGCTTGTCAACGAACCAAAGAAAGCTTAAAACGCTTTTTTTGAAATTCCGACGTTCTTGTATTCAAAGTTAATCAATTAGTGTTCACTTGAAAACCATCGTGACGTCTTCAAGGACACAGAGGAGACAACTTACACTCTCCCTTGCGGTATACCAAGCGTTGAAGGCCAGGAATTACAAAAAATTATCCAATCATCTCTTTCAGGACGGCAGAAGGCGCGGGAGCATACTTCAAAGGTTCCATCGAAAACGAAGCCCGTCCCTGCGAAAGACTGCGAATTTGCGTAGAATAGCCAAATAGTTGTGATAATGGTGACTCCACCTCCATCACACATAAATCACTGCGCCACTCAGTATTCAGAACAGATGCATTGCGAGAACTGAGATCCGCCTGAATATTGCCGCGAAATTCATCGGGGGTGACCACCTCCATCTTCATGATCGGCTCCAGTAACTGAATTTTGGCATCCATGATACAACCATGTAGCGCCTCAGAAACCGCAGCCTCTACGGCCACCTCCGTCGATTCCCCCTCCCTGACCTGCACTCCCAGAACAGAAAACTGCACATTAATCAAAGGAAATCCAACTTGCCCGCCCCCTTCAGCCCCCATCCGTAATGTATCCATCATCACATCTTCCAGCACGGGATCCAGTTCACCTGGCTTCAGCGCATTGACGAAGGAAACAGGCACCTCACCTTGAAAGGGTTCTAACCGCAATTTTACTTTAAAGTACATATTCCCATTTGCAGAAGGACGACTGAATTCGACCTCTTTTTCAACCACCGCAGATACGGTTTCACGATAACTGACGCGCGGTTTATGTACACGCACACTTAAATTAAACTCTTTCTGCATTCGATTTCGCAACACTTCAAGATGCAACTCGCCCATTCCGGAAACAATCGTTTGCCCCGTCTCCTCATTCGGTGTGGCTTTGAATGTAGGGTCCTGCCGCGACAGCTTTTTCAGGGTGTCCTCCAGCTTTTTCCGATCGGTACTGGACTCGGGTTCGACTGCCATCGAAATCACTGTTTCGGGGAAGGAAATGCTTTCCAGCAAAATAGGATGCTTGATATCACACAGCGTGTCACCCGTCACTGCTTCCTTCGGGCCGATGACGCCGGCGATGTCGCCCGCATCAATTCTGTCTGTTTCGACTTTTTCACGTGAGTCAGCGTGAACCCGCCAAAGCTGGCTGATCAATTCTTTCTTGCCAGTACGTGCATTTAACAAACGGCTTCCGCTTTTCAACTGCCCGGAATAGACGCGTATGAAGCACAAGTCCCCATGCTTATCTGCCTGAATTTTGAATACAAGCCCACAGACAGGCTCGTCAACCGAAACGGACCTCTCTTCGGGTGTTCCCGCAGGAGGCCCCTTTCTTTTTGTCGGCTGCGGATTAATTCCCTCGACAGGTGGGCGATCCAGGGGGCTCGGTAAATAGTTGCCAACGGCATCCAAAACAGGCTGCACGCCGATATAATTGAGAGAAGAACCACAAAATGTAGGCTGCATCTCTCCTTTCAAGGTTGCATCCCGCAACAGGCGAAGGATATCCGACTCGGCAATATCTTCTGTTTCGTAGTATTCTTCAAGAATCTTGTCATCGAGCTCCGCAACCGCTTCCAGTAATTTGCCACGCCACTCCTGTGCCCGTTCCAGATAGGACGCGGGAATCTCCCTGGTCTCAAACCGGGAGCCCTTGGATTCAACGTCGTAATACAGGGCCTGCATTTTGATCAGATCGATGACCCCCTGAAATGAGTCATCTTCTGAAGTAGAGCCTTCACCAATAGGGATTTGCAGTGCGACCGGGTTCGCTCTCAAGCGTCGCTCGATTTCCTGAAACGTGCGCTCAAAGCTGGCGCCGATGCGGTCCATCTTATTAATAAAGCAGATGCGCGGCACATTGTATTTATCGGCTTGCCGCCAGACCGTTTCACTTTGCGCCTCTACCCCTTCCATTGCGCTGAATACGACAACGGCCCCGTCCAGAACACGCAGGCTGCGCTCCACTTCAGCGGTAAAGTCAACGTGCCCGGGAGTGTCAATGATGTTGATTGAAAAATCGTTCCAATGACAGGTGATAGCAGCAGAATAAATCGTGATGCCTCGCCGTGCTTCCTCTTCATCGAAGTCAGTCGCTGTCGTTCCTTCGTCGACACCACCCGGTGAATGTAAAACACCCGCATAGTATAAAATACGTTCGGTCGTCGTCGTTTTACCTGCATCGATATGAGCGATGATCCCGATGTTTCTAATCTTCTCTATCGAACCTGACATTTTCTCAAGATCCCATTTACAAAACTATTTTGCGACTGAATTATCAATCAACGTCTCTACATCCTGCCTGAAGCTTCTGTCTCTCAGCTTATCAACCAGCAAGACCTGCGGTCACTGTGCTGTGCCTATAAAAAAAGACGCACGAAGTATTGGCTCAATTGCCATACCAGTGCGTCCTGAATGATCTCAAAAACTGCCTTAGCGAGAGAAAGCGAAGTGGGCAAACGCCTTATTCGCTTCAGCCATACGATGGATATTCTCTCGTGTCGTCATGGCAGTCCCTTCCCGCTTGTGGGCAGACAAAATTTCATCGGCAAGACGAACATCCATTGGACGCCCGCTTTTCCCGCGAATGGCTGCCAGGATCCAGCGGATTGCCAGAGTCTGTTGCCGTTTAGGATTCACAGGAGTAGGAACCTGATAGGTCGCTCCACCGACTCGCTTTGAACGTACTTCAATACCCGGCTTGACATTTTCAACAGCCTGGGTAAACACTTCGATCGGCTCCACGTCTGGGACTCGATCTTTAATGCGATCCAAGGCAGAATAAAAAACGTTTTGAGCAACGCTTTTCTTACCATCATGCATCAGGCAATTCACAAACTTGGAAGCCAGCAGTGAATTGAACCGTGGATCTGGCTTGAGCTGTGACGCACTGGCTGTAAACCTCTTGCCCATTCTAACATTTCCTCTAACTTTAATTTCTTTGTCCCAAAAGGACACGAACTGATATAATCAAAAGACTTGAAAATCGATTATTGAGAGCGCCTATTTAGGACGTTTTGTACCATAGCGACTACGTGCCTGACGGCGATCGTTCACACCGAGTGTATCGAGCACACCACGAATTACCTTATATCGTACACCAGGCAAGTCGCGAACACGACCGCCACGCACAAGTACAATCGAGTGCTCCTGAAGGTTATGACCTTCACCTGGAATATAAGCTGTCAGCTCTTTTCCATTCGAAAGACGCACGCGAGCTACTTTACGTAACGCGGAGTTTGGTTTCTTTGGAGTGACTGTTTTGACCTGCAAACACACACCACGCTTCTGAGGGCAACCTTCCAGTAAAGGTGTTTTGCTCTTGGAAACCGGCTTTTTTCTTGGTTTACGAATCAACTGATTAATTGTTGGCATTGAGACAACCGATCCTCGTTCAAATCTTGAACTACAATAAACACTTTATTCACACGTGGCCAAGATCACAAATGGCCACCTAATCATTTTGAAATACAACCTGACTTGCAGGAGTGGAACGGAACAATGTATCCAGCCCTGTTGCATCCGTCAAGTCTTACACTCAGTCCATTTGCCGTTCTTGAATAAGAGGTCATCAGCCTGAAATGCAGGCTGTTTTCCCTTACCTATTCTTCGAAGGGATTCGGGCTGGGGCTGGGTGGTAAATTCTCGACCGAGACATCACTGACACCCGGACTGTAATCTTCTGTTTCTGGAGTGCCTCCTAATGGCACCGAGACATCAGGTTCCACCTGATCCAAACCGGCACCACCCAGTGGAACCGGCTTATCAGGCTGAACATCATCCAAGTTACCACCACCCAATGGCAACGGAACATCAGTTTCAACAGTTTCAGCCTGATCCAAACCAGCGCCGCCACCCAATGACATCGGCTTATCAGGCTGAACCTCATTCAACATACTCATGCGAGCAGCCAGAATTCGTTCTTTTTCTGCCTTGAGTTCTTCCAGTGCTTCAGGACGAATTCGCACTTCAGCATTCTGGTGTTGATAGAACCCGGTTCCTGCAGGTACCAGGTGACCAAGAATTACATTTTCTTTCAAGCCAACCAGATAATCCACACGACCCCCTAAAGCAGCCTCTGTGAGCACTTTGGTTGTTTCCTGGAAACTGGCCGCTGAGATGAAACTTTCACTTTGCACTGACGCTTTGGTAATCCCCAGTAACTGAGAACTGGCAGACGCGGGCCGCGGTTGTGTAAAGCTGGCAGGAGCCTGACCTGCAAGATCCACCTGAGCATTCACTTCTTCAATTGTCGTAAGCGGCACTAAATCGCCGGGCTGGAAATCAGTATCTCCGGAATCCACCACCTTCACACAAGTGACTGTCACTTCATTAATTCTCTGGAACGTTAATTTATCCAGAACGATTCCAGGCAATAAATTTGTGTCGCCGACATCTTCCACAAGAACTTTGCTTAACATACGGGAAATGATAATTTCAAGATGTTTATCATCAATCGTCACACGTTGCGCGCGGTACACATTCTGGATTTCGTGCAACAGATATTGCTGAACTGCTTCCGTTCCACTGACTCGTAAAATATCGTGAGGTACCAGTGGACCACGCACCAGAGCATCACCGGCTTTCACCAGGTCGCCAGCATGAACCAGCAGGTGCTTACCGTGTGGAATGACGTGCTGGACTTCGGTTCCGTCTTCGCCGCGAACAATCACGATTCGCTTGCCACGTTTCTTTTCAGGAACAAACTCGACTTCACCATCGATTTCGGCCAGAACCGAAGGATCCTTGGGACGCCGTGCTTCGAATAACTCGGTGACACGAGGCAAACCACCCGTAATATCCTGTGTACCAGAGGATTCGCGCGGGTTTTTGGCAACCACGGTACCTGCTGTAATCTGCTGACCTTCATCAACTTCGATACTTGCCTTTTCAGGAAGATAATAGAAGTCCAGGATTTTCCCTGTACCATCTTCGATGATGATCTGCGGATGCAGTTCTCCTTTATGCTCAATGATCGAACGGCGAATGTGACCACTGGGGTCCTTATCCGTACGAATCGTTTTTCCTTCGACACATTCTTCGAATCGAACGCGACCACCGACTTCTGCCAAAATCGAGATGGAGTGTGGATCCCATTGACAGATCACTTGACCTTCGGCCAATTCATCCCCTTCGCTGACCATTAAGGTCGCACCGTTAGGAATGGTATAGCGTTCCAGTTCACGACCTTTTGTATCGTTAATCACAACTTCACCATTTCGTGTCAGCACAACACTCAGGCCTTCATTGTTAACGACAGACCTGATGCGGGCAAATGTTGCCTTACCAGCGCGACGTGTCCGGATCTCGTTTTCTTCCACTTCACGTGACGCCGTTCCCCCAATGTGGAAAGTACGCATCGTCAATTGTGTTCCAGGCTCACCCACACTTTGTGCGGCAATGATTCCCACGGCCAGCCCTTCTTCGACAAGCGAGCCTGTCGAGAGGTCCATACCATAACAGAGTCGGCAGATCCCCAGCGAAGATTCGCAAGTCATCGGGCTGCGGACCTGAATCTTTTCCAGTCCCATTTCTTCAATGCGACGCGCGATTTCCACAGTGATGAGTTCATTTTCCCGTACGATGACTTCATCGGTAATCGGGTCAACAATATTCGTTCGACTGACACGACCACGAATCGCGTCGGTCAGACTCATTTCGACTTTTTCACCGCGGTAGACAACCCCGCGGGTCATGCCCTGGGCAGTCCCACAATCATGTTCTGTGACGACCACGTTTTGACAGATGTCGGCCAGTTTTCGAGTAAGATATCCACTGTCGGCGGTTTTCAGGGCCGTATCGGCCAACCCTTTGCGGGCACCATGTGTTGAACTGAAATATTCAAGTACAGTCAGTCCTTCACGGAAGTTCGCTTTAATCGGAGTCTCAATGATCTCCCCGCTTGGCTTGGCCATCAACCCACGCATACCACCCAGCTGCCGCATCTGTTCGATACCACCACGGGCACCGGAATTCGACATCAGATAAATCGGATTGACGTACTTGCCTTCGTCACGGAAGTCATTTTCCAGTTCATGCATCATGGACTCAGTAATTTGCTCACGGGCATGAGTCCACGTATCAAGAACCTGGTTATAGCGCTCCTCAGCGGTAATCAGACCACGTTCATACAATTTTGTCTTTTGCAGAACGGTTTTTTCTGAATCGCCGATCACCTTCCCTTTATTGGGAGCTGTCTTCAAGTCGCTGGTTGCGAAAGAAAGTCCGCTCAATGTAGATTCCCGGAAACCGGTTTCCTTCATCTTGTCGAGCAGGTTAATTGTTTCGCGACGTCCCAGTTCAAGGTAACAGTCCGAAATCACGTTAGAAAGATCGCGGCCTTTCATCGTCAGATTATAGAAGGCCATCTTCCTGGGCAAAATGTCATTGAAGATCACGCGTCCTACTGTCGTCTCAATTAATCCACCCATCTTGAAATTATCAGATCCGTCCCCTTTGATCCGTTTATCTGAGGGCATACGAACCTTGATAACAGCATGACGATCTAACATCTTTTGCTGAAATGCCGCATGAACTTCATTCACATCGGAGAAGATCATGCCTTCGCCGCGGCGTTCTGTTTTCTTGAGGGTCAGGTAATAGCAACCCATCACAATATCCTGTGACGGACGAATAATGGGCGCCCCATCTGAGGGACTGAAAATATTATTCGTGGCAAGCATTAAAGTGGTTGCTTCCACTTGAGCCTCGATGGAAAGCGGCAGGTGTACTGCCATCTGGTCACCATCAAAGTCTGCATTAAAACCAGTACAGACCAGAGGGTGAATTCGAATCGCATTCCCTTCGACAAGAATTGGTTCAAATGCCTGAATCCCCATACGGTGCAGTGTAGGAGCCCGGTTCAAAAGGACGGGGTGATTTTGAATTACTTCATCCAGAATATCCCACACATCCTCATCTTTACGCTCCAGCATCCGCTTGGCTGATTTGATCGTATCGGCATGGCCGCTGTCTTTCAGTCGACGAATAATAAAGGGTTGAAACAGTTCCAGTGCAATCTTTTTTGGAAGTCCACACTGGTGAAGTTTCAGTTCCGGCCCGACCACAATCACACTACGTGCAGAGTAATCCACACGTTTACCAAGCAGGTTTTCACGGAAACGACCTTGTTTCCCCTTAATCATATCGGTCAGAGATTTCAATGGCCGATTCGACGAACCCAGTACAGGACGTTTGCAGCGATTGTTATCAAACAAGGCATCGACCGATTGCTGCAGCATTCGTTTTTCATTACGAACGATGACTTCAGGTGCATTCAAATCGACCAGTTTTTTGAGACGGTTATTACGGTTGATAATGCGGCGATAGAGATCGTTCAAGTCACTGGTCGCAAAGTTGCCGGAATCCAAAAGAACCAGCGGACGCAGGTCTGGAGGAATCACAGGGATGACTTCCAGTACCATCCATTCAGGACGGTTATCACTGTCGCGCAATGATTCAACGATTTTCAACCGCTTGATGTAGTCTTTGCGTTTCTGCTGACTGGCTGTTTCAAACAGATCTTTGCGAAGCTGCTCAGAGAGCTCGACCAGATTCAGACCCATCAGAAGCTTTTTGATTGCTTCAGCACCCATCTCGATTTCAAACGCACCGGGACCATACTTGGCCTGATTCTGGCGGGCTTCTTCTTCAGTCATTGTCTGACAGACTTCCAGCGGTGTATCGCCGGGGTCGGTCACAACATAATCCTGGAAGTAAACCACTTTTTCCAAAGCAGTGGTTTTCATGTTCAACAACGCGCCAAGCCGACTGGGCATTGATTTGAAAAACCAGATATGCACGATCGGCGCTGCTAACTCAATGTGCCCCATTCGTTTGCGACGTACACGACTGTGTGTCACTTTGACGCCACAGCGATCGCAAATCATACCCTTGTATTTCATGCCACGGTATTTACCACAGGCACATTCCCAGTCCTTTTCAGGACCAAAAATACGCTCACAGAATAAACCATCGCGCTCGGGCCGATATGTCCGATAGTTGATTGTTTCCGGTTTTTTGACTTCGCCGAAAGACCAGCTCCGAATGTCGTGTGGACTGGCCAGGCCAATTTTCACTGAACCGTAATCGTTAATTCGCTCGTAAGCCGTTTGTGCAACACTCACAGTGCACGCTCCTTATTTTTTGAACTAATTATGATTAGACATTGATCCTGAAAAGAACTCTTGATTCCTGATACTTCGCTCGCTGAGAGCACAGAGTCAAGCAGGATTCTTTTCCAGCTGTAGATTCAAACCAAGTCCACGAATTTCGTTATTTAGTACGTCAAAGCTGGCAGGGGTTCCAGCCTCTAGTGTATTTTCACCATTGACCATGGATTCATAAATCTTTGTACGCCCCTCAACATCATCACTCTTTACAGTCAGTAACTCTTGTAAAATATAAGCGGCACCATACGCTTCCAGAGCCCAGACTTCCATTTCTCCGAAGCGCTGACCACCAAACCGTGCTTTTCCGCCCAAAGGCTGCTGGGTAATCAGCGAATAAGGACCTGTTGCTCTTGCATGAACTTTATCATCTACCAGGTGGTGCAGCTTCAACATATAGATCTGCCCTACCGTGGTTTTTTGTTCGTAGGCTTCCCCGGTTCGGCCATCAAACAGTTGCGCCTTGCCATCAGCGGGTAAACCCGCTGACTCCAGATACTCATGAATGAGTGATTCCATTGCACCATCAAATACAGGACAGACAGCACGGAATCCGTGTTTCTGAGCAGCCCAGCCCAGGTGCGTTTCAAGGATTTGTCCCACATTCATACGACTGGGAACCCCAAGCGGGTTCAACATGATATCAATGGGAGTCCCATCTTCAGTAAACGGCATGTCTTCAATTGGCAGTATCTTTGAAATCACCCCTTTGTTTCCATGACGTCCAGCCATCTTGTCACCCACGGAAATCTGTCGTTTGGATGCCACGTAGACTTTTACCATCTGCAGCACGCCGTTAGGCAGCTCTTCGCCACGCTTCATACTGTTAACGCGCTGGTCGCAGGCATCAATCACGTCTTCCATATTCGACCATAATTCCTCAATGACGGCGCGACAATCTGCCTTTTTCTGAGGACTGCGAATATCAAGATTATCAAGATGTGACAGAAAATCGTGAGCATACTGAGATACAAACTTATGCTCGGTAATATCGCGAATTTTTCGACCATCGTCATCGATTAGTGGTTGACCCAAAGCTGATTCGAATGCTTTCAAAAATTCCAGGAATTTTTCCGCGATCTCCTGATCACCCTGCTCTTCGACCTTCGTCAACTCTTCGTCATACTGTTTGCGTTCGTAATCCGAAAGGCTCATTCGGCGAGCAAACTTCTCAGTATGAATCACAATCCCTTCAACACCACTGGATGCTTCCAGTGATTCATTCTTGACATCTTCGCCGGCACGACCAAAAATCGCATGTAGCAATTTTTCTTCAGGTGTCAGTTCTGCTTTCGCTTTCGGTGACACTTTCCCAACAAGGATATCACCCTGACGAACTCGCGTCCCCACCTTGATGATCCCGTCTTCGCCGATATACCTTAATGCCTTTTCGCTGACATTGGGAATATCACGGGTAAACTCTTCACGACCCAGCTTCGTTTCACGAATTTCGACATCAAATTCATCAATATGAATCGAGGTATAAACATCTTCCTTTACCAGTCGCTCTGAAAGAATGATCGCATCTTCATAGTTATAGCCATCCCATGACATGAAACCGACCAGTACATTTCGCCCGAGCGATAACAGTCCCTCTGCTGCAGCTGCGCTATGGCAAAGAATCTGACCCTTTTTAACCTGATCTCCGACACTGACCAATGGAGTCTGATTCAAACAGGTTCGTTCATTCAGACCTTCATACTTTCGCAGATGATATTTTTTGCCGTTGACCTCAACGACATTTCCATCCACATAAGTCACCTTACCAGACTTCTCGGCCCGAACAACCATTCCGGAGTTCTGAGCAACGGCGACTTCCATGCCAGTACCAACCAGGGGAGGTTCTGCGATCAACAAAGGTACGGCCTGTCGTTGCATGTTGGAACCCATCAAGGCACGGTTGGCATCGTCATGTTCCAGAAAGGGAATCAACCCGGCAGAAATCCCCACCATCTGTGCGGGGTCAACGTCAATGTAATCCACATCGCTGCCAGAGATCCAGACAACGTCATCGCGAAATCGAGCCATGACCCGATCTTCGGCGAACTTACCATTTTCAACGGGAGTGTCAGCAGGTGCTACATGAACTTCGGCTTCTTCATCAGCTCGCATCCAGTGAACTTCGTCTGTCAGTTTTCCTTTTTTAACACACCGGTATGGCGTGACCAGAAAACCATAATCATCCACTTTTGAGAAGATACTCAAACTGGAAATCAGACCAATATTCGTACCTTCAGGAGTCTCAATCGGACAAATGCGACCATAGTGTGAAATATGCACGTCACGGACTTCAAAGCCGGCACGTTTCCGGTTTAAACCACCGGGCCCCAATGCACTCAAACGACGCTCGTGAGTCAGCATCGACAATGGATTGGTCTGGTCAACCACCTGTGATAACTCACTGCGACCAAAGAAGAAATCAATCGCCGCCGAAACACTTTTGGGATTAATCAAAGTGCGTGGCGACATTTCTTCAACGTCTTTTTGTGTCATCCGCTCCTGTACGGTTCGACGCAACTTGAGAAATCCTTTTCGAATTTCATCTGCCGCCAGTTCGTCAATCGTTCGCAGTCGTCTGTTACCCAGATTGTCGATATCATCGACGTATGCAGAACCATCTCCAATACGCAAACGAACCAGATAACGAATGGAATTAATAAAGTCTTCCACTCGCAATGTCATTTCGGTATCAGGCACATCCTGTTTGAATTTACGGTTGATGCGGAAACGTCCCACTCGTCCCAGTCGATATCGATTCACGTCAAAGAATTTTTCCCGGAATAAATCAATGGCGCGCTCCAACTGAGGAGGATTACCGGGACGCAATCGAGAGTAGATACGCAATAACGCTTCTTCGTGAGACGAAGTAGGATCTTCTGCAATACTTTGAAGTACGAGGATATCTTCGACCTCAGAGACCACTTCCACTTTTTTCAAGCCGGATTCAGAAATCTCTTCGATCAGCTCTTCAGTAATGGTACCACAGCAGTCCAGAATGATTTCGCCACAACGTTCATGGCCAGCAGGATAAATGAGGTCTTCCGCGATAATTTTTCCGACTAATTTTTCTGCAGAAGCGCCCTTACTGATTTTTTCTGATTTGGTGTCATAAAACAATTTCACCAGATCGGTATCCGACGAATAGTCTTTTGACATCGCCCGCAGAAGCGTCATGGCAGAAAATTTACCGCTCTGGTCAATCCGGACGCCAAGTGTATCTTTTTTACTGACAACCAACTCGATCCAACTACCACGTTCGGGAATCACGCGGCATGAATATTCTTTCTTTTCACCTGGCTCAGAACTGAGTACAAAATCGACACCCGGTGAGCGGTGCAACTGACTGACGATACAACGTTCCGCACCATTAATAATGAATTCACCGCCACCAATCATCACAGGCAGATCACCAAGGTAGACCTCCTCTTCAATCGGCTGTTCTTTAACCAGACGCAACCACACCCGAAACGGTCGGCCGTAAGTCATCCGCAACTGACGGCATTCCGTGGGTGTATAACGAGGCTTACCCAGTTCGTACTTCACGTACTCCAGTTGATACTGTCCCTGGTAGCTTTCAATCGGAAATACTTCGCGCAAGATTTCCTCAAGCCCCTGGTTCTTTCGTTCCCGTGGTGATTTATCTGCCTGAAGAAATTTGGCATAAGAAGATGTCTGAATCTGTGTCAGATCAGACAGTTCGAAACTATGCTCAATCTTACCAAAATTTTTAACGGTATGAGTGGGGATCGTTCGCTGTGCTGGAATCGGCATTAAGATGATCTTTTCTACTTATCTGGTGCCAGATGTGGAAATACTCTGCGCAAGTGAATTGGGTTGACCTGACAGAGCACAAACCAAGAATAGCGGAGTACAACAGCGCGCACCCCGAGAGAATGCAGCCCCGAATGCTGCATTAATAAAAGTGGATTGCTCGACTAATTCAAAGCCTGATAAATCGCTCAATACTACTTTGCTATTCAAAAGAGAGTACAGTGAGTCGATTGCTTAGACCAACTGGGACTGAAAACGAAGATTGATCGAAGCAGGTAACTTACGAAAACAAATCTGAAGTAGTACATGCAACCAAAAATGTTCCAGAGAATGGCGCCTAAAATACTCACCAGGACACAGCTCAAATAAGCCATGCAGCAATCTATTCTAAACTGATTAATAGAACACTTCAATCGCACAGAGAAAAAAACCACATACTAAACATAAAAGCAGATCATTTTGCCTGTGCCAAGACATGTCTCAGCACAGACTTAAATGAGCGTGGCTTCTTTCAGAAACTACTTATTTCAACTCAGCAGTACCACCTGCTTCTTCAACCTCTTTGACCAAACCTTCAGCATCTTCTTTCGAAATGCCTTCTTTCAGTGGCTTGGGGGCACCTTCGACCAGGTCCTTTGCTTCTTTCAGTCCCAGACCTGTTGCTGCACGGACGATCTTAATTACAGGAATCTTGCTGTCACCAAAACCAGTCAGCATCACAGTAAACTCAGTCTGCTCTGCAGCAGCTTCTCCGCCACCGCCGCCCTCAGCGGGAGCCATCATAACAGCTCCGCCAGCAGCAGCTTTAATACCATGAACTTCGTCAAGGTAATCAGCCAATTCTTTAGCCTGGAGCAATGTCAATCCAGCAATTTTGTCACCCAGTTCTTTGGTTTCTTCACCAAATTCAGTTGTTGCTTCGGCTGTCGCCATCTTCTCTTCCTTTCGCACGAATGCGTAAAATAAAATCTCTCAACAATGTAAATTGAATCAACGCTGCTTTGCCTCAGCAGCCGTTGCTACAAATTTGAAACTGATCACAAACTCCCGAAGCAAATGAGCGAATTATGATTCATCCCCTTCGGAGATCGTCTTAATTTGGCCTGCAAGGGTCCCACCAGGACCTTTAATTGCACCAGCCAACTGTGCTCCCGGCCCCAGAATACAAGACGCTATCTGACCGATCAATTCCATTCGACCAGGACTCTTACTTAATTTTGTCACATCGTCAGACGAGAGTGAAGTTCCTTCTGTCAAGCCACCCTTGATCGCCAGGTCTTCAATGTCGGTTGCCCACTTCGACATCTCTTTGGAAAGTGCGACGATATCTTCTCCACCCCAAACCAGTGTGGAAGGACCTTGCAGAACGTCTTCCAACCCTTCTACGCCGATATTTGCGAAAGCACGGCGTGCCAGGGAATTTTTCACTGTCAGGGTTGCAATCCCTTTTTCATGCAGTTTCAGACGAAAACCATTATCAGTAATCGCGTCCAGTTTTGCAGAATCGACGACCACAAAATCCCGAGCGTCTCCAATGCGAGACTCAATCTCGGAGATAATCATTTCTTTTACAATTTTACTCATTAGATCTCTTTCAGCTGATAGCTTGCCGAAAATAGTATTTTATGTCTTATCAAAACAAACAGGATACACGTGTGATACTAGAGGGCGATTGCAATCCCGGGACTCATCGTCGCAGAAATTGAAATGGTTCGCATATAAGTTCCCTTAACCGATGAAGGACGTAACGACTCCAGAAACTTCAGCATTGCCTGAATATTCTCAATTAACTGATTCTTGTCGAATGACATTTTTCCAACACGGCAATGCACATTTCCGCCGGCATCGACACGAAACTCAACCTTACCGGCCTTGTATTCCTGCACAGCGTTACCCACATCCTGAGTCACAGTCCCGGCACGCGGTGATGGCATTAAGCCACGGGGGCCCAAAACACGGCCGAGTGGACCAACGACACCCATCATGTCAGGTGTCGCAATAGCAACATCGAAATCAAGCCAGCCTTCCTTGATTTTATCTGCCAGATCTTTTCCACCAACCGCATCAGCGCCGGCTGCTTCTGCTGCTTCCAGATTGCCACCCTGAGCAAACACAACAACACGCTGCGTCTTACCGATACCATGCGGCAAAATGATCGAACCACGTACCAGCTGGTCAGCCTGCCGTGGATCCACGCCCAGCCGCACGGCCAGTTCAACGGTCTGATCCATCTTGACGGGCTTGATCTTGGCTGGTAATCCGTCATCTAACGACTTCAAAACACCGACCGCCTCTTCCAGACTGACAGTGCCGACATCAGTCGTTTTTTCACTGTAAAATTTTGCTCTTTTGGATTGCTTTCCCATAACTCTCTATCCGAATTACTGTTCGTATACTTTTAATTTAATGCCGTCCCACAAAGGTTGGACTGAAGACGACTGACACACTCTGCGACGAGAGTTAATTTTTGACTTCAAGCCCCATACTGCGAGCAGTGCCGGCAATAATCTTTGCAGCCTGATCAATATCAGGTGCGTTCAGGTCTTCAAACTTGGTTTTTGCAATTTCCTGCAACTGAGCAACAGTAACACTGCCCACTTTATTCTTCTTGGGGTTGTCAGATCCTTTAGCAATTTGAGCGGCCTGCTTCAGTAAAACAGCAGCCGGCGGGCTCTTCATTACAAAATCAAAGGAACGATCATTATAAACACTGATCACAACCGGTACCGTAGTACCGGCCATATCCTTGGTGCGTTCATTGAACTGCTGGACGAACTGACCAATATTCACACCATGTGGCCCTAACGCGGTACCAACGGGAGGTGCGGGAGTAGCCTGACCACCGGGAATCTGAACTTTAATTTCTGCAACAAGCTGCTTAGCCATTCGACCGACTTTCAATACACTTTATAAATAGATTAATCTGATTTTTTGAGACAGAGCACAGAGTGCCCTTTAAATTTTCTCGATCTGCCAGTATTCCAATTCCGTAGGCGTCGGTCGACTGAAAATTTCGATCAGAACAGTCAGCTTTCCGCTGGCTTCATCAATCGTGTCGATCGTTCCCTCAAATCCCTCAAAGGGGCCATCTTTAATTTTGACTACATCACCATCCTGAAAATCCAGCTTGATTTTGACAGGTGATTCTTCTTTTGTTTCTTCCCGACCCAGCATGCGGGCAATTTCGTGTTCCTGCATGGGAATCGGCTTGCCTGCCGCCCCGGTAAAATCTCCGACCCCGTTAGTGGAGCGGACCAGATACCAGCTATCATCATTGAGCTCGACCTGAATCATGAGGTAACCAGGATACAGCTTTCGCTCAAAAACCCGTTTTTTTCCACCTTTTGTTTCTACAACTTTCTCTGTCGGGATAATAATTTCCCCGAAATACTCTTCCAGCCCGTCTCGTTTAATTCCGCGTAACAAAGCTTCCCGAATCGATTTTTCCCGGTTACTTTGTACTTTTAATACATACCAAAGGCGCTTTTCAGAGTCCCCTTCTTCAGAGGTCAGTCCAGAACCCGAATCATTACTCATGAGACACCTTTAACAGAGCCCACACAACATGCGGTTACCCTAATTTTCACCCTGAAGTGACGGCAGAGAGTAACTGCCCACAACAGGAATCGCCCATAATGAGCAGGAATACCAATTTATTCAAGAAGCAGAGATCAAAAAATCTCTGTAAATTACTGAAAGCTGAACACCGTTTCATCAAATCTGAAGAAAATTGATCAGCCGGAAGAACCACTGCCAAATCACATCAAATGCAAGCAGCAGCAATGACAACAAAAACATAATCACAATAACGACAGCCGTCGAACGCCACAACTGATCCCACGTCGCCCAGGTTACCTTGCCAATTTCGGCTTCCACCGAAATCAGAAAATCAGCAAATCGCGGAAAATTCACAACGCGATATGCCAGCCAGCCGGAAATCAGTACCACTGCAACGGCAATACCTTTTTGCATTCCGGGAGACATCGACAATGGCAATACATTATAGAGCGAATAGGCACCAAAGATCGCAATCGCCAACATGCCAATTGCCGTCAGCTGACGTACAAGACGTCCCTGGTTCCTTTTATATAAACTGCTACTCACCAAAGTAGCAGAAAACGCTTTTTCCGTCTTGGATTTAGCCATTAGACCAGTTTACTAAATAATATTTATGAACAGTGGCGAAACACGAAATCGCAAACACAATCAAAAAAAGACCGCCAAAAATTGATATCGCGAAAACCTGCTGGCCCTACTAATACTAAGGTGACAAATTCAACACATCTCTCAAAAAACACGGGCGGAGGGAATTGAACCCCCAACCGCTGGATTTGGAATCCAGTGCTCTGCCAATTGAGCTACACCCGTTCAAAACAATGACCGGACCCAATATCATGACCACCGGAATCAACTCAAAATTTCACACCAGCCACAAAACCCCGATCAGTAAACCAGATTACTTCTTACGGGACTCTTTATGCAGAGTGTGACGCCGCAGCTTAGGACAATACTTCATCAAAGAAAGCCGCTCAGTACCACGAGTCTCTTTGCTGACTCGATAATTGCGCATCCCGGTTTCAGTACATTCTAACCAAACATATTCACGTGCCATAACAGCCCTCATGTCCCCCACGGACAACAATACAACAAATCTGCTAAAACTGAAGGTGCCCATTCTACCGTCAGACAGAATGGACACCATTTATATCACAAACAGGAGACAGCACAACGACTGACTCTAGTCGACAATCTTGACAACAACGCCAGAACCAACAGTACGACCACCTTCGCGAATCGCGAAACGGCTACCTTCTGACATGGCGATTGGCTTGCCAAGTTCCACTTCCACTTCAACATTGTCACCAGGCATACACATTTCTGCGCCACCGAGCAATGTCGTTGATCCGGTCACATCTGTTGTTCGGAAGTAAAACTGAGGTCGATACCCGTTAAAGAATGGAGTATGACGACCCCCCTCTTCTTTGCTCAACACGTAAACCTGACCTTCAAATTTTGTGTGAGGAGGAATGGATCCGGGGGCAGCCAGTACCTGGCCACGCTCGACATCTTCCTTTTTTGTTCCACGTAACAGAATACCAACGTTATCTCCGGCCATCCCTTCATTCAGGGTCTTCTGGAACATTTCCACGCCAGTACATGTTGTTTCCTGTGTATCTCGCAGGCCAACGATTTCAACCTTGTCACCAACGTTGATTTTACCCTGCTCAATT
Organism: uncultured Planctomycetaceae bacterium; assembly: GCA_942492165.1. Lineage (GTDB taxonomy): Bacteria > Planctomycetota > Planctomycetia > Planctomycetales > Planctomycetaceae > Gimesia. The sequence goes on from CALOEF010000078.1 coordinate 71,406, forward strand.
CGGCCGGTCACAACAGTACCACGACCAGCAATTGAGAACACGTCTTCGATCGCCATCAGGAATGGCTTGTCGGCTTCGCGTTCAGGTGCTTCGATATCGCTGTCCAAAGCAGCGATCAGGTCACCAATGCAGGCGTTGTATTTTTCATCACCAGGATTGTCCAGAGCACCCTTGGCATTGCCACGCACGATGGTAATGTCATCACCAGGGAACCCGTATTTTGTCAGGAGTTCGCGAATTTCCATTTCAACCAGCTCAAGCAGTTCTTCATCATCCACCAGGTCGCATTTATTCAAGAATACAACCAGAGCAGGCACGTCCACCTGGCGTGCCAGAAGAATATGCTCACGCGTCTGAGGCATGGGACCATCGGCGGCTGAAACCACCAGAATCGCCCCATCCATCTGAGCAGCACCGGTAATCATGTTTTTGATATAGTCGGCGTGTCCGGGACAGTCGATATGAGCGTAGTGACGAGTTTCACTCTCGTACTCCACGTGACTCACAGCAATTGTCACTGTCTTGGTATCATCACGAACGGTTCCCCCCTTCGCGACATCAGCATAACTCTTGATCTCAGCAAGACCTTTTACAGCTTGAACCGCAAGAAGAGATGCAGTCAACGTTGTCTTACCATGGTCAATGTGTCCAATTGTACCTACGTTTACGTGCGGCTTTGTTCGCTCAAAGACTTCCTTAGCCATCTCTCTTTAAAACCCCTTTTTCAAGCCCGGCTTAAGGCCAGACTTAAACAATAAAACCAACAAAACAAATAGCGAGGTATGAACAGGAACAACCCCTCGCACGCAAGAGGCACACACCTCTTGAAATTTTAATTACTTTAAAACTGAATCTATAAGCTGCTGATGGGACTTGAACCCATGACCTCGTCCTTACCAAGGACGCGCTCTACCAACTGAGCCACAGCAGCAATTTTTTCTATAACCAGCGTTTATATCAAAAAGCGGGTGAAGGGAATCGAACCCTCACAACCAGCTTGGAAGGCTGGGGCTCTACCATTGAGCTACACCCGCGGTACTGTGACTTAACATATATCCTTCTCTAATTGGGGGAAGCAGGATTCGAACCTGCGAAGGCGTAGCCATCAGATTTACAGTCTGACCCCTTTGGCCGCTCGGGAATTCCCCCTCCCAACCAGCCGAAGCTGGAAATCATAAGCCGAATACTAATCCGCCTTTACATCACATAAGCATTGCAACTCAGTGCAAAAGAGCTAGCGGTGGGAATCGAACCCACAACCTTCGGTTTACAAAACCGATGCTCTGCCGATTGAGCTACGCTAGCCTGCTGACCTAAAAACTAAGCGATTAGGCTTCAAGCCTCATGCAACCTGAACGACTCGCCTGGCTGAAGAGGTACTTTCCCCGCCAAAACTCAGTAAGCAGCTCAATATAGCAATCAGGCACTTGCTTGCAAGTGACAACGACAGGCTGATTACAAAAATTGTTATCTTTTCTCAATGATGTATGCCTATATGGCCTAAGATTTTCCAACTCAAACCAGAGGCGTTTGAATACCACCGGTCCGCCTGCTTCCGATACAGATCAAAAACAGTGAGGATTCCCACCCTGAGACCAGGACAATTCACATTGATTGATGGTTCACAGGCAATGGTTTGGTTTACAGGCAAACAGGTGGAAAGAGACCAGCCTGCAATAAAAAAGCAGACATGATTGTTTTCAAACCATGCCTGCTAAAGGGGAGAACTCACTTATCGATCCAGACCAGGCTGGATCTGATGAGCCTGCTTCAAATTCCCGGTATTTCGACGCGTTCCACTTGAGTAATCCGCCGCAGCTTCTTCAGAGCACGAGACTCCAGTTGCCTGATCCTCTCTTTGGTCACACCAAAACGGTTTCCTACCTGCTCAAGTGTTTGAGGCTCATTCCGAGCATTTAAACCATAGCGATAAATCAGGATGTCTTTCTCCCGACCATCTAACTGATCTAAAATACTCATAATCACGGCATGCTGCTTTTGGTTGACCAGCTCTTCTCGATATTGGCTATCTCGCTCATCAGTTGACTGGAAAAACAGCTCATCATTACCCGTACGGAAACGATCCAGTACCTTATACTCGGCTGGAATCGAACGTGCGTAATTTTTCATGATCGCCCAGCTTGCGTAAGTCGAAAATTTATTGCCTTTCGTATAATCAAATTTTTCAATCGCTCGAATCAGAGACATATTCCCGTCACTGACCATTTCGAAGAAGTTGTTCCCCGGCCTGATATGGCGCTTGGCAATTGACACGACCAGACGCAGGTTACTGCGAATCAAAAAGTTTTTCACGTCGGTACTCTCATCAAGCAGCTTTTCTATCTGGTCCATATCGCGCGCCTTGGGACGATTGGGGTCCAGGGTTTCCTGAATGTGAGCCGCCTTGTATTTCAGGAAATTCAGCTTTCTGAAATAGTACGCCTCTTCTTCCCTGGTCAACAGGGGAATGGAATACAAACTCGCCAGATAAGGTGGCAACCCGGGTGGAGTACGGACTTTCTGCCCTTCTTTATCGATTTCCGGAGGGGGGCCGAGAATGACTTTCTCTGCACCCTCTTGTTCAAATTCATCACTGAACATGAAATCGATTGTCTGAGCATGCAGACGTACGGCTCGTGCTTCTGAAATAATTCGATAAATACTTGCCTTCGTCCGACAGTAACGGCGGGCCAGTTTATCGACTGCGATTCCACGCCGAAAATGATTGTAGATATCCCGCTTTTGTTGATCCGTAATTTTTTCAGGGGCATTAGGGAATATGGCCATCTCAGGATTCTCCCGGTCAAAATTTTTCAACGTGTAACGAATCGTTTCCGGTGACCGTTTCATATGCCGGGCGATGCGTCGACTCACTTCAGCAGGACAACCTCCATATCGGGCCAGGCGTCGCGCACGGCGTAAAATCTCTTCCCGGTCCGTGTCACTCAGCTGACTGAAATTCATACTACGCGCAATTTGACCCTGGTTCTTTGCCAGAAAACGGTCCACCGATGACTTCAAAAAACCAACCCGTTTCCGACCGTTAAAACGAAAACGACGACTGACGAGACCTTTGTCTCGCCAACGGTCAACGGTCTTCGTCGAAATGCGGAACCGCTGACTGAGATCCTGGACCGTCAGAATTTCTTCCTGCTGATCTTCGACATTCAGCTCGGCACTATCAGAGATATCCTCAATCAGGCAGCGTAAATCATGAAATGCGTCCGTTCCGGAGATCACCAGATCGGGATAAATTTCAGAGCGATATGTCGTAATCTGTTTGCAAATTTCGGGATATGTGTAGTCCTGATCCTGTACGATCTGTGCCAGGAATTCTTCCGCGCGACTCATCTGTTCCAACTTGACGTCGCGAGGTGCGTACTTCACCTGTTGCTCTGCTAATTGTTTGATTGCCGGATTACGATATCTTGAACTGACCATTCTACCCACCCTCATTTTCCTGACTGTTACCAGTATGCAACGTGCCGCTGCACATTTACGCCTCCAGGCTCTGTCATTTACTACGTATAATTAGACGAATTTGAGAAGAAAAAGTTCACACGTAAATAATTTTTGTCAAACAACGCATTCTGGCGGGAATCACTCTACTCTTAACTGAAAGTACCAGATAAAAAATAATCATAAATAATTATTATATAACATCTTATGTCATGTTGTTTTAATATGATAAGGCAACGTTCGCCATCGGTTTTGCACAAGGAATAATCGATAATTCGCCCAAAAACTGTCATTATTGACATTTATTTATGTGAGATATCTCACAGCTTGAATTTTAACCAGCGTAAGCTGAATGTATATGCCTGTTAACTGAAATTTAGAACATATTGTAAAAAAGAACAGTATTTCAGGATCTGAAAACTGCTCTCGCACAACATGGTTGCGCGCGTATACCTGCGGATAAAAACTTTTCGAGTCGCTGAGCCGTATGCATCAAAATCTATTTACCTTTACTCAAAGCCAGATAACATAAAAGATGAGCCCGAAGCAGTTCATGTCATCTCGTTTTTTACTTCGGCTCGATAGCCAGTTCTGCGAAGTCGTCTCTCTCGAACCACGATGCCAACAGAATACTTTTCAACCAATTCGATTCAAAACGGTTTACATTATGAAGTCTGGCCAATCTCATCCGCCTTTCACCAGCCAATTGATCATTTTCATGATGCTGATTTGTCTTTTTCTTCCAGTAAATCTGATAGCAGCCCCCCCAAAAAATGCAAAGAAGAAAACACCTCCTCTGAATTTACCTCCCTTAAAAACCCAGGAACAAAAGATGCAACTCCTGGGATACATTAGAAAAACGATGCCCACGCGCAGGATCGCGAGCAGGGTCAGCTTCAGCTCGAAAGACCTCGATAAAGCGTTAGAGCTGGAAATGGGAAATATCGCACAATCCTTTGCCGAAACAATCGATGATGAAACATTCATTCGACGTGTTTATCTCGACTTGACAGGCGCTCTACCAGCCCCGGCACAAATCAATGCATTCACAGCGAACCCGAGCAAAAAAAAACGATCCATTCTGATCGATGAACTGCTGGAGACCAGAGAATATGCCCGCAAATGGGCTCGGTACTGGACTTCGGTCATTTTTTATGACAGTGAAGCCAACAAGAATCGAATCAGCCCGCTGGCACTGGAAAACTGGCTGACAGAACAACTGAGAAAAGGGGCTCCCTGGGATTACATTACCGTGATGCTGATTTCAGCGACACCGAAGCGAAATAAAGCAGTCCGCAACGACTATGGTCAGAACGTGGGGCCGAATAACTTTGTCCTCGCCTGTGAAAATAAATCAACAGAACTGGCCTCCCAGACGGCGCGTATCTTCATGGGAATCAGCATTCAATGTGCCGGAATGTCATGACCATCCCTTCGACAACTGGAAACGGGAACAGTTCCATGAACTGGCCGCCTTTTTTCATCCCTACACCTACAAAATGCCCGACAAAGATGACCCGACTGTCACAGACTGTGGTGAAACCCCGTTTTCTACTGGGTGAAAAACCTCATGAAAAAATGAACGCAGACGCAAGACGTGTATCCATCGCTGCTTTTCTGGCTTACAACCCGAAGAACTACTGGTTCGCCCGGGCTTATGTGAATCGGATCTGGAGCGAACTCATCGGCGATGGTTTCTACGATGTCGACAGCCTGGGACCCGACGGTGACGTCATTCACAAACCGGTCGTGAATCGCATTGCCGCCAATTTCGCTACAAAGACTTTGACCCAAAATGGGTCTTTCGGCTGATCATGAATTCAAAAATCTATCAGCGTGAAATGCGTACCATTTCAGACTCTGCTGCAGAACTGTTTACCGCATTCGTCCCTCGCGGCTGCGACCCGATGTGGTTGCCGATTCGGTCGAAAACCTGATTGGGGAAGATCAGTCCTTGCGGAAGGAAATTCATGCAGACCTTTGACATGAACCCTTCCCTCCCGCAGGGATGCGCTTGAAGGGTCAATTCAACAGGCACTACTGTTGATGAACAACGCAGGAACTGCAGATCAAAACTGTCGACAGAGCGAACTGAAACAGCGATTGATGAAATTCTCTTCCGATACAGAACTGGTGCAGTCACTCTATCTGAATGTACTGGCCCGACATGCCACTGAACCCGAATTACAACGGGAGCGAATCTCGGCTATCTGAATGAGTCTCAGAAAAACGCGAGTGAAGCCATTGATGACCTGCTCTGGGTTCTCATCAATTCCACTGAGTTTCGCACAAAAGCGATAACTGTTTTCAATCACAGGAAAAAGTCAAATGACAGACAGAGGCACTCATCCATCTGAACCTGAATCGTCGAGGCGCAATCTCCCGAAGGAATTTTCTGCAGTCGGCCACACTGGGCATTGCCGGTTCCTCAATCCTCTCTCAATTTCAGCTCAACGCCGCTGAGTTAAAAAAAGAAGGGCGTTCCTGCATTCTGGTCTGGCTGGCTGGTGCGCCGAGTCAGATGGAAACCTGGGACCCCAAGCCAGGCACTGCCAATGGGGGGGAAACGAAAAAAATCAGCTCACAAACTCCTGGAATCGAAATCGCACACCATTGGCCTAAACTCGCGTCCGTCATGAATGAAATTGCATTAATACGCGCAATGACGGGAAAAGAGGCCGCACACGAACGAGGCACTTATCATCTGCATACAGGCCACCTTATGCTGGGGATCGAACGTTTTCCGCATTTCGGTTCTGTCGTCGCTAAAGAAATTGGTGATCCCCAGTCTGATATCCCCAATTTTGTCAGCATTGGTCAGACCCTGAGTTCCGGCTTTCTGGGAGTCCAGGTGGCGCCCTTCATTATCGATCGCCCCGGGCATGTTACCGGATAATGTTTCGAATACCACACCTGATTTCCGACAGCAGCAGACGTCTCGCTCTTGCTGAGCCAGCAGGAGCATGACTTCGCGCAGGCGGGTGCGCAGAGCTCGTGAAAGAACAGAGTGAGCTCTATCAGAAAGCCAGCCTGATGATGACATCTCCCCGACTGAAAGCCTTTCAGTTCGACGGTGAACCCGCGGCCATGCAGGAAGCCTATGGAAAATCTCAGACCGGACAGGGCCTGCTGGTTGCCCGTCGGCTGGTCGAAGCAGGTGTCCCGTTTGTGGAAGTTCGGAGTAGCGGCTGGGACATGCACAGCAGTGTCTTCAAAGCAGCATGGAGCGGCGTGCCCCCGATGTGGACCAGGGACTGTCTCAACTCCTGCTGGACCTGAAACAACGCGGGCTGCTGGAGAAAACGCTGGTGCTCTGCATGGGCGAATTCGGTCGCACTCCCAAAATCAATGCCCGACCACCCTGCTCCAGGTCGCGATCACTGGGTCAGAAACTTCAACCTGCTGATGGCAGGCGCCGGTATCAAAGGTGGACAGGTCATCGGCAAAACGGACGATGAATGGTCAGGAAATCGTCGACTCCCCGGTCCAGGTTGACGACCTGTTTCGATCGATGTGCAAAGCGATGCAAATCGACGCCGATATGGAACTGCACACACCCGTCGGACGTCCTGTGAAGCTCGTCGAAAGTGGTGAAGTCATCAAAGGTCTGTTTGGCTGACAGGTTCAAGCAGGGGAAAGGGCCTGCACTATTTCCACTCAAAGTTTGAAAAACAGATTTTTTCGTCGTTCCAGACCTGACCTTTTTCACACAACAGACCCAGGCAGTCAATGCGGTCCCATCCTGCTAAAGCAGCCTGCGATTTCTTCTCACGAAAGTCGTCCGGTTTGAGATTGATCGTTTGCCAGCCAGACTGACCTTCGAGTTTCACTCTGGCCTGGTACTCTCTGCTTCCTTTTGCAAAGTGGTTTTCCCAGACCGTCACCATGAATTCCTGATCTTTTTGTGTCGCAACTTCAAATTGAAGAGAAGCATCTCCGGGTCCCGTCCACCTGGGATCACCAACCTGATACGTAATCGGGAAACTCCGCCTGGCTACCGTAAACCCTTTTTTGCCTTCAGGACCAGTCGCAGCCTTGAGATTCACGCGCTCAAAACCGGGGATCGGGTCCGTCCCTGGAGAATTAACGGTCCACATCCCCGTCCCCTCAGGACCAGCATAGATGCGACGAGAGGGTTTCTCGGTTGCCCTGGCTTTCCCCAGCCTGGCTGGAATGACCGCTTTCAGAGGACTCGAAAGCACGACCCCTGTCCCGTATTCCACATTGGCAAAAGCGAACAGGTAGTGCGACACGTCCATAACAGGCAGCGGAGCCTGCCAGATTCCGTCCCTCAATGTCGCCGTCGCCGAACGCCAGTTTCGACTGGGAGCAAAGGGATTCTTGAGGGCATAATAGACTTCGAGGCGGGTTACACTCTGCGGCTGGTCAGGAGTGACCTTCAAAATTGGTACACCGGTTTCATTCAACATGACTTCAGTTTTTGGTGTTTGGGGAAGGCTCTTTTTTCCTTTCAAATGCCAATCCATCCAGCGCATCAGCACTTCGTTATGGCTGGGTGCAATGTGATGGCGGAAGCGTGGCGTAAATGCCTGTCGCGAGATGCTTGACTCGGGTAAGCGGGCCAGCGTTTCATAAGCGCGATCCATATTACCATGATGATCATTGGAACTACTCAGAAACAGGACAGGGCATTTGATATAGGGTGGATACGCTTCAGGAGCCATACCAGCCAGCCAGACACGATCAGAGGTGGAAGGCGAGACAGGGGAAGGCTTCCGGGTGTATTTGTATTGATCGCGATAGAACCGGTTCCAGCCACAACCGTAAATGGCACAGGCGGCCTTGACGCGCGGATCCATAGCCAGTGACCACGTGGTAGTGCCTCCCATTGAGATACCAAAAATACCAAGGCGTTCCGGATCGACCGCTTTCTGCTGTTCAAGATATGTCAAAGTTCTCCTGCCAAGCGCGCTCCAGATGTACCAGGATGAACTCCGGACATCAGGGTTTGTTGCCACTCTCTTGTTACCGGCATGCAAGTGATTGCCTTGTTTGAGTGCTTCCGGATAAATGGTAAAATGCTTCCGGTCAGGCCACGTTCCATGATAGTTGCAGGAAAGGGCAGCATACCCGCGTTTCGTCCATTCGCGCAACCAGTGCGGATTGACCGTCTGCCCACCGCCATGCAGATGCAATACCCCCGGCAGGTTCATGCCACCAATGGGCGCGGCATAAATACCATAAACGCGGATTTTCTGACCGTTGATGAAAGCATTGAAATAAACTTCTTTGTAATGAGCGCCTGCCGCGTCCCACTCTTTGAGCACTTCCTCTTCAAAGCTTCCCTTTTGTGGATCATATTCGCGCCAGACTTCGGGCGGAGTCAGCATTGTCTCCGCGGAGACTTCCTCAAAAAAGAATACTCCACCAATGAATGCGCAGCATAAGATAATTCTGCCTGTCAGCATGATTCGTCCTGTCGTCGATGAAAGGATTGCCGGTCATCGCATTGACTGTGGTTAGCTCAGAAAATGGCAACTCGGCAAAAACGGAATGGTTCCGTACTGTAGACCATTCTGCCTTGGTATTCCAGAACTAACATCCCGATTCAAAAGAAGCACGCACTTTGTACATCCTGTATAAATCATTCAGAGCAGCGCCATGCTCAGACGCTTTAATAAACATCAGTTCCAAAACACGCAGTCAAGAATTGAGTAGAGATTGTCTGACGACAGATTATTTTCTGGTCAAATCGAACGTGAATTCGTTAGGACCATCTTTGGTAACTTCGGCAGGAAGCCCCGCTTTGTCACCACGGTATTTCTTCGGAATCAGGTTCGCATCTGCATCCGCATCGAGAATCCGAAAGCGGACAGAATGCGTCCCCAGTATGGCGCCGGCAGCATCCCGATTATACATCAGGGCGAATTTACCTGCGTCATCGGTGGTTCCACGCGACGCGCCTCCTTCCGCCTCGGGTCGGAATACGACGGAGACATTTTTCAGAGGCTTTCCATCTAAGGTAACAACGCCTGTGACTGTTGCCAGTTCAGGCAGCTTCTCTCCGCCACCGAAACATCCAGTGCATACAACACCGATACACAGCGTATAAAAAATACCACGATTCCAGGAGAACAAGTTCCTTTTTGATCTTTTTAACATCATTTGCTTACCATTCACCTATGACGCCGCCATCGGCAATACTCACAAGATTCAATAATGTCGGTTCATTTGTATTCTCACTGACAAACCTGACAGAACCATCGGCTAAAAGTGCATGACAACCACCAACGTGCTGGCTGCCGGGAGTCCATGCAAAGGGACGTGGTTCTGTTGCGCTGTATGGCGCGTTGATTCCATAGCTCATGTTAAGCCAATACGTATTCGTCCAGGCCCCCCAGTAGGGACCATAGTTGGTGTCTAATTTCCGCATTGAACTTTCGCACATGAAAATGGTATTACTGGTCCCGTCAACAATGTCACGCATGCGGGCTGCCCCGTTAATACCAAATGCCGACCGCAACGCAGGATTATTTAAAGAATGTCCCCAGAAGAGCTCTCGATTGTGGGCATTGTCTTCCCAGGTTCTGGAAATCACCCCGTAGCTCGTCCGATGATAATCGATCGTGTAATAATGGCTCGTCGTGGCGCTGCTGATTCCCGGACTGTCCGCAGAATCGGAGGGGCAGGCATAGACACTGATCCGCTGATTTTTGAGAACACCCATGTTGGCAGCGGCAGCAGTAGCGCTCGGGTCAGTCACATCGGCGTGCGCTGACAAACCCATTGGCTGTGAAAAATTGAGTTGTTGATAAAGCGGCGCCTGATCGAGAAACGGAAGAATGAGCAAATGCGCCGTGATATTCAACACGTTTGTGGAGACGGTATCGGGTGAAGTGACTATGTTACAACGCTGACATCCCGGATTAATCGTCGCAGGCGGGAAGATGCGGTGCGTGTCATGATAGTTATGCATTGCCAGCCCGATTTGTTTCAGACTGTTTTTGCAGGTACTTCTGCGGGCTGCTTCACGGGCCTGTTGAACAGCAGGTAATAATAAAGCGATTAAAATTGCAATAATGGCGATCACAACCAGCAGTTCAATCAGTGTGAAGCCTTTACGATCACCCAACGATTTCTTTTGAATCTCGAACACGTTTATTCTCCACAAAAAAATTGAACCTGACGCATCATTTGATATAGTCAATTCTACTGATCGAAAGACCTTTTGAATTCCGGGAATACGTATTTTTAGTCAGGTTTTGAAGCAGGCAGAAATTTCACTCTGAGGATTGAGATAAGGCAGGAACTGATGAAAAAATCTCATTTTCATAGAGAATCACCAGAATCATATGAACTCAGGCCAAGTATACTCTGCACTTAACTGGAGTAAAGCACCATTGCCGAGAAACTGGTCTTAATCAAAAACAAGCATTAAAAACACTTGGCAGCACTCCCGGAGTCAACGTATGATAAGGAAAGGCGCTACTCGAACGAGTGGGTGCTGAAATTAACGCTTACTCCTGATTTTCCTTTACTTTACATCAATCATACCAACAGGCAGATTCATGGCGAGCATCGCGGTTCCTTGTCCCCAATGTAAAAAAAAACTCAAGCTTCGGGATGAAAGTTTACTCGGGAAAAAGGCACGCTGTCCTAACTGCAAACATGCGTTTGTACTGAAGTTGCCATCGAAGTCCCCTGAAGTGAAAGAAGTGGTTTCTGAACAGGGACAGGACAGACAGACATCAGACGCCTCCGAACCAACTCCACAGCCGGCAGCCCCACCGGTCAATCAAGCGCCACCAGTCAATCAAGAAGTCCCAATTGAGCTGGCACAACCATCTCATCCCGTTGTGGGTACATCCGTCAAATGGGTTCCCGATGAACAACCTGCGGAAACAGCAACGCCGATCGTCTCGCCAGCAGTACAACAAAACCAGGCCCCGCAAGTTAATCCGACTGTCAATACAGCGACCGAAGTCAACACGTCTGCCCCGATCATTAATACAGAGGCACCAGCCACCGGGGTTCCCAATATTCAACTGGAATCGACCGACCATGCTGGTGTAGCACGACTCAAGGAATTACGCCGTAAAAATGCCAAACGGAGAAATATTTCCATTATTGTCAGTCTGGCATTGCTCATTCTGGTCGGTGTGGGCGCCTTCTTTGCCTGGCCGAAAGTAGAGCAATCGATTACAGCAAAACCGACTCCGCCTCCTGCGCTAAATCGATCACCCAAAAAACTGACTCCGATTACCGCGTTAGCAAACCAGTCGCAGGAAAAGGTGCCGAGCCCTACATCAGGTAATCCCGTTCGGCTTCTGTATGTTCCTGCGGGGACACGAATCATGATCCACCTGAGACCTGCTGAACTCTGGACGCCTGGTTCTCAAGGGGAAGAATTCCGCGCTTGTCTTGGTCCTGTCGGGTTATGGGCCGAACAAAAAATTAAAGACATCTGCTTTAAAGAACCTTCTCAAATTGACGAAGTTACCTTTTGCCTGATACTGGGAACACCGGGTGCACCGCCCGAATATGCGGCCGTCGTCCGGACTACCGAACCGGTCAAACGCTCGGAACTCATCAACCAGTTCGATGGGCAACGTCTGGACGATTATAGTTTCCCTGTTTACACAGGAGACAAGCATTCTTATATGATCGTTGATGAAAAGACTTATGTCATTGGTCCGCCCGGAGAATTGAATGCCGTCGATATGGCAGAATCGCGCAAGATCGAAAGCAGTACTTCACCTGGAATCGAATCCATTCTGGAACAGACAGATCGCGATCGACACTTTACAATCGTATTTGATCCCGATGAAGTGCGCCGCCAGAAAGAAGTTTTGGTCCCTGAAAAAGTTTATCCCTTTATTAACCAGTTTCTGGACTGGATTGGCGAAGATGTCGAAACGGTTGCCTGGAGCACACACCTCGGGAAGGGGCAGTTTTATTCAGAATTTACGTTCCGAAATACCACCATGATTCGACCATCGATGTTAGCCAAAAATTTAAATGATCGCCTGAACCAGCTTCCGCATGAGATGCTCGAAGGTGTCAAAAAAATGAACCCGGGCACCGTCGGAAGCCGCAAAGTCATTGGTCGATTTCCTGCAATGCTCAAAGCATTCAGCCTGGCAAACAAGGGGCAGTCGGGAGATCGCTACATCCAGATGATCAGTACATTGCCGGAGCGAGCAGCACCAAATCTGGCATTAGCGAGTCTGCTCACATGGGACGAATCAACGCGAACCGATTTTTCAGCCAAAGCCAGACCAGCTCCCTCAGCAGGTCCTAAATTACCAGATCTGGTCGTAGATCGGTTGAAAACAAAAATCGAATTTGATTTTAACCGTACTCCGCTGCAGGAAGTATTTGCCTATATTGCCGATGAGACGAAAACGAAAATTGTTTTAAATGGAGATGCACTCAAACTGGTAGGTTATACAAAAAATATGCCTCAGACACTCAATTTAGGAATGATCTCTGGTCTGGACGCCATTCAGGCGATTTTCAATGTGAAAGATCAGGGAAAGATGTGCCTCGTCATTGATGAAAGCAAAAAAACAGCCACAATTACCAGTATTCCCTATGCAGAGACCAATAATCTGAAACCATTTGTGTTTCCAAAAAAATAGAGACCAAGCAGCCGATCTCCTCAAAGGTGATTAATAATGGATGTCACCACCTTTCAATGCCCTCACTGTCAGACCGTTCTCAGGCTGCGCGGAAAACAACTCTCTGATTCGCAATTCCCATGTCCTGACTGTAATCAAACACTTCACATTGCGCTAATGCCTGAGGGGTCATTGGAAGTCAAAAGCAGTCCGGTCGTCGCCGAACAAAAAGAGGCAACCAAAAAATCACATGACTATCTGAATTCACTCCAGAAGTTTGGCACACGTTTCATATCGAACCCGGTACTGGTTGCCTGGACTGTCGCGGGTATCGGCACCTGTCTGATCCTGTTGCTTGTATTAAAGGATCAAAGTTCGTCAAAGCCCCTGCAAAAGAATGAGTTCACAACCGCCATCAGTGAAACTGCGTCTCCTGAATCAGATCAGGCAGATCAGACTCAAGAACCGGAACACAATGCGGCTCAAAGAGTACCTCCCGCCCTGCCTGAACCGGGACATCATCAGCAACCTGTTTCCGAAAAAACCGATCAGGTAGCATCAGTCAAACCTGTGACTCACTCTGAGATAGAGAAGGCACCGGAATTAATGGCAGTAAAACCGGATCACGATCCTCCGCTGAAAGCGATCAAACCGAAACTCACTGCGAGTTTGCCGATCCCCGAAACAGACATCAACGTTGCTCTTGAAATTCCCATCTTGGAATTCCGTCAACTCAAACAAATTCCACTAAAAATACTGATTCGCCAGTTAGAGGAAATGCTGGACACAAAATTTCTCCTCGCTGATAATGTAAAAAACGACAAGCGTCTAATGCAGACCCCAGTCTCCTTTTCATTCAAAAACACAACTTTGTCAAACGTGGTCAAGCAAGTTTTGAGTCAAGAAGCACTGACATATACCGTGAAATCGAATAAGATTTATATTCAGAAAGCAGAAGCACCGTTAGATCCTGATCAATCAGTTCGCAACGACCAGGCAGATCCCAACCCTGAACGAAACGAAGAATCACCGTGAAACTCGACGATAAAGTCTGCTACTGTTTTCATATCAGTAAACGAAAAATCATCAACCATCTCCGGATCCATCAACCGAAAAGAGCCAGCCAACTCAGTGAATGTGGAAGTGCAGGTACCGGTTGTGGCTGGTGTGTTCCTTATTTAAAAAAATACTTTTCAGAGTTTGAAAAGCAAGGCACTCAAAATTCGAACGATTGCTCATCAATGGAAGAAGACGCAATCACGGCTGACGAATACGCCCAGCAAAGAGACCAGTACATTCAAGATGGAAAAGGGGTTCCCCCCGCTTAAGTCGATCATCACCCAGGCGAAAACACCCAGTCCTCACCGAGATTACAAGTATGTCTGCCCCTGATGCTGAAGCGTTCAATTCAAATACAACCGGTGAGAACGGACGATTGCTTTCGCTGAAATCCGTTTCGAAAACCTATACAACGGGCGACGTTTCAGTTCCTGTTCTGCATGACATTGATCTGGAGGTCTTCGCCGGGGAATTTCTGGTAGTCATCGGCCCTTCCGGATCCGGGAAAAGCACCTTACTCAATATTGTGGGAGGTATCGACGTCCCCTCAAGTGGAGACGTGTTTTTCATCATCAGAATCTGTCGCAATTCAACGATGCGGAATTAACCCGATATCGCCGCAAACATATCGGCTTTGTATTTCAATTTTATAATCTGGTTCCCACTCTGACGGCCCGAGAAAATGTCATCGTTGCCGCAGATATCAGCGAATCTCCGATGTCACCAGATGAAGCATTGAAACTGGTAGGGCTGGAGCATCGAGTGGATCACTTCCCTTCACAACTCTCGGGTGGAGAACAACAGCGGGTTGCGATTGCACGTGCGCTGGTAAAAAATCCGGAATTGCTGCTTTGCGATGAACCAACGGGGGCACTCGACCTCAAGACAGGTCGAATGATTCTTGAAGTATTAGGAAACCTGAATCAGGAATTGGGAATGACCGTCGTCATCATTACGCATAACTCAGCCATCGGTGAAATGGCACAACGAATCATTCGCATCGGTTCCGGAACCATTGCGGAAACAAAGATCCATTCGCATCCTGTCGCTGCAAATCAGGTAACCTGGTAATGAAAGTCCTGCACCAGAAATTACTGCGAGAGCTGTTCGCTGCCAAAGGTGTTTTGGCGGCGATTATCAGTATTATTGCGGTTGGAATTGGTTGCTTTATTGCCATGTCTTCGACGTATGATAATCTGGAATATTCACGGCAAAGCTACTATCGACTCTGCCGTATGGCTGATTTTTCCGTCGAACTGAAAAAAGTACCTGTCGGCGACCTTGCTGCACTCTCAGAAATTCCAGGTGTTACGAATCTCTTTCCACGGATTGTATTTGAAGTGACGGCTTCACTAGAGGGAGTCGAAAAACCGCTCTCTGGAAAAGTCATCTCGCTGCCAGAACATGAAAATGCGCCGATTAACCGGATCGTCATTCAGCAGGGAAGTTACTTTACCGATCAGAGGCAGGAAGAAGTGATTCTCAATGATGCCTTTGCTCGTGCGCATCATTTGAAACCCGGTGATCATATTCAGTTAATTCTCAATAATCACCTGCAAGACCTCATCATCATTGGAACTGCCATCAGTTCTGAATTTGTGTATTTGATCGGTCCGGGAGGACTTGTTCCGGAACCGGAAAGTTATGGTGTGTTTTATCTGAAACACAATTATGCAGAAGACGTCTTCGGTTTTGAAGGAGCCGCCAACCAGATCTTAGGTCAAGTCGCACGCGATTATCAAAGCCCAAACCGAGTACGTCAGATCCTCGATCAAATTGAGCTCCATCTTGAAGACTACGGTGTGTTTTCCACAACTCCGCTCGCGCAACAATCTTCACACTGGTTTTTAAAAAGTGAAATCGATGGATTGAAAGTGAGTGCGACAATCCTGCCCTGCTGTTTTTCTGATTGTCGCTGCCCTGGCTCTGAATCTTCTGATGTCGCGCATGGCGGAACAGCAGCGAACCGTAGTCGGAACTATGAAAGCGCTCGGTTATTCAAATCGGGAAGTCTTTATTCACTTTTTGCAGTTTGGACTCCTGATCGGTTTGGCGGGCGGTGTCTCGGGAACTCTGATCGGCTATTCGCTGGCAGGCGGCATGACGGCGCAGTACCGACATTATTTCGAGTTTCCTGCGTTATCGAATGAGATTTACCCACGCATTATTCTTCTGGGAATGCTGATCAGTATTTTCTTTTCTGTATTGGGAACGTTTCGGGGAGTCCGCTCGGTTGTACGATTATCGCCCGCGGAAGCCATGCGCCCGAAACCTCCGTTGCGCGCGAGACGCATTTTACTTGAGAAGATTCAAGCTTTCTGGAACGCGCTGGATTTCCGCTGGCAACTGGTCTTGCGTGATATCTTTCGGCATCGGACGCGGACTCTGGGGGGGCTGATATCCGCAATGGTGGGCGCGATGCTGCTACTGGTGACATTCTCCATGTATGATTCCGCGTTTGCATTACTTAATTTTCAGTACGATAAATTATTGTTGAGTGACATCGATGTGAGCTTCAAAGAAGATCATGATTATTCTGCCTTATATGAATCACAACAGTTTCCCGGCGTTGATTATGCCGAGCCACTCTTTCATATCGGTTGCACGTTGAGAAACGGGATTCATGAAAAGAAAGTTGGAATCACGGGAATTCTCAGAGATGCGCAACTGACGATACCGCGCGATACTGCCGGTAATCGAGTCGTTGTGCCAGAGACGGGAGTTCTGGTGACTCGTAAACTGGCGGATATTCTTCAAATCAAAGCCGGGGACTCGATTGAAATGACTCCGGTTTCAGGCGATCGAATTGCCAGACAGGTTCCTGTCATGAAAATCATTGACAGCTACCTGGGGCTCAGTGTGTATGCCGACTATCAATATTTGAATCGTCTGATGGGGGAATCAAGTTCCGTTACCAGCGTGCAATTAAAAACGGACCCCGGTCCTCACGCAACCAGACGGATCTATCAAGAACTCAAACAGGTTCCGGCCGTCCAGTCTGTTACTTCAATTCGAGATCAAAAAGAGAAACTGGAGGAAGTTTTAATCGAACAGATGGTCGTGATGATTGTCGTCGTGATCGTCTTTTCTCCTGCCTGATTTTTTTCGGCAGCATTCTCAATGCGTCTCTGATTTCCTTTCCGAACGTCAACAGGAAATCGCCACGCTTGCGAGTACTGGGTTATACTCCGTCTGAGGTCGGGTCGATTTTCTGCGAGAAAGTTTCTGTGTTAATCTGCCTGGCATTATTCTGGGATTGCCAGCAGGTTACTGGGCATCCAAAGGGATCAACATTGCCTATGATACTGAATTATTTCGAATGCCCTTTACGATAGACACCATGAGCTGGGTCTACACTGTGGTTCTGGGCATTCTGTTCACATTGATTGCACATTGGCCGGTACAAAAAACAATTCAAAAAATGGATTGGTTACAGGCGTTAAACGTAAAGGAATAAACGTGAACCGAAAATATATACTCATATTGGTGTTTGCGCTGGTGGGAGCAGGGCTTTACTATCTTTTTTCAGGTGCGCCACGACCCGTTGATGTAACCGTTGCTGAGACAGGAGAGGTCAAAGCGTTTATCGAAGAACGCGCGAAAACAACACTCCCCCGGATCTATCGCATCGCCATGCCTCTGGATGGTCGTATTTTGCCTATAACGGTTTCAGAAGATCAACAGGTCTCGAAAGGTCAAACGCTTGCTTTAATGGATACCTCCGACCTGGATGCGGAAGTCGCAAAGGCGAAATTTCGAGTCGAACAGTTTGCCAGAAAAATCGTTGAACAGGCTGACAATCGCCTGGAAGACAATTCTCTGGTGCAGTTTGATGAGTTTCTTAAATCAATGAATCTGACTGTGGAAGCAGGCAGTAAACAACAGGAGGCAAGTAAAGCAAAATGGCAGTACGCCAGAAACGAGTTTGATCGCAAGTATCAACTCTTTAAAAAAAATGCGCTCTCTGAAAGTGAACTCAATGAAGCCGACCTGTTTCGCAAGCAGAGCGAAATTGATTACCAGAAAGAGATTTTGACGTGGCGTTCGCTGCAGGCTATCCAAAGTGCGATGCAAATTGGAAAAATCTCGATTCTCAAATATAAAGAGAAAAAAGAACTTTCGGAAGCTGTTTTACGCGAAGAGCAAAAAGAGGCAGTCTCACAACTCGAACAGCTGCAGCGTGATCGTAACCGGGCCATCATGCGCAGCCCGATAGATGGAACTGTTTTAACGAAAAACTATTCGAACGAACGGACGCTGCCCGCTGGTGAAATACTACTGGAAGTCGGACAACTGGAAAACCTCGAAGTTGAAGCGGACGTGCTTTCCCAATATGTCGGCAATATTCAAATTGGTTCACCCGTCGATATTGAAGGGCCAGCGATCGGAAAGCTGCCCGTTCAGGGAAAAGTCAAACGCATCTATCCCAAAGGTTTCACTAAAATTTCCTCACTGGGTGTTGAGCAACAACGGGTCAAAGTGATCATCAGCTTCAACAAGGAGATCTGGAAACGATTAAAAGCGCATAACCGAGACCTGGGAACGGACTTTCGAGTGCGCGTTAAAATTTACACCGAAATGAAAGAAAATGTCGTCAAGGTTTCGAGGTCAGCGCTCTTTCGTAACGGTTCTGGAGACTGGCAGGCCTTTCTCGTGCGAAATAATAGAACGCTTCTGGTGAATGTCGAACCCGGAGTCATGAATGACTTTGAAGCCGAAATTCTTACGGGGATCAAAGCCGGAGACCAACTGATCATTGCACCCAGCATGAATCTGACATCCGGACAATATGTTGACCCGCACCTCATTAAAAATCTCTGACTGTGGAATTAACTGCTCGCACTCGCTTCCGAGCCGCTTTTGATCGGAATCTGCCGCGGCATGACAGTCGGTGATTTTTCTAACAGTACACTCAAGACACCATCTTTCACAGATGCGGTGACCTTTTCAGGATCCACGGCAACCGGCATGGGAATGGATCGTCTTAATTGTCCCGAAGGTCGTTCGCTCATGCGAACAGTCTGTCCGGCGGTTGTGGCGGTCCCCGTGCTTCGCGTGCCGGCAACCGTTAACATATTCCCAGCCAGAGTAATATTGATCTCATCAGCAGACACACCCGGCAAATCAAAAATTACTTGAATTTGCTCTTCTAATTCCAGAATATCGGCGCGAGGCATCCAGACGGACTCCGTTCCAAACAAACCCAGCTTGTCTAACGCGCGCTCTCCCTGTTCGACAGCAACTCCGAGCAATTTATCAAACTCAGTTCGCAATCGCTCAATCGATTTATTGGCTCCCGATGATTCACACTGTTTGCCACTCTCGGACTGAGACTCTGCTTCCGGTGGAACTTCTGGCTCTGTAGAAACGTGAACGGATTCTGCCTGATTATCAGCGGTAGACATAACAACTTCCTCTCGATATCGAATGGACCGATAGCTTTAGATTGAATTTCCACTTTATACAATGCGAACGTCTGCATTCCTCTCAAGATAAGGCAGAACGCTACTTAAGATTGTCTCATATATTATTCGAACTACCAGTAAAAATATTGAGAAATTTCCGGCAAATTCGCTTCATATTCAAATACGCACCGCCATGTTTCGGTGTGGCATTGATTTGAACTATAGAATCAAATGTGTGAATCTGACTGCCCGGTTTCTGAACCGGTTCAGAAACCGGTTCAGAAAATCAGGAATCGTTCTCTACAGAACAGGAACTGTTCGAGACCACAGCATCACTTTGATTCTTCTGATCAGATACCGAACAGCCACCACAGGCGGAACAGTTATCGGCTCCTTCAATATTGCCGAGGCCTCCACAGGAACCCTTGATGCACCGGTTACTGAAAATGACACCGACGGCCATCCCCAGAAAGGCGAGGATAAAAATACCAAGTGCAAGTAAAACTGTGGACATCATGATTCGTTGACCTCTCCCACTGTTTGTTGCCATTGTGGGGAATAGCGTTCTGAAAAACCGTGTTCCTCTTTCACAATGAAATAAGCGGCGACCTTGTGTTCCTTTGCCCAATTATAACCCTCTTCGGGGCCTAATACCATGAGACATGTTGCGATGGCATCGCAGTTCATACAAGTTTCTCCCACGACAGTCACAGACGCCAGAGAATGTTCCACCGGGTAACCTGTACGGGGATCGATGGTATGCGAATAGGTTTTGCCATCGACTTCAAAAAAATTCCGATAATTGCCGGAAGTTGCCATTGCTGAATTAGATAGCGAAACCACCTTTTGGACTTTGCGGGTTTCCGTCACCGGTTTCTCAATGCCAACTTTCCAGGGAATCTGTTTCAGATTCACGCCGCTGGCACGCATCTCACCGCCAATTTCCACCAGATAATTTTCGATGGATTGTGATTCGAGGTGTTCCGCAACGAGATCAACCGCATATCCCTTGGCAATCGCCGATAGATCGAGGTAAACATCGGGTATTAACTTCTTCAACGCGGGCCCGTCGTACTGAAATTGAATGTGCTGATACCCCATTTTTTTTCGGGCGGCATCAATCTGGCTGGATTCCGGCATTGTTTTTTTCCCCGGATCAGGACCAAAGTGCCACAGGTTGACCAGCGGCCCTACCGTCATATCAAACGCCCCGTCACTCTGCTGACTGAGCTTCAAGCCGGTATCAACCACTTTCACGACTTCAGGTGAAACGTCAAACCACTGCTCCGATTTCAATTGATTGAATTGGGACAACTCCGAGGTCTTGATGTAGGTCGACATCTGCGCGTTGAGCTTCTCTAAAAGCAGATCCACTTCCTGCTTGAGCTGTGTTTCATCAACTTTGTTGGCAGACGGTACGCAAATCGTAATATGATAAGAAGTCCCCATTGTGGGACCTTCGATTTGCTGTTTACTCAGTGCGTTCGCAACTGAGACACGCTCATCCGTTTGACAAGCTGTACTCAGGAAGACGATCAGCAGAAAAGGAACAAAACAAATTCGTTCAAATCTGCGATTAACCAAAGTCATCATAGCGGATATTCTCAGGTTCGACTCCCAAGTCATCCAGCATGTTCCGAACAGCAGACAACATCATTGGTGGACCGCAAATATAATATTCGCAGTCTTCAGGTGCGGGATGTTTGCTTAAATATTCATCCAGCAAAACCTGATGGATAAATCCTTGCAAACCATCCCAGTTATCTTCCGGCACAGGATCGGATAATGCGATGTGCATTTTGAAGTTTGGAAACTCTTTTTCAATCGCCCGGAATTCATCTTCGTAGAACATTTCGCGCAAACTGCGGGCACCATACCAGTAAGAAACTTTCCGGTCGGTTTTACGTTCTTTATACAACTCATAAATATGTGAACGAAGCGGAGCCATTCCAGCACCACCGCCGATGTAGATCATTTCGGCTTCCGAGTCATTAATGAAGAATTCTCCATACGGACCAGATATCGTGACTTCATCGCCTGCTTTTAAATCGAATATATAGGATGACATTTTACCCGGAGGTGTTCCCTCAGGTGAACGAGGAGGCGGAGAAGCAACACGCACATTCAGCATGATGATGCCTTTTTCACCAGGATAGTTAGCCATCGAATAGGCACGAATGGTTTCTTCATCTACTTTGGATTCAAACCGCCATAGATTAAAATTGTCCCAGTCTTCTTTGTATTCATCGGGAATGTCAAAATCGCTGTACTTAATATGGTGTGGTGGCGCTTCAATCTGAATAAAACCACCCGCTTTGAAAGCGACATCCTCGCCTTCCGGTAATTCCAGAATCAACTCTTTGATAAACGTGGCCACGTTATCGTTGGATCTGACTTTACAAACCCATTTTTTCGTTTCGAAGACTTCCGGTGGAACTTCGATATCCATGTTGCTTTTCACGGGTACCTGGCAGGATAAACGACAGCCTTCTCTGACTTCTCGATTATTAAAATGTGAGCGCTCGGTGGGTAAAATGTCTCCACCACCATCCAGCACCTTCACTTCACATTGGGCACAGGTTCCACCACCGCCGCACGCGGATGAAACAAAAATCTGATTTTCGGAAAGGGCATTCAGCAACTTGCCACCAACGGGCACTTCGATCTTTTTCTGTTCGTTAACAGTGATCGTAACGTTACCGGAAGCAACGAGTTTTGATTTCGCAATTAAGATGATGGCGACCAGTGCTAACACAATGGCCGTGAACATGATAACGCCGAGAAGAATTTCTATACCCATGATAAAACGTTGACCGCTCTAAAAAATAGAATGTAGTTAAGGACTTATAATTGGATTCCAGAGAACGCCATAAAGGCCATCGCCATTAAACCAACGGTAATAAATGTGATTCCCAATCCTCTTAAACCCAGAGGTACATCGCTGTATTTCATTTTCTCGCGAATACCCGCCAGGGCCATAATCGCCAGAGCCCAGCCGATACCCGAACCTAAACCGAAAACACAGCTTTCCGGGAAGTTGTAATCACGTTCGACCATGAAGAGTGTACCTCCCAGGATCGCACAGTTTACAGTAATCAAAGGCAGGAAGATTCCCAGCGTGTTATACAAAGCCGGGAAAAACCGATCCAGAGTCATTTCCAGAATCTGCACCATCGCGGCAATCACGCCGATATAACAGATCAATCCCACAAATGTCAGATTAACATCTGGATATCCGGCCCAGGCCAGAGCCCCCTTTTTCAGGAGATGCTGATAGATGATATTATTGACGGGAATCGTAATCGTCTGAATCACGACAACGGCAATTCCCAAACCGACGGCGGTTTTGACATTCTAGGAAACGGCCAGAAATGTGCACATTCCCAAAAAGAAAGCCAGCGCCAGGTTTTCCACAAACAGACATTTAATAAACAGGCTCAGGTAATGCTCAAACATCTTATGCTTCCTCCAGTTGATCAGTTTTCCAGACTCGCAAGATCCAGATCGCAAAACCGATAATAAAAAACGCACTCGGAGGTAATAACATCAAACCATTGGCTTCATACCAACCACCATCGCGACTTAATTTTAATAGTTGAACACCGAACAGACTGCCTGATCCAAACAGCTCTCGAAAGAATGCCACCAGCATCAAAATGGCGCTGTAACCCAATCCGTTTCCGATTCCATCAAGAAAACTGATGCCCGGTTCGTTTTTCATGGCGAAACCTTCAGCACGCCCCATCACAATACAGTTGGTGATAATCAAACCAACAAATACAGAGAGCTGCTTACTGATTCCAAACGCAAACGCTTGCAGAAATTGATCGACCAAAATCACCAGTGATGCGATGATCGTCATTTGAACAATAATTCGAATACTACCGGGAATTTGTAACCGGATTGCAGACACAGCCGCATTAGAGCATGCTGTCACTAATATTACGGCAATGCTCATGACGAGCGCGGTTTCCATTTTGGTCGTCACAGCCAAAGCGGAACAAATTCCCAGAATCTGCAAAGCGATCGGGTTGTTATTGAAAATCGGCCCGAGAAGCGCCTCTTTTTGTTTTGAATTCATTTCTATTTTTCTCCCTGCTCTCGAACACGTTCGAGATAAGGTCTAAATCCCAGGTTACCCAGCCAGAAATCCAGCAAGTGAGTCACACCGCGTGATGTAATTGTTGCTCCGGACAAGCCATCGACTTCATGAATTGCGTTTTTAGAGTCTGGAACGACCGTCCCTTTGATGACTTCAATTTCAGGTTCGAAGTCTTTACCAAAGGCTTCTTTCCCTTTCCAGAGCGCTTTCCATTTGGGGTTATCCACTTCTCCACCCAGACCAGGTGTTTCACCATGTTCGTAAAATGTCAAACCGGCAATCGTATTTAAATTGGTATCCAGAGCCAGAAAACCCCAGAGTGTCGACCACAGGCCTTTCCCTCTGACAGGAAGCACATATTGTGATAGTTTTCCCTTTTCGTCACCGATCAAATAAACCCATGAATAATTCTCACGCCGTTTGATACCTGCGATATCTTCGGCGGAGGGAATTTCCATACTCATTTTAGGATTGTCGGCGGCTGTCTTCTGATCGTATAGCTGTGGATCAGGAAACAACTCCTTATCGTCGGTTACGACTTCACCCGTGTTCAAGTCAATGATAATGCCTTTGACACGTTCATCGTAAATTTCTTTGATCTCCTTCGCACTCATTCCCGGTTCAATCAAACCGGCGGCCGAAAGAATGTTCTTTTTGCGCTCATTCTCTTTATTCTCTTCCTGGAGACCGCGCAAACCGACGGCAGCCCCGGATACGAGAATTGAGCAGACCACGCACAAAGTGGCCGATACAATAAATGTGAAACCAATTGAATCACGCGACATTTCGCGCCAACCTTCTTTTTATATTTGCTTGAACAACGTAATAGTCAATCAGAGGTGCGAAGACATTTCCAAACAGAATTGCCAACATGATCCCCTCTGGATATTCAGGATTGATAACCCGGATCAGGATTGTCATTCCACCAATTAAAATTCCATAAATCCATAGACCCGTATCTGTCATCGCCGCCGAAACCGGGTCCGTCGCCATAAAGACCAGGCCAAATGCCAGACCTCCGACCACTAAATGCCACTGAGGTGGCATCGCGAACATGGCGTTTGTATTACTGCCAATTAACCACAACAAGAGCGAAAGCCCCATTGCTCCCGCGAGAACCCCGGCCATCACCCGCCAGGATCCGATACCCGCGAAGATCAAAAAAGCAGCTCCTAACAAACAGGCAAAGGCTGAGGTTTCCCCCATGGAACCTTGAATCTGCCCCATGAATGCCTGCATCCAGGAAATTCCCAGACCACCGTCGGCAACCGTATTCGTAACCGCTTTCATGCCCACTTCTGGATCCGCAACGGCCATCTGTCCCAGTGAAGTCGCACCACTGAATCCATCGACGGCAGTCCAGACTGTATCACCTACGATCTGGGCCGGGTAAGCAAAGTAAAGAAATGCACGCGCTGTTAACGCAGGGTTGAGGAAGTTTTTACCTGTTCCCCCGAAAATTTCTTTTCCGACGACGACACCAAAACTGATTCCCAGCGCCACTTGCCAGAGTGGAATCGTGGCAGGCAGTGTTAAGGGAAACAGCATCCCGGTTACCAGAAAGCCTTCATTGATTTCGTGCCGACGTACGATACAAAACAGACCTTCCCACATGCCTCCGACGGCCATGCAGACAATATAGATTGGGAAAAAGTAAAGCCCGCCATGCACCAGATTGGAAATCAGACTGTTGGCATCCGGTACGACTCCCAGTATTTCCATAACGCTTCCACGCCAGCCGGGAACCGATTCAACACCCATGGCGCTCATCGCTGCGTTGGCCTGATACCCTGTGTTATACAGGGCCATGAATACGCAGGGCACCAGTGCAACAATCACCATACTCATCATGCGTTTCAGATCGATGGAGTCACGCACATGAGAAGCTTCGTCTGTCACTTCACCCGGAGTATAGAGGAACGTATCATTCGCCTCATAAAGTGGGTAAAGCTTCTCGAACTTCCCTCCTTTATCGAAAAGAGGGTGTACCTTATCAAGAAGATTTCGTAACGGCTTCATTTCGAGATTTATCTTTCTTGTTTGATGACCCCTGGGACCGAGCCTCGCCACGACTGACTTGACCAGATCTATCGAATGTCAACGGAAACATACGAGTTTCACAGCAGACAATCAGGGTTAACAACTCTCTATCTAATTTTATTTATCAGGCACAATACTACAGACTCGAAGCAACACGATTTTTTCCGCCTACCTGTGCAGGGCAAAACGGAGATTAACCTTCCACTTCGATCTTCGTTAAATTTTGACGCAATAATGACCCGTAATTATATTTTCCGGGACAGACAAAAGTGCATAACGACACATCTTCTTCATCAAGCTCGAGGCACCCTAATTCTTTGGCCCCTTCCGTGTCTTCCGTAATCAATGCCCGCAGCAGGAATGTCGGCAAAATATCCAGAGGCATGACTTTTTCATATGTTCCAATGGGAATCATGGCCCGCTTGCTGCCTTCCGTTGACGTGGTAAACGGAAATTTTTTCCCCTGACCTAACCACGAAGAAGCAAAGACCGGAACGACCGAAAATTTATTGAAACCCGGTCCCATCCATCCCAGAAAATCCCGATGATTTCCTTCCTTCAGTACCGTCACCTGTAATGCATAGCGACCCAGATAAGCAAATGTTTCCTGACCAGTGCGACCTGAGAATACCGAACCCGAGATCAGACGATTTTCGCCTTCATTGAGATTGTCCTCTGTCAAATCCTGCAGGCTGGCACCGAGAACGGTTTTCACTAACCTGGGATTCTTTACAGCGGGACCCGCGATGGAAATCACGCGATCTGTATCAAGCTTGCCTGTGCTGAATAACTTCCCAATCGCAATCACATCCTGGTAATTGATGTACCAGACCGTTTTCTTTTCGCTGACGGGATCCAGGAAGTGAATGTGTGTGCCAGCCAGCCCGGCGGGATGCGGGCCGCCGAATTCTTCAACCGTCACAAAATCCAGTTCCAGACCGGGCAGATTGGTTCCGGGAGCTTTGCAGAGATACAGCTTGCCTTCAGTCAGTGACTTCAATACCTGCAGACCCTGGGTGAATGCCCGGGGCTCTTCACTCAATACCACTTCAGGAGGTGGCGCCAGCGGATTGGTATCGATGGCGGTCACGAAAATGGAATGCGGGGTTGTTTCCGGTGAAGGAACGCGACTGTAAGGACGTGTTCGCAGACTGGTCCACAAACCGGATTGCAACAGATTGTCCTGCACCTGCTCGCGTGTCAGGCTGGTGAGGTCACCTGTCGCCGTAGGAAGTGAAAGTTTCTTCTTCGTCGCCTGCCACTTCGATGACCAGCGACTGAAAGGAGCGTTTGGCACCACGATTGATTTCAGTGACTTTACCGGCAACGGGCGCAGTATAGATCACGCCTTCGGTTTTTTTGTCACTGAAAAGCAACTGGCCTTTTTTGACGGTGTCTCCGACTTCGACCGCCAGAGTTGGTTTCATACCAATATAATCAGGGCCAATCAGAGCAACGGATCGAATGACGGCCCGTTTTCGATCAAAGCAGAAGGCACGCCTGCGATTGGCAGATCCAACCCTTTTTTAATTGTAATCATTGAATTATGAACCTGAATATCACGAGTTTTCTCGTTTGACTCGCCTGGTGTGGTTTAATAAACCATCTGAACGCTGCTCAAAACACGACAGAACATCTCTGTTGTTCTCTGCTTTCTTTATAGGCATAACACATGCTGGTTGCCCAATAATTCGCGGCTATTTTACACAGATCCCCCCCTTTTTGTAGTGAAAGCAAGGTACAAATTGAATCATTTTTCAGACTGTCGCATATAAAGCTGATTTCGTATTCAAAACCAGTCAATTTTTCAGAGATTTTCAATAGTCAAAAAAAAGAACCCCGAATAAACAGGGTTGCCTGCGGATCAATACAAAAGTTCTCCTGCCGACTTCTGCGAGCTGATTCTGGTAACGAGATATCAAAAAGCCATCTGAAAGTGAAACACTCTCAAATGGCTTTATCGTAAGCGGTCACGCTTTTATTCAAGACTTAAAGTTCGAGTAGCTTTACATTCTTATACCAGACTTTATGACCGTGATCCTGAAAGCCAATGTATCCGGTTCTCGGAAAATCCTTGACGGCCATCTTGAATTTATGCTTCGAGCCATCTGATCGTTTACCCGGTTCGGTCCATTCATCAGCGTTTAAACTGGCGACCGTCTTTCCATTCACGGCTACACTCACCAGAGGACCCTTGCAGGTAATCTCGAGATGAGTCCATTCACCAGGAGCACTCGCCCGATTGGATTCGGGAGCAACCAGATCATAAATCGCTCCAAAATCGTGCATACCAGTTCCTTTTCCACTCAAAACCTGAGTTTCGAATCCCGTCTGCACTGGATTCTTCAAGTCTCCCACGCGAAAGAAGATTCCCGAGTTGCATTCTTCCGGCATTTTAACATCACATTGGAATTTGAAATCTCCGAACGGTTTTTCATACACGACTAAATAGCCGCCCGATTTATAAGGTACTAATGTCCCGTCTTCAATGGGGGCCGCAATTGACTTGCCGTTATTACACTTCCAACCTGAAAAATCTTTCCCGTTAAAGAGTAGTTTCCATCCAGCGGCCTTTTCGGAAGCAGACAGCTGATTATCGGTCGTCGCACGCGGTCCACCTGCCAAATCCAGCTTTGCCAGTTTCGCATTCGCTTCTTTCGTTGCTTTTTTGAGCACGCTGGCAAGACTCACAACGGCACCCCCCTGACGTTTACTCTCGTCAGCCGCTTCCATGAAGCTATAAATTTCCAGTGTTTCCGCTTCGCTGACGGGTGGCTTTCCAGATCGGAAGAATTTCACGATTTCGACCAGTAATGGCTTGTAACCATCATAGCCGCCCACGGCGACTTCTCCATTTTTCCCGACCGCTGTTCCGCCATATCCGCTGGGTTTCCCTTTGCGTACACCAGTAAATTGGCCGACTCTATCTCCGGACCATTGACCAACAACGACGTCTTGATCCGAGTTACTGACAGATCTTTGTGCGGACTGACAGCCTGTACCCATGACAGTAAACAAGGTCTCGACACCATGAATCCCATACCAGAACAGGTCGGGGTGTGTTTTTTCCAGTGAGCAGGGGCTATGGGTGCTGCACCTGGTAATTTTTCCTTCGGCACCATTTCTGAGACGTTGTGCGCCTTTTGAAAATCGGAGTGAAGACGAAGAAAACATGGGTGTGTTATACTTGCGCGACAGTTCAAACAAGGCAACGGCATCAGCCAGTGAACCGGCAATCGGCTTATCAATGAAAACGGGTTTGCCTGCTTTTAAAACAGGTAGCGCCTGTTCAAGGTGAGGACGACCATCATTGGTCTCCAGAAAAACGACATCGACTTTTTTGAGCAGCTCAGGGATGGAATCAACAATCTCAACCCCCATCTTTTTCACGTCTTCTGTATATTTCGGAACTCGTGAGACACTGGATTTAATATCAGGACTTCCTTTGGGGTAGGCGGCTACGACACGAATTCCCGCCAACTCTCCTTCGGGTTTTCCGGTATTGAGCATTTTGGTGAAAGCAATGGCATGTGAGGTATCCAGTCCGATGATGCCGGCACTTCAGTTCTTTTTTCTTCTCCTCAGCCATCGAGGAGCCAGATAAAGCAACCGTCACTATTAATAGTGAAAGCGTTGCATGACAAAATAGCCGTTTTAAAAGTCCCAGGTTCATAATGATCCTCAATCAAGTGTGTGACAGGTAAGCAGTCAGGAAACGGGCAGGGAAAGCAGCCTCTCTCGATCAACGCGAGAACAGCTTTGGCTTCCTTATGAATGTTTATGAATTCGATTATTGCAGACTCTGATTACGAAATGCAATCATACAAAGGTTTTGAGTCTGAATTTTCGACTTCCCGATATCGCAAAATCTGAAGAAGCCTTGCAACTTCTTTCAAGAAAACAACTTATTGCCGCGGCAATCAGGCACGCCTGTTTTGAATCCCCAATGCCAGTCGTACTGTGCCATACTTCTTTGGAACTGGGTTCATCCGGAACACCTTCAGTCAGAATAATCCTTACCATTCAAACTGTCGATGACTGACTTCTGCCAGCTAAGTAATTCCGCTTTCATTTTTTGAACGCGTTTCGGATCGTCCTTCGAAAGATCGTTCTGTTCGGAATGATCTTTGGCAAGATGATAAAGTGTGTACCTGGGCTGATTCTTTTTCGAAATCAATTTCAACAATTTATAATCACCATCAATCCAGGCTGCTGCTCCCGGCAGTTCGTTTTTTGAATACTTTGTTTTAAGACTGCCCGCGTCTGCATCCGGAACGGGTCCTGCGGGGTTTGGCTTTTCCGGTGTCTGTTGTTTCTTGAGAGCAAGCAGGATTTCCGTACTACGCTTGGGATGTCCTTTCGTGGGATAAGTCCAGAATCCCATTGGTCGAGGTCGTTTCGCTGTTTTACCTTCAATCAAAGGTAAAAGGCTGAA
Organism: uncultured Planctomycetaceae bacterium; assembly: GCA_942492165.1. GTDB lineage: Bacteria > Planctomycetota > Planctomycetia > Planctomycetales > Planctomycetaceae > Gimesia. The sequence goes on from CALOEF010000078.1 coordinate 101,487, forward strand.
CCCATCCAGGTGAGGTTGATGCGATACCCTGGCACCTGTGACCTGGAGAACGGTTGGATAAATATCAATCGTTCCGCAAGGCAGATCAGAAGTTCTTGCTTTTTGGATCTGAGCGGGCCACTCGATAATCGATGGCACTCGAATACCACCTTCCCAGAGATTCCCTTTCCAACCGGCAAGACCGCCGGTCGCCTGTGAACGGGGGCCTTCTTTTTTAAACTGGGGAGGACGAGGCCCATTGTCGCTCGTAAACCAGAGTAGCGTATTTTCTGCCACTCCCATCTCTCTGATTTGCTCACGTAAATGTCCCATTGCCTGATCAACGCCGCTGATTTCGCCAAAATAATTCTGGAAGCTGGCGGCCTGATCTGGATAGAGTTTTTTGAGTTTCGCAATTGCCTCATGAGGTGTATGTGGATTTCCAAACCAGATGACTGCTAAAAATGGTTTCTCTTTGGACTGAGATGCTTTCATAAACTTCAAAGCCGCTTCAACGGTGGCAAGCGAACTCTCTCCCTTTAATTGAGTCACGATTCCATTGTGGCTCATATAAGGATCGTTCTCATAAAAGTTCGGGCTCGAAACCCATTCATCAAATCCGCTGTTACCAGGCGAGACCGGACTATTGGCCTGAACCGATCCTAAATGCCATTTCCCAAAGTGACCGGTCGCATAACCGGCCGACTTGACGGCTTCCGCCACGGTGACTTCCTGAGGTCGTAATGTATGCCCCCAGCTGAAACAGGCAAATCGATTGGGATGCCGACCTGTAAGAAAGCTTCCTCGTGTTGGCGAACAGACGGGAGCGGCTGCATAAAAACGATCAAAGCGAAGCCCGTTTGCTGCCATCGCATCCAGATGGGGAGTTTTGAGGATAGAGTGACCATTAAAACTGGTTTCGCCCCAACCCTGGTCATCGGTCATACAAAGAATGATATTCGGGCGGCTTGGAGAGTTCTGTTCAGCTTTTGAATCAGATGCCAGGCAGAGAAAACTGAAGTAGCAGGACAACACAAAAACGAATATTCTACTTTGATGAATCATATCCAACCTCTGACTTGACTGACATTTGAGATCTCTCTTCATATCCAACCTGATTTATCCTGTCTCAAATTGAGAGGGGCGCCAAGGAATTTCGCCCTGCCCGTGTTAAATTTCCAGAAACTTCTTTCCGCTTTATAACCCAGGATCGGGCTGTGACTATGTATGATCCACTCTGTTCTCAAACCATTTCCTCTAAAATCAGCTGGAAATCAGAGTAAATTGCCCTCAGTTGAGTCGTGTTTTCCATTCTTGTAGATTGCATCGTTGCTGTCGGCTCGTCTATACTTATGCCTGTGACTGTGGTCTTCCTTAAAACGAGCGGCAATGAAAGCCGACAGGTGATCGCCCCCGCAACAACTTTGTGGAAAAGTACTGAGGAATTACTCCAGTCCCATGCCGGTCATTGATTTTGATGATTCAATAGAGACCGCTTTCCCCATATTTGATCACCAGAATCCGAAGTGTAAACGAGGAACCAGTCCCGAAATGAATCCGGCAAATCAAAAGGGTCCCCACTTTGTCGGCGTAGATATTGGTGGCACAAATATCAAAGTGGGCGTCGTAGATAATTCGGGGCAGATTCTATCTTATGCAAAAACCAAAACCGAAGTAGACAAGGGAGTTGATGCCGGCTTACAAAATATTTATCAGGCAATCCAGGATGTTTTAACTGACTGTCAATTTACGATGGATCATATCAAAGCCATCGGGATTGCGACGCCTGGTACAATGGATATACCCGGTGGGAGATTGTTGGATCCTCCCAATCTTCCTACCTGGCACGATTTTCCAATACGCCAGGTCATCTGCGATCATTATTCCGGCAAAAAAACGATACTCCAGAACGATGCCAGTGCCGCTGCTTACGGAGAATATTGGGTGGGGGGTGCCCAGGCAGCCCAAAGCCTGGTTTTCTGGACACTGGGTACGGGAATTGGATGTGGTATCATCATTGATGATATGATCATTGAAGGTCGACACTCACATGGTGGTGAATGTGGTCACATCATCATCCAGATGACAGATGGCCGTTTATGTGATTCGGGACAATATGGAACACTCGAAGCCTATGCAGGAGCCAAGTCTCTGGTCCGTCGATGTGAGGAACAATTGAATGCAGGGCGCCATTCTACTTTGAGCCAGCGAGTACACGAGGGCGCAAAACTGACTCCGCTATTAATAGCAGAGGAAGCAGAACAAAACGACGAATTGTCGAACGAATTGATAATGGATTCCGCCATGTATCTGGGTGTAGGGACCACTTCTCTGATGCATACGATTGACCCGGACATGATATTATTTGGAGGCGCTGCCACCTTTGGAGGCAAGAATTCTGAATTAGGTCAACGGTTTATGAATCGGATTCGTGAAGAAGTTAAAATACGAGCGTTTCGTGTCCCCTGCGAAAATACCATCATTGACTTTGCAACACTTGGATCTGATGCGGGTTTCATTGGCGCAGCCGGTTGTGCCCGACTGGCCAGCCTCAAAGCCGAGATACAATAACTATCAATATTACAGGCATCGAAAGCCGGTGCCTTCTCAAATAAGAATGATGAGATTCACTCAATGGCAACTGAGACACGTTTAATTCGAAACTTTTCGATCGTCGCACATATCGATCATGGAAAGAGTACGCTCGCTGATCAGTTACTCCTGAAGACGGGCGCCATCACAACGAGAGAGTTTAAGGCTCAAATTCTGGACGATTTACAAATTGAACAGGAGCGCGGCATCACCGTCAAAGCACGCACGGTTGCCATCTATCATAAATACAAGGGTGAAACATACGAGTTGAACCTGATTGATACTCCCGGACATGTCGACTTTCATTATGAAGTCTCGCGCAGTCTGGCAGCCTGCGAGGGTGCGCTGTTACTGGTAGATGCATTTCAGGGAGTGCAGGCACAGACCGTTGCCAACGCTTATGCCAGTATCAACGCAAACCTGGCGATCATACCCGTTGTCAACAAAATAGATTTACCGGTGACACGGATTGACGAAGTTTTGGAAGAAGTCGAAACCGTTATCGGTCTCGACCCGACAGACGCTTTGATGGTCAGTGCGAAAAATGGAATCGGAATCGATGAAGTACTCGATGCGATCGTCGAACGGATTGAACCTCCCAAAGGAAGCAAGGACGCACCACTCAGAGCATTGGTCTTCGACAGCAAATACGACCACTACCGTGGTGTGGTCACTTATGTGCGTGTCATTGAGGGTACCATTGAAAAAGGACAAACCGTTGTCTTGATGCGTGGCGGTGCAAAACTCGACATCATTGAAGTGGGTCAATTTGTTCCAAAGATGAAAGTAGTCAATTCACTGGGTCCAGGCCAGGTGGGTTACCTTGTCAGTGGTGCCAAGGAACTGAGCCATGTGCATGTGGGTGATACGATTGCCAATCCCAGAAATTTGCCGCCAGAACCGTTGCCTGGTTACCAGAAACCACAACAGATGGTGTTCTGTGGTATGTATCCGATTGAAGCCACCGACTTCGAAAAGCTGCGTGAAGAATTACAGAAACTGAGCATCAACGACGCCAGCTTTAGTTATGTTCCCGAAACCAGTGACGCGCTCGGCTTTGGTTTTCGCTGTGGTTTTCTGGGTATGCTGCATATGGAAATTATTCAGCAGAGACTGGAACAGGAATTTAATATTGATCTGCTGCAGACTGCTCCCAACGTCACTTATGAAATTCAGGAACGAAATGGGGACATTCTACTGATTGACAATCCACAAACGGTCCCCGATGCCAGCCGCATTGAAGAATTCCGTGAACCGATTGCCCTGGTCACATTCATCTTGCCGTCAGAGAGTATCGGCATCATCATGCAGTTATGTGCGGACCGACGGGGAATCTATAAAAATACTGAATACCTGGGAACCAATCGCGCGCAACTGATTTATGAATTGCCTCTCGCGGAAATCGTCTACGATATGTACGACCGGCTCAAAAGCGCCACACGCGGGTATGGAACGATGGACTATGAGATTCTCGGTTTCCGCCCCACTGATCTGGTAAAAATGGATATCCTCGTCAAATCAGAAAAAGTCGACGCGCTCTCCACGATCGTTCACCGCTCACAATCAGAACGCAGAGGTCGTGCATTGGTGAAACGCCTGAAAGAAGAAATTTCAAAACACCAGTTTGAAATTCCCATTCAGGCTGCCATAGGCGGCAAGATTATTGCGAGAGAAACCATTCGGGCACTTCGCAAAAACGTGACTGCGAAATGTTATGGCGGCGACATCACCCGGAAACGCAAACTGTGGGAAAAGCAGAAAGAGGGTAAAAAACGACTCAAGCAATTTGGCCAGGTCGAAATTCCTCAGAAAGCATTCCTGGCAGTGCTCGATGCAACCAAGGATGAGTAACGACATCTTGACAGTAACATTTTAATGGTACCGCATTCGTTTGTGAAAACAGGCACCGGCCATCGATTACTCGACCAGTTCCAGTAACTCTTCCAGCTCTTTCGTGCAGGCCTGCATTGAGATGACAGCCTGTTCAAAATTGGTATGCAGTGATGCGTTCGGTGCATCGATGGCAAATTGATCAGTGGCTTTTCGCAGTTTGCTGATCTTTTTTTGCAGCATCTTCAGATAGGCGTCAGGATCATCCACACGTGTCTCAAGAGCCCGCGAGGTATCGAACACAGCACGCGTGAGATTCATCAGCTCTGGAAAGTCATCCATTTCATCGCTGTGCTTGACGAACGTCCGTACCATCCACGCATGAGACAAGAGTATCTGGGAACGAGCAACGACTTCTTGTTTGGTGTAAGACATTAGAGTAAATGTATCTTGAACTGGAGCAATACGTTTTCTGCGACTGATCCCAGAGGCCCTGCACCTCCAGCACAATAATTATCTTATTGTAGCAGGGTCTGCAAAAGTTCCAAGTAGCAAAAATTCCAGGTGGAATATTGAGTATCGATCTGTCCGGATACCATACTAAATGGCATGCGTGAAATCGTCACCACGATAATATTCGTAAAACAGCCGCCCAATTTCATCACTCAAACGGGAAAGATATTCTTTCTTGAATTTGGAAAAGGTGACTTCAGACGTCGCCCGTGGTGCGCGTAATGGATAGGTCGAAGTAATTTCCTTGCTATAAAGTTTTTCACCTTCGCCATCTTCATCCATCTCGTAGACTGTGACCATACCTTCGGCATGACCGCGATACAAATCGGAGCTGTTTTCTTCGTATAAACTGTATTCATGTAATTCAATGTGAATCACATAGGTCACGTCGAATGCTTCACCAATTTCTTCCGGCTTGTCCCAATCAGGATTTTCGTCCAGCCAGGCGCGAACCCGATCCGGGTTGATGACTTTAACATCATGTTTATGCAAACGAAATGTGGTGTACTTGGCTAAATCATTATGAATTCCATCGAAGTTATATTGCAACTCCAAAGGTGCATAACACACGATGGCCACAGTGACATCTTTTTCGGTCAATGATTTTTGAGTCTGTGCATCGAAATCCGGTTCAATTGAAGGCGGACCACCAATCAGATATCCCAGCAGGATAAAATAATTGCAGCCTGACATCGTCGTACATAAGATCGTCACCATTGCCAGTTTTGTGACTGCATTAAAAAATCGTGTTTGAAATCGTTGTCCGAACGAAAAAATTGTCATTGTGTGATCCTTCACAACTCCGAATTAAGTTTTGGTCGCCATCTCGAAAATGAAACAGGAAGCGTTAAATATCCGCTCCCGTTCGATAATTATAAAAGAAACGGCCAATCTGATCGGCAATGCGATCCTTGTATTTTTTTCTGAATACTTCTGGAGATTCTGTCTCGATCGAAACGGGCATGTGAATCGGATACTCCGATGTATATTCACTGGTAAAGACTTGCAAAGCCCGTTTCATGCCGTCGATTTCCTCAACTTCATAGGCAGAAATATTTCCGAATGTTTTTCCGCGTAACAAGTTGGGGCTGTTTGGTTCGCGATAATCAAATTCATCAATGTCGACATGGATGATGTAATCGACATCAAAGTTTTCTGCCAGCTCTTCAACATCATTCCAGACACCACCGTTATCGTCCAGCCAGGTAGCCACTTTTCCTGTATCCAATACATCAATGTCGTTGCGGCGTAAACGATAGGTGATCTGTTCCAGCAAATCATAATTCAACGAAGGGTAATCCGAACGAATCGATTCGGGCGTCGAACAGACGACGAGCACTTTTTTCTTTTCGTCAGCCAGATCCACTTTCGTGTTTTTGGTGAATTCGCAAGTTTGAAGCGGATCGCCAAAGAACATTTTTCCAGCCATGACGTACAAAGAACATCCACTGGCTCCTGAGCAGACCAGCATCAACAGCACGACAGACAGGCAGTGCTGGTGAAACATACTTGAGTTTTTTATCTGTATTGAATTTCGCATATAGTCTGCCGTCCCTGGCATAAACCGAAATAATCTGATGGGATCTGATTTTGAATCAACGAGAAATGAGTATCAATGTTACCGGAAATCCGGAGGATCTGATTTTAAAAGGTCAACCGAAAAAACCACTCCATCAGGGTGATCGTGACAAGAATGCACATCAACCAGATGAAACTGTTTTCAGGCTGGGAGATCAGCCAGAGCTGTTTGCGAAAAACACTGATCCAGGACCAGGGTATCATCACAAGACAGACCATTGCCAGAACCAGACCAGAGGTGTTGGCCTGTGCAGACTGACGGATCTGACCTCGAACAAAATGTGAAAAGGAAGTTGTCATCCCACAACTGGGACAGGGAAAGGAGTATCGATTTCGTATGACACAAGGTGCAAAACCAAGTTGTTGATGGGTACCGAATCCACGTGAATCCGGTTTCATTTGAACGGCAACAACAAACCCTGCAATCAGGAACAGGCTCCAGCCAATTAACAGCAACCGACTTTTCCGTCCAATGGGTTTTCCCGAATTGAACAAACCGGACGCCGACAAAAAAGTTTTGCCTGTATTATTGCACTCAGATTTAAGGTTGAAATTCATTGTGAGAATGAGAGAGGCCGAGGTTTAACACTTCTGCGATTTTGCTGCAATACCATTTCAAAAAATTTCATTCCAGTTGAAAACAGACACTTTGGCTAAATACACATTATAGAGGTCACTCTGGCCTTGTCCAAACTCCCTGATAAACTTCAACCGCAGGCCCCGTCATAAAGACATCCCCTGCATCAGCCCATTCCAGTCGTAAGTCACCACCAGGTAAATGGATAAGTACTTCGCGGCCGGTTCGACCTGTCAAGACTCCTGCGACGGCAGAGGCACAGGCACCTGTCCCGCAGGCTTGAGTTTCTCCGGAACCGCGCTCCCAGACACGCATTTTCATCTCGGCAGGTGAAACCAGTTCGATAAATTCTGCGTTGACTCGATTGGGAAACATGGGATGCACCTCGATCAGCGGACCAATCTCGTGAACCCAATGGTCATTAATCTCTTCCACAAATGTGATGCAGTGTGGATTACCCATCGAAACACAGGTGACAGGAATCGTCTGATCACTCACTTCCAGATCGGCATTCACAGGTGGATCACCGGGCAGAAGCGTTGGTATCTCAGAACTGATGAGTACAGGCGGTCCCATATTGACTCGAACCTGACTGACTTTCATTCCCGTCAGTTCCAGATCCAGATCCAATATTCCTGCTCCGGTTTCGATCTTGAGTGTCTCTTTTTTCGAGAGACCATGATCGTACACATACTTTGCCACACAGCGAATGCCGTTACCACACATTTCCGATTCGCTGCCGTCCGCATTAAACATTCTCATTTGCGCATCCGCTTTTTCAGAGGGGCAGATGAGAATTAAGCCGTCGGAGCCAATCCCCTTATGTCGGTCACTCACCTGTATTGCCAGGCGCGCAATATCTTGAGGTACTGCTTCTTCAAAACAATTTACATAGACGTAATCGTTGCCGGCGCCTTCCATTTTTGTAAATTTCATCATGCTGTTTCTATTATCAAATTGAGTTGTGGTTTCATTTAAATTGTGAAGTCAGTTTTCATCTTCAAGCTTCAATCCTAAAAAGATACTTCTCCGCAGGGCATTGTCGCGACTGGAAAATTCTTCTTTACTCCCAGGCAAATTATTTTCCAACGTTGTTGCCATCATGTGAAATTTCGCATCAATGTCATCTGCATAATGCACCAGTAGCGCTTCGGGAGTGTGTGGTGCAATCGGAGAACCCCACTCAGGCAAATTCTGATGTGCGACGATCAAATGTTCCAGTCTCAGCGATGTTTCGGGATCAAGCTCTTCAATTTTTGAGGCATGTTCACGTACCAGATCACGGCCTAACAGAATATGTCCGATCAATCGGCCTGCCGGCGTATAGGTTGAAGCATGCGGTTTATATTCCAGTTCCGTCAATTTCCCAATGTCATGCAATATCGCTCCGGCAACCACCAAGGAGCGATCCAGGGGAGGCTGCATTTTTTCATAGTATACCGAGTATTTATCAGCCAGATAACAGGCAGTGCGGGTGACAGACAAGACATGTTCCAAAAAACCTCCTGTGAAAGCATGATGATTTTTACTGGCGGCAGCAATGGTCTTGATTTGATCTTCATACTCTAACAAGATATCCAATACGAGATTTCTCAATGGCTCCTCGCTGATTTGTTCGCGCGCAATTTGAGTCAGCTCATGGAACATTTCCTCACTCGAAAAGCGAGACCGCTTAAAATACAGACTCGGATCAAAGCCATCTGCTCTATCGTCTTCTGTAATCGGACGAATTCGATCAATATCCAGCTGCGGACCATATTTGCTCTCATCGTAACGGGCTCGAATCTTGTAAAATGCGCCTTCTGTCCATTCGGAATCACAGTCAGCAAACCAGGTCGTATCACTCCAGATCATCGCAGTCGCTGTAATTTGGCTGTCGCTGAACTGAACCCGGTAATAGGGCTTCTTTTCCCGTGTGGTTGCCCGTTCTTTCGATATCAACAACACAAAATAATCTGCTACATTCCCCAATTCTGTTTCGCTGAACAAAATTTTATTTCGCGGTGTCGTCATGCAATTTGCCTCGGCAATGAAATCAAACAGGGAAACCAATAAACGCCGGAATGCGATTACGAAAGACCATTAGACCAAAATCGACTCGTTCTATAAATAAACTCATATCAGATATAGCCATCCAGTTTAGTGGCTCGTTGCTGAACGTCGTACATGAAAAAACAAAAATGGCAATGTCCAAACAACGACGGTTATCCTTGTACCCGTTTTTTAGTACATTAAGAGACATAACGCTTTATAGTTATTATATTTACAAAAAACGACAAGTTTCAAAAGAACTAGGCAAAAAGCGTCTCGGAAAAAAAGAAACTTCTGCTATAATAAGTAGAGCGAATCAACCGCGTGGAGGATCCCTCCTTTACATCACAATTTTGGATTATTGGCGATGTTTTGCCGATCAACTCCAATAACGATACAACAATTCAACTACTTTTAAACTGGAGACCAATTTTCATGTCAGTCACAATTACAGAGAATGCTTCCAAAGAACTGAAGCGATTTATGGATGACCAGAAAATGGGTGAAGGTTCTCTGCTCAGGATCGGGATCGTTTCCGGTGGTTGCAGTGGATTCCAATATGACTTCCGCTTTGTTGATGAAGTTGATGAGGAAAATGATACCGTATCAGAACAACACGGAGTCAAAGTCGTCGTGGATAAAAAAAGCGGTCTCTATCTGGATGGAACCACCGTTGATTTCTATGAAAGTCTCGAGAAACGCGGCTTCACATTCGAAAATCCAAACGCGGTCAAATCCTGCGGTTGTGGAAGCAGCTTCTCCGCCTGAGCTGAGAATTGCAGTTTCGTTGACATCAATCCAGACAGTAACTATTTTCAAATAGCGAACCGAGGAGCAGAAAAAGCTTCTCGGTTTTCTTTGTTCTGAGCAACACCGCATTTTCAAGTTCCTGTTCCTGATATACTCTATTCTGAACGCTACGCACACAGTCCTGGATTCCATGGTGGGATCACGGAAGAAGAAATCCACGACTGACATGAATATGCAAACCTGGCTCAGATCAAAACGCGTCTTGAGATCTGTTTATTTTAGAATCCTTTTTTACTCAGGGAATTAAGAGAATGAAGCTGGAAGGGCGTAATGCACTCGTGACAGGGTCATCCCGCGGTATCGGTCGTGGATGTGCATTGGAAATGGCCAAAGCAGGGGCCAATGTTGCCATCAATTATCGGTCGCATCCCGAAGAAGCGGAGTCAGCGGCTGAAGAGGCACGAGCCTTTGGTGTTAAAGCAATCACAATCCAGGCAGACGTTTCAGACCAGCAATCGGTTGATGCTGCCGTTGCTCAAGTGGCTGAAGAATTTGGCAGCCTTGATTTGTTTGTTTCGAACTCAGCCTACAGTGATCGTGAACTCATTCTGGATGCTGATATGGAGGAATTTAAAAAAACCATTGATGTCACCATGTGGGGGGCTTTTTTTGGTGTTCGCGCTGCCGCAACCCAAATGACCAGGCAGGGGAAAGGAGGTTCGATTGTTGTTATCAGCTCGCCTCATGCTGTCATAGCCATTCCGACTGCCGCCGCTTATAACATGGCAAAAGCCGCAATTGACCACATGGCAAGAACTGCTGCTATTGAATTTGCTTCGCACAAAATCCGCGTGAATACGGTTCACCCGGGATGGATTGACACTCCGGGAGAACGAAAGTTCTTTACCGAAGAACAACTTAAAGCGGGTGCAGAATCGATTCCGTGGAAACGTCTGGGAAAACCAGATGAAGTCGGCCGACTTGTGACATTCCTTTCCAGTGATGACGCAGATTATATGACAGGAGGGACGACGACCATCGATGGTGGAATCGGCCTTCCCTGGTGGTCAAACAGAGCTGAGGGAGGACAATAATCCGGGACGATACCGCATACCAGCCGGATCTGAAATCCGGGGTAGCACAATTCTCATAACTCTCCAGTTACTATAGACTTCAGGTTGCCCTAGTCGTTCCGTCTCCCATGAGATACACTATGATTCATCATAAAAAATCGGTGAAAGACTGCATTAAAAAAAAGTCGTCTCCTGATTTCTCAATATCAGGTCTAATATCCTGCTCTCTGAAACGAAATCTATTTATCTAATACTGTTATTGATGTCGCGCCTGAGGATCCCGTAATGTCTGAGAGTCAAAAGAAAATTGATCTGAAAAATCCGGTTGTTGCCGCGATTTTAGCATTTCTGATTCCCGGTGCCGGCCACTTATATCAGGGAAGAAAGTTTAAAGCAGCCATCTACTGCTTCTGCATCCTGAGTACATTTTTTTGTGGCATGGCACTTGGTGACTGGAAGACCGTCTATTACCAGTCAGAGCCAGGCAAACGAAATCTGGGTTACTTTGCACAAGTGGGCGTGGGATTACCTGCCCTGCCCGCCCTGATTCAAACATCGCGTTATAATAAATCGATCAATCCAAGACTGAATGGCCAGAACTACAATGATTCCTATTTCTATGAATTACGACCCGGCCAAATGGAAATGTCTCTGGAAGAACCGTTCACCGGGACGATCTTAGATCGCGGTGATGATGGCTCCAACATCAGTGGCCAACTGGATGGCATTATTAAGCTGAAAACGATCCAGGGAGAGTTTGGCACCGAGTTCACAGGCACATTTGAAGGCACTTTGGACAAAAAACCAATTTCCGCACTGGAACTGTCCGATCCCATCCGATTCGGTTTACTGATGGGAGGGGACCGTCAACGTGCTTTGGAATGTACCGTCATTCGTGAAGTCGACGGCCGCAAAGTTGATACGGGCCACATTGCAGGGTCAATTCCAAGGAGTTTTGTCAACTGGTTTGAGATGCCCCTCAGCAATGAGGAACTCGATGATGTCAATAAAAAGCTTGGAAAACGTTATGAATTTGCCGTTGTGTTCACCTGGATCGCCGGCCTGTTAAATCTACTCGTCATTTGGGATGCGTTTGAAGGCCCCGCTTATGGCAGAGGAGACGAGGAGGCTCCTGCTCCCAGCGACAAAGAACTGGAAAATTCCAAATCTTGAATACCGATTAGTCAGTACAGTCATTTGTCATGGATTTTGAGTTATCTGTTGACACCCACCAAAGGCAGCGAAATCATGTCGGTCTTAATACTGTTTGCGAACCAGATTAATGCGATTGTCTACCTGATTCCACTATTGGCAGTGATCAGTTTAGTATACAACGCCACTCGCTATGAAATTCCCCAGATAATTATTCAACGTTCAGTCCGTTTTTTCTTCACCGCCATTATCATTATGGGGGCATTAATGACCCTGCAGGCATTACTCTCCTGGAATCTCTAAACAGCCTGTCCTCTTATTTTCTGTCTCGACCTTTCCGATCGTGCCTGAAACTCCATGTCAGGTAATTGCAATTTGACTTACTGAAAATTTATTCTCCTTGATTCAATTGCACTTTACGCACGAGTTACCCATACTCAGTCCTTTTAGGGTTATGGAATATCTTTCTGCAATAATTTAGGTTGGGATTACTTTATGCAGAATAATGGATTTGCACTTACAGAGTTTGTAGATCTTGCTGATCATAATGATCTTTTTGAACTACTGGATAATGATCGCGTCTACGCGCTTTCTCACCAAGGCATTACCGATGGCTTTTCCAGCGTCAAAGCAATTAGTCGTTCGACTGGAATTGAGACTCGCAGATTACTGCAGCCTCAACTTACAGCGATTGATATTGCTGTTGCGATCGCTGAGAAACTGCAACTGGCGGTAGGCTTCGATTGGACAGACTGTCCAGCAATTCTGCTTTGCCACTCACACACCAATCACAATTCTGCCAGGCAGTTGTGTAACCAGCTCGCTGAGAAACTGAATATTCCCTCCGGGAAGTTTGTGGCTTTGAACTATGGCTGTGTCGGCTTTGTGGAACTTCTGAAAAGAGCGTCGAATCTCTTAGAAGACCAGCCTGACGGGGTCCACATTCCACTACTTACTGTGGAGACTCCCGAGCATTGGCATGATTCTTCTGATAAAGCGTTTTGTGGAATCGTATCAGCGGGCGCCACGGGAACAACACTCTGGAGAGGTCCCGGTCATACTTTACTGCATGTGGAATCCTGGTCTGAATATATTCCTGCGGAACGTCGTAAACCAGACGTACCTCTCTTTTGGACCGAGCAGGGAGACATGTTTGATTTTCGTGGGCAACCAGAACATAAATTAGTCATGCACATGGATGGCGAATCCGTTTTCCTCAACGGAGTTGATTTAATGCTGGAATCCTGTATGAAATCATATCAGCAGGTTGCAGAGGAAGCAGACCGAATTCTGATTGCGCCCCACCAGCCTAGTGGGAAATTATTAAAAGCCATGATTGCGGCGGCACGTCAGATTCCGATCGAAGCAGACTTCCTGAATAATTTACCCCAATACGGAAATTCGATCTCATCTACAATTCCGACGATACTTTCACGGCTTGAAGAAGTTGTTGAAACAAACGAGCATCCACCCGCCAATGATGGTGATGTCTTACTCCTGCCCGCTGCAGGAATTTGCATGAATCGTCTGCAGGATTCGATGTGTATCGGCCGTGCCGCACTCGAGTGGCACCCGGGACGTTATTTGGATGCGACTTCTTAAGCAGCATCCTGATCAAAGCCACGTGTGCCAAAAGCTTCGCGTCCTTCAATGATCGATTCTTTATCAAAGCGCTTGCCGAAGTAGAGATTTTGAGCCAGTTCATCACTCAGAACGGTTTCTGCATCACCGCTGACCAGCACCTGCCCGGCACTGATAATATAACTGCGATCAGTAATCGTTAAGGTTTCTCGTTCGCGATGGTCCGTCAATAGAATCGAAATACCACTGTCTCGTAAATCGGCAATAATATCCTGAATATCATGAATTGTAACAGGGTCAATGCCTGTGAATGGTTCATCCAGTAATATCAGCTCCGGAGAACTTGCCAGACAACGGGCAATTTCCAGTCGCCGCCTTTCTCCACCTGAAAGTGTTGATGCAATCTGCTTTCGTTTTACCGTGAGCCCGAATTGATCCAGCAGCCGATCTACGGTTTCATGTCGTTGCCTGCGATTTAAATCCAGAAATTCGAGAATGGCATAAATATTCTGTTCAATGGAAAGCTTCACAAATACGCTTTCATCCTGAGGCAGGTAACCCATTCCCCCTCGAGCACGTTTATACATGGGCCAGGCTGTGACATCCGTATCTTTCAGATATACGCGACCCTTGGTGGGTGAAATCATTCCACAGGCCATACGAAATGTGGTCGTCTTGCCGGCACCATTGGGCCCCAGTAGACCTACGATTTCGCCTTCTTCGACATAAAAATCGACACCATCGACGGCGCGTTTTCCGGGATAGTCTTTGACCAGACCCACACATTCCAATAATGCCATCTTATACGTCCTCCTTGACGATTCCGCTGTCGTTAGAACTTCGAAACTATTTTAGTCTATTCTCTGATTCTGATGAATATCGATTTTGCACAGATTGCCAGATACTATCGAATTCGCTTCATTCTGGAAAAATTAGGATAAAACGGAAATGAAAGTTTGGCATAGGGTTCTTTGGGATAGGAGCCTGGTGACGTCTGGTGATAGAAAAACCGCTTGAGTGGTCCTGCATCGGGAGAAAAACCACGGCCATTATTCATGAAAGGGACACCATGTGGCCAGTAAATCATAAATGCTTTTCCCACTAAGGCAGAGCGCGGAACAGCGTGTCGTCGTTCCGCTTGACGTGTATTAGACCAGAGGCGGCTGTCTGCGCTGCGGGCGGAATTATCGCCCAGAACGAAGAATTCATCATCTGCCATTTTTGCGAACCGAACCTGTTGACGATAATCTTCAAACTGGCGGCTCCAGGCTGCCGGATCCGGAAGTAATTCCCACAAGCGTTCCTGATCTCCCGTGTACTCAAATTCGTTGTGAACTTCGGCAGCACGATAATAAATGTCTCGTTGTAACAATAAGTGAGAGACAACAAAATCAACGCCTGTTCCAGCGATCCCCACTGGCGCAAGATCACCATCGCGGGGTGCGGGAGAAACCGGTGGTTGAAACTCTGTCTTACCGTCCAGAATCACCTCAGAACCATCGATCCATAAACAGAGCCGCTGGTCTACATTGGCGAACTTTACCGAATGTGACCCCTTGCCTTTCAATTCTGTATCGACAACGGTTAACTCAGTTTCCACAGGTTCGGGATTAGGAAAATCTTCCACATAGTACAGTTTTGCCTGCCCGGTTTTAATATCAAAGCGAACTCGATAATGGCGATCTCCCCGCATGAGTTCGACATAGAGTTCGCCGCTGTCCGTTTGGATCTCGACATCAAATTGCACTGTCAAATCACCAACCCAGAAAGCGGCTTCATACATGAAATCCGACCTCTTGTTTCCCCCCGAGAATTCGTTATAGGCTGTAAAATCGCTGATCAACCGCGACTCAGGCCGGGACGTTTCCATTGTTCTCTGGAACAATTCTGAGTTCTCTTGAAGTAAATCCCAGTCGGATTGACGCGGAATGATATTCTGGTAACGCAACCATTCCAGATTTTGAGAACCGGTGTTTTCCGAAGCGCTTCGATATTGATAAGTGCGTGAATCACTGTCAACTTCCCACGCGGATTGCATCAAGTTTTCAAATTTTGTTTCATCGGGGCTGACTTGTCGCATCGCAGACCAGCGTTCAGGCCAGCCATAATTGAGAAGTTCACGAGGTGGATATTCGTCATCGTAGACCAGTTGTTGAACCACGGACTGCTTTTCCAGATTCGCTTTGCGTAAAATTCGGAAGGGTTCTTTTTCCGACTTCCGGGCATAGACATCTCCGCGGGAAATCTGGATCTCTTCGCCAGGTAAGCCCACCAGCCGTTTGATATAATTCGTCTGTGACTCTTCAGGGAATTTAAAGACGATTACATCCCAACGCTCAGGGTCTCCAAAATCAAATGGAAACTTATTAACAATAATCCGATCTCCTGTGAAAGGCACGGCATCTTTCAGGTCGGTGTAGTAGCGGCAATTAGGACAATAGGCGCCTGTGACCTTATTTTTGGATATGAGAAGCCCTGATTTTCTGGTGAGTTCATCACTGGCTCCCACAGCGTATTTCACACCACATTGTTCACAATTGATTTCTTTATGACGACCGTACAAAGTCGGTGCCATCGACCCCGTTGGAATCACAAATGCTTCTGCGGAATAGGCGCGAAACACAAATGCAAATACGAGCGCTATGATAATCGATTCGACCGTGTCCCGAATCTCACTATGCCGACTGCGGCCTTTTGCTGCATCCGGTTTCTTTTTATCAGCACGTTCCGTTGTGCGTTTTTTCAATTTTGCCTCTTCACTTTTTTTTGCCATTACCGATGACCTAACAAAGATTAATTTACCGCTTCAAACCAAGAGCATGCTTTTATCAGACCTGGTTATTCGCTCATGGGATTGATTTATGACCATTTATTATTGAATCAGGGGAGAATTTTTCTTAATTGAACACTCATTTTGCTCTATTGAATATAGCGAATCCGGGAAAAGTCTGGAACGCGCACGTGACCCACATGATTCCCAATTTTCACTTCTCCCTGACGTGAAGGCAAGTGTACTAAAAAAGGCTTACCCAGTAAGTATTTATGTTCCACTTTCGCATCTGACCAGCTGCGGCTGTCCAGTGAAACCGGGCTGTTATCACCGAGGACAAAATAACTTTGCTGATCGAGCTGATAAGGCTCATCGACCCCGTGCAATGCTTTCCCGCGCGTATAATGCACATCCTGAAACAACTTGAGATTGGTCATTTGTAAATGTCCGCCGTTTGCGCCAAATCGAACCGGAATGCGAATCGCTTTCCGCGAAGAGGAGTTCCGGCTATACAAGAGAGGCTGGTAAATGAGTTGACCATCGATGGCCAGCATCACCTGACGATCCATGACAGACATCTCAATTTTTACCGTTTGTAACTGGAAATCGTGTGGCAGTTGTCCGCTGCGAACTGCCTTTTTTTGATCATCCACAAACAGTGAAACCTTTCGTTCTTTTATCTGGAATATGTTTCGGAATCGATGGTGACCTTCAAAGAATTCAATGGCAAACTCACCTTCTCCGGAGTGAATGTTCAAATCGAATTCCAACATAAAATCGTGAACGGGAACAGCCTGTCGATTCTCCACTCCCGTGTTATACGCATAATGATCAAGTACAGGTGCCACGTGTGATTTTTCATAAAGTAATGCAATTGCGTAACGGAATTCATCGTCCTCTGTCTGGTCCAGAAAATATTGACAGTCTTCTGCCGACATCGCACCCTGATAACTTAATTCTTTGTCTTGTTCATCATACTTGATTCGGGCTAAAACCGGTTCTGGTTTTTCGATTTCTGCGGGCCACTGCTCAAGTGAAACGGATGTCAGGTAATGCCCACCTTGTCGCATCCAGTGTTGATACTTGACCCATGACCAATCTGTTTCAGCAGATGGTTTCTGAGCACCAGCCTGCGTCGCATCAAATACAAAACTGTCTCCCTCAGGAACCCAGTCTCGATTGCCCCTGGAATCGTGATCGTTCTGTGATTCACTCTCTTCAGGAATGAATCGTGGCTGAAAGAACTCATCATCTTTCGGTCGAAATCGGTGGTCATAAACTAAAAGCCGGACCGCGCGTTGTGTTTTCAGATCCTTGCGTGCAATTTTACCATTGATATATAAGTCTCCCTCTTTGACCTGAACCGTTTCCCCCGGCAAGCCTACAACTCGTTTTACATACGCCTGCGTTGATTTCATCGGATTTTGAAACACGGCAACGTCCCAACGCTGTGGTGATTTCAGATAATAAGCATGTTTGAAAACCAGTAACTGGTCACCTTCATTTCGAGGTACGTTTGTTAAATCAATGGAGTGCGTGTTACAGTTAGGACACGTTGCATACTGGGCAGGTTGCGACTGGATGCCACTGTGGGATGCTTCTCCCGCCTGAAACCGATTACCGGTAACAGAATCATCATAGGCCACACCATAGGCAAATGAGAACGCGCAGCGCGGGCAGACTACCTGTTTATGATACCCCAGCAGTGACGGAGCCATCGAACCGGTTGATATCATATACCCTTCAGCCTGAAACGTCCTGAAAAGGATGACAGCAATCGCCAGAGTCACAACGGACTCCAGGACCATTCGGAACAGGCTGGAACGCCCCTCCTCCTCTTCAGTATGAGATTCAATTTGATGAGCAGAGTGGTGCATCACAACTAACAAAAAATGGAACGGATGTTTTCTGATTCCAACAATCAGAAATAAAAACGGAAACCTTTATTTTAGTAGATCTTATGAGCCTGAGGAAATAGAGAAAAACAACCTGGTGAGCGAATCGTTCCGAATACTCCACTTTGGCTGTTCGTTCGTAAGAATACCAGGAGCCTGTTGACACTCCGAAAATGGTCACAGGCCTTAAAGCAGGATTATAGAACAACTTATCCAACTACACAAAAAAGCAATATCATTATGACCCAGATGATTCCCAGGAAATGCCACACCACCGCACAGGCATGGACTCCCCAGTGATATTCGTGATCGTACTGGTATAAATATGCTTTGTAGATCACAATCCCCAGAATTCCAAAGGCTACCAGAAAATGGAGGGCGTGTAGTAAGACAAAAGTAAAGAGAACGCCATAACTACTCGGATCATTGAAACCCTGTCTGACATTTTCCAGACCAGTCTGAATCAGTGAGTGCCGTCGCAAAACCTGAAACAAACCCAGAGCTTGTATCACAAAAAACGCCCCTCCCAACAGGAATGTCAGGTTCAGACAGTTTCGAAACTGTTGCTGTTTTTCATGCCTGACAAAAAAAACAGCCCGCTGAATGGTTAAGCTGCCCAAAAATAACAGTGCCGTACTCAACCAGAGAATGGGAGGAATTACCAGCACCATGCGCGGGCCCTGCACATTCCAGTAAGCGCGAACGATAATATAAGCGAGTAGTCCGCCCAGAAAAAGAACAGAGGTACTAAACAAAAAGATTGCCAGTCCGAAATCTCTCTGACTTAATCGATCTCGAGAAGTGAATAACTGAGCAATTCGACTTCGAAATGTTCGACTTCGGGAAGAAGGCATGCTGACCTGCCATTGTTCTATGAGAAGGAACACAAAGGACGAAACAGCGCCAGAAACATAAACCGATCAGAATTGATTCTCTCTGAAACCCTGACCAGATTCAATATCATTTTTCACTCGACGCAGGATTGGCGGCTGCAGGCTTGGGTTTGGCGTCTGGTGGCATCTGCGGGTTTGGCATCTGCGGGTTTCGGTTTTGCAGCAGGCGCGGGCGCCACAGCAGTCGCTGCCTTGTCTTGCTGAAATCCCCTGACGTAATTGTCGTAAGCGTGTGAATCCAGCAGAATCATGCACAGAAAAAAGCTGGCAAAAATGATCGAGAAAAAGAAGGCAATCTGGTTTACAGCCTTGTCATACCAGAGGTGCATGAAAATAAATACGACCAGAGATGCCTTAATCGTTGCGATTGCCATTGAGACAATCACATCGGCACTACCCACATCAAATTTTGCCGCTTCAACTGTCAGAACAGTCAAGGCAACCAGAGCGATGAAGACCCCGATTAAAACTTTGACTGGCATCACATGCACGTCACAGGTCTGAGTGTCATCGGCGTGAGAATCATTTTCAGCATGAGTTGACATGGTGAACTCTTCCATCTCTTTTATTAATAATGGCTGGAAGTTTAATCGCTTCGCAAGTTAATAATTTCAGCAACAAGGCTAATTGATTAAATACAGCAACGGGAACAGATAAATCCAGATCAAGTCGACAAGGTGCCAATACAAGCCGACAAAATCAACAGCACCAAAGTAGTAGGTCGTAAATGCGCCATGCATGGTCCTGACAATCAACCAGCTGATGGCAATCATCCCACCAATAATATGTATCGCATGTAATCCGGTCATGCAGAAATAGACACTGAAAAAAGTACCTGCCAGATAGGGTTCAGGAATTTTTTCTTTTTGCTTGGTATACTCTGCCGGAACCGTTTCAGCCATCTCAATTTCCTGGTCGGTCGGTTCTGCTGCATGTCCAAAATGGTGGTAAGCAATACTGGAGTAAGCACCGATCTGCATTCCGAGTGCAGAAACCAGAACGCAGCCGGCGACAGTTGCCAGCGTCTTTTTATCAGGATTTTTAATGAGTAAACCAAAACCAATTCCCGCAAGAACGATCACTCCCCATAACACGGAAGTCATATAGGAAAGCGTGTGTTTGGTTTTCTCAAATAGACTCTCATCACTATGATCAGCGGCTCCCTCATGGGCGTGTTCTGCTGCTTCAGCACTGCCCGCCGCCGGTGCCACCGCTGCTTCATCATGATGCTCCGGACTGTGATACATGCCTGCCCAGAGCAGACCATGATGTGCTTTTTCCGTATATTCGAATGATTTCACACCCAGAAAGATCGCGGCACAGGCGAGAGTCATTACCAGACAGACTAATAAACCTCGCGTTTGTCCAAGTTGTGCACAACGCACTCCCCATGCCATTGTCAAACTACTGAATAGAAGTACGACCGTATTGGCGGCTCCCAAGACCGTATCCAGAAACTGGCTGGCGTAGAGGAAGACTTCAGGATGCAGTGATCGATAGACGGCATAAAAACCAAATAAACCGCTGAAGAACAGAACTTCGGTTACCAGAAAAAGCCAGATTCCCAGCTTTCCGGTATCGAACTGCTGTTGATGCGAGTCGAAGTGATGCGCCAATCGAGAATCATGATGCTCATGATCGTGGCTGTCTGCATGCTCGTCTGTTTGTGTGGTGGCCGCGGTATTCATTAAACTTCTTTTTCTCCTGATGCGGTCCCAGAGTCCTGGTTATCCCCCTGACATTCAACGGGAACAAACCCTTCAACTTCCTCATTATAAACGACGGACTCCATGACATAGGGATCGCCGGCTAATGGAGGATGGTCAAAGTTATTATGAGGTGGTGGTGAAGAACATTGCCACTCCAGCGATGCGCCCCCCCATGGATTTGCGGGTGCTTTCTTTCCACGGTAAATCGAATAGATCAAAGTCGCGGCCATCAAAGCCGAACTGATTCCTAATAAATAGGCTCCCATCGTCGAGAGGATATGCAAATTCTGATACTCAGGCAGATAAGTATAGTACCGGCGTGGCATCCCTCGTGTTCCTAACAGGAACTGGGGGAAGAACGTCAGGTTGAATCCCAGAAAAACTCCCAGACAGGCAATGCGACCGTAAAACTCATTAAACATTTTACCAGAAATTTTAGGCCACCAGTGATGCACTCCCGCAAATAATCCTACCAGTGAGGAACCCATCATCACATAATGAAAGTGGGCAACAACAAAGTAGGTATCGTGTAAAGGCACATCTGTAACCAGAGTTGCCAGAAATAACCCGGTTAATCCACCGATCGTAAAGATAAACATAAAGGATAACCCATAACACATCGCCGTCGTCAGTCGGATCGATCCTTTATACATGGTTGTCAGCCAGTTAAAGACTTTGATCGCCGACGGAATCGATACACTGAATGTGATGGCACTGAATATGACCGCTACAACTTTAGACTGTCCCGAGACAAACATATGGTGTCCCCAAACCAGGAAGCCAAAAATAGCAATCGCAATACTACTGTAGGCAATAAAACGATATCCAAAAATATGCTTGCGGCTGTGAACGGCAATCACTTCACTGATGACACCCATGGCCGGCAAAATCATGACATAAACAGCTGGATGTGAATAGAACCAGAAAAAATGCTGGAATAAAACCGGGTCGCCACCTAATGCCGGATCAAAAATTCCGATGTGAAAAGCACGTTCCACAACGAGCAGCAGCCCTGTAATACCAAGCACGGGTGTCGCCAGAACCTGAATCAGGGCGGTTGCATAAATGGCCCACAAAAACAGCGGCATCTTGAACCAGGTCATCCCGGGAGGCCGCATGGTGTGAATCGTCACGATGAAATTCAAACCGGTAAAAATCGAACTGAATCCCAGAATGAACACGCCCAGTAATGCCGTGATCACACTCGTACTTGAGGTAATACTATAAGGTGTATAGAACGTCCAGCCGGTATCCAGACCACCCAGAACAATCGCCGCCACAAAGAATGCAGCGCCAAACATCCAGAGGTAAAAACTTCCGAGATTCATACGGGGGAACGCAACATCCTTGGCCCCCAGCATCACGGGTAAAATAATATTTCCCAATGCAGCAGGCACTCCAGGTATGATGACCAGGAATGTCATGATGGCGCCATGCAGCGTAAACATCTGATTGTAGGAATCAAGGCCCATCAGAATTTTTGCGGGCGAGAGCAGCTCTGTCCTTAACAACACGGCAAAGATACCGCCCAGGAAAAACGCGCCTGTAACACCCATCAAATACATGACACCAATTCGCTTATGATCGAGAGTGAAAAACCAGGTTTTCCAGCCCTTCGAACAGTTCAAATAGTTCACATCACGATATTGAATCGGTAAATTCGATTTTGGATTGGAGGAGTCAACGATAGTTGCCATCTTCCAGCCTCCTGAATAATTTCAAATAGGGTCGGATTAAAAAATCCGGAAACACGATCGAGAACCAGGTTCTCACTTTTTAAATTCACTTCACGAGAACCCTTAAGAGGTTCCCGCTCCGAGTGCATCTTATTTTAAACTCTTGATGTATGCGATTATCGCCGAGATATCCTGATCCGTTAATTGCCCTTTGAATGTCGGCATAATGGGTCGGAAGCCGTCTACAATTTGGGATTGTGGTTCCAGAATGGACTGGCGAATATAGTTATGTTCTGCCTTGACTGAAGTCCCGTCAGTAAACTTGCGGTCCCTGCCAAACAGGCCTTTGAATGTCGGGCCGTTCTTTTTCGTACCATCAATCGAATGACACTGAATACAACCGCGCGTCTTATAAAAATATTCTCCCGCTTTCTCAGGTGACATGTTTTTATGAATATTAGATGCCTTTTTCAGCCATTTGTCGAAGTCACCTCTGGTATCGTGTACCACCACATTGCTGATCATCTCTGAATGCTTTTGGCCACAGTATTCGGCACACATCAGGGGATAGGTACCAGTACGCGTCGCATTAAACCATAATTGTGTATAGCGACCGGGAACAATATCCATCTTTGTTCGGAATGCGGGAACATACAAATCATGAATCACATCATCAGAGGTCATGGTTAAAGTGACATCCTGATCTTTGGGAACGTGCAATTCACTTTCAATCCAGCCATTGGGATATTTGAAGGACCATGACCATTTTTTCGCGATGACATCAATTTCGTAGGCCGAACTGGGTGGCGTTCGCATATCCAGGTAGGCAGTAAAGCCGACCCAGAACATGATTACCACCAGAATCGTAGGGATCACAGACCAGGAAAGTTCCAATGTTAAATTATGCGAGGGCGTTTTCTCTACTTTCACTCCGGGCTGGTAGCGGTATTTGATCATAAACCAGACCATAAGACCGACAATCAACACGAAAAAGAACGTGCAGACGTAGAGAATGAAGAAGTAGACCGAGTCGGTAGGCTCTGCCATCTTGGAAGCTTGTGGAGGGAACCAGAACCCGGCGTCTGCATTTGCTAATAAATTAGGGATGAATAGTTTCATCTGTGTTCACACAATCAACTTTTGAGTGTTAAAAAATTAAAGTCGTTACCAAATTCGGTTCAAACACAATTAGAATTAAACGCTGTCTCCTGAATAACTCAGGCTCCGCTCGCCGATTCATGAGTTTGTGTCTTCACCATTTCGATTTCATGTCTGCCTTTTCGACCCCGCCAATAGGGTATCAAAACAACAGTTAATATAAAGACGGTGGCGAATCCACCAATTTTCATAATATTCCGAGCGGTTGGAGCATACCGACCACTGTCTGCATCATAATGAAAACAGAACAATAAAAAACGGTCGATGGTCGAACCAATCTTGCCTTCCGACGCCTCAACCAAAGCTAATTTTAAAGTCTGTTTCGGAAATTGCACTCCAAATAAGTATCGGGAAATTCGCCCATCGGGTGTACACACAAGTAACACGGCCGGGTGTGCAAATTCCTTGCGTTCCTCAACATATTTGTATTGTATTCCCATCGCCTCTGCTAATTCCGTAATTGCCGACTGCGCGCCACACAGAAAATGCCAACCACCGGCTGTGCCCGCTCGATTATATTCTTTGTAGTATTTTTGCTTTGTTAAATTGGCACGCTGATATGTTTCTTTCGGATCGATACTGACGGAAACAAAATCAAACTGTTGATCTGCTGACCATTCTAAATCTCTCAGACCTCTCACCAGTGCCGTAAGCTGTAAAGAACACAGCATCGGACAGTTCGAATAATTCAGGGAAAGTATCACAGGGCGATCCTTTTTGAAATAATCGCCGAGTGTGACCTGTTTACCTGAACTGTCCTGAAACTTTAACTCTAACGGAAGTTGAGTATCCAGATGCTCAATCACATCCAGAGACTCGATATCACCTGGCGCTTTTTCCATACGATCCGCTCGGACGGGAGCAGCAATTGCCGCCCCGATAAGCAAAGTCAGAATAAAGTGCAGATAAGGTTTCATGGTTTCTTCGTTTTTGCTTTTTCCTGCTTTTGTTGTTCCTCCTGAACGACAATCGACATAGCCTCATCAATGGGTATGGCAACGATATTTTTATCCTGATCAATCCAGCGGTATTCAGTAAGAGCAGCCGCCTGATTGGCAAGAATACTCTCTGCATTTTTCTCGGGTACTTTGATTACTTTGTTTTCGTTTTCCGTTTTTTCGAATGAGTAATACATCGCGGCAACCGCGAAAACGGTAAAAAAAGTAACGATAGTCCCCACGATTCCCACAAAAGCGATCATCGTGGTATCGAGATCATCATAAGCTGCTTTATGACCCGACATGGTAAATTCTCTTATTTCTAAAGGCGCTGCTCTTTATCAGAACAGACGGTGATTAAATACAGTGATTAAATATTGTGAAACTTCAGTGACTCTTCCAGTCGAGGATCTCTGACCGGCATCACTGATTTTTGACCGGCAAATTTCAGTAAGCCAGCGACATAAATTCCACCGACTCCAATCGTACAACAGACACCAGTTAAAATCATTCCGGCAGAGACGCTTATGGTTTCGCCTCCTGATTTGGCATTAGGCATCACTAGCCAGAAAATGTCGATCCAGTTCATGACAAGTAAGTAGACAGCCCAGAAAAACAGCGCTTTGGGATTTCGTTTCATCCAGCGCGACATAAAGAATACAAAGGGAATCGCGAAGTGGCCAATCACCAGAATCAGAGAGACCACACCCCAACCGTGTGACTGGCGATGCAGGAAGAAAACAGTTTCTTCTGGGATGTTCGAATACCAGATTAACAGATATTGAGATATTGCGATGTAAGCCCAGAAGCAGTTAAAAGCAAACAGCAGTTTACCGACATCATGTAAATGTTCAACATTCACTGGTTCCTGGAGTAACCCTTTACTGCGCAGATAAATCAGGCTGATTGCCAGAGTGCTGAAAAAACCAACCAGACCTGCTGCAAAATAATAGATGCCAAAAATAGTACTGAACCAGTGAGCGTCCAGCGACATGATAAAATCAATTGCAGCGAATGATAAAGTAAACGTATACAGCAAAAGTGCGGGACCACTACGCCGCTCCATTAACAGCGTCAGTTCCGGGTCGCCATTTTCATCCTGAGCAATCGATTTGTTCAAAAAGAATCGAGCCAGGAAGATCCAGGATCCAAAATAAATCACATAGCGGAGTGCAAAGAAGCCACTGTTTAAGTAAGGAGCTTTCGCCTCCAGCAGATGGTCGCCGGTTACATTTTCTGGATTCGCCCATTGATACAAAATGTCGCTTCCGGAGAGTGTCACCAGTACAATCGGCAGCACCAGCACCGCCAGTGGAATGACGCCCATCGAGATAAATTCCGAGATGCGGCGTAATACGACACTCCAGCCGGCACGTGTCAATTGTTGAATCATCACGAAGAACAAAGCGCCCAGTGAAATACTCAGAAAGAAAAATGTGCTTTGCAAATAAGAGAATGCAAAAATCGTTTTTCCGTTTTCAATCATGAATCCAAGTACAAATGCCACAGGCAGCAGCACAGAGCATCCCAAAGCCACTTTCATGGGAAGTGGCCCGAGTTCAGCCAGTGTTTGAATGGAATTCTTATTGTTTGTGTCAGGTGAAGTTTGCATAACTTTTCTTGTTTACAACGAAATAAAATTCAACAAGTTACTTGTGGAAATCACTTTACTATTTAGTATCCCGAAGCTTTCTTCTCTCTGCTTCAGGTAAGGTCTTTGCATCGATTTGATGACTCTTTTGTAGCGCTTTGAGATAGAGAACAATGGCCCAGCGATCCTCTGGAGTCACTTGTGATCCGTATGCCGGCATCTTGCGCACTCCGTTGGTGATCGTATGAAAAAGTCGACCAATGGGAAGCTTACGCACATTTTCCGTATGATAAGAGGCTGGCTTGACCCAGGTTCCCTGTAGTAAATCCATGGCTCGCAATGTAACCAGACCATCACCCTCTCCGCCCAGTCCATGGCAGGCCGAACAATAGATCCGGTAGCGCTCTTTTCCACGGGCCATCATTTTTTCTGTCACGGGTACAGGAAACTCGGTAATCCAGGGTAGTTTATCTAGCTTGGCAGCCACTGGATCCACAGCAGCAGGTTTGCCTGCCGGTGTTTTGCCATCGGAGGCTTTTGCTTCAGCCGGTTTTTTCGGATCGGCTTTTTCAGCAGCTGGCTTCTTCTCTGCTGTTTTTTTCTCGTCCTGCAAGGCAATCGCAATCACATCCTGATCTTCAGGAAGTTCTTTTAACCCGTAGTAGAATGGAATATTGTCGTCTTTAAATTGACCACGGGGAATTGTGCCTTTGATATTCGGTCTGATTTCCCGGCCATCGGGAAATAGATTTGTGGTATTTTGTGCTTTCAAACTGGGTTGAAAGTCCATGTCAGGGATAATATGAATCCGTGGGCTATCCGTTGTGGTTGTACGCTTATAGGCAATCAATGCCGGCGGCATCAGGAGTAATGCACCAACCAAACTCAAAGCCAAAACCAGATTACGCGGCAGTTTGGGAGATTGCGTATCAGACCAGAATTCTTCGACATGAACCGGATTGAGCGATTTCAGAAATTCGCCCGTATCGATTTCAGAAAATTTGGGGTCCCTGGCATCCATGCTGACAAAGAAACGATCGTTCGTCACACGACGAAACGCTTCTGATTTGAACATCGGATTGTATAGTCTGGGCAACTGGTTCAGGCCCAGCATTCCCAAAAAAGCACCAAAGGCTGCTAATAACACGGAAAGTTCAAATGTAATCGGAATACTGGCAGGAATACTGAATAGTGGTTTTCCACTAATCAAGAACGGGTAATCGACGGCGTTCATCCAGTATTGCATTCCAACGGCAATGGTTCCGCCGGTCAGCCCGCAACAGGCTACGATCCATGGCAATATGGTCCATTTAATACCCATTGCTTCATCAATGCCGTGAAGTGGAAACGGCGTATGTGTATCCCATTTGTGATAGCCGGCATCGCGAACTTTCTTCGATGCTTCGATCAATTCATCGGGATCATCAAACTCCGCAAGTAACCCCAGAAGTTCGGGTTCTACTTTTGTTTCTTCTGATTGTTCGATTGTGGTCGCCATAATCTTTTTTATTCAATAATGAGTTAAGTCGTACCTGACTGCCTGTGGAAGAATCTCCGTTAATGATCACCTTTGCTGTTCGGGCGAGGCATCACGCTTTTCACTTCTGCCATCGCTACCATAGGCATGAATTTACAGAAGAGCAGGAACAAAGTCATAAACAAACCGAAACTACCAATTAACATTAAAACATCGACGATCGTTGGCTGGAAATATCCCCAGCTGGAGGGAAGAAAGTCACGGCTCAATGATGTCACTGTAATCACAAATCGTTCAAACCACATACCAATATTCACAAAAATACAGACCACAAATATCATCCAGGGCGTGGTACGAATTTTCTTTATCCAGAATAATTGAGGACTGATGACGTTACATGTAACCATGATCCAGTAAGCCCAGGCATAAGGACCAAAGGCCCGGTTAATAAACGCAAACGTTTCATAGCGGTTGCCACCATACCAGGCAATGAAGAATTCCATCGCATAGGCATAACCGACCATCGAGCCCGTCGCAATAATCACCTTGGTCATATTTTCGAGGTGACGGTCCGTTAACAAATCTTTGATGCCACAGATTGATCGGGCGGGAATCATCAAAGTCAGCACCATTGCAAAACCACTGAAGACCGCACCCGCAACGAAGTAAGGTGGAAAGATTGTTGTATGCCAACCGGGTAACTGAGAAACGGCAAAGTCAAAACTAACGATCGTGTGCACACTTAACACGAGAGGTGCTGCTAACGCTGCCAGCAGCAGGTAGGCTCGCTCATAGCGGTGCCAGTGTCTTGAAGAACCATTCCATCCCAGAGAAAACAGGCCGTAGGCAAATTGTTGAATTTTCCCGGTCGCCCGGTCACGCAATGTTGCCAGGTCGGGAATCATGCCCATATACCAGAATAAAATGGAAACAGTCGCATATGTGGAAACCGCAAAAACATCCCACAATAACGGGCTGCGGAAGTTAGGCCACATCGACATTTGATTCGGTATCGGAAAGAGCCAGTAAGCAAGCCAGACACGACCAATATGAATTCCGGGAAAGACCCCTGCACATACCACAGCAAAAATTGTCATCGCTTCAGCTGCACGATTGATCCCGGTACGCCAGTCCTGACGAAACAGAAACAAAATAGCCGAAATCAGAGTTCCCGCATGACCAATACCAACCCAAAACACGAAGTTGACAATCGGCCAGCCCCAGAATACAGGACTGCGGTTACCCCAGACACCGACACCGGTAATGATCAAATACCCAATCAGACCAAACAACATTCCCATCAGGGACGCCGAAACACCCAGAGCCAGATACCAGGACTTGGGAGTCTTGCACTCTGCCAGTCTGCAGACGGCATCGGTGACAGTCCCATAGTCGTGCGTACCAGTCACGAGTGGAGTTCGTGTGCCGGGAACTTCGATTGTTGTGTCAATTGGCTCTGTTGTTACTGAAGCCATGGCTTGTGATATCTTTGCTTTATAATTCGAAGGATTGGTAAATTTGTGTCACAGTAAAACGAGTATCAACTTAATCTCTATTAATGCTTTTCTGCCTTTGCATGATCCGCATCCGCATGCTGTTCTCCGTGTCCATGTCCATCAGTGGCCGGTTTTGCTAAAGAAGGATGTGGATTCAGAATGCGGGCCAGATAAGCTGTTCTTGGTTTAATATTCAGTTCAGATAAAACTGCATAAGACCTGGGACTCGCATGTGCCTGGGCAACGAGTGATTTCTCATTTGTTAAATCACCAAATTCAATCGCCTTTGCAGGACAAGCCTGCTGGCAGGCGGTTACGATTTCGCCATCTTCAATCGGACGCTGTTCATTTTTGGATTCAATTTGTACTGCTTTAATTCGCTGCACGCAATAAGTACATTTTTCCATAACACCCCGATGACGGACGGTCACTTCAGGGTTGAGGACGAGTGCCTGCAGTTTACGATTAGGATCTTCATAAACTTTATTGAAGTTGAAGTAATTAAATCGACGCACTTTATAGGGACAGTTGTTGGCACAGTAGCGTGTTCCGACACAGCGGTTATAGACCATGTCATTCAGGCCTTCGTCAGAGTGCACAGTGGCAGCGACCGGACAAACCTGCTCGCAGGGAGCCAACTCACACTGCTGACAGAACATCGGTTGAATCGAAACACCAGGGTTATCAACATCATCACCGGTAAAGTAACGATCCACGCGAATCCAGTGCATCTCACGACTGTTAATTACTTGTTCCCGACCAACAACCGGAACATTATTCTCGGCCTGACAGGCAACCGAGCAGGCATTACAGCCAATACATTTGGTTAAATCGATTGACATCCCCCAGGCTTGACCCTGATACGAAAGCTCTTGATAGGATTTCTCTTTATCGGAAGGCTTGTCCCATAAAGATTTCAGCTCGGGATGATGAGTTCGGTGTTTGGCAAAGTCGGGCTCTTTTTTGTATTCAGCGACATCACCTTCACGTATAAGTTGACCAACGCGTCCATGAATTTCGCTCGAACCAACAGCGTCGATACTGTGATGGTCCTGAGTGATTGCCAGTTCGTAATGCCCGTTCGTTTTTTCGACTTTCAAACCAGCGGCGAAATTGATTTTTCCTTTTGACTGAAGTGCTGCAATATTTTTACCAACGGGTTCAACATCACGGGCCACATCTCCGCCAACCATACCGGCTGCTGTTCGGCCATAACCCAGAGCTACTGCAACGGAATTCGGAGCCTGTCCCGGAAGAACATAGACCGGAAGTTCAATCGACTTGCCATCCAGAATCAACTTCACGACAGAACCAAATTCGACTCCCAGATCTTTTGCCGTCTTGGGTGCAATAATAGCCGCATTATCCCAGGTCACTTTTGTCAGGCTGTCAGGCGTTTCCTGTAACCAGCCACTATTTCCAAACCGGCCATCATAAACCTGTGGGCTGGCATAAAAAACCAACTCGAAATCTTCACTGGCCGCATCAATGATTTGGGATGCTGGTAGTGCTTTCACCTTGGGTGATACCACCTTCAGCGAGCTTCCCTTCAAGATGCCATCATGCACCAGACGACGCCATGCAGCATTGACGGCCATGGGGTCCAGTGAACCTTTAACAGCCTCTTTAACCAGTGCCATGGCATCCGGATTTTTTTCCCCACACAAAATCGCTAACAGCTCGACTTCCGACTTACCATCATGCAAGGGCTCGATCAAAGGCTGTGCTACACAGAGTGTGCCATCGTAAGCACGTGCATCTCCCCACTGTTCAAAGGGATGCGTTTTTGGCAGATGCCACTTACAGAGCAAAGACGTTTCGTCTTCATACTCACCAAGATGAATCGAATGAGGCACCTTGGTTAAAGCGGTGACAAAATCAATGTCACCAGGCGCGTTATAAGCAGGGTTTCCACCAAGAATCACCAGGGTATCAACGGCACCGGACTGCATTTCCTTGGTCAATTGAGTTAACGCTTCAACCGCTGAGAGATCGGAGGCTAAAGGCTCATTGGTATAGCGAATTGTCTTGCCAATATTTCCCAGCTGTTCATTCAGCTTATGCACACGGGCATGAAGCTCAGCTGGCTGACTGGCTCCAATGGCGATAACACTTAAACCTTGACTGGCCACTAAATCCTCAGCCATCGCTGCCAGAACTTTGTCAGAATGATTATCACCGACTGCTTCAGGCTTCTTGCCAGCCAACAGATTTTGAACCTGCGTTTCCAGTCTGGTCAGATAAAAGCCAAGATCGACCGATCGCGTCGGCACTCGATGGTCGGCAGAAATACCGGTTGTTGTGAATCGACTTTCGACAACATACATACGATTCATCTTGCCGTCGGCAGGATCGCGACGGGATGCCCAGTCACGTGCATGCAGCAATGAAGCAGGATGCTCGGAAAGCAGGTCCTCATCCAGACTTACGATGACGTCTGCCTTTTTGAAATCAAAGTGAGGACGAACCACTTCGCCAAAAGCGAGCTTTGAACCAGCGTAGGCATTATCACGGGAACTGGCTGTGTACTCATACCATTGCGACTTGGGAAACAGAGCGGAAAACTTTTCCTGTAACCCTTTTCTGGCAGCGGAAGAACTGACGTCAGCTAAAACCCGCAGCTTTGCTCCACCATCCTGCTGTGCCTGACCTGAAACGGAACCTGAATACTCCAGAAACGCCTGCCAATCCCGGTTATAGCGCGTTCCATCCTTACGTTCCACAACGCCAACAGCTCGATCAGGATCATATAATGACAACGTTTCTGACTGTGCAAAAACAGAAGAGGCCCCCTGACTCTGAGGTGAATCAGGATTTCCTTCCACCTTGATCGGTCGGCCATCCATACAAGTCACAAGCAGACTTTCAGCCTGACCACTTAACTCCATACATGTGGCATACTTTTGAGGCATCCCGGGAATGAGACCATCAGGACGTGAGACACTGGGAGAAATCTTTTCATCTTCCCAACGGCAGCCTGAAACCCCAGCCAGAGCAACAGATGCCCCCATGATCTGCATCCAGCGCCGTCGCGATACCCCTTCCGGATACTCCGAAGCGGCTGCGGGAAACTCGCGATGCAATATCTCCTCAAACTCCGGCGTGGAATGCAACTCATCCAGACTTCGCCAATACTTTTTCTCCACAACCGAACCCCTTAGCGGTGACACGTAGAACAATTAGTAGAAGGATTTAAATTCAGTTCCTTACGAACCTTTTCACCCACCTCGTGCGGATCTCCATCAGCTTTCCAGTCCAGCTTCGTCACAAACTCGGGAGGACGAAGACTTGGTTCCGGATTTCGATGACACTCCAGACACCAACCCATGCTTAACGGTTTTACCTGCGTCACCTTTTCCATCTTGTCAACTCGACCGTGACAGGAAACACAACTCACACCACGACGAACATGGGCACTATGATTAAAATAAACGTAATCGGGCAAATCGTGAACACGTCGCCACTGCATCGATTTACCGGTTGCCTGACTCTCGCGAATCGGAGCGAGCTTTGAACTTGTTGAATGAACGGAAACCGTATTCACAACTCCATTTGCATCAGCACCACTGTGGCAGTTCAAACAGGTTGAAGTAGGGGGAATTGCTGCATGACCGGCCACTTCCACCGTATTATGACAATAGCGACAGTCGAGTTTCAGCTTGCCCGCATGCAATGCATGACTGAACGGCAAAGGCTGCTCTGGCTGGTAGCCGACATCCGTTGTTTCGGGGCTGGCCCCGAACGCGACGATGCCTACGACGTACAGTCCACCAATTGCACCCAGCGCACCAAGCAGCGGTACAATTGTATTCACCCATTTCGGAAACAGAAAACGATCCATTTTGATATACCTGATAAGACCTTTCGAGCAAGAATGCCTGTTAAAAGCAGAACTTGTCTATGAGATTGATGTGCAATCGACGGTCAAAGCGGATTTATTGATAAGAAATACCAACTCAGTAGGCAGGATAGAAGCATGAATAAAACTAAGCAATGCATTCCCTCAGCATTAACAACAAGTTTCTTGGAGTCGGGAGATACAAGAAACCAAATTCTCAATAATGGGGACGCCTTGAATATTTGATCATTTCCAGCAGGAACTCCAGGTAAAAACCTACCGGGACACACATCACGTCACAATTCTGACAAACTCATTTGATCAATAATCAAGCGTGCTCACCATTCTTCCTGCCTGCTTGAGCAGTCAACCACTTGCATACGTACTTCATCCCATTTTTATCTATACAAATTCACCCTCATTTATCAGAGTCTGCTCGAAATGTCGCTGGCCAGGTGCAGCATTGCTTTATCTGAGACGATTTTAGTTTGGATTACCCGGCTCACTTTACAGTTGGCCTGTATTGAACCATCATCAAGAGTCGTTTCCCCTCCTTCTCAAAACTGTACTCACGATCAAACGGGCATCAATATGAGCAAGAAAATCCGCTGGGGCATTCTGAGCACAGCCAAAATTGGAACAGTGCAAGTCATTCCCGCCATGCAGCAGGGTGAATCCTGTGAAGTCATCGCTATCGCGTCTCGCAACCAGGAGCGGGCAAGTCGGATTGCAGCAGAACTCGGGATTCCACACGCTTATGGATCGTATGATGAACTGCTGGCAGACCCCCACATTGATGCTGTCTACAATCCACTTCCCAATCATCTACATGTTCCCTGGTCAATCAAAGCCATTCAGGCAGGCAAGCATGTTCTCTGCGAAAAACCAATTGGACTCTCATCCATCGAAGGTCTGCAGCTTGTTGAATGTGCCGAGGCGCACCCTCAGATAAAGGTTATGGAGGCGTTTATGTATCGCCACCACCCTCAGTGGCTGCTGGCAAAAAAACTGGTCCAGACGGGAGCAATTGGAGAACTGCGAACAATTCAATCCTTCTTCTCTTACTTTAATGATGACCCCCAAAATATACGGAATCAACGTGATATGGGAGGAGGCGGATTGATGGATATTGGCTGCTATCCCATTTCACTTTCGCGGTTTATCTTCGATGCGGAACCTCAGCGTGTGATGGGGATTGCCGAATATGACACAACGCTTGGCACCGATCGACTGGCGTCTGCAACGCTCGCTTTTCAAAATGGCACTTCCACGTTCACCTGTTCGACTCAACTGAATCCGTATCAGCGCGTCCACATTCATGGCACAGCAGGGAGAGTCGAAATCGAGATTCCATTCAATGCCCGTGTTGATCAGCCTTGCAAAGTCTGGCATCAAACAGGAACGGAAATCAAAGAGCTGGAACTGGATATCTGTAACCAGTACACGATTCAGGGGGACTTGTTCTCCCAGGCGATCTTGAACGACACATCAGTTCCCACACCGCTGAACGATGCCGTTGCCAACATGAAAGTCATCGAAGCGGTTGTCGAAAGCAATCGTCTGGAAAGCTGGGTCAGTCTCTAAAATCCAAATCATGCAGAAACCTGGAATCGGAATTGAGAAACGAATCAGCGACTCTCACTCCCTTGACCGCGCGCAGAGAGACACAGGAATTCAATGACAGTTCTCATACGACACAGGCGAGCCAGATCCAGACTTTGAGAGCAGAATTTTATCTGGGAGCAAGTACCATGATCATATTCCTTCCGCTGGCCATTGTGGGAGATTGTTCCACTTTTGCCAAATCAGAAAGCTCCTCTTGAATGCCTCCCAGGATCGTTCGTCCCAGCTCATGATGCGCATTTTCCCGACCACGGAACATAATATTGAACTTGACCTTATCCTTCTGCTCCAAAAATTTTCGGGCACTCTTCAGCTTAAACTCAATGTCATGCTTTCCAATTTTGGGACGCATCCGAATTTCTTTCAGATGTACCTGATGTTGCTTGGTATTTTTACTGGTCTTTTTTTTACGCTCGTACTTCAGTTTCCCATAGTCCATAATGCGACAGACAGGGGGTTTTGAATCAGAGGCTACCTCAACCAGATCAAGATTGGCATCCATAGCTAACTTTAATGCATCTGCTGTAGGAATCACTCCTAACTGTACCCCTTCTTGATCAATGACCAGCACCGGACTAATCCGAATCTGGTCATTCAGTCTCTGCGTTGTTTCGATTGCTTCTTTCTCCTTCGTAATGTAAAAAAACAGGTTTCGCGCCTGCAATGAAAGTCAAACCAACCTTCATTCTGACGTACTGACGTTATTCTCGCCTCTATGAAAAAGATCACCTTAGAAGAGATGTCTATCGCCGCTGATCAGAGGCCACGAGTCAGAATTCAGAGAATTCTTCAGGCTAAACTATACTGATACTTCTTACGTTATATCAATACTGAAAGCGGGGCAAGTAACACCGATACACTATTTTTGGTGAAAATCCGAGGTTTGCCCGAGATTTTCCAACCTAGGGACCTTCTGATTTACTGTCAGAGCCTGTGACGGGACGTCGGTCGGAAGGCTCCCAGGCTGCCCCTTTTAAGGGAAAGCGCTGAACGCGTCCAGAAAAGTCTCTCAGATTTCGCCTTTTCTTTTCTGGAAGAGGAACAGGTTCCCAGCGCGGCCCTGCATTCCGGTACTCTTGGAAGGGATCCTTTTCACTTAAACCGGCGCGAGTTGGAAACTCGGGTGTCTGGTTCTGACGGGCTGTTCTTAAGGTCGGTGATGCTTCACGTAATCCAATGGGTCGAAATTCCACATCGGTTTGTTCAGAAGGCTCTGGGGCAAATTCGGGCTCTGATCCTTTCGAATCCAGCTCAGCTGCGGTATTCAACTCTGGTTGAAAACGATTTGCTGGTTCAGGAGGTACTCCCTGAAACGGCATGGATTGTTCCACAGGCTCGTTTTGATTTTCCGTCGCCTCCAGATTTTCAATCTGATTTTTCGATTCTGATAATGTTCTGAACTCGATGGATTGAACCTCTCCCTGAACGGGTGCCGCTGCTGGTGCCGTCGCAGCTTCATTGCTGACTCCGGGAACCGGAGGTACAAAATTCTCGGGCATCGGCTGGGGATCTGGTTTCTGATTGACGTCAGGCATTGGTTGTTCGCCCGGAGTCAATAATTGCGGGTAAACCCCTTGATCCAGTGTTCCCGCGTAAGAGGGTGCCTGCGCCATGGTTCTGACACGTCCTCGCAAACGGTCTCGTTCCGCAGCGTCTAGATAAGCCTTTTCAGGCCAGCCACCTTCGGCCAGATAAATATTGTTGTAAGAAAGCAAGGAACCTTTTTCAAATTGTACGTTCTTGACAGCCAGAGAATATTCTACCAGTGCTCGATAGTAACTACTGTCTGCTTCTGCCTGTCGACGTTGTGATTCCAGAAGTAAATCCAGTGTCGCGTTATCGGAATCGTAAGCAGCCTGTACCGCTGCCACTTCCTGTCTGGCAGCATGCCGACGATTAAAGTTGGTTTGCAAAACCGCGTACGATCGATCCACGTCTGCAATGGCATTACTCAAGCCTTGAACGATTGTTCGTTCCTGTTCATGCAAAATGGCTCGATCACGGGCCAGTTGCAACTCCGCATGACGCATAGCTGCATGAGCCTGGCGTTTTCCCAAAGGAACGGAAAGCTCAAGACCCAGTTGCCACTCCTGCAGGTTACCATCAAATAAGCTGTTGAGTGCTCCGCCAAACTCAGTTGGTTGACTGCCTTCTTCCAGAAAATTACGACCAAAACCACGCCAGCGATATCGACCGATTAAGTCTAATTCCGGTTTCATGAAATTTTTGTTCGCTTCGAGTTCCAGCTCTCGCTTCTTGATCTGCCAGCGTTGACGACGAATTTCCGGACGACGCTCCAGCGATTCCACCAATGTTTCTTCCCAGTCATATTCAACACGCGCCAGAGAAGGCTCGCCCTGGGGCCGAATCAGCCGACCATCATTAATGGGAATTCCCATCAGCATGCGTAATCGACGCTCTGCAATATAAACACCATGATTACTCTGGAAACTTCCACCCTGACTACCGTTGTTGGTATGTGTTCCATTTAACAAACGACCACTGAGGGCATTTTCGACCTCGGCCTGATATCGGAAATATTGTTCGCGTGCCTGTGCTTCTTTCTCGGCTTCGCCACCCCGTCGACCATTGACATATAAGGCATGAATTCTGCGCCAGGTCTCCAGCGCTGAATCGCGCGCCATTATTTTTGCATCAAGATCCCGATAGCCAAAGTACAGATCCCAGTATGCGTTCTCAACATCGCTCACGAGATCGCGGACAGAGATCTCAAATTGTCCCAGGCTGATATCCGTATTGATCCGGGCAATAATCACACCATTCACGACACCAGGTGTATTACTGGGACCTGCCAACTGATTAAAATCGACCCCTCCCCCTCTGAGTAATGGATGCCGAAACTCCATTTCAATATTGTTCTGATAGGCATGCGGAAACTGGTTACCAGGGGAATTATTCGCATCGTAATCGATATAATCTCGTAACGTAAATTCGGTACCGGTCATCGCCCGCTTTGAAAGTTGCGCCTGAATAACCATGGCGTCCTGTTGCAACAGTCGGGTTCCACCACCAAAGAAGACGTTGTTTAATGCTTTGTCATTCTTCTCAAAAAAGGTACTCGCTGAGAGTGTTGCATCATA
Organism: uncultured Planctomycetaceae bacterium; assembly: GCA_942492165.1. Classification (GTDB taxonomy): domain Bacteria; phylum Planctomycetota; class Planctomycetia; order Planctomycetales; family Planctomycetaceae; genus Gimesia. The sequence continues at coordinate 139,308 of CALOEF010000078.1, forward strand.
AGCACTCAGAGCACCTTCGACTCCAAAACGAGGATCTGCTTCTGTAATCGCGGCATCATATTTTGTATGAATCGAGCCGGGTGAATTTAATGACACACCACCAACGTCCCCCAGAACTTTCGAATTCTGAAGAGCAAGACGTACAACTTCTTCCAGGGGCAGATCCCAATATTCCTGATTTTCCTTATTGGAAAGACTGGCTGGTGCCTGTGTTCCAAACGTATCTCCCTCGTCGATTTCGTCGACGTCAGGATATTCAATCTCAGTCAGCGCGCGCTCATAAAGCGCTTCATTCTCCACAAATTCGTCCTGGGGCGAACTGCTCAAAAACTGGCTACAACCTGAGCCCATCATCACAACTGTGACAAACAGCAGTACAATCCGGGCTGATAAAAAATTCATTGGTTATCCCTGGCCTGAAAGGACCATTGACAAAGATCTATACACACCTTCAATTCATCGGCACCTGATCGTATTTCCCAAAGTAAAACTTCGGCACATTCCGAATATTCCTCATAATCGGATAATCGGAACAGCTTACAACTCAGCTGTATGTGCCGTATTTAACCTATTTATACACTTTTGCTTGCCAGTCGATTTCTGGACATCCTGAAGCAATCAGATAAATTGCGCAATCATTTAAAGTTGTACACTAAATACTTTGAGAAGCATTCTTCCTTTTAATGAGTCAAACAGGGTACATTTTCCTGTGCTGTGGTAGGATGACAGACAACTGTATCCAAACCCAAATGTTCTCGGTGCTGAAGCCCGTAATACATTCCTGAATCTCTCTTGCATACCAATCGCATGACGACTGATGAATCCTCTTCGTTAGAAAATATCTGGCAGGAGATTGAAGCGCTCGTCTTAGGGCTCGCTCAACTCTCCCGAACAGAAATTTCGAGTCAAAAGTTTTACTCGGAATTGCTCGACCGCGCGGTCCGGGGGATCTCGGCACTGGGAGGCGCACTATGGATTCCCGATTCAGACGGAATTTTGGAGCTGTATCATAGCCTTGGTTCAAATCCGGAGACCAATCCACGAGCATTGAGTCAACAGGAGATCGAGCTGCACCGTCTACTACTGCGGGAAACTCTGCAGGAAAATCAACCCACTACGGTTGCAGCGCTCGCCGGAATCTCAGAGCAGCATCAGGGAAAGAATCCCACCAGCGAAAACCTGATTCTCTGTCCGATCGCTGTCGAAAATCATTCTGAAGCACGTCAGGGTATATTAGAGATCTTTCATCGTCCGCCTCAATCTTTCGCAGCACAGGACGGGTACCTCAGATTTATTGTTGCACTGTGTGAAATATCGGATGACTATTTTCAACATCGGCAATTCCAGAAACTGCGCGAACAGGAACTGCTCTGGGATCAATTTGAGAAATTCACAGAACACGTTCATCTTCATTTAAATTCGCAGCAAACGGCTTACATTATCGCAAATGAAGGTCGATTGTTAATCGACTGTGATCGCGTTTCAGTTTTACAACGTACCGGGAACACGTACCGTCTGATTGCCGCCAGCGGGATTGATGTCATTGAAAGCCGTTCTGAATCCGTGCAACGCCTGGAATCCTTTGTAGACTGTATTCAGTCTTTGAATCGACCTTATTGGGTGATGGAAGCAGATCAGAAGTATCCTCCCCAGATTTCGGAAGCGATGCATCATTATCTGGATCTGGCCTCTTCGCGTTCATTGATGATTCTGCCTTTGCGTCATATCACAGTCGAACCGGTGAGCGATGTAACAGAACTGAAAACGCCGAACCTGTCCGATTCCAGACAACTGATGATTGGTGCGATCGTTGTCGAACAGTTTCGAGATATTGATACCAGCGGCACTTTGCTGGACCGGTCAATGGCTGTTTCAAGGCATGGGGGAACTGCTCTGTATAATGCACTGCAATTTGAAAGTTTCCCTTTTTTCCCGCTCTTAAAACACTGGTCTCATTCGCCTGTCCGAAACAAACGTATGACCTGGCGAAATGGAATCGCCGGTATAGGCATTCTGGGTCTGGTCTGCCTGATTCTTTTTCTGACTCCTGCAGACTTTAAGATAGAAGGCTCCGGGGCGCTTCAGCCAGTCGAAGAGAAAAACATTTTCGCGTCCGCCAATGGAATTGTTGATCAGATTTTCGTTCGCCAGGGAGAACAGATCCAGGCAGGCGATACTTTAGTTGTATTAAGAGATTCCGACCTGGAACTGGAATTCAGTCGTGTGCAAGGGGAAATTCAAACAGTCCAAAAACGACTGACAGTGATCCAGGCAGCTCGATTAGAGTTAAACCCTCAAGATGCCAATGCATTGCAGCGGGCAAACCGGTTAACGGGAGAACGGGAAGAACTCAACGAACGTCTGAAGAGTCTCAAGGAACAACTCGCACTTCTCAAAAATAAACAGGACTCATTAACACTCAAAAGCCCGATTCCAGGTGAAGTTCTGACCTGGGACTTGCAGGAAAAATTACTGGCCCGACCAGTTCAGCGCGGCCAGAAACTATTAACCGTTGCCGATTTGAATGGACCCTGGATATTAAAAATGGAGGTCCCTGATTCCGAAATCGGACACGTACTCGAAGCACAGCAGCAAAGCAACCAGCCGCTGAATGTCACTTTCTTACTGTTAACAGACCCCGACCAGACTTATCAGGGCACAATTAAAAATATTGCCGCTACTGCAGAGCCAGATGCCGATGGAATTCCGACGGTGCAGATCACAGTGAGTCTGGATCATGAATCGATCGAAGGATTACGTCCCGGTGCAACTGTTCTGCCTCAGATTGATTGTGGGAGGCGTTCGTTAGGTTACGTCTGGCTGAGACGCCTGATTGAAACGGTTCAACGCGAAGTGCTGTTTTTCTAATCCAACTCTTATTCGAATTATCTGACCGGATTCTCATACCAGAAAACGCCAAGCCCTTTTTTCCGATCGCGTTCTTCACAAGAGAGAACATCCAGATCACCATCGGCGTCAAGATCCAGTAATTCAATCCGATCATATTTAATACCCCGCGGCCCGCTTATTTCGTGAGGAATCCATTTGAAACCGGTGAAACCAGAACCACTCCGGGAACAGCTCATCCAGAACATGCCTGATTTCGGTGGATCTGCTTTGCCACAACTGATGACCACATCCGGCTGTCCATCAAGATCGAGGTCGCCAACGGAAACTCCTTTTCCATGCCCTGTATTTTCTGGAAACGGAAACACTTTCTTCTCCCATTTGAGACCACTGGCATCTAATCGACGGTACCAGTGCAACTCGTCCGGTATGCGCGTCACGACCAGGATATCCTGCCTGCCATCCTGATCGAGATCACTGATGTGAGCAAACATCACTTCCCGATCTTTTCCTCCAACCCAATGATTGCTCCATTTCGCTGTTGGCGTCGTCGTTAAGGTTCCCGGGTTTTCCAGCCAGCGACAACCACGCATCTTTCCTTTTCGATCTGTCGTTAATATGTCCTGATCGCCATCGCCGTCCATATCCAGAGCAAACAATGACATAACCCAACCTGCCCGAGATAAAGGCATCCATTTATAATCCTGCAGATTCCGCGGATTGCGGCCGGGTTGAAACCAACCAATTTGTGCCTTTTTCCCTTTTCCTGCAGCGATCAGTTCCCATCCCGGCTTATTGTCGAGTTGCGCCGAAGTCGCAAACATCCACGGCATTTTCCCCTCTGATGCCGTCAATACTTCCTGCCGCCACGGATTTTTAAAGAATTCTTGTTCTGGTGCCCAATGCACAAACAGCGTTTGGCTATTCCCTTCACAACAACTGACGACTTCATATCGGCCATCATGGTCCAGATCCACCCAGGCAGCATCTTCAACTTGAGGAGTTTTCCCGACCGTCAGAACAGGCCAGGGTTGTTTTACCAGCGCCGGTCCCGGGTTACGATAAATTCGTGTCAGGTTGCCCTCTTCCCAGCCCGTTGCAATATCCAGCAAACCATCACTGTCGGCATCCGCTAACTTCACGCCATCCGCGCCACGTGAAGACTGATCTATGATATGTAATTCCCACGGCGTTCCCCGCTGTGGATGCTCAGCAAATGTTGTTTCAGCAAAGCAGACATTCAAGATGCAGAGCATTCCTGTAAGATATTTGAAATCACAAACCATTTACGGAACCTCGATGAAAAATAATGCTGACTATTTCGTTCATTCCAAATATCCATTACCGGGGAGAAAACCACAATGGTCCTTCGTATCACAAGTAATTAATACCCCCGAATCCAATGGGAACCAATGGTATAAGTCTTGATATAATAAAGACATTGTTGTGATGAGCGTGTTGTTGAAATCTGCTTTTCTCCTTCCTCATGATAACCCGATCATTCAGAATAATCGATAAAGTTTCTCTCTTCAGATAGCCGATCATCCTTAGGTACAGGCGATTGTACTACCTGTGATACTGACTATCGCAGGATCTACTGTGACAATGGATGGTCACTTTCAAAAGGGGGAGGATTCTGCAAATGCGCGCCGCATTTGTCTGCATAGTATTGGTTCCGTTTTTACTGGGGAGTTCTGGCTGCCAGTGTTTCAAGGCCAGCAATCTCTATTATAACCTGATCGATGATATCAGTGACACACAAATCTATGCAGACCGTTTCTATCGACCAACATGGGATCTTACACGTATCGGCAAACCCGACTGGTGTACTTCCCGAATCAATCGTTGGTGGTGCAAATGCTGCAATGACTGCCGCCCACATTACTTGAGCTCCGAAACTTACACCGAATACAGTAACAATCAATATGACAATAGCGAAACTCATGGTGAGTTAACACCCCCTCCTGATTCTTCGACTTATGTGCCACCGGATGCACCACCCGATGAAACGCAAACAATACCGGCTCCTGAGGCCGGCCCCGATTTAGGCCCCCTGAACAGCGAGCCATCGAGTTAATACTTAACTCGTACTCAACAGGCACAGTACCAAGACATCACCAGCTGATAGCGGAAAGAAACAGGTTTCAACATGGCCACGATGGAAAGAACACAATTGGTTCAGCGATTGACGATCCTGCTCATCACTGTGATCAGTTCCATTTTGATTACTGTTTCATCGGCATCAGCTCAAAAAGCGGAACTCAACAACCGAGACGGCCAGAGCCCGGCCCTGACGAAGTCGGCTGCCGATCAGTATCTTTTAAAAGATGATGATCGGCAGCTGGCGGAATTTCAACAGGAACAAAAGCCTGACAGCCAGCCAATCAGAATACCGAAAGAAGAAGACCTGATTCGTTTACTCTCGAAAGGATCTTCCTCGCGTTTTGCCAGAAAATCAAATCTCTCAAATCTCCCATTGGAAAAACTGACACCTGCCAATCGAACGAATGCCGAATATGTTTTAAAAGATGTCAGCATGTTTCGCGTGTTACCGGAAATTCAGTTTGAAGTCAGCCATACCGCCTACGCATTCTTTATGGCTCATCCTGATGTGGTTGTGAGTATCTGGAGAGACATGAAAATTTCCGAGTTTCAAATGTGGCAGACGGGGCCGACCTCGTTTGAAATCGATGCCGGCGACGGAACTGTCGGAACATTGGAAGTCATTCATCAAACACCGACCGAAGCCATGGTTCTTTGTTCGGGAGTCTACAAAAGCCCGCTGCTGAAAAAACCAATTTCCGCAAAAGCGTTGCTGTATCTGGAAACACAATATCATCCTGCACAGGGGAAAACGAAAGAGTCCGTTTCCCATCGGGCTTCAATGTACGTCTCATTTCCCTCCCAGACGATCGAAATGGCAGCGAAGATTCTGGCACCGGTCAGCAATGTGATTCTGGATCGTAATTTCAAAGAAATCTCGATCTTCATGCACATGATGTCACTTGCGATGGAGCGACAACCCGGTTGGGTAGAACGAGTTGCAAATCGACTGGAAGGCGTGCTTCCCATACGTCGACCGCAATTGCTCAAGGTAGCCGCACGTGTCTATATCAAAGGTCAAGCAGACAAAAAAAGAGATAACCCCGTTCGACTGCGACCACCACAACCCATTGAGAACGTGCTTTCGCGAAACAATGGGAAGGCTCCTCGAAAACTGCCCGCTGGTTTGCCAGTGAAATCAGCGAGCCGCGCTCAAAGCCCGATGTAAGCAGATCTGCTGCTAACTGCGTGGATTACGCTTCTTTTTGCGAGGCCTGAGAACAAAACCGAAAATTGATAAAATGACAATGATCGGAACCGCAATTTTCGGACGCCAGGCAACTCCGACGACAGCTGAGATCAATCCCACGAAAACCCAGGGAGACACATTCGCCCAGGCTGCTTCACGATTCTTATGGGGTAATGCTAACCAGAACGCAAACATCAGCAACCCCACTCGCATAAAGGCACCGGTTGCCACTTTCTGCTGAGCAAACTCTTCCACCGTAACGAATTGATACAGATAACCCGCCAGCAGAAAACAGGCAATGGAAATGATGCCTACCAGATTTCGGTTAATAGGAATTTTTTCACCTGACATGACTTTCCGCGTTCACTTTCTGCCGGGTCTGGTTCGTTGATTGAGAAAAGCACCTAACGCGATATGGTAAGGATCTGTCGTCCGAAATTTCAGGTAATCCACTTTTACTGATCCACATTGTCGTGATAACGTTTTGCAAAAGTCCTGATATTGTTCCAGATATCGTGCCCGTAACTGATGCGGATCGACCAGTTCACGATGACTCGATCGCTCGAGACTGCGAAACTGGGAAGGCTTGCTGAAGGGAAACTCTTCTTCCTCAGGTGCGACAACCTGAAACAAGAGCACTTCATGACGTGCGTGACGTAATTGATTGAGGGTGGTTGTCAGCGCTTCCGGATCATCAAAACAGTCGGAAATCAAAACCACCAGACTTCTGTTTTTAATCAAAGGCAGAACTTCGCCCAAAGCAGTTGAGATTGCCGTTTCTTTCCGAGGTCGCGACTCTTCCAGAATCTTCATCATTTGACCAAAGTTTTTGGGATTGGCTGAGGGCTCAATAAAATCACGACGCGTGGTGTCAAAGGTAATCAAGCCAGTGGCATCCCGCTGACTTAACAGCAAATAACCAAAGGCGGCCGCCAGCTGACGGGCATATTCAAACTTACTTAACGTTTTACCGGAATACGCCATACTGCCCGAGCAGTCGAGCAACAGGTAGCAGCGTAAATTTGTCTCTTCTTCAAATTCCTTGACGTAATACTTGCCGGTTTTACCGTAAGCGCGCCAGTCAATATGCCGAATTTCGTCACCGGGGTAATACTGTCGATGTTCGACAAACTCGACACTCGCCCCTTTATAAGGACTCTTATGCTGCCCCATCATAAACCCTTCCACGATCAGCCGCGTGACAACTTCCAGTTTGCCAAAACGCGCTAACGCCGTCGGGTCAGTAAGTGGTGCATCCTTTGAGAGCATCGTTATGTTTCGCTTGTCAAATGTGAGCAATGATAATACAGAAAGCGCAGAGAGATAACTCTCTGCGCTTTGATCTCTCGATGACTGCCAATCGAACTAATCGAGTTCTTTAATAAATACATTACGGAAATAAAGCGTATTTCCGTGGTTCTGTAATTCAATCTGACCCGTTTCATAAATGGGTTTATCCCGTTCCCAATAGTTTTCGAGTACGGTATCGGTGACCAGTTTGCCATTTAACCATACGGTGACTTTTCTCCGACCATTTTGATGCAGAAGGTATTCCATTCGCCCGACAGGATTGTCAGCCGTCACCAGAGGGTTGTCTGGGTTCTCTTTGTTATTGTACAGTCCACCGGAACCAACGCCGTTCGCAGCTTTCACAGCCGGATCCCAGATCTGAACCTGTGGTGAACCACGCAGGTAGATGCCGCTGTCGCCATTTTTCTTTGATTTTCCAGTCGACCAGCATTTCGAAGTCGCCGTAATCTTTGGCAGTACACAGGCTCTTGCCTTTGCCGTCAAACACGATCACGCCGTCCACGACGTTCCAGTGTTCTTTCATTTCGTCGTCGGCTTTTTTCTGTGCTTCAGCCAGTTCTTCAGGCTCATCTTGGCCCGTGTTTTGGGGCTGCCAACCAGGCCTTTCCAGCCGGTCAGGTCCTTGCCGTTGAACAGTGCTTTGTAACCTTCGGGGGGCTGATTGAGTTTGCCTTCTTCGGCGGCTGCAAAGTTGAGTGCAGAAACAGCCAGCAATCAGAGCCAGCAGCGTTGTGACGCGTTTCATGGTAGTCATAGTCATTGCCTTCATTTCGATCTTGGTAATCGGTCTGAAATCTTCCCGCGTCTGTTCTCCAAAACAGGCCGGGAAGAGTCGAACTCGTCAGGAATTTCTTAATTATCGAAAGGAATTGAAGCCACTTCAAGCCAGTCCCCCCTGATTTCGTCCCTTTCCCATAAAGTCCCCTGCTTTCCCAATTGTCGATTTGCGATTGGTCTGCCACCGCCGATTAGAATGAATGGAATTCTAACAAGACTATCCTTCATCCGATTCCCGCCTTTTACTCTCAGTGAGAAAGCAACACCATGAATCGCTGTCTTTTCGCAATCCTCAGCCTGCTGCTGCTGTTGTTTCAGTCGACACCAGCGTCCGCTGCGCCGCAACAGAAAAACGTGCTTGTCATCGTCGTCGACGACCAGGGCTTTCAGGCCGGCTGCTACGGCAACAAAGTCATCAAAACGCCGGGCATCGACATGCTGGCCGAATCGGGAACCCGCTTCACCCGGCGCCCACTGCACGACCGCCAGTTGTTCCGCCAGCCGTTCGGTGATCATGACCGGCCTGTACAATCACGCGACCGGACATTACGGCCACGCCCACGGCTACAACCACTTCAGCACGTACACTACGGTCAAGTCGCTGCCCATCATGCTGGAAGAAGCCGGCTACCGCACCTGCTCGATCGGCAAGTATCACCTCGCGCCGAAGTATGTTTACGAGTTCCAGGAGTACCGCAACAAAGGCATCCAGGGAAATCGCAACTCCGCAGTGATGGCGGCCAACGCCAGGGAGTTCATCACCGCAGACGACGACCGCCCCTTCTTTCTGTACTACTGCAGCAGCGACCCGCATCGCGGCGGCGGCCCCGACGGTTTCTCCAACTTCAACGACGATCCCGATCACTACCCCGGCGTCACGCCGATCCGATACAAGCCCGAACAGATCGTCGTGCCGCCGTGGCTGCCCGATCATCAGGAAGTCAAGGAAGAGCTGGCGGAATACTACCAGGCGATTTCGCGTCTCGACCAGGGCGTCGTTTCGCTGATCAACACACTCAAAGAAACCGGCCACTGGGAAGACACGCTGGTCATGTTCCTCAGCGATAACGGACCTCCCTTCCCCGGCGCGAAAACGAACCTTTATCAGCCGGGCATGAACCTGCCACTGATCGTGCGGGATCCGACACAGGAAAAAAAGGGCATCACTACCGATGCCCTCGTCACCTGGGCCGATCTGACACCCACGATTCTCGACTACTGCGATGTCACGCCGAAGAAAGTTCCCAAACTGCGAACGGTCGAAAACAACGGGAAGCGCGTGGAAGGCAAAGGCAAGCCGGTGCCTTACACGTTCCACGGTCGTTCGTTCCTGGAGATCCTCGGTGAAAGAACATGCTCCCGATTTCGACGAAAATTACGCCTCGCACACGTTTCACGAGATCACGATGTACTACCCGATGCGGGTGATCTGAGCGGCAACTACAAGTACATCTTCAACATCGCCCACGAATTGCCCTACCCGTTCGCCTCCGATTTATATCGGTCCCCCACTTGGCAGGGCGTGCTCAAGCGGGGTGATAAGATGTACGGGCAGCGGACGGTCTACGCCTACCTGCACCGCCCCCGGCACGAACTGTACGATATTGAAGCCGATCCCTACGAAGCGAAGAACCTGGCATTCGAGCCGGAACATCAGGAGACCCTGACCAAAATGCAGGAGAAGCTGAAAGCCTGGCAGGAAAAAACCAATGATCCCTGGGTTTTGAAGTGGGAATACGAGTAAGCCGCCGAAATTCAGGCTACAGAGCGTCTCAAAGTGCGTTTGGAGCGTGTATAGACGCGAGCCGCTTTGTCACGGATGATGCGAATTAGCGGAAGCTTGACGGCTGATCAGACAATCTTCGCATCGATTCTGGGAATTTAGACAAAGTTACTCGACGCCAGCGGGGGACCTGTCTATAATGCCTCCGTACGGTAACGATTTTCGCTTACTGTATTTAGGGCTTTTAATCATCTAAATAGTGCCTGTAACAGCGACGTTATTTGTATCTGAAACTGCTCTTAATCAGTCCATTTATGGACCCATAGCGCGGGGTGGAGCAGCCCGGTAGCTCGCGAGGCTCATAACCTCGAGGTCGCAGGTTCGAATCCTGTCCCCGCGAAATCCTCCGGCGTTGGCTGCTCGATCAGGAAATCTGCAAAATCGGGAGCGTTGAATGCCACAAATGCCAGACTGAGACATTCAATGGGTTGTTCAAATTTTTTCGATAAATCGGGATAAGCAACCGGTCCGGTATCGATTTGGTACATCGATTTTTCGAGGCCGATATTCATTGTCTTTACCGGATATTCGATGACCGCTTTCAGACCATTTTCTTCGTGATGAAGTTCTGTCTGAGCAACAATTGGCTTGCCCTGAGCGGTTGCGTCGCGAATTTCGGGAAATGATTTCAATTCTGAGGACTCCGACTTGCGTATCGCAGCTTCATAAGTCAGGTTCTCCCCAGATTGTTGGCTGGATAATTTCCGGCTGAACCAGCCGGTACGACGGGCTAACATGTGCTGTTCGCCGAAAGACCAGCCATTCCTGATCACCAAGAATCGGGAGAAAATCGTAATTATCGATTTT
>CALOEF010000079.1:0-291519 GCA_942492165.1 uncultured Planctomycetaceae bacterium
CGCATTGCTTGTTCTGTTACGACCAAGGGAGTGACTGGCCCGGACTGCCCTCACCCAGCAGATCGTGCGTTGCCGCGGCGGGCTTCATCACCAGGCGCCCCGGCATCCACAAGGCACTACCTTCGAGATTCGTTGTTTTCCAAGCGCCGCCCGAGCGTTCAGTGGTTCGCCCGTGCGGAGGTCGGATGACAGAGCAGACGGGCGCTCTACGAGCCGCGCTGAGACCGGCTCCACGAAGCGAACGTGCAGCGCAATCCCGAGGGCTCGGTGATCCATCGCCGTGTGCGGGACACGGTGTCGATTGCGGCCCCGCGTCCGAGGGCGTGCCGGACGATGCCGCGCGGTTCGGCAAGGGGCTGGCTCACCGCTGAGTACGCGATGCATCCACGTGCCAATCCCGAAGCCGGAATCGTCGCGATGCGGCGCAGCGGCAAGCCGACGGTCGACCACGCAGATTCAGCGCTTGCGGGACGTGCGCCGCGAGCGTGTCGATACCCTGGCAGTTCGGCGAGCGACTCGATTACGGTGATCGTGACGTACTCGATGCCGACGGTGGAATGCGGACGGGCGGCCCATCGGCGGCGATGGTGGCTACGGCCATCGCGCTCGATCGGCGTTCGCGCCAAAGGGCTGGTCGGCAAGGGTGTGCTTCGCGAACCGATCTGCCGCGATCGGCTTGCTCGAAGATCACCACGTTGACCTTTGCTACACGGCATCGATGCGGAGGTCGACCTGGTCGTCGTCGGTACGCCGAGAGGCGCGTGGTGGTCGAGGTGCAAAGTACCGCCGAAGGCGCTCCCATCATGCGCGCGACAAGCTCGACCAGATGATCGACATGGCGCTCTGGGCGATGCCTGCCTTCGTCGCCGAACAGCGTCGTGTCCTTGGCGAGCTGGACATCGACATCGACGGCTTGCCGTTGTGATGCGGATCTCGTTGCCATGACATGAATGCGGGAAAGCTCTGGCGTTGCTGGTTTCAGCAGTCCGATTAAATAGTGCACATTTGTTTATGTCGATCTCAGATGAAATCTGGCGGTAATTATGTCGAAACAAGAACCCGGGTGAAGTCCTGGATCGTTGTTTCACCTTGAAGTACTTTTGATTTGCCAGACTCTTCCATAGTCGTCATTCCTGAATCTGATGCCAGCTTCAATATTTCAGACTGGGATGCTCCTTTCAGGATGACGTCTCGCAATTCACCCTGAATAGCAAGTGTTTCAAAAATTCCTGTTCTTCCCAGGTAACCTGTTTGAAAACAGTGTTCACAACCAGCACCATGAGCGACCTTTAAGTCAGCCAGTTGATCTGTACTAATACCGAGATATTCACAAGCTCCTGCATCCGGTTGATAAGGAGTTCGACATTTTTCACAGATACTTCTGATAAGGCGTTGAGAAATGATTCCTTGTAGACTGTCTGTGATGAACATGGAAGGAATTCCAAACTCTCTGAATACGTCGATTGCTGCGACGGCGTCATTCGAGTGCAGTGTCGAGAGAACCCGGATCCCTGTAAGGCCGGCTCTCACTGCAATATGTGCTGTTTCCGAGTCACGGATTTCTCCAACCATAATGACATTTGGGTCATGTCGCAGAACGCCTCTTAACGCTTCCGCAAAACTGAATCCAATTTTTGGATCGATTTGTATCTGATTGACACCTTCGATTCGACGTTCGACAGGATCTTCGATCGTTGTCAGGCTCATTTCAGACTGATTGAGATAATCAAGGCAGCTGTAAATCGTTGTACTTTTACCAGAACCGACAGGACCGACGCTCAAGATCATTCCGTAGGGAGCATGACAATATCTGGTAATTTCGGATGCTTGATGCTGACTGAGGCCCAGCTCTCCAAATTCAGTAAAACGTCTATGGTCTGGCATTAATCGCAAAACCAGTCGTTCGCCATGAATCGTTGGCCCGGATCCAACACGAATATCTCGCCGGTTCTGTAGTGTCTGGTTATTAATATGACCATCTTGTGAAAGGCGTCTTTCAGTAATATCCATATTCGCCGCCAACTTGAGACGGGATATGACAGAAGAGGCGGCTTCCTTAGGCAGCTGAATAATATCATGTAGCATTCCATCCACTCTCAAACGAATGCGGAGGCCATCCTCCAGCGGATCCAAATGGATGTCAGTTGCCTGCAGCTGAAATGCTTTCCATTAATAAATCGACAAGTGGGCCCGGGCCAGCGACGTCAACTGATTCTCTCAATTCAGTTTGGAGCGCCTGTTGGCGACCCCTCGTTTTTGTTTTGGCGGGTTTCTTGCTTGGCTCCGATATAATTCGATTCTTTCTGTCCTAAACTATATTTCTCGAAATGGAACGATCCGAGCAAGGAAAATGAAGTGGCTCTTTCCTAGATAAGTTTAAATAATCCAATTCCTCCCAGGATGAGGCTGCAAAGTAGAACAGCACCTCCCATAATGCGCAATTTTTTTCTTCGATCCTTGAGAGCAGTCGCTCCAAGAAGTATCCCTGCTACAGAGAACAAAATTGTAGCCGCTAATGTGGCTTTAGGATTAATGTTCAATGAATCACTCATATAGAAAGCAAAGCAGGTGACAGCTGATAAAAGAGCTACGATGCCCTAAAAGAATGGGCGCAGAGAACGTCCAGCGGCGTTCGATTCGTTCTTCTTCAAGCCCACTTAAGTGTTTGGATTGCTTCATCATTCAGTGGAAACGATACACAAGGCTTTTTTGAGTCCTGAAATATCGAGCAACTCTTCAACCATTTCGCGGTGATTGCGAGTTGCCATTTTTTCACCCTGTGCATCGACCAGTTTCTACACTTGAATGACTACTGCAACCAGCGAGCTACTGATATACGATAATTTTGAGAGATCAATTATCACTGATGGATTTTTCTGATCTTTCAGCTCCTGAAGCAAAGAATCACCTAAAGTTTCCAAGTCATTCCACGCAGATTCATTTAGTTCCGGGAGGAGTTGAACTTTGAGATGATTCTTGACAGTGGTAATCTGGTAAGGAACTTCTGGGTATCCATAAACCAATCTCCAACTAATCTCGATACGTAAAAGTATCGGGGGGCCCTGCATTAGCTCAATATTTTACAATTGAATACTGGTTTGGCTTTATTACCTTTGATCAGCAATAAAATCTTTAATTCTTACCAAAATACCAATGCAGTGCAATTTTACCTATCTCAATTCGGACCAAAGTACAAGATTTAATAAGTATTTTCAGTGAAACGAGTTTGAGTCACCACAACTTAACATTGATGGTCGAATGTAGAAGTAAGTGTGTACAAATCACACCGGTTCAATTGACCACTTTGCCAGATGAGAAGTGAGAGCCATCTTGGATAAAACCAGATTAATCTCATCATGTAAGAGTAATCCAATCCTCGCTTGAAAGTAGATGTTAGGTCAAATGTTCGGAAGATAGGGGTTGTATCTGCCAGCCAAGTTAGAAAGGTCAAACAGTTAAATACCAGTCAGTTAGCGAAAATTCAGTTTGACTATGGTTTTAAAGCGTATTTATAATCTGGAAAGACCGATTTCACAAAATAGGTTGTTATTTACGCTAAGTTTGCGTCTGGTATTTTGAGAGAGAGACTTGAAGGAATCAAAAAGTGGATGTTGGAAGGCTTGAACTTTAAGTCTTTCAACAACAGAATCAGTGATTTGCCGGTCTCATTTCTTTTCCAGTCGTTTTACTGAAAATCACCTCTTATTCTCATCCTGGAATAAAGTGAATAGATAAAAGCCGCTTAACAGCTCATAATAGTTATTCAGTAAGTTATCGTCTCTTCCATTAATACTCAGGAATGCATCAATGACTCGTTTCAGTAAAATCCTGTTAGTACTAGTGCTTTTTGCTAGTATTGCATTTATGGGATTTGCCGCAGTCAGTTCCGTTGGTGGCCCGAACTGGGAAAGAGAAACGGAATTGATGCCGGACTATGTGTTTGAATATGAACCTGGGGAAAATCCAATCTGGTCTGTCAAGGCCAGGCAGTCTGGTGAGCAAATTTCAACATCTCCGGTTTTAGCAAAAGTGATTGTTGCTGCTCAAAAGCATCAGATCCAACTGCAGAACGAGAAGATCGAGCAAATTACAAAGACGATTTCTCCATTGGAAAAGGCCATTAAAAACTGGGAAGCGATCAATAAACTTGACCGTCTGGCAATGGATGTTAAAGCCGGAGTTTTGAATAAAAAAATTATTACGCGAGACGCTGAGATTGCGCAACTTGCTAATGAGGGAATCAAGCTCAGCCAGCAAACATTGGAAGTGAATCAGGAAGCATCAGAACGTCGTGCTGACATTTTCAGGCTTCAAGATCAGATAGATGAAATTCGGAATGAAACATATTTAGCTCAAGAGCAGCAAAATACGCTTCGTGACTATATTGCCAGGATTGAGGGTAAAGTGCAGCGCCTTCAAAGGCAAAAAGAACTGCTGGAGAAAGCAGTTCAAGGTACTGATTACGATGGAAAAGCCATCACTAAAAATGATTGACCCGGATCTCATTTCTGCTGGATGAAATTCGGATTAATAATCAAATAGTTAACTCGTCATTTAAAAATAAGTATCAGGAGCGATTAGATGTCGTTTGTCGGCAAAATACTGGTCGTCGTTCAGGTTATTCTCAGTGTCTGTTTTATGGGCTTTGCCGGAGCTGTTTTTACAGCTCAGCATAATTGGCGCGCAGAGAGCCAGACACTTGAAGCTAAGGTTACCAATCTTCAGAAGAGCATGTCCGAATTAGAGTCGGAGTACAGTAACTTTAAATCCGAAACAGATAATAAAATGAAGGCGGCTGTCAGCGAAGCGGACCGAGCCAAAGCAGAAAACAAACTTCTTGTGCAACAAAATAAATCGTATCAGACTCAACTGGAAACGGTAAGAACTGAGCGAGATACATCGGTTGCTCAGGCTGAAACAACTGGCGAAGAGGCAAAATTTCGACGCCAGGAGTCAGACCGCCAGCGTGTCGTAAATAAAACGCTTCATGACTCTGTTAATGATTTACGCGCGAAGATCAAAAATCTGGAAGACACGATTTTCACTCAATCAATTCGTGAGAAGAACTTAGTTGAGAAGCACGGTAAGGTGCTTGATGAATTCAAATACTTGAAGAAGATTATTGCTAATCTTGGCGTCGATCCCAATGATCCTGCAATTGCTGGAATGCAGTCGCCACCTCCTTCTGTTGAAGGTTTGATTATCAACACGAAAAAAGATAAACGGAATGGAACCAAGTTCGTGGAGGTTTCTCTGGGGAGTGATGATGGACTCAGCAAAGGACATCAATTGTTCGTTTATCGCTTTGGTACCAAAGAAAATGGAAACCGCCCCAAGTACCTGGGCAAAATTGAACTTGTATATGTTGATCCTGACAAAGCGGTTGGGACGGTAATAGACGCTGCCAAAAATGGTGTGATTGAGAAAGGTGACCATGTCAACTCGAAGCTCTAAAACTAAAGGAAAGGCTCCTGCTGGTGAGCCTGATGGTCCGAACATCTATGTCGGTTTACTTTTTGTTTCACTGGCTGCTCTGATCACGGGTATCGTGTTCCTGACGATGGAATTGAGCAGCTATAACTGGGAGATAAGCGTTTAAATCTATTTTTAAACGTTTCGATAATACAAAAAGCACTGCGTCATATAGAGACGCAGTGCTTTTTTTGTGGGTCTGACCTGTGCCAAGGAAGTTTGGCCGAACTCAGAGCGCTCTTGTTCTGTACAAGTATTTAAGAACTGGTTTCAATTTCAAAGCCCGCTGCTTTCCAGCCACTGAAGCCTCCGTCCATTGAAATAACCTGAGTGTAGCCCATTTTTTGCAGATTGTCTGCTGCTAACGCTGATCTAAATCCACCACCGCAATAGAGAATCAGTAGTGAAGAAGAATCGGGAATGGTCTGTTCTATATCACGTTCGATGATCCCTTTACCAAGATGTTTTGCTCCTGGAAT
Source organism: uncultured Planctomycetaceae bacterium (assembly GCA_942492165.1). Lineage (GTDB taxonomy): Bacteria > Planctomycetota > Planctomycetia > Planctomycetales > Planctomycetaceae > Gimesia. The sequence continues at coordinate 5,952 of CALOEF010000079.1, forward strand.
TCTTCCGGCGTCAAACTCACGATCTTCACGTACATCAATGAGATAAAATTCTTCTCCCTCGTCTCCACGTTTTTTCACATCATGAACAGTGCATTCAAGAATCCGTGATTTTGCATCATTAACGATGTCCAGAAATCGTTTAGAATGGTCTTTGGCCATGACAGTCTCTTACTCCTCCAGCGAATGGTAATTTGTGATGAGTGTAATCATCTTTGAATGATACTTAACGGAATTCACACAGGTGCCAAAGGCGATATTTTCCAGACCACATTTTAACAGGAATGAATAAATTCTTCTATCGCCACGTTCACAGAATCAGGTGCTTCCATTGTTGACATGTGGCCAACATCAGGTATTTCAATATATCTGGCGAGGGGTATTTGTGCACACATTGTTTTCATGACGTCAGGCGGAGTTAGTTGGTCTTCACTTCCCACAATGCATAGAGTGGGAATTTGAATATCTGCGATTTGCTCAGAAAAATGATTTCGTTCTGCCATGCCTCGCTGGCTGGCTGCGATTCCTTCGCGATTGGTTGACTCGATTGTCTCAGTAAGGAATTTCACAATTTCAGGTTGTGTCTGTTGAGTTATCTTGCTGATCAAATTGGGGATCATCGACGAGGCAATTGATCCGGGTCCATGTTTTAGTACAAGGGAAACCATTTTTAAGCGATTGTGAATTCCATCCTGTGAATCGGAGTTCGAACGTGTGTCACAAAGAATGAGTGAACGTAATCGATGAGGGTACTTTTTCCAAAATTCCCAGGCAATATATCCACCCATTGAAAGGCCGCAGAAGATGACCGGTTCTTCAATATTCAGTTCATTCAACAATGAGTTCAGATCATCCGCATGCTGTTCCATTGAGACAGTACCCGGAGTGACTCCGGAACGACCAAAACCACGTAAATCAGGGGCAATGACGAAGAACTCTTTTTTGAAGAATTCGATTTGCGCTTGCCACATTTGGTGATTTAAAGGAAACCCATGTACAAAGAGCAGGGGGGAGCCGGAACCAGCCACGCATACACGCATCTTGATTCCGTTTACAGTCTGTTCAATGGATCCAGATTCCATAGTCATTTCTTTCTTGCAGTAAGCGCTGCCAGATTTCAAGAGCCCATGCTCAATGGCTCTTGAAAGGCAGGGAGCAGATGCAGCTGGCTATTGCGCTTGAGCCAAAGCACGCTCGATACCCTGTTCTAAGGATACCGTTGACTCAGAGTCCACGTTCCATGCCACTTTGCCATCCTTGCCGATAACCCAGATTTGGGGGATCGTGTAGGCTTTGAAAGCATTGAGCGATTCAAACGCCCCGTACCCGTTAGGCCAGGTAATTCCCGTTTCTTTTAACCATTGTTGAATTTGAGGAAGCATTTCCACATCATCTGTGGTAAGGCCTATAAACAACACATTCTGGTCCTTAAATTTCTGATACATCTCGACAATATGAGGTGCTTGTTGACGACAGGGGCCACACCATGTTGCCCACGCATCGACTACGATGACCCGTCCCTTTAGATCTTCTCCCCCGGTTGGATCACCGTTTACCCAGCCTTCGGCATTAATCGGCGGAGCAGTATCACCCACCTTGAGCTCTGCGCGATCCTGGCTTGTTTGAGGTATACCGAGTAGATTGAAGCCGAACCAGGTGTAAAACAGTATCGCTCCGACGATGACGAGTGCCAGAGCCAAAAGGAAATCCTGTTTAGCGCTTTTGTTAGCCATGATAATACTTTCTGTCTGCTTTGTTAGCTGCCGGGATCATCATCAAAGATGATAGAGCTCGTTATATTTGTTTTGTAATTGACTAATTAATGGTTCATGCGAGAGTGATTCTCCTGTGACAACTTCTACTAAACGATTTGCTCTATACAATTTACCTCGTTGATGAATATTCTGATTTAACCAATCTTTTAGTGGGGAGAAATCTCCTTTCTCAATCAGCTGGCTGATATTTCCTAACTCTCTTTCAGCTGCATTGAAAAACTGTGCCGCATACATATTTCCCAGAGCATAGGTAGGGAAATAGCCAATGAGACCAGCACTCCAATGGACGTCCTGCAGACATCCATTGGAAGAAGTATCAGGGGTGATTCCGAAATACTGAGTGAATTTTTCGTTCCAGACAGCTTCCAGATCCTTTGGTTCGAGGTCACCTGAAATTAAAGCCTTTTCTAACTCGAAACGCAACATAATATGCAGGTTGTAGGTAACTTCATCTGCTTCGACACGAATATAGGAAGGGCGAACATCGTTGATCGCCCGATAGAAGTCTTCTTGAGGAACATTTGCAAGCGCATCCGGGAATAATTTTTGAGCAGGTTGAAAGAAATAATTCCAGAAGGAACGACTCCTCCCAATGATATTTTCCCACATTCTAGATTGTGATTCATGTATTCCGAGTGATGTGAAGCTGCCTGCTGGAGTACCAAAGTGCTCTTTGCAAAGCCCTTGTTCATAGATCCCATGTCCTGCTTCATGGAGCGTTCCAAAGAAGGCGCCAGGGAAGTGATGTTCATCATAGCGAGTTGTTAATCGACAATCCCCTGGTCCGAATCCACTACAAAAAGGATGTGCTGCGATATCTAACCGACCGGCTTTAAAATTAAATCCAATTGCTTCTGCTGCAGAAATGCTAAACTCACGTTGCTTCTGAACGGGATACTTCCTTGTCAAAATAGAAATATCCGGAGTGATCCCCGATTCTCTGATAGCAGTAACTAAAGTGACAAGATCATTGCGCAGAGGAAGGAAAGCCTGTTCGATCATTTCAGAAGTGGCTCCCGGTTCATACTCATCGAGTAATGCATCGTAGATACACGTTCCCTGATAGCCGATCGCAGAAGCTTGTTCGCGTTTAAGGTCAATCATTTGATCCAGCCAGGGCAAAAAATCTTTAAATCGATCATTTTTTCTGGCTTCAACCCAGGCATGATGAGAGAGTGTGGCAACTCGTGAAAGTTCTTCTACCAATCTTCGTGGTAGTTGAGTAGATCGATTGTATTCGTGTCGGGCTTCTCTGATATTGGCCGACTCTATAGAGTCTTCGGCATAAGTATGGTTTGCTTCCAGCTCAAGCAGCAGGTCTCCTATCTCGGGAGTCGTTGATTTCTCATGGATCATTCCTGCCAGCAATGCGAGCTGATTGGCACGATGTTCTGTACCTTCAACCGGGAGATAAGTTTGCTCGTCCCATTCCAGAACTGCGGAACAGGATGCCAGCAGAGATGCCTGTTTGAGCCGTGAGACTAATTCATTATATGCATTCGTCGAAGCATTCATCGGACGATTCTTTCTTAGCAATAGCGCAGGTTTCGTGTGGTAATAATATTCTTAGTGGAATTTCAAATAGTGGAATCTGAATCGTAAGCACAATTGATTTGAAGTGTATCTGAGTCGGGAATCCAATCTGATCAACCGATATGTGATTTTGAAAGCGGTCTACTGGGGACTGGACTCTTCATCATATCGTCCTCCCATTTGATAGAGAGGTAAAAAACGATAATACACTTCCAGGCAGAGCGTGCTCAACGTTGTCGAGTAAAGCCGGCCTCCATAGGGGCCCCAGGGTGGTCGAGGATCCCAGCTTCCGGCATTTTCCCCACGCGTAATTTGTTCTGAAATCAACAATTCGCGCAAGTCTTCATTCCACTCTCTCCAGGGGGTACCGCCAAATTGATACATGGCTAATGTTCCATAATACCAATAATAAAGGTTATGCTCTGAGAGACGTGGAGGGCGTTCTGAAATAAATTGAATCGCTTCTATACAGGAAGGGTTATCTCGCCTGATTCCCAGCATCTGCTTACAGAATAGTGATTCGGCAGTCATTGCCGGGGTGGGAGGTGTTGAAGGCACGACCATGCGATACGTAGCCAGTCCGTTATTTTTTCCTAAGCTCCGTTCTTTCAAAAATTTGACCATTAATTGTTTTGTGTTTGCTGGTATTGGTATACCGGTAATCTCTGCACTCTTGAGGGCCATCAATTGCCATCCGAACATGCTCATGTCACTTTTTTGCCCTTTGACGTATCGCCAGCCACCATCATAGGGATTCTGATGTTCAACAATGTAAGAAACGGCGCGGGCAATTGCTTCGCGAAGTATCGGGGAAGCTTTACGGTCATTTTGTAATCCATAAGCTTCGGCAAGAGAGTATGTCGCCATTGCATGAGAATACATTCTTGCATAATGTGTGGCTTCACCTCCGAGGAATCCGTCAGGCTTTTGTTGTCCAATCATCCACTGGATAGCACGATTGATATTATCTGAATATTGTCCTTCTTCTTGTGTATAGCCAGCACCCAGGAAGGCCAGGACTGCCAGAGAGGTCAGGCCCGCATCAGCTCGACCGCCCGCGTTTCGCCGATCAATTCCCTGTTCGTCAATTTGAACTTTTCCAGAACCAAATCGATCTGCATCCCAGTACCCTGCTTTTTCCTGGTGAGTTGCTAACCATTTCAAGCTCGCTTCGACTGCCCTTTCCGACTCTTCCGTTCCACCAAAACGCTGAGCGATTTCTTTACGTTTTGACAGATTTCTTAATCGATAAGTCGCTGGAATATTAGCTTTTGTTCGATTTGTAACAGCATTGAAATTAGGGCGAAATGCATCAGGCCGTGTCCCTTTTCGACTCATTGCCAGAGGTATCGGACTGCGCTCTGCCAGTAATCGTTTTGAATTCGGGTCTGCTTTTCCTGCTGGTGTTTGTGGTGCAGAACGCTGTATTGCTCCATCTGAAACAGATCGCATTGTTCGCGACTTCCTTCTCGTAAAACGTGGTGTTGTTGGAGCAACGTTTGTATTTTCAGTAGTTGGATTTCCTGACTCAACTCCCGTTACGTTCACCTTGAGATTAGAAGGAGCAGGGCCAGTCCTTTTTCGAATTGTGTTGTCCCTGGCATTCCGTTCCAAAGTGGATTTAGGATCAATCTGTGAGTTTAATGCGAGTGTTTTGCGCTCATTGTCAAATGCAGGTTGGATTCGATCAACGGCTCCAATGGTTGATTTCCGTTCGACATTTTGATTTTTTTGACCCGTACGAATCATTTTGCTGCGAAGATTTGATGTTGAAGGTATAGAAACTTCAGCACGAGATTCCGCTGTCGTATCTGTAATCTCCAGTGGCGCCTGAGACTGGATCCGTCTTTGGCTTACACTTTGGAGATTTACTTTTGATGGGCTGATTGGCAGATCCGTTTTCGAAATCACATCGGGAGTAGGCATTTCAGAAATTTCGGGTGGTTGAATCTTGTCTTTCGGCGCTGTCAACGGAGTAAACTCTGGTCTGGTCAGATCGATTCTGGACAAAACGGGTTTCTCAGGCCTGCTGAGTTTCTCCCATACCGGTGTGTTTCCCGTTTGTTTACTTTTGACCGACTCAGTGCTTTCAGCCAGAATTTGTTTAATTTCAATGAGTTCTTGTTCTGGTTGAGTCTCAGCCAGCGATTTTGGAGCATAGTCCGGCCAGAATGTCACGACACCCAAGGATAATGATAAATGGACTATGATAGAAAAGAGGAGCGCTTTTGATGATGCATTTCTATCACCCCAACGGGTCACAAGCATTGACAGCAAATGAATTGATGCAAAAATTGCTGCCAGGACTAAGACACCCCATAGTATCTGGTCAAACGATATATCGCGGCCAGCTAAGACTTTCTCTATCATATTATGGATTCGATTAATCATATTGCTTTACTCATCTCTTAGACGGTTTGCTAAAGAGACAGAACGAATTTTTACGCGATGACAAACTTCCAGAATACTCATTACGTTCTGATAAGGGCCTGTTGAATCACCCCTGATTACAACAGATTGACCCGGAAAGTTTTGCCTCGCCGTTGTTAGAGCGATTTCCAGCTCTGAAAGACTTTTGGGTTTGCCATTAACTGTGATTTTGCCATCCTGCTGTACATTGACAATAATATCATCCGGTAAATTAGTTAACGGTTTTGCATCGGTCACTGTCGGAAGTTTGATATCATATTGACGTTCCATTTCCGTAAATTGTGTACCAACCATAAAAAAGATGATAAGTAGAAATACGATATCAATCATTGGTGTTAAATCGAGTTTGGGTTCTTCGACAGTACCCGTTTTTAACGGCATGCTTACAGTCCTGAACTAAGCTGCAAAATTTCTGAAAATGTCGGATAGTACTTTTTTACGAAAATGGATGAACTAGTATACTGTATTCGAAAGATTGTATCTGATTCAACAGATGAATTTTACACCACTAACTGCTAGGTTTCGATAAATAATATCATTATCATAGTCCAGCAACTGCTGATTTGATTTCAGGATTCAGATTCATGTCCTGAATCAGACCTTCAAATTCCGTTCTGCTGTCATTGATGGATGAAAAACACAGACAAAAGTCGTTTAGAGTTCATATGTTAAGCAAAATGTTGACGAGAATGACTGAAAAGTCTTCGACTGCGAATTTCACGAACCCATTTACCGAAGGACGTTCGGCAGGTGATTTAGGGGGAATATTAGGAAAGGTTATTTTGTTTGCAAATTCAATGAGCCTCGATGCCCCTTTAGTGGGAATAATCTGGCTTGGTTGTTTTTCATCCATTTACTCGATCAGTATCGAGTTTCATCACTATATCGCCTTATTTTGTGTTGCCTGGTTAGCGTATGCTGGTGATCGAATTCTTGACAGTCTTCGCTTTCATTCCGTTTCACACAAACTCCCGCGCCATCAATTTGCTACGATTTATTTCAAGCCCTTGGTATGTGTTTGGGCATCGGTTGCCATTTTTTCGATGCTCTATATTTTCAGTACATTGACTATGACTGAAATCATTTGCGGGTTTAGTTTGCTGGGATTATTGGCAATTTATTTCATGGGTTGTTTTTATTTTCCGGGACTTTTACGCGGAGTAGTACCCCGAGAACTGATTGTGGGGGTGTTTTTTTCATTGGCAGCTCATTTTTTTGTACTGATTCAACTCAGCCATTGGGGGTTTTATACGATTTGGACTTTTCTTTGTTTTTTAATTCTATGCAGTTTGAACTGTCTTTCAATTTCTCGCTGGGAATATTTCTCTGATGAACAATCTGGTGAGACATCTTTTTTTACAAGAAACCCTGAACGATTACACCGATTTCGCTACGCTTTAATCTGGTTTATTTATTTGTTATTCATTGTGTGTCTCATTGCAATATCGATGTATCAGATGCCGAGATTTGAATTGTCTGTTTTAATGAGCGCGATATTATTGTTAATGCTTGATCGAAGTTTGATCAATCTTCATTTGAAACCTGTGTTAGCAGATTTTTCTTTGTTTGCGCCATGTCTTATATTGAGCGTTACATCATGAACTTCAATGGGATTGCTCCTTATTTTGAACGACTGGAAAAAATTGTATTCCACAAAGAAATGCAGCGTTGTAGAACGGCACTTCTTTCCAGCTTACCAAACTTTAATAAAGCAGCCTTAGTAGGTGAGGGAGATGGACGATTTTTAGTGGAATTACTCAAACATACTGAATGTGAGCAGGTACATTATATTGACTCCAGCCAGACAATGCTGGAGATCGCACGAAAACGTGTACAAAAATGTTTGCCTGAAATGATTAAGCGTGTGCACTTTTATCATCGAGATTTATCAATTGAATCAATGCCCGATCAAAATTATGACCTGGTGGTTACAAATTTCTTTCTCGATGTATTTGATGAACCATCACTGGCTGAGAATGTATCAAAAATCGCAAATTCCTGTAAAAGATCGTCAACCTGGCTCTATGCAGATTTTCAAATTTCAGGTGGCATGATTCAGCGAATGAGGGCAAGTACCTGGATAAATATCATGTATGTGTTTTTCAGGTTCGCCACTCAGATTCAGGCAAAGAGCCTGATAGATCCTTCTGAAAATCTTGATCGACATGGGTTTCAGTTAAAATCATTTATCGAAATTAATCGGGGTTTAATGCGAGCAGAACTGAGGCAACGAATTTAGACCGTTCATTTTAGTCTACTCAGAAAATTTTTGGAGAAAGGAAAAATCGATAGTGCATACGAGAAGAAATACAATCTGAAAGAGTGAGGCCAGCCCTTCCAAATGTGTATCTGTGATCTCCACATCATGATCACCCAGTTTTATCATTATCCAGTAAATGAATAATGCAGAGGCAACAAAGGCCGGGAAAACGAGATTCATCGCAGCCCAGAAACCGAGAAGAATTACAGGAACCAGTATTAAACTGGAATAACCCAGCTGTTTTTTTGTCAAAGGCCGATTGGGATTTACCCACCTGGCAGCTTTATCTTGTGATGAAGTGAAAGTGATGGAAAAGGGGATAATCCAGGATCCAAAAAGAATTGAGATCAGGATTAGAATCGAGGGTACTAGAATAGAGTTGAACTGAGAAAGAAGTTCATAATAGAGCCCCATTCTTAAGAGTACAAAGATAATCGTCAGAACAAAAATATTGCCGGAAGATGTGGCTGATTTTTGTGGAAATAACAATTCGCGACACTGTGGTATCGCCTCGGGAACAAATGTGCGAAGAAACAGTAACTCTAAAGAGCCAAGCAAAAGTACTGCAATTCCCAAAGGCCAAATTAATTGTAAAACAGCCAGCAGTAATACCAATAACAAAGCCAGGCTGGCCCCTGCCAGAGGTAAAAAAAATGTGCTTCTTTTTTCAATGATCTCTTTTCGATCTGGTTGCAGCCTCAAAAGTGAAATTCGCGAAAAACGTTGTATCGCCACAAGATAGCCAACAATGTAATCTACCCAGTCTGAATCATTGTGATGTGACGAAGCGTCTTTGTTGAATTGGGCGTCATCTTCTGCAGGTTTTGAAGAATTCATCATAATTGTAAATAGAATTTAAGGATTTCAAATAAAACGGATTACCAGAATTCCATTTTGATACAGAACGTAATTGTTACTGAAATAGTTTTGTGTCTCGCGCAAAAACAAGGCCCTCTGTTGATGAGGGCCTTGTTGTTTACGTTATGGATTATCAATTCTACTTCGTTGCATATCGCAAATCCATCAGCATTTGCGTGATGCGTACGGCCGTCTCCTGAAGTTGATATTTTTCACGCGTTTCACACCGTGAAATTTTATCATGTACCTGAAACCAGCTTTCGAAAAGCTCAGAGCTTTTCGTTCGCATAAGAGCCATCGAAACCGGTTTTCTTAGTGAAATTCGGTGGAGTTCATGGGCAATTGTCGAAAATTCTCGAATTGCATCCTGAGTTGACCTGCGAAATGAGGGTGACTCAGTTGCCAGCCACTGCTCCGCAACAATGGAAAGTTGTGTACTCTGAGTTTCCAAAGCGACAACCAGTTTAGCAATATCTATGTTGTTTGATGGTTCTTCAATTCGGAGTGAAATCCGTAATGCATCAATAGAATCGTTAACTTTGTCTAACAACTGTAAAGCAGCTGGACTCTCTACGGAGTGGAATAAGGCTGAGAACTCTTTCCACGACTGATCAATATACGTGAAGGAGGTAATCAGATCCTGTGTTGAATCACTATGATTTACAGAATCAATCAGATTTTCCACAGTTCCATAAAATTCATCTGATGTTGAGATATATTGTGCAGGGGGCAAGCTGATCAGCAGACGAAGGGTAGCTCTGCGATAAAACTCATCGACGTCCCGTTTCAAAGATTCCGTCAAGTGCGCAATCTCAGGAAGATTCGTTCCATCCTGGGGTAACCAGAGTAGTTCCTGGATTGATCGGTCTTGTTGTACGACACGTTGGATTCCTCGGCTTACAATGCGATTATGATAGGGTCGAAGACGAGTTGCAAATGCACTCCAGGAATCACGAAAGCTCAGATACTCACGCTTAATAGAATCATAACTTTGACGGTCAATGATCAAGTTAGATACTTGAAGCATTCGTTGTTCAACCTGCTGTCCTTCTCTCACCAACTCATACTTTTTTGGCTCGCGTGAAAGCTCAATTTCTATGTCTTCCAGCAAGATACTCAATGCATTAGAAAGTGCCGAAGTTTGCCTTAACAGATCAGTTCTCTTTAGCTGTGGGCCTGTTTGCAGCAAGTTAACCAATTTACGATCATGATTATTCATGCTTGTAATCAGGTTTTTAGATTCCCGATCTAAACCACGAACTTGATCCAGCTGATGAGAGACGACTCTCCACAATTGATCGATTTCTCCATATTCAGCCGCGATCAGAGCCAGATTGCTGTCATGGCGAACTTTCTCAGCAAGTATTGAGGAACGTGCTCGTACTTTTAAAACATCGGCAATATACTCACGAACTCCAGGGACTTGATACATCACTCTGTTAAGACTAATTGCTAAATCTGAACTGTCTCTCGAAAACTTTGCGAGTGTGTCACTCACTTCAGTAATATTTGCTCGTGAAATATTTAATTGTGGAGTAGGTGGGAGTTCTAGGCCCGATGGTTTGTACTCACGATCACGGGTTGCCAACTCAGACTTTTCCAGCAAGCGAAGCAAATCATTAACTAATTTGCTGTTCGAATTACTTGAAGACTGGGCGTGTGTGCTAGCACTGAAACATAGAATCACAAAACCTGTACTCAGGATTGAGATCATAAAATTCGGAACTGATGGCAAATAGTGCTTAAAATTTTTGCTGTTACGAGTAGTGTGTCTGGAGCGGGAATACATTCACACAATCCTTTCTTGTGAATTCGACGGCTTGAGAAACCAGTGTCTTCCATGACCCTCACTCTATCAGAACAGGGTGAGCATCTAACTGTAAAGTGGTATTTTTTTGCCCGACAAACAGGCTGCCAAGTGTTACTAAACTTTTGAAAGTGAATGATGCGGAAGTAACGATCTTTTTTATGGAAACAAATTCCACTTATCAATTCATCATCCAGGCGGCGAAGTTTACAGGTTTTGCGAACTACGTCAAGACCATGCTCGAGACGCATTGAATTCCGAGTCAGTCTGTCATCGAAATGAGAACCAAAGTCACTAAGCCAGTTTTGTGAAACCAGGGGGATTGCAGGGTACTGTGCTGGTCAGGGTGAGATTGATGATTGTTGGGGGTCGCTGATTGATTTATGTGTAATCATAAATTGGACTGTTGATTATTTGATCCATTGTAATTTTGGTCTCGTTATCTCATATGTTGTCAATGTTACACTCATTCAGCAATGGGTTACTTAGGGTCAATTTCAGTAATAACTTTATAAGTCCTTTAATTACAGGTTGATAGAGTGTCATTTTTATTTATTGATATCAATTGGCACACTGAATGCTATGTATCAAATATAGCCACTTAACAATAACAAAATGACATCAATATGATTATAAGAATAGCCGTGTTGATGATCAGCAATAACAGGAGATATTGTGATGTTAGTATTAACTCGAAAACGAGACGAAGTAATTCAAATCGGCGACAATATTGTAATTAAGATTCTGAAAACAGGAAAAGGGGCAATCAAGATTGGTATTGATGCTCCAGGAAACGTTCGAGTCATTCGAGGAGAACTGGTCGAAGAAGAAAAAACACAGGAGTCAGTCGAGAGTCCGAATTCAAATCAAAGAGAGCAGGCATTAAGCACTCAGTGTGCTTAGCACACTTATTCCGGAACGGTGCATATTATGTGAACCGTCATTTATTTTCATTCTTTAGTTTCCGCAAAACCATCACAGAGGAAGTGATAGGCCGGAATTAGTAGTCGCTAAGCGACTTATATCGGAGGGGATCATGAACCGATCACAAATTAACAACAACCAGAACGAGACCATTAATTCAGCACGTCTAATTGTCTGGGGAATGGTCATACTGATGACCGCTGTGTTTATTTCTGGCTGCACTACACTCTCGCATGCTGCAGAAAACAATCTTTATCGACCTAATTATAGTCCTCGCGATTACGATCGATCTATTGACGCCGATTCACTTCATACCGTCGAAGATCTTCTACCTGCTTCCTATTTTAGAGAGCGTAATTTTCAAAGACAACGTCCCACTGGCAGTAACTCACAGTTTGATAATTATGAGTCCAGACTGAAACGGATTTTGTATGGACATAAGCAACAGGGTAATCAATATCCGAATAAATTCGAGGACTTCTCCAGAGAAAAGTACTATTCTCGACCAGAGCGGCAGCCAAATGATGATTTTGGTGACAGTTTTGACAGTCAGAAATTACGAGAGTTGATTCGAGAATTACGCCAACGTTCAATGCCTCAGTATGATCGTGACCGATATGAAACACAATTTCCTGTCCAACGCCCAATCGATCCAAATCAAGAATTGAGACGCAAGTTGTCGCAGCGTTACTCTAACGTTTCGAGTGTGCGAACACTTCAAAATCTCGATCCTCAAAGGGCTTATTCATTTTACCTGGAAGTAAATCGGATGATTGATTCACGTCATGTCCAGCCCCCTTCTTACGATGTACGCACAAAAAAATCGTTACAGAACTTGATTTTTGCTGTAGAGAATCAGGATTTTCTGAATGCCAATCATGTTTCTACGACACCAGACAGCGTCAGAATTGCCCAGCAAAAATGGCAGCAATTGATAGACCAAAATCCTGCCCGCACGCCGCAGGAAGCTGTAACAGTCATGCGTCAGGCAGCAGACATTGCAGGAAGCTATCTTCAGATGCAGTCAACCGGTGTAATTTACGAATTTTCCTATGGTTCGCTGGATGCTCTTGATAAACATTCGCGATTCGAATTTACGCCCAGTATGTCTGGTCCACGAGTCGACGTGGGAGGTAACAATGTTGTAGGAATTGGAATTCAGCTCAAGACACATCCCGATGGGGCTGTCATCCTCAGAACACTCAATGGTGGAACTGCACAGAAAGCAGGTCTTCAACGAGGTGACGTGATTGTAGGCATCAACCAGCGAAATGTAGCAAAACTTTCGTTGGATGAAGTGGCAAACATGATAACAGGTCCTGTTGGTTCTTCAGTTTCACTTGATGTCCGAAGAGGAACGCAGAATGCGAGGGTAAATTTGAGCCGTCAATCTGTCCGGATCACGAACATTAGTGAAGTGAAAATGGTTAACGCACAACAAAAAATAGGAATGATTCGATTAGAAAAATTTGGAGAAGGAGCAGTTCAGGAATTAGACCAGGCACTTTGGAGTTTGCATAGACAGGGTATGAAATCGTTGATTTTCGACTTGCGTGGTAACCCAGGTGGATTATTGACTGAAGCCATTGCAATTTCAAATCGTTTTGTTCCCTCAGGCCAGATTGTTTCAACTCGAGGAAGAACCCAGGGTGATAATACTGTTGAGTCAGCGACTCGTGAACAAACCTGGAAATTACCTTTAGTAGTATTGGTTGATAGTGACAGTGCGAGTGCCAGCGAAATATTCGCAGCCGCAGTTCAGGAAAATCGTAGAGGTCTAATCGTTGGTAGAAAAACGTATGGAAAAGGGACAGTCCAAACTCATTTTCCATTGCAATCTGTTGCTGGAACGTTCTGGTTAACCACTGCTAAATTTTATTCACCGACGGGGAGAGAAATGGCTGGAGTTGGTGTGAACCCCGATATCACGGTTAAGCTGTCTGAGCGAGAACTTGTCGAGATCGGGCCTCTTGACCGGGACCTTGAAGCGGGTGTCAACACGATGATGAGTCAAAAGCCTGGTGAACTCGTAAATAGTATACCTTCACAACAACAGGCAAATCCGACACGTTTTCAATTTTCTGGTTGAATTTAATTCCTTTGCCAATCAAGTATTTACTTGTTTCTGATAAAATGAAGACTCTCGTTTTCTTTACTGGATTCAATGCAAAGCAGTGTGCTTTTCCGGTTGCCCCGGGTGTTGAGACTGGTATGATGCGAGAGTCTTTTTCTTTCAATCAGATAGTGTCATTAGTATTTGATTGTCACTTAAGAATTTTTATTTAGTTACCGCAATCTAAAGATTTATAATGAAGAGTGTTATCAGCCAGGATATCAGTGCTGGTGCTGATTTGATTCGAAATGGGGAACTTGTTGCATTTGCAACGGAGACAGTTTATGGTCTCGGAGCCAATGCACTTAACGCAGAAGCAGTGGCACAAATATTTGAGGTGAAACAAAGACCTCACTTTGATCCATTGATCGTCCATATCGCAAATATCAGTCAACTTCATGAACTTACCTTTGGATTGTCGAAACAGGCGGAAAAACTTGCAGAGCAGTTTTGGCCAGGTCCTTTAACACTGGTGGTTCCTAAAAAGAAAATCATTCCTGATCTAGTTACAGCCGGTTTAGAATCGGTTGCGATTCGCATTCCCGCCCATCCTGTAGCCAGACAGTTATTAGATGCCGCAAAATTACCAATAGCGGCACCCAGTGCCAATAAATTTGGTTGTCTGAGTCCTACATTGGCGAGTCATGTTGTTGAGCAGTTAGGCAGCGAAATCAAACTCGTTTTAGATGGTGGTCCTTGTACGATAGGTGTTGAGTCAACGGTAATGCAATGCATTGGTGATACACCTGTATTGCTCAGACCAGGAGGAATTTCACTTGAAGAAATAGAAGCGTGCATCGGGCAAGTTCGTCTGGCAGAAATTGAAGATTATGCTGAAGCGAATTCCCTGCTGAGTCCGGGATTGTTACCGCGACATTATGCACCGCGCACTCGATTATTCATCGTCAACAGTCCAGATGAAATTCCCAAGACTGGGACAAATGGCTTACTCAGTTTGTATCCTGTAGATGAAACATGTTTAAAGGATTCTTCATTCTCTGCTCATGAAGTATTGTCTCCAACTGGTGACTTGAAAGTCGCTGCTGGAAATTTATTTGTAGCACTAAGAAATCTTGATGCAGCAGGAATTGATAACATTGTTGCGCTGCGGATGCCGGAGAAAGGTTTAGGAAGAACGATTAATAATCGCCTGGAACGCGCTGCGACATCTTGATTAATGAGTTGCTTCTACATTCTTACGAAACTCAGCGACGCTTTCTTGGATCGTTGTAAAGAATAAGCCCCGTTTAATTGGTTTCGTTGCATAATTATTACATCCAGCGGCGAGGCATTCTTCACGCGCACCACTCATTGTATGTGCAGTGAGTGCGATGATGGGATAGAGAAAACCCTTTGATCGTAGTAGTTTTGTAGCGGCGTATCCATCCAGTTCAGGCATTTGCATGTCCATCAAGATCACGTCGAATGGTTCACCTCTTTCAATTGCCTCCAATGCGAGCCTGACAGCAATTTTTCCGTTTTCAGCAAGTGTGACTTTGGCCCCTGATTTTTTAAGTAAGAAGCTGATCAATTTCTGATTATCAATCCCATCTTCTGCTAATAAGATATTGTAGTTCAGCTCGAAATCAGTTTTTTTTGTATTTATTTTACTTAAGTTGTTTCTGGATTCATGTTCGAGAAGGCCATTTTCAACAGGCTCACCATCGGAAACGTTTCCAACTTTCATTGATACGGTAAATGTGGTCCCTTTCCCATATTCGCTGATGACATTGATCTCGCCTCCCATAATATTAGTAAGGCGCTTGCAGATCGTTAATCCCAGTCCGGTTCCCCCATATTTGCGCGTTGTCGAAGAATCTGCCTGAGCAAACGGCTGGAAAAGCCGTGAAATTTGTTCTTCACTCATACCAATTCCAGTATCGATGACATCAAACTGTAACCTGGTTGACTTAGAATCGATCTCTGTAGTCTTGACAACGAGTTGAACACTTCCTTGCTTAGTAAATTTGACAGCATTACTCAGCAGGTTTATCAGGATCTGGCGAAGTCTGATGGGATCACTTTGAATGAATCGGGGAATCTTTCCGTCGATGATGATATCTAGATCAAGTCCTTTATCTTGAGCTCGAAGTTCCATTAGTGTTTTGACATCTTCTATCAATTCAATGAGAGAACATTGAATTTCTTCTACCTCAAGCTTGTCTGCTTCAATTTTGGAAACATCAAGAATATCATTAATCAACTCAAGTAAATATTCACCATTTTTTTTGATCGTGTCAAGTTGTCGAATTGTTTCAGGATCATCATTTTTCTGACGCATGATTTCTGCAAACCCCAAGATTGCAGTCATCGGTGTTCGGATTTCGTGGCTCATATTTGCTAAAAAAGCGCTTTTGATATTACTCGCTTTTTCAGCCTCTTTATGGGCAATGACAAGGTCTTCAACCATATGATTAAATGTTTCTGCAAGACGACCTATCTCATCTTGAGAATTCACTTGTATTCGATGTTCAACATGGCCTGCTGCAATGCGTTCGGCTCCCTCTGACAGTTCGAAAATGGGAGACACGATTCCGCGAGTGATAACCCAGACAGTAAATAATCCAAAGATAGTTCCCATAACAGCAAAAAGACTGATTACCATGATCGCTGATTTAATTGATGCGTCTGCGTGATGAATGACTTTGACTGAATCAGCATGAACCAGGGGGCGGACCTGATTATGTAACAGATCGTCGATTACAACAAGATTTTGCTCAAAAACATGGAGATATTGATTGAGTTCATCCGTAATTTTTATCACTCGATTTCCATTTGAAGCTGCAATTGCAAATTTAGAACCAATTTCATTGATTCGTTGTTTCTTTTCATGGTCTAAAGTTGCGTCCAGATATTTATTTTCAAAAAACTTGAATTTTTGTTCTGATTCTGAGATGCGAGATAACAATTTTGGATTTTGCTTAACAACATATTCTTCAATAAAGCCAAATGTAAAGTTAAGGTGCTTTTCCATACTATGAGTGGCATCTTCTACTTTGATACCCGCTTCAGATGTGTCATCGATATTTCTCAATCTCTCAGTATCGATGAGTTGATTAAGATATTTGACTTGATCTTCAAATGTTTTTAATGCAGCATCTCTTTGGTCGATTAAATTCACTATCGAAGTAGCCATCTGGCTGTAGTGAGTATATTTGCTGATAATGTTTTCACTTAAATTTTGAGCAGTATTTGAATTAGAGAGTTTTTTAAATTGGAGGTAATTTTCTGTGAAGCCAGTTCTGGAAGTGGCTAAATGAGCATGGTGTTTTTGATTTCGATCCCTTGCATAATCTAATACAGCTCTTGCGATTTCTCCTGCTTTAATCTCCATCTCAAGAATGGACTTTTCAAGTGGTTCTTCGACTTTTACAAGTTGTGATACGTCCTGGTTGATTTTTGATATCTGAAATAAGGTTACAAATCCACTTGAGACTTGTACAAGAACCAGTAATCCAAACGCATACGTGAGTCGTTTAGAAATCGACCACTTTCGTAATTTCATTGCGATAATCGCAAATGGTTTCAGCAGTCGATTGCCATGCAAATTCAATTGGTTCTGAATCAGAGAGTAACGCATACAAAAAAATTCTATTTGTTTTAATGACAATAAGTTACAGAGATCAATCAGGAAAAGGACTTACTTAACAGGCAGTGAAATACCGCCTTCAAACTGTATCTTCTAAAAGAAAAGCCGAGTCGAGTAGAATCACAAATCAATTAAGATTCAGAAAATGAATGCAGGGAAGTGAAGAGCGTGCGGGTTACAGCGAATAAAGCAACTGTAAACGCGGTCATTTCAGGTGCGCAATTGTGAGCATAGATGATATTGAAAGAGAGGAATATCAGTCGAGAAGTATTTAACGTTGTTTGATTTAAATTGCTAATGGCAATAAAAAACGCCAGCACCGTTCAGAGGGGGGTGAACGATACTGGCGGTCAACAAAAATCTGGTTTAAATTGAAAAGCAGGAGCGATTTCAGCACTACTCTTTCAATTCGGCAAAGATGAAAACTTAGTAGTAAATCGTATAATCTCTTACTTCACAACCAGATAGATTCTAAGCTGCTTTCTCTTGAGATGTATCTTTGTTTTAAGTCTGATAAATTCTGAAAACAGGAGATAGTCATTACCAGGTCATTTTAAAGTATCGAAATTTTCTTGAGCAAATAGTAGCAGAATCAAGAAATCGATTGTTAAAATGATTTTCACAAATTCCCCGATCATTATAGAATTATCGATTGTGACGATATTTTCCAGGTGGGACGCACATCTTGTAGTGGTAATGGGCTTGGTTGTGTTAAGTTCTCACTAAACATTGAGACTTGATTTCTGCAGCAATTTCTGACAGAGGTAAAACTTTATCTGCCAGACCTGCATAGACAACAGCAGCGGGCATACCCCAGACTACACTGGATGCCTCGTCTTGAGCGATGATCGTACCTCCGGCTCGTGCGATTTCATGGCTTCCTTCAATACCGTCTTCACCCATACCTGTGAGCATCACAGCTAATGTCGAATTACCGAAATGTTTTGCAGCTGATCGAAATAACGGGTTCACAGAGGGCCTGCAAAAGTGCTCGGGGGGAGCCTGATTGACCTTTGTAATTTTTTGACCATTCTTTTCTCCAATAAGAAGATGGCTACCTCCGGGAGCGACATAAGTCTTGTTAGATTCCAGAGGACCATTATCCTTCGCTTCTTCAGTAATACGGCCAGTGTCTTTTTGAATATGTGCTGCAAGAATTTCGGTAAATCCTTGTGGCATATGTTGCACAATGAGAATTGGTATTGGGAGGTCAACAGGAACCTGTGGTAATAACTCTGCAAGTGCCTTCGGGCCCCCGGTACTCGTACCGATTACGAGAACTTCAGGCTGTTTGTAAAACTTGATTTTTGGGGAAATCAAATCTTCGTCTGGTGTACTGACTTTTAGAGATTGTTTTTGCGCATTGGAATTAAGATGTCGTCTGCCCTGTGAATGCGAAGAAAGCTTTGTTTTATGGTTTCCGACAGCTTTTATCATCATGACAAGTTCGGTGGATAGTAATCGGATGCTTTCAGCTGCACTTCCTGTCTGGGGTTTGGCAACACAGCCTACCGCGCCAAGGGAGAGTGCCTGAACTGTTGTTTCTGCCCCTTTGCTGGTCAAGCCACTGGCCATGATGACACGCACATCGGGATATTGACTCTGAATCTTTTTTAAAGCAGTCAACCCGTCCATAACGGGCATTTCGACGTCGAGAACGACAACATCAACAGAATGAGTTTCCATCCAACTTAATGCGCGTTCGCCATTCATGGCTGTTCCTGCAACAGCTATTTCAGGCTCTTGTTCCAGAGACTTTGAAATCAAACCTCGTATAACGGCTGAGTCATCTACTATTAATACATGAATCGAACTGGAGATCATGGATTTATTTCCCAGGGTGATTTGCTCAAAATTTTAATTTAGATAGTCAAACATGAACTGAAAATACCGAGAAAAACATGTAGACTCCTATAATTAGAATACTTCAAAAATTAGACTGTTACTGCATGTAATTTTATTTTGGAACTTAAAGACGGACAGTGGCCAGAATATCTGGAACATTCGCTATAATAGTTTCGTTAAATTTTGATCGGTTAATAAACAAAAGACATTCAATTATTGAATTATGCAGATGAATCCCTCCAAGGAACCTCAAATGTCGGTCCACCCTCAAGTTGCCAAGTATCTTGCTGAAGTCGCTGAAATAGACATCCCGTCATTCGAAGACATGACTCCCGAGTGGATCAGGTCTACTCTTACTCCATCTCCTGCCCCACATCTTCCAGCTAAAAAGATTGAAGATCGAACAATTCTGGTCAATGATTCAGAAATTGGAATCCGAATTTACACGCCAGAACCAAGTCCATCCGCTACCATTTCCCCATTGCCAGCACTTGTATTTTTTCATGGAGGTGGTTGGGTGATGGGTACATTGGATGCTTATGATGGATTATGCCAGGATCTGGCTGGTACGGCAGGGTGTAAAGTCATTTCAGTCGATTACCGTATGGCTCCTGAATTCCCATATCCGATTCCTTTCGAAGATGCCTATTATGCCACAGAATGGGTTTCAGCTAACGCCAGTGAAATTGGAATCAATAAAAATAGAATCGCTGTAGGCGGCGATAGTGCCGGCGGAAATCTGGCGACTGCAGTTGCACTTAAAGCGAGAGAATCAAAAGAACTGAATTTGGTGTTTCAGATGTTAGTCTATCCGGTTACGAATTATCGGTTTGATACAGATTCTTATCAGAAATATGGGATTAATTATTTTTTGACAAAACGAGCGATGGAATGGTTTTGGGATCAATACCTTCCCGATGAATCTGCAGGTCGCGAGGTCTATGCGTCTCCATTACGTTGCAATAATCTAAATGGTTTACCGGATGCAATGGTTATCACTGCAGGTTATGACCCCCTTTATACTGAAGCAATTCAATATATTGAGAAAATGCGACAAGCAGGCAATAACGTGGAACACATCAATTATGAAGATATGATTCATGGTTTTTTTCGTCGTTCTGATCTATATGATCGTGCATTTGAATCAGTTCAATTAGCTGGTCAGAGATTAAATCAGGCGTTCGTTCGAAGTTGAATCAATTTTGGTTCTTTTACTCTTCTGAGGCAATTTGGTTCAATCGATTTATAATCAGCATTTGTAATATGAAACAACTCAGCAGGCCCAAATAAAATGCAGGCAAAACGATTCCTGTTACGCCACTTGTCGCACCAAATAATAGAAATGTGATCTGCAGAACTGGCATTGCACAAGAATCAATCAGGATCATAATTCCAATAGAAAATGCGAGAGCGCCCCAGCGAACAATGATCGAAAAAAAAACCAGTAAATGCAGGAACACGAATAATTGGATTAAAAAAAGGAAAATGAGGGAGTGGTCTCCGAATTGAAACAGAGTAAGTAAGCTGTCAGGTGAAATAGTCACGATGATACACATTCCGATACAGACAGGAATAATCGCAACAAGACAACCTCCGATCTTTTCATAGGCAATACGAACTATTGAAAGGGGCAATATCGTGAGTAGCGGCAGCATTTTTTGTGTTCGTTCTTCACGAAAAACTCGCGAAAAATAAACAGTGCATTCGACAACGAATCCAGTAGCCATTAATAGCAGAATGGCATTGTTTAATTCTTTCCAGGTGTATGCAAAAGTAAAAGCAGATTGGGAGTGTTGGTCTAAAAATATCCCGCCTCCTACGACTAATATAATTCCTGAAAAGTAAAGAAACGACTTAACTGCGAGTGCATTGGTACCGCCTGAAAGAAAGTAAAATTCCTTCCAGGAAATCGCCAGTCGTCCAGGCCTTGGCTTTCTTTTTTTTCGTTTATACTTCTTTAGCCCGCTCCTGAATTTCAGGGCTGGATTTGTTTCTGTGCAACGTTCGAAGAATAACCAGGCAACGATAAAACAGCAGGCTCCGAGTAAAGAATTGTAGAAAACCTGCCTGCTCAATATCGATTCTGAAAAACCCGTGCTCAGAATTATGTGAATACGATTGATCACAGAAATTTCAACACAATAATCACAATAAGATACGACACACTTAAAAATAGAATCGTTCGTTGACAGAAAGCCTCGAGACTGCAGGTTCAACAATGTTTTCATTACTGGTAGCGGCAATACATACAAAATAAACAATCCGGTCATTACAAGAGTAACTGCTGCTCTGGAACTTTTTGCATAAACAGAACAGAGTAATGAAAAATTGGCTATCAAGATGACATAGGCAATCATAGCCGCAATTGTGGCATAGATCTGGTGAGAGGTGACTCCCCTAAAGCGATTGAGATCATTAAGAAGGGGAGTTGACCCAGTAACAGCAAAATCACTCTCAAAGCTCTGACTGTGGACTTTCCCAAAAGTAAAGCAAGGGTATTAATACCGGCTAATTTTAATAAAGGTAAAGTCTCGTCTTCTTTTTCCTCAGTAATAGCGGTCGAAAAAAAACCAATACCCGCCAGTGTTACCAGCCAGAAATTAAGCCAGGTAATCTTGGTGAAAAAATCGAGACCTGGTGAGCTGGTTCGGGAACTGGTCAACCAGCATGATAACAGAATTAAAAATACGATGCCGATACATGCAAACCGAAAAACATGCGTTTTTTTAAGTCGGACATCTTTTTTTAATGCGAAGCTGGAAAAAATGAGAGCGCCTCTCAACATACTCAGCGTCTTTCAAAAGGGAGTGAAATTCTCTTAATCAGCCTGGCCCGTTAGTGGCACATCGAGACAATACAGGACCATACCCTCTTTTTGAGAAATGATGGGAGATTCAGGAAACAAAGCATCTGGAATTGGGCAGAATACCAATAGTTTTCCACGGTTTTCCGATAATTGAAACTGACGATATTGTTCTCTGGATGATAGTTTCAATGTGCGTTGCAGCAGGAAAGAAAAAAAATGGTTTAAAGCAACGTCATTTTGCTGGCCTTGAGGTTTGGCAAAAGGAATGCCTCCTCCTGGTGACATATGAAATTGATTCAAAAGCGGATTTGCGTCTAGTATTGAAGACAAATTTCGGGAAGTGCCTTGATATGTAAGTTGATTATTTTCTTTCCTTAATTCATATAATTTTGCTCTGTACAGAAAATGAACTTGATCAACTTGAGTGGGGAATCGCTGATCGATTTCCAGAGATAGCGTTTCCAGTCCCATATCATTTGCCAGAAATGAATGAAGTTTAACACCGAACAAAGTATTTGATGTTTTGGTTCGATGAAAAAAAGTGCGAGATGAATTGGTGGGGATGTCAACCTGTATCATTCCCTCAGTTCCGCAGGTAACGACTCCGTTTACCTTTGAATATTGTTGACAGGTAGAATAGATATGAGAATCACCAGAATGTGATATTTGGAAATCGCCCCCCGATGCAATTCCCAGACATGACCATTCTGTGATGTCAATTTCGTTTTCTGGCAGAAATTTTGCGATCATCAGAGAATGTATTTGTGAATTACGGTTTGCGCTATACCGGCCGATGACTAAAAAAATAATGCAAAACAAGACAGTGACTGATAGATAGACAGCATAAAAAATGTAGTGATGCTGTGATATTTTCGTGATAAAATAGTAACCCGGTCCTGCAACGATTAAGTAGATGAACGAAAGAAAAAAAATGAAATACCAAATCAGTTTTGGTTTGCTGATTTCAGTCAGTGCTACGAGAACTCTCTCATCGTTAGTGTGTGGCTCCCTGTTTGAGAATTCAGACAATGGCTCAGAAATATTTCTTTCTGCGCTTTTGGCGTGTTGAGATCCTGCAAACTGGTGTTTTGCTTTGATCAACTTATTAAGTTCCTGCGTTGATATATCTTTCAGTTGATTCTGATGACGGTAGATAACGCCATCTCCATATTGAATGGGCGATGTGGTTTGATTCAAAGGTGCATATGATTCTGAAAAAGCGGGTAGTTCTCCATTAGAATTTTCAAATAGATGTACGATTCCTCCCGAATAGATCCATTGTAGAAAAGTTTTTCTACGCGATTTTTCCCACCTGGGCACATGATCCAAAAGGACTCTGTTTAATGAATCGACGGCACCTGAAAATGGAGGAAACAGCTCTTCAGGAAAATGTTTGATACCGGGAAGAACCCTGCTGATATCATTAGGGGGAACCAATTGAATTGTTACATTCCTGTTAGTCGTTCTGGGTGCGAGAAATAATTGAGCCTGAGGGCCGCTTTGGTTTGTCCAGCTTGCTCTCCAATTGTTAGCTGACTCACTGATATAGGGGTAATACTGAATCCATTTTTTTTCAAATGGTGCTATAAAAGTAGTCGCTGAAAGAGTGATATCAATTTGCTGTCCGCGAAACGTTTCTTGTTGAAATCTAATTTCACCTTCAAATGGGACTGGATTAGAATTTTCAACTAATATCGTTACCGGATTGATTTTATTGGCTACCGGAACATCGCTGAATCCCCAGCGAATTTCGTGAATTTCTATTGATTTCGCAGACTGGGGGTAGAGAAGTGTGAACACCAGAAAACAGAGGATCCCATTCAATCTGCAAAATGCTGCCTTTTTCATCATGCGAAAAATTCTAGTATTCTCCAATCAGGTTACCATCATCACGGTTCGCAAGGTTTCTTAATAGATCAAAATTAATGTTCTGTCCGATAAATCTTACAGATCCGTCTCCCAGACAAAAATGAGCACCGTCAGGATGAAAACTTGAAAATCCACCTACCTGAAGCAAAAGTTGTCGTTCTTCTGCTTTCGACATAATTCCCTCTTCTATCGTGTCTGAGGATTCAAATTCTTCTGACGAACTTTCTGAATAAAGCCCATATTCATCTCCATACTCGGATTCTTCGAAAGTAAACTGACGACCATTCCCATATTTATTTGATCGAGATACAGCAGTTCGATTTGACATCACGGAATTGATTTGATTCCCCATGTTGCGAAGTGTAGATGAAGTGCCGGAGGTCCAGCTCATAAACCCACCATCACCGGCTTCTCCGACAAAAATGGTATGAGATCGCCCGTCTTTAAGATCTTTCTCTCGAATACTACTGTTCAAAAACAAAACTCCGTTGTTACTGACATCAATCGGAGCTGCAGCATCATTATGACAGCCTGCGTAATTGTATCCTCCAACGTAGCTGGATGGACATTGTAAAGAGGGGATGATGTGATTCACGACTCTACGATTGACAAGATCATATACTCCCAACTTGAAATCATAATTGAGAAAAGCAGCTCGTTCATCCAAAAAAGGGAGAATTTGGATGATCCAACCTACATGATAGCCATCTGGTTCATTGAAGATTGGACCAGTTGGATTGACTGATCCCGAAGGAAGAACGAGATGCGCCATCTGGTAATTCTGGAGCGCAACGCCGATTTGCATCAAATTATTTTTACAAGTTGCACCGCGTGCGGCTTCTCGGGCCTGCTGTATCGCAGGGAGTAAAAGTGCAATTAAAACCGCAATAATGGCAATAACTGCAATTAACTCAATAAATACAAATCCGGTTCGTAACACTCTTTTTTTTCGTCTTACTATCATGTTCTGATTTTTCTCATGAATGTTGTAGATGCATTTTTCAGGTTACTGACAGTCTATCAACAATGTCTCGATTAAAATTCAGGGATGAGTTGACCGTCGTGTCGATTCGCTAATGCTTGATAAGTTACGAAATCGATATTCTCACTAATGAACCGCACTGCGCCATCACCAATACCAAAATGAGCACCACCAACATGATGGCTGGAAAATCCACCAACACTTAGTTTTTCGTCAACAGTGTTGGAAGACCTGGCTAACTCATTCGCTGTCGACGGATCATCCAGGGAATTAGTGCGTTGTTCAAATTCTGTTTGCCCGCTAAAAAAGATAAGATCACCTGAATTAATCGGCGAACCTGCATTTCGCAGTGTAGACCGGGTTCCGGAAACCCAGCCCAGTTCATTTCCTTCTGTGATTTCACCAAAAAATATCGTCTTCGAACTTCCATCTGGAATATCATCATAACGAACACTGCTGTTCAAAAACAAAACGCCATTATTATTGACATTGATGGGTGCTTCGAAGTCATGATGCACCCCAGCGTAACTATGGCCGGATCTGGGATTTGATGGACAGTGCAAAGAGGAAATATGATAATGAGCGACTTCTTTATTTTCAGGAGCATACACACTTTTATTAAAGTCAAATTTATTAAAAGCAATACGTTCATCTAAGTACGGTAATAACTGTACCAGCCAGCTGACATGGTAGCCTTTTGCTTGATTCAGAATCGGGCCTGTTGGATTCACTGTGCCGGAAGGCAAAACGTTATGTGCCATATCATAATTTTGGAGTGCAATGCTGATTTGCATCAGATTATTCTTACAGGAAGAGCGTCGCGCTGCTTCCCGTGCCTGCATAACCGCAGGGAGAAGCAGGGCAATTAAAATCGCAATGATGGCAATCACGACAAGCAACTCAATTAATGTAAACCCCTTGCGAGAAGTTGGTTTGATTTCGGTCAATTTTAATTCTGGTTGTGACATAGTGATTCCTTCAACGTAATCTGATTCTTTTCAGAAGGATGATTAATTATTGGATTTTGTGCTGGCAAGCTCAATCGGCCACTCCCTTATGATTCGAACTCGTTCGGCCATTTTTATGGGATAATCGGCTATCGTTCGAATGGTGATGAGCTTTTTGTTTTTCTCATTGCGGTCAATTTCGATGCTTACTTCTCCAGGAAAATTACCGCCGATTTCTTCTGGCAAAAGCCTCCAAATTTCTCCATGATAATCTGGTTGACTATCCAGTTTCACTGTTGCTCGCTGTGCTGCTGCATCTGTCAGCCAAACAGATTGTAAACGGTATTGTTCTTTTTTTAATTGTTTGTGTTCAATCGATGTCTGTTTAAGTAATACCCCAATGATTGTCAGGGACAGTACCAGACAAAGCATTGGGACCAGAACAACAGTACCGTGCCGATGACACAGGGTTTTCTGGTATTCGCGATTGATTTTCGATCTCGATTTCAATGTCATTTGATTTCAGTTCTTATTGATGTTCAGAATTCGGTCTTGAACCGAGAATTTCCGATTTACGAGAGACACTATATTGATGAACCTTTCCGGCTTTATGATAGTCTGATTTTCATGCATTTCTTCAGAAAGAATTTTGAATTTCATAGAGACTGTTTGTCGTTGATTTTTCTTATGAATCTCGAAGCGAAGCATATTTTCAGGAATGCGATATTCATTTCGAGTAATAATATTGTTTACTCGTTTTTTCACCCGAAGAATGTAGTTTCCATGTGGATCAGCGGAATAAACGATGGAGATTCCCGGTTCCATGTCGAGATTGAGTGCGCTGCTATTATTATCGTTTTGCGAAATAAGCTCTACGTTTTTCGCTGCACCAGCATCTTCTCGAAATTGATGAGACAGTTGCTGGAGAGTCAGCGTCTCTTCAATCCGTGCAGTGCCTTTCATTTCCACACGCATTAGAAATGCCAGTGTTGTTGCACCTACCGTAAATATAATGGACATGAGAGAGATGACCATCATCATTTCAATTAAGGAGACACCTCCTGGTTGTGAGATATCTATTTTATGGGCAAAAATGAGGCGCTCATTATTTTTAATTTTTAACTTATTCATTGAGACTTTCTCCACGATAGAACCAGAGAGAAAGTAATAAGGGATCAACCATTTCACCGTGATGGTTTTTCCACGAAAGTTGGATTCGGATCTGGCGAGTCAGGGGGTCCGTTTCATTCTCGATTAACGTCACTTTCAATTGAGGGTCTTTTAAATTCAAATGTTTGGCCTGATTTAATTCATATCGAGACAAATTGTCGGTGTTCAGACTGTCCCAGTTATTTTCCGCAGAGATCTGTTCTCCCAGATTTGCCAGGGCCAGTGTTGCCCGGAATCGTTCATCGATGGATTTTCGTTGGATATGAACAACTCTCAATGTGGGAATGGTAATAGAGAGAATAGCACTGATCAAAATCATGGAGATGATTGCTTCAAAAATAGTAAAGGCGCTTCGATTCTTCACAAAAGAGCCTTGTCCGCAGTTTTTAAGATGGTCGCGTTTCATATTATTTGGCAATCAACTGAAACCATTTATTAACTTGATGAGAGGGAGAAATAATGCAATTACGATAAATCCAACTAAAATACCTAATAAGCAAATCAATATTGGTTTAAGGATTTCCGAAAAGTATCTCAGTCTTCTCGCTCTACGTTGTTCGATTGTGTCTGCCAGATTTCTCAATACGCAGGGAAGGTTTCCCATTCGTTCAGCAGCTGCGCATAGTGATGCTTCTGCGCTGGTAATAACTTTACCTTTTTGCAGAGAATCCCAGATATTTTCTCCTTGATTCACTCTGTTATTGATGGATTTAGTACGTACTCTCACATCGGTCCAGAGATGAAAATTCGAAACCGAATTGAGCGCAATTTGGGGAGGCTTATCCACTAAAATCGATTGCGCAATTTGCCTGAGACACTGTGGAGTATTTAATCGAGGAAACCAACCTGTGATAAAAGACATTCGAAGATTATACCACCCGTAATAGTTTCCAAAATAAATCAGACCGACTGCGAGAAATGGAAGAGAAAATAAGGGCGAGAACAAATAAAAATGGTTCATGACATAGTCACTAGTGTTCGTTAAGGCGAGAGTCATGGGAGGTAGCTCGACTCCAAAATCGAGAAATATTTTTTTGAATTTGGGAATAATATAATACATGATAAAGCTGACAATCAGAAACTGAATCGATACGACGAATGCTAAATAAAGCAAGAGGTTTGGTAACGATGATTTGTCAGTTTCATTTTTGAGATATTTTGTATTCTGGATCGCAGCATCACGAAGCGCAACACCCAGACTATTACTCTCTTCACCTATCCGTGTCGCTATGATTGCCGATTGTGGTAGTACTCGAGGCGTGGCTGAAAGCGCCTCTGAAAGGGACGCTCCTGAATGCAGAAGACTGCTCAGGTGTTGGACTTTTTTTCGATACTTGCGGGATAACGTTTTGGAATAAGTGTCTAACTCTGCAGGAATCGGGATGTCTTTTTCCACACAGACTGCAAGTAGCCAGAGCAGTTCAGATTCATCAGCACGTTTATTCACGGAAATGAAATTTAAAATAGAACCGATGGTCACAAAGGCTAGTAATACAAGGACAAATCCGATAGGCATAATAACAACAAATAACAGCAATAGAAGAGGCAGTCCCAGTAGTATCCAGCCTGAAAATTGTAGTTGAAGTGTTTGATTACGTAGTGATTCAGGAAGATCGTATTCGTCTCCCTGATTTAGTGCGGAAGCTGCTTTGTAACATAATATCTCTAGATAAATTGTACCGAAAAGAAAGAGAATCACAGGCAATGCAAGCGCCAAAACCCCAATCATCGTTTGCTGTTGAGTAAGTACGAAGATACAGCATCCAAAAAGTAACAGGACACTGC
Organism: uncultured Planctomycetaceae bacterium; assembly: GCA_942492165.1. Classification (GTDB taxonomy): domain Bacteria; phylum Planctomycetota; class Planctomycetia; order Planctomycetales; family Planctomycetaceae; genus Gimesia. The sequence continues at coordinate 34,642 of CALOEF010000079.1, forward strand.
AAATCATCATGAAAACAGTGAAGAAAATCCAACAGGATCTGACAAAAGGGTTTACACCCTGGTGACCCAATTTGTTAATTCGGGCGCAAGTAGAATCGATGAAATCCCAGCAACGGGAAAATATACAAAGAACGCCAATCCAAAAATAATTCCAGGTACTTCCACAGACTGAATACTTTCCAACAATAATATCAATTCAGGAGAGATCGTTTAATACTTTGAATAAAGGAGAAAATAGAGAGACGATCGGAAATAGAATGATCAGCAAGACTGCCGCTAAACCAATCGGTTGAAGTGCGAATACGAGCGATGCTGTTCTCATATTTGCTTTCGCTTGAAAGATATTGCTACTGGCACGCAGCGAGTCAATAAATATTTCTGGTCGATCCTGCCAACGAAAAAGATGCACAAAACTTTTGGAGAAGTGCGGGCCCTGTGCTGAGGCTTCCGCTAAACTGCTTCCTTCTAAAAGTCGTTTTTTTAAAACGCGACAACCTGCAATTAAATTCGGGTCATTTGTTGATTCAGAAGCGAGTTCGATTGCTTCAGGAAGTTTAATTTGAGCTTCGATAATCGTAGCCAGCATCCTGCAAAACTGTGCAATTGAGGTATACTTTAAGATGCCTCCAAAGACTGGTATTAAACAAACGAGCCGCCTGCGTGCTGCCTGTATTTTAAATAGATCAAAACTAAACCAAAATACGAATGAGATACATATCAGGAACATGATGGTTTTGAGTCCGTTATGAAAAACAAAATCAGAGATATAAATCGTCAAGATTGTGATACGGGGAAGTTCTGTTCCAAAATCAACAAAGATCGGCTTGAAATTTTGTACTACCACGACCATAAATAAGTAAAAAAGTAAAAAAGTCCCCAAAATCAATACAGTAGAATAAAAAAGGGATGTCATAATCTTATGCCGGGATTGGGCAAGAAACCTTTGACTCTCGATGTAGTCTTCAACGATGTTTTCCAGTTTCCCTGTTTGTGCACCAGCTCTGATTAGAGAGGCCAGGTTTTGGGGAACATTTTTTAAGTGTTGCGAAAAACTATCTTCTGCCAGCTTGCCTTGTTCCAGGTCACGGGCAATCGCTCGAAATTCTTGTGAAATTTTCTTTGACGATGTCTCTTCAGCTAATGTGCGCAAACTTGCTGAAAGTGGTATTCCATGAATCTGACACGGGGAGTCTTTTGCGACAATGTCGATGAATTCCGATTCAGAATTCCATACGGCTTTACCATATGAAGTGAGATGGTCACTTTTACCATACGAAGCGAAATGGTCGCTCTGGAATTCAGTGATTTCCAGTGGTTCTTCAGTCGCAGAATGTTCTTCATTTGTACTACGTTCCTCTAATGAAGAAAGATCAACACGAACAATCTTCAAACCTTGCTCCATCAGTTTAATTCGCGCAGATTCATCATCTGCTGCTTGCAGGAAGCCTTTTACTTCTCGTCCATCGTAATCAATACAAATGTAGGAATACTGATTCATTGTAGATTGGGACTCCCCAGCATTTTCAAGATTTCAACGAATGGTAGAAATACAATGATTGTGTAAAAAGCGGTGATTCCTCCAGCAACGACGAGCACTAATATGACGGGGATGATTTTTTTAATCCAGTTAATTCTATTTAATGCACGAGTCCGATAAACACGTGATATTTCAGACATGATGTTGGGTAAATAATTATGGTTATTTTTTTCGATCATCATCGATTTCATAAATGCTGGAAGTTCCTTACATAATGGAATTCCTTCTTCTAATGAGGTTCCTTGATCCAACAAGCAGGAAAGAGATTGGGAATCTCTAATGATTTTATTGTTACCCGTTGACTCGGCTGCAAGAACGAGTGACTCGTTTAGTGGAACATTATAAGAAAGGAGGATGCCTGCCATTTCAGCAAATGTGGAATAATTCATTTCATTGAGTAAGCTTCGATGCCCGGGTATCCAGCCATAAGCGATGATAGAAAAAAATTGCGAAGTCAATGATCTGTTTTGCCCCTGCTCAACTAGAAAAGAGGAACGACTTACTTTCCAGCAAATGAAAAAGAAAATAGCGACCACAGGGATGATCCAGTACCAAATTTGATAGAACTCAAAAATTGAGTAAACAGAACGCATCAAGGAGGTACTTTCCAGGTTAAACGTACCATGCAGGTAAACGAGCCTTGGAAAGATTATGAAGCAGACAAAAAGGGAAAGTAAAAATGCCATAAACAATACGATAACAGGATAGAGCAGGGCATTCCCTAATTCCTGACGTAACTCGGTCCGAGATCTTGAGAAGGAAGTATAAGCATATAACGCATCCGGAAGACGTCCTGTACGAACTCCTGATTTGATCAGTGATGTATAAGCAACTGGTAGATTTTTCGATTCCAGGTCAATTGCTTCTTCCAGAGTCGTTCCTTGTTCAATTCTTAAAACAAGGCGCTCAACAAAATCGCGTGAATCTTTTCTCAAATGCCTGGCAGCATTTTTGAGACCTTCATCTATGGGGATTCCTGCACGAATCATAGCTGCAAGCTCATCATTCAGGTCGGCCAGACTCTCTGTTGACATTTTCTGAACTGAGGTCCGATCTGCTTTAGTCATAGATACTTATGCCCCGCTGGTTGACTAGCTTAGAAGTGTTCGCACGTTTATTCTGTTGCCGAAATGGACAACTTTAATTCTGAAATCGCTACCTTTTCGAGTTTTAGTCATTCGAATGCCAAAAATCAGGAAAGAATGCGCGAGACCCTGATATTTTCTACCCTGTCGGCTCAAATTAGACTACTTATCATGGCAGGTTTTGTTTAAAAGTTTTAAAAAGAACAACTTTTTCTATATCTCAGTTTGTAATTACATTCTCACTAAAAGGTACGATCACCCGTTTCAATTCTGTATGTAGCATGTTTGCAGTTTACAGATTCAATTTTGCAGATTAAAAAGAAATCCGCGAATACAGGATTATCGATATCTCATATTAAACTATCGCCTCGTCGATAGAGATCGGTTTTCTGCTTTGTGTCGAAATCAAGTCCCTTATCATCATGGAATTCAATTCAGGAAAGCGACTCTTGTATGGTTCGTACAAAAATAAAATCAGCATTAAGTGCATCTCAACCAGGCGAAACAATTAAGGTATGTGGTTGGGTGCGTACGCGACGTGATTCCAAGAGTGGTTTTTCCTTTGTTGAGTTAAACGACGGCAGTTGCATGGCTAATTTGCAGATCGTCATTGATCAAAATGTTCCAGAATATGAGTCTACAATCAAGGATGTCACAACAGGCTCCAGTATTTCTGTGGTCGGGAAAGTAAATGAATCTCCTGGGCAAAAACAACGGATTGAGTTACATGCTCAAAATTTCCAGTTGTTTGGAACCGCAGATTCCGAAACTTATCCGCTTCAGAAAAAGCGGCATAGTTTTGAATTCCTGAGAGACATCGCACATTTACGTCCTCGGACTAATACCTTTGGAGCCATAACACGTGTTCGTAATGAAGCAGCCGCGGCGATTCATCGTTTTTTTCAGTCTCGTGAATTTCTTTACATCCAGACCCCCATTATTACTACCAGTGATTGTGAAGGGGCAGGAGAGATGTTTCAGGTTACTACACTCAATCTGGAACGATTGGCGCAGGTCAAAACAGAGATCGATTTTTCACAGGATTTTTTTGGAAAACAGGCAGCTCTCACAGTGAGTGGTCAGTTAGAAGCTGAAATCTTTGCCACCTCACTTGGAGATTGTTATACATTTGGCCCTACGTTTCGCGCTGAGAATTCAAATACATCTCGACATTTGGCAGAATTTTGGATGATTGAGCCTGAAATGCCATTTTATGATCTCAATGATAATATGGCGGCTCGCAGAAAGTTTTGTCAGGACTGTTGTTGGGGATGTTCTGCAAAATTGTTCCGAAGACATGGATTTCTTCAATCAACGGATAGACAAAACGACCCTTGAAACACTCAGGAATATCACGGAAAACGAATTTATCCGTGTGCCTTATACTGACGCCATTGAAATAGTTCAGTCTAGTGGAAAGAAATTCGATTTTCCCATTGAGTGGGGAAGTGATATGCAATCCGAACACGAACGTTTTTTAACCGAAGAACATTTCAAACAACCGGTCATTGTTTATAACTATCCTAAAACAATTAAACCTTTTTATATGCGGTGCAATGACGATGGCAGGACAGTTTGTGCTATGGACGTACTTGTTCCAGGTGTGGGAGAAATTATTGGCGGAAGTCAGCGTGAAGAGCGATACGATGTACTGGTTGATCGGATGCGAGAAGGGGGTTTAAATCCGGAAGAATACTGGTGGTACACGGACTTACGGAAATACGGAACAGTTCCTCATTCAGGATTCGGATTAGGGTTTGAACGACTGATCCAGTTAATTACATCGATGACTAATATTCGCGACTGCATTCCCTTTCCGAGAACTCCAAAAAATGCAGAGTTTTAATAAACTCGCAAGACAAAAATTCATCTTTTATTTCACTAAATGCTGTTGAAACCATTTCACAACAGCCTGGCTGGCACGGACCTGATCTTTTCCCCGAAAACCATGCGCGGCACCTTTAATCACAAGTAGCTCTGCGGGCACTTTTTGTTTTTGGAACTGTTTCATGATATTTTCGCTGTGAATAATGGGAACAAGTTTATCCTGATCTCCATGAATTAATAGCGTTGGTGGATCATCTTGTGTTACGTGTAATACAGGGGAAAAATTGTCTGCGAGGTCAGCGTCAAATTGCAGGGCGGGAAAACGCTGATAATAAGGCGACTCTTTTTTTACAAACTCTCTCAAGTCAGTTGGTGGATAATAGGCAACGACCGCAGCCACACGATCGCTGTTTTGTAAAACGAGATCCTTTGCTTTCCGATTTCCTTCATCAGCTGTTGTCCCCAAAACTAAAGATAAGTGGCCACCAGCACTTCCTCCCCAGACTCCCAGTCGCGATGGACTAATTCCATATTCTTTTGAGTGAAGTCGTATAAATCGCACGCTGCGACGGACATCTTTTACTACTTCTGGAATCAAAAACTTCGGGCTGCTTCCATGTCTTACAGAAAAAACAGTAAAACCTTCATCGAGTAATGGCTGAAACCTGTTCTGCATATTTTTGGGATCAGTCCAGCGTGAATACCAGCCACCGCTGACGATGTAGAGAACACCAGCACCATTAGTTTTTTTAAGCGGTTGATACACATCGAAAGTGAGGGCCATCCCAAATTTATGACCATAGACCACATCGGGAGTGATTTTCACATTTTCATCAGCCCAGGATGAGCATGTTTGTCCTAATATTGTCGTAAATAAAATTATTGTAAAAATCAATTTCATGATAAAAACTCCGTAAGAGTTGGACAGCGCAGTTCACATTAAACACATTGGTTATTTTGCCAGTTTGTACTTAGAAAAAGCAACCATGAGTGAGTGATTTCTGCAACGTGGTTCTATAGGAGTTGTTACCAGATAGCGCCTGATATTCATTGATATACGATGTCATTAGCGAGTCACTGATGAAAATCTGTCTCTTGCTTAATTAATGAAAGACGAAATTGATTACATATTGACTGACAGATGCCAATCGTGACCATATCGGTTTGGTGACTGAAGTTAATTTCAGAAATCAAAATCTGTAGAGTATCAGCGACGGATCTTTGTCTATTATGCCGGGAAAATGACTTTATAGGATACTCCTGGAATAATACATGAAATCAAAGATAAATATGACGAATATGAACCCCTCTGCATTGGTCAGGCATATCAAAGTAGTACGGGAATCAAGATTGCGAGTTCAGCAAAAAACTGCTGTTGTATTAAAATCAGCAATTGAACAGGCGCGTATTGGAAATATTCGTCCCTATATGAGGATTCAATGGCCGACAATTCAATTAGATGATTGGCAGTGGGATATTTTAGAATCCCTCTTTGATCCAACAATTCGCCGTGTATTTGTAAAAGGAAATACAGGCTGTGGAAAGGGGGCTGCCGCTGGTATTGCATGCTGTATTTATTATCATATCTGGGATGATGCCAAAATTATCATTACCCGCGATTCTATGAAAATGACACAGAAAATCGCCTTTGGAGAAGTCGATAAATGGTGGCGTCAAATGTCAGTTACGCCTCCGGGAAATCTTCTTCTTTCCGGTGTTTATGATAACAAGCAACACTCAATCTCACTCGCGAATCCACAGCACATTGAAGGGTTTCGTGGAGCCCATTCACCACATGTTCTTTTTTGGTTTGATGAGGCTACAGCACCAAATCTTGAAGACAAATATAAGCTGGCAAATACACAGGCTAAAAAATTTCTAGCGCTATCGAACCCTTCCACACTCGCCGGAACATTTCGAGATTCATTTCCGCTGGAGAATCCAGACAAAACGCAAACAATTATTGACCAATATGGCAAAACACGTTGCATTACTGTCAGTGGTTGGGAATGCACTAACGTGAAAGAAAAGCGTCTTGAGCATCCGGTTGCGCCAATTGGCGGAATTGAAATCTCTGGTACATTTTATTCACATGGAGATTCGATTAGCAAAGCACATTTCAATCAATGCCAGCCAATCATACCAGGGCAAACTTGCTATGATGAATTTATGGCATTGCTGAACGATTCTGATCCTTTGATTAGAAACGTATACGCGCTTGGAAAGTTTCCTGATCAGGATCCGACGAAACAAATAATATTGCCGGATTGGCTCGTTGAGCCAACCCGATTTTGGAATCGATGGAGTCTATTATGGGAACGTGCAAGCCAGCATAATCACAAGATTGCTTTGAAATTACTAGAGCGAATTTTACCAGTTGAAGGATTTGGACTCGATGTCGCAGCATCCAGATATGGAGACACATCGGTTTTGGCTGTTGGAGGTCGTAACGGAATTCTCGCAATTCATGAATGTCAGTTTTCTGATACACAGCAAACGATGTGGTGGGTTCTGGAGAAAGCACTTTCATATGGAATTGACTTGAAACAGGGAGTAGTTCCGATTGCCATCGACTGGGGAGGTGGATATGGCAATGCTATAGGAGATCCTTTAAAACGGCTCAATGTTCACGTCATCGAAGTACATAGTAATGCTGCCAGTGATCTCGATCCACAAAAATATGCAAACAAACGAGCAGAACTATATGGAGAACTCGGAAGACGTCTTGACCCTGTGGGGGACTTCAGCATGATTCCTTTCAGTTTACCCGATAACCAAAGATTACGGGCAGAATTAATTGCTCCCACAAAAATATTTTCAGGACACGATGGAGAAAAGTTCTACATTACACCCAAAGATCGTCGCGGAACAGATGAAAAATATCTTGGTAAAACATTACGGGAAATATTAGGACGCTCACCTGATCGGTCTGATGCGGTTGTCTATTGTTTGTGCGCGCTTAGGAATCAAAGACGTCATCGACTGATTGTCGTCTAGGAAATGATGAAATTGAAATACAATCAATACAGTTTATCGATAGAGGAATAATCGATTATGTGGAATCCCTTAAAACAACTTGTTTCTCACTTTAAAACCAATCGATTTGCTGTTGCGCTACGAGCGGCTCTCGGGTCCGGGCAACCGGGGGCATGGAACAGCGATCACCGCCAGGAATCAGCCCAGTTTTCAGGTTGGACTTTCGTCGCTGTTAAAGCAATTTGTTTACAGTCAATGCAGGCATCCATCTCTGTTTATGATGATTCAGCGCAGGGGGCAGCGCAAAAAAGAATGAATCAAAAAAACCAGGAGAAGTCCGGCTACGTTCGAGTAAAAAGTTTATATGCTGGAGAGTCTGGTGATTCAATACCACTTCCAAACAGCCATAGTTTATGCAAAATCTTAAAACGTCCGAATCCGACCCAGTCGGGGGCTTCTTTCCGTTATGAGCGTGTTTTGCAATTACAACTGACAGGAACAAATATTGTCTGGAATGTGCCGAATAAATTTGGCAAAACTGTTCAGAGATATGTCATTCCCACGGCAATAGCAACACCGGTTTCTCCAACCGGTGATTTGCCGGAAGGAGGGTATAAAATCCAACCAGATTCACTACGTTATTACGAAAAAACCCATGGAGACACGTTTACAGAATCGGGAACCTTGCATCAAGTAGCCGGAAAGGTGATACCTCTTACACAATTGCAGATCACACGCTGGCCTCATCCTCTTTACAAGGATGACGGACAATCACCTGTGAGTGCAGGTGCAAAATGGATCGATTCCGCAAATCAGATTGATACCGCTCGTTGGGCTCAAATGAATAATGGCGCCGACCCTTCAATTGTTGTAACATGTGGAAAAGAGATGAACCCTACTCGCGAAGAGCTCGAAGCCGCCGCCACCATGTTTGAACAAAAATATGGCGGAACTGAAAATACTGGTAAGGCCATATTTACAACAGGCGAGCAGGTTGTCTCATTGACTGCAACTCCCAGAGACATGGATTATAACGAATCCTTTATTCAACTAAGGGATGCAATCCTTGCATTGCATGGTGTTCCGGGTATTGCCGCTGGAATTTCAGATGGTGGAAGTTACGCTGCCTTTTATGCCAGCTTAAAGCAATTTATTTCTCTGACCGTGCAACCAATACTGGATTTATTAGCAGAAGATGATACGGAGCATTTAGCTCCTCAATTTGGAAAAAATTTAACAATCGAAATCGAGGCCAGCCATATTGATGATCCGGATATACTTGAAAAACGTTTAGCGACAGATATCCGAGCACAGATTATCAGGGTAGATGAGTTGCGAGCTGTCAGAGGATTGCCGCCATTAGGTCCACTGCAGGGAGGGAATCAGCTCGTGAATCAGGAAATGCAGAAACGGTCTGCATCCACGGGACAGGAGTGCGATGATTACAGTCCTCCTGACTTACTCGCCGGGAAGGCGATTCAAAATACATCAAAGCTACAATCGCTGAATCGTTAGACAAAACATTCAGATCAATAAAGAATCAATTTAAGATTTTTTTTCAAACTTAGTAATCAGATAACTTACCAGACAACCGCTGGCGATATTCACAGTAACTGCTACCGTTGGAATCCACTGAAAACTAATAGGGTCTAAGTCATCCTTGTTGAAGTTGGGGACAAAGATGGGGCCTGAAAATGCGATTAAGATGGCAGTTGTTGTTCCAAGAATCGCACCGACCAGGACACCAGCTGGTCTGGCAAAAGGGACAAATAGTGCGAAAAAGAACAAACAAAAGATCGGGGTTGTCAGCAAGTTGGCTGTTTTATTGGTGACCGCGGTTAGATTTCCGGGTATTTCTCCCATCACAGAACTGGCCAGAACGACGAACGCTCCGATTCCCAATGCTAGTAAGCGGGCGGCAAGAACATGACCTTTTTCCGTTTTGGGTGTCCGCCCAAATCGATCGAGAAAATCACTCATGACAACCGCCGTTATCGAGTTAACTCCCGAGTCAATACTTGACATCGCGGCTGCAAACATGGCAGACACAACACAACCTGAAATTCCAACAGGAAGATGATAGGCAATATAATGCGGGAAAAATTTATCTGCGTCTTTCTTGAGATTGAAACCTGCAGGAATTTCATTCGGAAATTCTTTGAAATAACCTAATAAAGCGAGGCCCACTAAAGCGAGAGTGATCGAAACAACGAAAGAAACAGTCAATTGGATTGCCAGTGATTTTCGCGCTGCTTTAGCATCTTTGGTTGACATAAATCGTTGAACTGAAACCTGGTCACCGCATGATGTGGCTACGTACCAGATTAAAACTGATAAAAAAGTACCTACGTAAGTAACACGGGTTGAAGGGTCGAAACTAAAAAATGGCTGAGTATCCCAGTTCGCATCCCATTCGGTAGGAAACCAGCTGATACCACCTAAGTGATAAGTAATGGTTGCAAGCACCAGTAAAGCACCTCCAAACAACAGAATTGTCTGGATTAAATCAGTAATGACAACAGCCCGTAATCCACCTAAAGATGTATAAATAATGGCGATTGAACCGGTTCCTAATACGATGTAAGGAATCCATTCATCGCCAACGTTGAGCATGGTTGTAATGGCGCTGGCTGTTAAATAAACCAATAATGACATCCAAACCAGGCGCAGGCAGATAAACATCGTCGCTCCCAGCAATCGAATGCCTAACCCTAATTTATCTTCCAGCAGCTCATAAGCACTTGTCACGCGCTGTCGCATATAAACGGGTAAAAAAACAAACCCGACGATGAGAAAGATAAAAGGAATAGCCAGCTGATTAACCAATTGTACCGGTCCCTTACCAAGGATTTCACCGGGAGTCGATAGATATGTAATCGTACTGAGCAGTGTTGCAAATAATGAGACCCCGATCAAAAACGGGTTCATCTGCCCGCTTCCTACAAAATATTCTGAAGTGTCCTTTTGTCCTCGGCTGAAATACCAGCCCAAAAAGATTGTTGAAACTGCATAGAAGGCAATGATAATCCAATCTATAAAGTGTAAACCTTCATTCAACGCGAGAGGTTCTGGCTGTAGGGACGACGGCGGATCCGCTGCGGAAAGTGGATTGAGTATGATGAGAAAGATCGACAGTATCAAAAAATATGGTATCGATTTCAAATGACCGTTTCCTGCTGAACCTGTGCCGAAGATGAGTGAATCAGTCTTCTTTCTTGCATATGCGAATGGATGTCATCACCAGTATGCTTACTCCAGATCGTGAATTCAATTCCATTGCTTCTAATTACATAGTAAATATAAGGTGGTTTTGCTATGTATAATTCAATGCCGAACATATGATTAGATTAAAATATTCAAGATTTCACCGATTCATGAATTGAGAGATGCGATACGCCATGGCAAATAATAATCAAATATTGTTTAGTAAAAAAAGAGAATGGAGTCATGATTTGCCAATCAGTTTTCTGATGCAACAGGGCGTGGAAAACCCCGAAGTCATTTCTTTGGCTGCTGGACTCGTCGATCAGAACAGTCTACCGGTTGAAGCTGCAAAGAAAGCGTTCGATGGTCTTTTCGCTCAAGCAAGTACGGCAAGAGAAGCATTACAGTATGGAACTACCGATGGATCACTATCATTAAGATCACTCTTACTTTCGCATTTGGTAAACCTGGAACAGAAGTCGGCTGAAGATTTAGGAATCTCAGTAGAGAACATAATTGTTACTACGGGCTCTCAACAGTATCTGTCTTTGTTAGGTGAAGTGTTACTCGATCCAGGGGATATCTGTCTGGTAGCAGCGCCTACCTATTTTGTATTTCTGGGAGTTTTACAAGGTTTAGGCGCTAGAATAGTTTCAATCGAAACGGATGAATTTGGGATGCGAATGGACTCGCTCGAATCCACTCTCGGGGTATTGGAATCTCAGGGTGAATTGGATCGAGTTAAAATGATTTATCTTGTGAGTGATTACGAAAACCCATCTGGCATCTCTCTTTCTCAAGATCGTCGCAGGCAGGTTGTCGAAATCGCGCGAGTCTGGTCCAAACAACACCGTATCTTTGTTTTAGAAGACTTGGCATATCGAGAACTTTGTTACGATGGACCTGTTGTTCCTAGTATAAGAAGTTTTGATCCAACCGGTGAGACTGTGATTCTCACTCAAACATTTTCTAAAAGTTTCTCGCCTGGGCTGAGAGTCGGTTTTGGAGTCGCCCCGGAAGAGGTTTGCGCAGCAATTCGTGAGAAAAAAGGAAATGATGATTTTGGTTCAACGAATCTAAGCCAACACATTCTGGCAACGGTCTTTCGCGAAAACATGTATTATGAACACGTCGAACAGTTAAAAAACGTTTATCGCGAAAAGCGGGATTGTATGTTACATGCTGCTGATGTTCATTTTTCAACGATTCCAGGCGTGCATTGGGTGCATCCAAATGGAGGATTATATGTCTGGATGACATTACCGGAGACGGCTCAAACTGGTTTTGCGAGTCCATTATTTCAAAAAGCAATTCGTGAAGATAAAGTAATGTATGTTCCGGGAGAATTGTGTTATGCAATTGATCAAGGGCGGGGGCCGGACGACCAGCCTCCCGTCCAAAAAAACCATATGAGGCTTACTTTTGGAGTTCAAAATCTCGAAGGAATTCAGGAGGGTATGAAGAGATTGGCAAATGCTGTTAAATCCTTTGTTTGAAATAAGTTACTTTTCCGTATTAAAGGCAGGAGGTATATCCGGAATCATTATTGTGGAAACGATTAAAGGGAGTTTAACGATTATGGCGATAAAATAGTCAGGGTCTAAGATTTGATAAATCAAACACGAGAATTTTTTTCGAGTTAATAAACTAAACCTGTCAGGTTCCCTTTAAAAGCAAGAAGAGTAATGGGTATTTGTGATTCCTGCCATTCTGGGTGTTGTCGATCATTCGCAGTTCCCATCTCTGGTGCAGACATCCACCGTTTTACCAATCATCAACAAAAACCTTTTTGGGATTTTGCTTGTCGATGGGAAGATGCCGAGGGCTTGATTTCGCGTAATCTTGCACCCCACTTCTTTTTTGAAGATGACCCGACTGTTCCGTTTGTGATTTGCTTAAAACATGTCCCCAGTCTTTCATTCCCAGGCACTACAAAGTGCCGATTTCTGATGGAATGTTTGCCAGATGAGGAACATCCCAAAGGATTAGGTCGTTGTAGTATATACGGAAGTCGTCCGCATACCTGTCGCAGCTTTCCTGCAAAACTCAATGATTCAAATGAGCTGGCAATTCTATATGATATTCCCAGTAATGGCAGAGATGGTGAAGCAGCTTACGACTTATGCCCTCGTCAGTGGAAAGCGTCTGACCTGGAACCAAATGATACAATTCAGAGCTTAGTAATTGCGCAATATGAAATGACATTTTTCCAGAAAATCGCAACCATCTGGAATCAATCTCCAGGGGAATGGAGTAAATTTCCGGAATTCATTGACTTGATTTATTCAAATCGAATCTCGTCGAAAACGACAAATCCCCAAAATTCAAATTCGTCTGAAGATACAGTCGAATTTTCACATTCTGCTCAAAACTCTGAGCCTCAACGCAAGGCGGGTTAGATCCGTACTGCTTCTCTTATTTAGGGAAGAGTCATAGTGTCCTTGATGTTGTGATTTCAAAAGTTGCTCCCATTCCATTATGGTGAGCCTTTTATTTCGCTGATGGGGAATTTCCATTATTTCAAGTACAATCTCACTGAGTCCTTCGGACTCGTTTTAGTCGAATTGATTTCCATTTTCTTACTTTGAAATCAATAGTCATGGTGAAAATTCAGAAGTACATAGTTTGTAAAAACATAAAAATTGTTTTTCAATCACCTTGACCTGCAAGTGCCGAATCTTAAAACACTGCCCTGTCACGAACATCAATTGTTTCTTTCAGGGGCAAAAAGTGAAAACTAAAACAACAGCCAGACATTCGCAGGAAATTCGGAAACATCAGCAGAAAAAATTCCGCACATTCTGCAGAATTGCTGAGAAGTCTTCTGATCTCTCTTTGACCTGTGAAACACAGCCGATGATCGATGAGCGTTTAATGGCCGCACGGGCAATTATCAATACCCCCCGCGAAGATCGTGAAGGTGATATCATTGTTCCAAATGGAGTGCATCTTGAAAACTTCCGCAAAAACCCTGTTGTTCTTTGGGAGCACGGCTTAGGAGAAATCACTCGTCCGATTGCCAAGTGCCAGCACCCTGACGGAAACCTGGCTTTGGAAGTGGAACAGGATCAAATTACAGCAACTTCTTACTTTACGGATAAAGTCTTGGAATCTTTACAGATTTTCCATCTCATTTCAGAAGGACTTGTAAGAGCAACATCAGTGAGAGCAGTTCCCATTAAATCATCGACCAGAAGAACATCGAATGATGGAATTGGAATCGTGCTTGAGGAATGGGAGTTGATTGAGTGGTCCTGGGGGGCGCTGGGGGTTAACCCTGACGCGGTTGCACGAACCATTGATCGAGGAACTATTGAAGGTCACAAAATTTCAGAACCGCTTTTAAAGTCACTCAAGTCAATTCTGTCTCCAGCTTCTCTGTCGATACCAGGCTGGAATCATTCCTCAAAAAATCTGTCAGTAGAGATCAGTCAGACAGAACCATTCAACACAGCTGATACAGCTGAGCTGGAAAATGGGCAATCGAAAGATAAATTAAGAACGGAACATAGTTCCCAGAAAAAAAATAATTCTAATAAAAATCAAATTGCTCATTCAAACGATGATAAGAATAAAGTCAAGGCAGAAGAAAAAAAAAGTAAGCAGTATTTTGGCTCCGCTCACAAGCAATATGGATCGATTCCACTGGGCGCACAGATCTTGAAATCAATACATAGAACGATTCTGGAGTTAAGCACAAATGTAAGTGCTGCCTGCGTTCCCCTGGAAAATGAATGTGTGAAAACAGGTTTGAATTCGTTCTTGTCTTTTCTCGAAAAAGAGCGAATTAACTTGAAAAAATCGTATTCTGAGAATTATTCCTATTTAAAAACATCTGTTGAAAGTGAAGAGCGAAATCAAGGCCTGGAGTCTGCGAATCAAGTGTCACCTCCGTCTTCAAATGTCTGGCTTCAGCAAGATACTAAGCATCAAAGGCAGTATTCTGATTATTACAGGCATTTAACAAAACTAGCTCAAGCTGGGAATCTGACGCACCATCAGCATCAACTCTTAATTGAATTTTTGAAGCTCTTCAGTCCAGATCCTCAAACGAAAAATTATCGTGATGAGAACGTTCTTGAACGAAATGTTGAGGAACTTTCGCAAGCTATTGGGGAACTGCAGAAAAAATTATGTGATGTATTACCAGCTTGATCAGAGTCGCCGCACTTAAAAATCAATCACGCTTGGCCAAAATATTGGATCCTCTGGTAAAAACATTTTGTATTACGAACGTTTAAAAATCTGATTTTAAGAAAGAACATGATTTATGTCTGAATCACTCGAAGAAAAAGTAAAATCGTTATCATCAAATATTGAAAATCTGACGAAGAGTGTTGACCAGTTAAATAGTCCTGACATGAGCGGTATCCATCATGATGATCAGGGCAGACGTACCAGTTATTGGGAGACAGATGAATCAGATAAATTTAATGTCGCATTGAATAAATCATATGTTAAAAATCTCCAAACCCTTCCGGCTGGATATAAACCATATTCTGAATTCAGTTCGTTTGGAGATTTTATTCGCTGCGGATTTAAAGACCGAAGTGAAGTGATTACCAGGACAAAAAAATCCTGGGGCATGTGCAAGGCGATTCAAGGTATGTCGGAAATCGTAGGCGCCGATGGTGGAATCTCTGTTTTACCTGAATTTCATCAAGAGATCCTGACTCGTATTTATCAAAATGATATTTTTAGCCGGACGGACCATTATCAAGTGGCCGGGAACAATATGACTTTTCCGACTGATTCAGAGACCAGTCGGGCCAATGGGTCACGAGCTGGTGGGCTACGTGCTTACTGGGTGGGTGAAGGGGACCCACTGACTGGAAACTCGCCTAAGCTAGGTGAAGCAACACTCAAACTTCATAAATTGGCAGTACTGGTTTATCTGACTGAGGAATTAATCAATGACAACGGCATGGCCCTCGAATCTTATGTCAACAAAAAAGTGACTGAAGAAATGGAGTTTGTGTTAGGCGAGTCCATTTTCAACGGAAACGGAATTGGTAAGCCTTTAGGGGTCATGCAGTCGACGGCACGGGTTTCTGTTCCAAAGGAAGCAGGGCAAGCAGCAAATACGATTGTCGCTGAAAACATTCTGAATATGTGGAGCCGAATGAAAGCTTCTTCGAGAATGAACGCTGCCTGGTTCATTAATCAGGATACGGAACCACAACTCCATCAAATGAGTTTGGGTGTCTCAACGGCTGGCGGACAGTTGGTTTATATGCCACCCTCTGGTTTATCGGGTGCTCCCTATGCAACTTTGATGGGGCGTCCGGTAATACCGACAGAATTTAATGAAACACTGGGAACGGAAGGAGATATCCTGTTAGCCAGCCTGGATGATTATATCACGATTAGTAAAGGTGGAATCGAGCAGGCTGAATCAATGCACGTGGAATTTCTGACAGATCAGTTAGCTTTGCGGTTCATTATGCGTATCGATGGTAAACCCTGGGAAACTCAACCGCTAACTCCTTACAAAGGCACGGCTACCCAGTCCAGCTTTGTAACTCTAGCAACCCGCGCTTAGTGACCAGTAGAAGAGGGCAGTTGCGCTTTCTTCGTCATTACGTTCTGTATCCTTAATCAAAATCGAGAAGGAGCTCATTCTATGTTCAATAAAGAATTTCTAGAGAGTCACGATATCATTCCGGCTTTTATGCCAGTCGATCTGTCAACTGCTACCAATACAGGGGATCGAGTTAATCTACAGAATTACGATCGTTGTATCTTTGTTCTGTTGGCTTCTATTGGAACGGCAGGTGATGATCCGGTGATCTCTGCACAGCAACACGATGCTGCATTATCTGGTAACTCAAAGTCTTTAAACTTTAAACGAATTCGACATAAAGTCGGCGCTACAGACATCAATGCGATTGGACAATTTACTCTTGTTGAACAATCGGAAGCGGACAGTCACGACACTGCGATCATTGATGGTGCAGAAAATGAAGCATTGATCGCCATTGAAGTGAGAGCAGAAGACTTGGATTCGGAAAACGGTTACACATTTGTTTCATTCAATGTAGCTGATGTTGGTTTAAATTCACAACTTGGTGTGGGTTTTTACATTTTGCAGGGTGCAGGTTACGTCAATGAAATCAAACAATCTGCCTTGGCATAGTACTGTGCCACATCCTGTCTAATCAAATATCCATTGTCAGGAGGTGAAATGGATGAAACAGAGGCTAAAACAATCAGAAAAGACAGCTCAAATCAATGCTTTAGCAGAACAAATATTTCTTCGCATGTGTACTACACCGCATCGTGGTTTTGATGCAACACACTATGTAAGAAGAGCCTGCGAACTTGCAGAAGTCTTCTATCAAAATATTGGTAAAGTCAATGTATCACCAGGTGCCGAAGAAATAACTGCTGATAAAAAATGAAATTAGATCAGAACCCCGTATACCGGCTATCTGATTCACTCAGTTAAACAAGAATGTTGAGAACGCTTACGGAGAGAATGATTCAAAATGGCATTGACTACCAGGGCAAACATCAAATCTTTGATAGGCATCAGTGATACGTCACTCGATGCTTTGATCGATTTATTGATTCCGCAGGCTGATGCCATCATCAAAGGTTATTTGCACCGCGAAATCGAACAGGCGACATACACCGAGTATTACGATGGCTCTGGTGATAAAGTTCTGTTACTGAACCAAACCCCGGTGCAATCAATTACTTCAGTCCATCTGGATTCTGACGGTTATTATGGGGACGGCACGGATGCCTTCCCCGCCTCTTCTGCGTTGGTTGAGGGAACTGATTTTGTTCTCCGGAAGGATGATGCGACAGCCACCGAAGTCAGCAAAAGCGGAATACTCTATCACACAGGAAAGGGATGGCCCCGTCCTTTCTCGCGCCGTCAGGGTCAATTAACCAGTTATCCCGGTTCAGGAATGGGAAACATCAAAGTCGTTTATGTTGCAGGATGGGCTACGGTGCCGGCAGACATTCAATTTGCTGCGAATAAAGTCGTCGTATCCATGATGCAGTCTCGCAAAATGGCTGGAAGAGTTGAGTCTAAATCAATCGAGGATTATTCCTATACGCTTGCTGGAGCAGAAGACGAAGCAGGCATGTTGGATTCTGTCAAAAGTTCTTTGGCTCGTTACAAGAGGATCGTAATCTGATGGTGACAACTGCCGAACTGAACGAACTCTATCTTGAAATGCCTGGAACGGAGGCAGTAACCCTGACCACTCGGCGAGGGGTGAATAACGATACAACAGAAACGCAATCGGTCTCTCATGCCTGGATGCGGGATATCACTCGGGACGATGTGGCGCGTGGGCTTGTGGTTTCAGCATCGGAAGGCATCGTCTGGAATATCCCTAATATATTACTGGCTGGGAAATGAGATTGAAACAGGAGACACAATCATCGACTCGAGCAGTGTGGTCTGGACTGTGATGTCTGTTTCAAGGGTGCGATTGCGAACTCACTGGCGTTGTATTTGTCGGAGAGAGAAATGACAGCCATTCTTGAAGACATTCTGACAACGGTTCAAACCGAGATTCAAGGGCTCAGTCTGACCGATATTGCTGATAATCACATACACATTCAAAAGCTGGCAACGACAAGAGATTTTCAAACAGATGATTTTCCCGCGATATTGATCGCACCAGGTACACCAAAACTAAACGCTCAAGCAGGTACGAATCTGCGAGACCAGATCGAGTATTCCGTGGGTGTCTATATCGTGGATAACGACAACCAGAATCAAACGATCAACAGAAACAAGTACCTGACATGGTACGAAACGATAGTTAAAAAGTTCCGCACTCCACGTTTGACGGGTGTGGATTCCATTGTAAACAGCTTTGTGGCACCGGGAGCCGTCGTCGATCAGGACTGGTTTCAGGTCGGAGAATATCACGCAGGGGTTACCCTGTGGTTTATCAGTTGGGAGACTCGTTAGATGGCGACGCATGAAATTGAAGTGAAAAAACAGGAACTGGTTATCGTGAAAACTGGTCTTGGCAAGCTAAAGTTCAAAACAGGTAAAAAAGAAGCCGTGAAACTGTATGCAGAGGCGTTTGATCTGACTGACGAAGAACTGGCCAAAATGAAGCCCAGCGTGACAATATCGAAGGAGGAGACGCGATGTCTCAAGACATTGGAATCGGCGACCTTGGAGACTTCCTCGATGGAATCGTCGAACTAACCAAAAAGCCTGGCGGCTGAAGACACCATGCAGAAAGTTCTGGATCTGACAAAGACAGAGCTGAATGCGGGGTTTGAATCGGGAACCGCTCCCGATGGTTCGAAATGGCCAGCGTTAAAACATCCGAGACCACCACACAGAAACCAAAACAACAAGCCTTTGATTGACACTAAGAAATTGCAGGAAAGCGTTGTCGGAAATAGCCAGGATCACTTAGAGGCTGTATCGGGCGAAGGATTGATTCTCGGAACTTATGTTGAATATGCAGGGTTTCATCAGAACGGAACATCAAAGATACCACAGAGAGAGTTCATGGGCTTCTCAGAAGAAATTCAAGACCAGTCCGCAGAATTAGTTGCGGATTCACTCATTGATAATATCGATAAAATATAAAGGAACAGGTTATGCCCACTCCATCCATAGGCACATTCGGACAAATCGCCATTGATTCAGCTTTACCATTTGATACGAGTTCTATCCCAATTGAGGTTGAGCTTCCGGAGTCGTTACACGAAGAAGCGGAGATTATCGAAACAAATGGTATGCGTGGGACCACCGACCACAACTCAGAACGCACGCGAGAAGGTTTGAAACGAGTCTCCGGAAGCATCAAAGTCCCCTGCTCTCGAATTACACTTGATGCCCTGCTTCCATACATTGTTGGAGGGTCTGAATCAACAAACGTATTCGCGTTGGCAGATACGCTGCCTGAGTTTTACATGATGGTCGATCGAGGAGCGAAGGTTTACACCTACTCAGGATGTCGGATTGCAAAAGCCAGCTTCAATTCATCTCAGGGGCAGATGTTAATGCTGGATCTGGATATCGAAGCGGAAACGGAAACGACAGGTGATGCAGGTACATTCCCCTCACTGACCTTCCCGACCGAGAAGCCATACATCATGAAGGATGGCGTGTTGACGCTTCAGTCTTCTGCTCGTCAATTCAATAACTTTAACCTTACGATTACAAACCAGCTCAATACAGAGTTGTTTGAGAATGCTCTGACTCGTTACGACATCCCTCTGGTTGACCGCATAATCAGTCTGGCAACAGATCACCCCTGGGATACAGACAACGTCGACCTGGTGAAGCAGGCTCTAGATGGAGCAGCTGGGACTGCCGTGTTTACAAATGGTGCTGCTTCAGGTGATGTCCTTACGTTTGCGATGGCCGCGATTCAGTACGCCAATAAGACACCCACTCATCAGGGAAAAGTTGTGACACGATTACCGCTCGAGGGCATGGTGCGAAGTTCAGGAAGTACGAAAAGTTTGATCACGACAAACGCTCACTCCTGAGATATCAACTCATTTAATTCAAATTAGAGAAAGAGATTCACATGGTTGCGAAGGCTTATATCACTGACGGCTATACTGAGAAGGCGTTTATCAAGGGTATTCCCGGAATGTACGAAAATGTGCATTTCGAGTATCGCACGATGCTGTCAGATAAGATACGAGCGGTCACGCATTCCTGGGCACTGCTCTCTGCTGCTGAACAAACTCGCCGAATTAATTCCGTCATTCTCAAGCAGGTTATCAGCTGGGATATAGAGCATGAAGGCGAAGTGTTGCCTGTCGAGCAGAAAGTGCTGAGTCGCTTAAGACACAATCTCATGGACCGTATTTTCAATATTGTCGCTCAATTTGAGGCAGGCGATATTGAAACCGTGGAAAGTGAAGAACTCGACCTGGACAAGCTTCTCGACGAGACGACAACGATAGATGAACAACAGGAAGCAGACTCAAAAAACTAATCGAAGGGGTGGGGCTGATTCTGTTCCACCCCAAGGTTGCTTACAGAGACTGTCAGCATTGCCTGAAGTATCTGTATGAAGAGGAGACGGGGTCACTCAAGTATTTTCACAATATGCCTGATGAGCGAACTGAAGTGAACCCGGCCCCTTGTCGTACAGACGCTGGCTGCCCCAAAGGAACGCCGGAGAATTCCAAATCACTCAGCCCCAGGAATCATCTGGTTTACCAGCATTGGAAAGAGTGTAAAGCGGTAGGGCAATTTCCTGATGATGAGATCGTCCGTAAGAACGCAGCGATCATTCAAGAGCTTGTTGATCAGTCTAAAGAGCTAAAGCAAATCGAGATGATGAGTTTGATGATGACCGGAAAGGGAATATGACTTCAGAAAAATCGCTGGCTTAAGCTTTCTGTACGAGCCATGTGATCAGCCTTTCAGCCAAGAGGAAACCAGTGACCGCAATGAAAAATTCGATGTCATACACGACATACTCTGTTGTTAGGCGCGCTTTCTGTTCGCATTGAGAATCTGCTTGGCTTCCTCGACGCGTTCGGTTTTCTCAGCCGCTTCACTGTCGGTGGGACTATGGGACGGATTATGTACAGGGACTACAGAAAAACAGGGTAACCGAAAAAAACAGAAGCGATATAAAAAGAGAAACAGCCTAAAGTAATTAGAACTTCTTCAGTTTTTAAATTTATGATTTAGTATTTTCGAGTTAGTAAAATGGTAACACAACGCAATGTTATAATCTCGCTCAAATTAGCGGCTGATCCTAAAAATCAAAGGATCTCGGATCAGGTTAGACGTCAAGCAGAAAAGGTCTCCAGAGTGAGTGCCGATGCTGCTCGTGAATCCGGGCTGATAATCAATCAGATTGAGATACAGAATACATCGATTTATGTGAAAGAATCTAACAAGCGGTGTAACCAAGATACTAAAGAACGAAAGAAACGTGAAAAATCAGCTGGGAAACTGACGAAAAAGATTCAGAATGCAGAGAAACTTCGGACTGAATCTCAGAAAAAAGCAATTGCCTCTGGATTGGCTGCCGTACAAGGTATGGCAGACATGGTAGAAGGAGCAGCTAAATTAGGATTGGTATCTGAGGAAAATTTTGAAAAATTCTCCAAAGTACACGGAGTAATCCAGGATGGAATTAACGTGTTCAAGGGCGCGATCGAAATGTGGCAGGCAGGTCGTGAGACCCTGATTGCATTGAGTGCAGCGACGAATGCCCAGACTGTTGCCAATAAGCTTATGGCGGTTAGTCATGCGAGAACTGCCATTAAAGGGACTCGTGGTGCTGCAGGAAAAAGGGTGGGTATCGCGGGTCAAGTTGCTTTGGGAGTTGGCAGCGAAGTAGTTGGTAATGCACTTTCTGGGGGTACTCCAAAAGGAACGGTGCTGGGTGGTGCAAAAGTTTTTGGAGGCTTAGCGCTCGGTGTTGCTAAAGTAGGGGCAGTTGCATTAGTCGCCACTGAAGCAATACAAGGTGTGAGGAAGGCGTTTGGTGACACAAGTAAAAGTTCTGAGAGCATAGTAGGTGCTCTTTGGAGTTGGAGGAAAGCATCTAAACAAGCTGAAGAGTCTACAAAACAACTTATAAAGGCAGAAAAACGTCGCCAAAACCTTCTAGATGCCCGTAAGCGATTCGCAGCACTGGAAGTAGTACGATCAAGATTACAGAGAGACCTTCGTACGACTGATACTAGGGTTAACGAAGCTAAGTCAGTGGCTGCTGGCGAAACTTCGATTCAAACCGCAGACCGTAAACGCTTAGACGCTTTACGTGAAGTGAGAGCTGCGGAAACAGCAATTTTAGAAGATCGTAAAACCCAAGAGGAGCGGATCGCTGCAGGGCATTTCAGAAGTCTGCAGAACGAACTAAGACTGCGAAGGGAAGCGGAGCACGCACAAGGGCGATTACTTGATGCTGAAATGCAACGACTAGCTGTTATCCGGGACCAAAACAGAGTGAAGACCGAAGAATTAGGTGCAGAGCGCGAGAAGCTGGTAATCCTGAAAGAAGCTCAGCGAGATGAGACCAGAAGCCTGCAGGCGAAGCTGGGGCAGCAAAGCCCTGGAATGCAAAATCGGCTTGTCAAGATTGCTGAGAAGATTAAGTCCGGAGAAGAGATAAACCGCAGGGATGTATCCATTCTGCAGACAGCGGGAGTTGGTCAGCAGCATATCAACAACTTTAACGCGAAAAGGGGCGAAGGTGTCACGGGATCAAGCACCTTCACGGAAGTATTTGGGACCAAAACGAAGGAAGTTAAAAACACTGAGGCAAACGTTGAAGAAATTCAGGTCGAAGCATTCAGAGCGCAAAAAAGGGAAGCCGCTGCACAACAACAGATCACTTCAGCCGCCGAAGCTCTAAGGCAGGCTACAGAGGCCCGCGTGAAACAAGAGGCAGAAATTAAAGGGGTATTGGTTGAAACAATCAAAGGACTGAGTCAGAACAATACTGTCCAGCAGATCCAACAAGCCTGCCGCAGATGCTGCAGATGCGATCAACCAGCAAAGTATGGCAACTCTGAACGCCATTAAGTCGATGCAAAACGAGATGGTTAAAAGCCACGAAACAATGCAAAAACAGTTCGAAAATTTCCAGCTGAAGCAGAATGGTTATAGACAAGCATGATACTTTCATACGGCAATCACTCACACCCAGATAACGAAGCAAACGTAATCATCTCTCGAACAGGGTTGGTAGCAGAAGATGGCTTTGTTTACGGGTACACAGAGCAATGGAGCATAACTGGATTTCTTCAAGCTGATACCGATGCGGAATTAGTTGAGGCGATGGCCGCCTTGCTAACTGCCTATAGTTTTCAGCGGCAAGACCTGACATGGAGCAAAGGTGGCACGACTATGCACCAACTGTTAAGTGCTGACACGCTTACGGGAACGCGAGTGACTGTACTGCCCCACTTCCCAAACAATAGAAACGGAGAGTTAACCACGTTCCGAAGTTACGCCTGCACGATCGAAGCAGATGTGGTATTTCAGGCTGTAGATCCAGGGGCACCATTGATACTCAAATATGAGCAGTCCATCAATACCATAGGTAGCGGTGGTCCAAAAGTCGGCTTCCTGCCAACCCTCACGGGCAAGCCTCAGAAACAACAGCTCACAGAAGCTTCCACGGTTACTATTGTTCAATCTGGAATGGCAGTCGGTCTTGGTGCTTATCCAATCCCCGACTCACCACTGTGGCCAAATGACGAACATGTAGAGAGACGCCAGACCAATCAGGCCGCAAAACGAAAGCGTAACGGCGTTGATCTTGAATATCCGATTCACTGGTCATACACATTCGAGCGGAACGAAGTATTCACTTAAAGGAGTCATAAAATGCCTACATCACATATATGGATCGGCGGAGAAACTGCTGTTGCTCAGGTTGAATCAGTCACGATTCCAGACGTCGTCGAAGCGGGTCAGATCGTCAGCTTTGCCATCGGTGTCAAAACACTCTCGGTGACTCTGGCTGCATTGACAAGAAACACGATCATCGATGAACTGGTCGCTGCCTGGAATGCTTCGACAGTTCCAGAGTTCGCAGAGATCACAGCAGCAGCAGTCAGTTCTGGTGAAAGTTATATCGGAGTCATAACGCTTACAGCTAAAACAGCAGGCAAGCGGTTTGCGGTGACTGTTTCGATTGGCTCAGGTAACAACGAAAAGCAGGTCATCACGCTTTCCGGAACTGCGGCTACGGGTGGGACGTTTACGCTTTCATTCGGTGGTCAGACGACAGGGAATATTGCATATAACGCGAGTGCCGCAACTGTGGAGACTGCATTTGAGGCACTGTCCTCGGTAGGCTCTGGCAACTGCACAGTATCCGGCTCTGCTGGTGCATGGACAATTGAGTTTACCGGCTCGCTGGCTGGAACGAACGTTGCATTAGTGACAATCAACGTTTCGAATTTAACAGGCGGTGCGAATGAAGTTCAGACGATCACAGCCCTGAAGTACTCCGAACGGAGGAACGTCCACGTCTGTCATTCGGTGGGGACACGACATCTGCGACTGCATACAACGCTGCAGTGCGGCAACGATCCAAGACAGCACTAGAAGCACTGACTTCACTCCCCACCGGGGGATGTTGCATGCGGAGGTGGTGCCTACCTGGTACAGCCGTGACTGTCACTTTTCAGGACGAACTTGCATCGATAGCGACGCAGTTGATGGTTGATTCAAGTAGTTTGACCAGCGTGACAGCTGCTGCTCGACCGTTGTGACTCTGCGTGGTTCGGTAACAAGTGTCACCGGTCGAGAAGGTTTACTCCAGTTACACTTTGGAAACGACGAGTAGATACCACAACGGATAACCGTGATTATGAAATTGAAGATGATCTTGCCGTCCAACAAATGTTCCTCAGGTGGTAACGGACTCACTTACTGCGATACCCCCAACTGTCTGCGAGTGGCTTCAGGCAGGTTCAAGAAATCCCTTCAAGGTATGGGTAGTTCTGACTACCACGATGACGAGTCTGGTTGCATAACGGGTCGGCCGTAGTTACTCCATGTTCATTGATCATTTACAGAGACCGTTTTCAATCGCCTGACATGTGGTTAAGCGTGTGGATTCGACAAATCCAGCAGCATTTTTCTGATTGCATCCACACACCTCAGGTGGAGTACATGGGGATTTGCAATGGAACCTCGTATGAACTCGCCGTAAAGTCGTCTGTTGCAAAGAACACAATGGAGCTTACCTTTATGTCGTCTGGAATCACGGCACACATTCACCACATTGCCTAGGGGTTTATGATCCAGACAATAAATGACAATAAAAATGCTGAGAGAAACAACGGAGCCGCTTGATCGAAATCGGCAATTGTCCGTAAATTTGGACAGGGAACACTTCAAGAGAGGGTCGCATGAATTTCAGGATTGGTGAAAACGATGAAACCGTGGATGTTCATTGAGAATATTCAATATCTAATGATGTCCTGACAATCTCAGAACAGGGATACTCTTTATAATGTGGGGGTGGGTTTGGACTATCCGTTTTCTGCAAGCGTGAACGAAGTTCAAACACTCTCGGTAACCGGATCACCGATCAGACGGGAACGTTGCGAATAGTACTCATATCAAGGTGGGCAGTGCCGCTATTCCTTGTAATTCAACGGCATCTGCGGCTGAGACACTGCTTATACTGTTGCGACAATCGGGACTGGCAATGTAAACGTGACTGGCGGATGCGTGGCTCGGGAATTGCTCTTGTGCAGTCGAATTCATCAACGACCTCGCAGCAACAAACATTGAAGTCGAGCTGCTGGAAGTCGATACACTGCTTCAAATGGTAATGCGTCACCAGACCACTAAGCCGGAGTAACCGATCCAGTCGGAACGGTAGCAACAACGGTAACACCATTGACGCAATCAACTACAACAGCCAGCGAAGGCCCGAACGACTGGGACGTCGCAGCCAACTGGAACACAAACACAGTCCCGGTTACGGGTGATATGGTTTATCTTACTGATTCGGATGTCAGCATTCTATACGGTTTGGATCAATCAGCAGTCACTCTGGCTGCACTGCACATCGAACAGACCTATACCGGCTTCGTCGGTTTGCCTCGGACAGATGCAGATGCAACGACAACGTATTTCGAATACCGTGATCAGTATCTGATGATCGGAGCGACTGAATTATTCATCGGTGCCAAAGAAGGTGACGGATCGGGACGCATCAAGATTGATTTGGGGCCTGCTCAATCGACGGTGTTGATTACCGATTCTGGAACTGGCGAAGAAGATAACGTTCCAGCGATTCTGTTGCTTGGAACTCACGCCAGTAATGTGGTTAATATCAACCGGGGATCGTTGGGTGTTGCGTTTTACCCGACGGAAATCTCGACTATTGCAACATTACGTCAGGCGTTTTTCGACAGCGCTGTAGACGACACCACGGTCTATCTGGGTGATGGCGTAACGGTCGCTAACGTCATCAAGAGTGGTGGTGAACTGGACATCAACTCTGACACAACATCCTTCGAGCAGACTGCCGGGAGCACAACGATTCATGCCGGTGCACACACGGTACTGAATGTGTTTGACGGAACGCTCAATTACAACTCCGTAGGAACCCTTGCCGCAGTGAACCTTTCAGGTGCTGCGGTCTTGAACTTTAATCAGGATCGCAGGCCAAAGACTGTCACCATTATCAATAAGCTGAGTGAAGAGTCAGAGATCTTTGACGATTCGAAGTGTATCGCTTCGGCCATAATCGATATGGAAAACGTGGGTGATCTCTCGACATTGAACCTGGGAACGAACTTTAAAATCACTGTCGGGGCAACTACTTAATGAGTGATCAAGGCATAGGCTCTGTTAGCTATCCCGGAATTCAACAGATTGTCAGCGCATCTTATTCGCGCTCACATGGGATCACTCCTGATATCTGCACGATTGAGATGGCACCACAACCATTGAGCCCTAAAGACGCTGGTTACGTGCCGATTGAGCCAGACGGCTACCTGCTGTTTCAGTTCGATAAATACACCAACAATACCGTAACAGGCACTACTCAGATCCTCATGCAGGGATGTCGACCCGATAAAGCATCTGTCCGCAAATCGGATACTTCAGAAAACTGGACGATACCGATCTACGATCGCCGTTGGAAGTGGAAGTTCGGGGACTTCTCAGGCCACTGGAACATCAAGAAAAACGGAGTCATTGAAAAACGAAAAGAGAAAACCCCGCGCGAACTGGCTGATATGTGTCTCGAAGCCATGGGTGAATTGAATTACGACACGACAGCTCTGGACGATCTGGAAAAACTCAAGAAACTGTCTTACAGAAAAGCAGTCAGGCCCGAAGTGCACTGGGATCATATTGCACCAGCACAGGCGTTAGATGAACTGGTCACCTCAGTGGGATATCGAGTTTGTCTGGGTTGGGATGAACGTGTAAGAATCTGTAAATTCGGTGAAGGGGCATTGCTTCCAACAGAAGGATTGATGTCAGGAGGCTTCAACGCAGAACTTCCAGAGACACCAGATTCCGTAACCGTGCTGGGTGGGATCACCATGCACGAAGCCTTATGGGAGCTCGAGCCGGTTGGGCTGGACCTCGACGGTGACTGGAGGCCGTGTGAGCATCTGAGCTATGCACCTTTTGATTCAGCCGGAAATGCAGAATGGCAATATTCAGGTCCACCTGACTTCCCGGTAATACGAAGCAGATTCGAAGAAATCAAGTACGATATTAAGCCACATGTCGCAGAATACAAAAAACGAAAAGAGCAGTATGCCCTTGCAGTCCAGACTGTTTACCGCTGCTACCGTTTGAAGTACCCAGTCGGTACCAGAGAGAAATCCAGCTTACGTCAGAAATATGATGATTTAGGTTTTCAGATCGGACTCGTTGTGGATCTGGGCCATAGACCGGGAGAAAGAGTATACGACAATCTGCTTCTTAAATATGAAGAGGCTCGACGTAAGCTCTTTGAAAAGTCAGAGCCAGCATTACCCGGACCAAAGCGACTCAATCCGAGGTCTGGCAGACTTGAAGAATACAAGCTGACTGAGTTCGAGCAGGTGCTGCCCATCTTCGAAACCCGTGCTGAGTTAGCGATCGATTCCTATACACAAAAGCTGATTCGCAGACCACCACAGGTAAGTGGGATCTATTTCGACCCGATGAAGGTAGGCAATACACTCACCGCAGATGAAAAGCTGCACACAATAGAAGTGAGTCAATTCAAGGTGCTTCCCGAGTTAGGAATTATTCAGTTTAGCCAACCGCTTATCCAATACAAGGTAGTTAAAAACGGGGATAAAGTCACATCACTGACTTTGCCTGCTGACCTGCGCGTCTTGATAGCGACCCCGTTAAAAAACCTTGTTGGTGAACCAGCCCGTTATGAGCACCGCGAAGAGCTGTCAAGGAAGTACCACACGAAGCCGGCGAAACTGCCGGGAGGTCTCAAAGGAAGTCCGCGCAAGATTCCAGGTGGCACCGATACAAAGGTTGTCATTAAAAACGAAATCGTCCAGGCTTATCAGGCACAATATGAGACAGTTCCTGTTTTTGGTGGTGAAAAGACCGTGCTGGTTGATGTCGTTGATAACGTCGAGACTGAAGAACTGAAAAAGCAGGCTCTTGCCGCGATCGATGTGGAGAACATCAAAATCTTCTCGAAAGACTCTGGATCCGGAGTGTATGCCGGCCTCAAAAAAATCAACCTCGACGGTGCAATACAACAGGTGGTTTTCAGTCGCACAGAGACAGGCATGGTAACCACGGTTTCTCGAAATTCTGAGGTAAACATCTATGTCCCCGACTTCGACGAGAGGCAGAGAAACATTGCCCTGAAAGCGATGGTCAAAAAACATAATGAAACCGTCGACAAAACCGACCAGGTAAATACAAAGGGGGCGTGATGTTCGACTCAACCCAGACAAGTCCCGGCGAATGGTTTACCTGTCTGAATGTGGGTGATGACCACATCGCAAACAAATCGGACAGACGTAAGGATTCAGCGTTGACTATTCCCGGTCACTCTCTTGTAGAAGTCCTGGGAATTCGCAGAATCAACGATGATCATTTCGTACATGAAGTCCGCTTGCCCGTTGGTGAAGTGGCACCCGGCCAGACTGAAGCAGCGGACAGCGACGGCAATACTCTCAGTTATGTGACGATGGGTAAAAATTACGCATTCACAGGGCCGGCATCGATCGAGAAGTTGAGGCAGGGCCAACTTACTTACGCGCCTGCAATGTGCCGCTACGAAGGCGATGAGAGCGATAACGACAAAATATTCGGCAGATACGTCAGACCAGGGAGTTCTAAGCTCTCAGCGGCAACCCTGGACACCTACGAGAGCATTTTCAGCGGCGGCACATACCAGCAATTGATCGGAGATCCTGCAGGACACCTCAAACTGCCAAACGACCTGAGCAAAGCCAGTAAATTCAAACTGCAACATCAAATGCTGGGCTGGAACGTTCACGGAATTTACAAATACAAGACAGGCATCAAAAAAGAAGACAACGACAGCACGCAGAATCTGCTCGCGTTCGTGGCTCCGGCGAATCAGATCGCACCACCGACACCAGTCAAATTCATTCTGAAAAAACCTTACACGACATATTCAACCAGAAAATACGCTCAAGACGCTTACGATTTTGATGGTGACAATCGAACCAATCAGCATCATTCTGTCATGATTGATGGCGACAATAAAATGCCCGTTTCCCTGTTCTACTACGAACCGGATGGCAACCAGAAGCAGCTTGTGACTTTCGAGAACATCTATCCTACCACATTCAATGATGGCACTTTTGTCGAAGGCCCAATCACGCTGGTGCTCGGAGAATATTCTACTGAAGAAATCCATCTCAACAATGCGGCATTTGATGCCGCAGAGCTTAAAACCAAGCTGGAGGCATTGCCGAATATCGGAGCGGGCAATGTTGAAGTGAATGTATGGCTGGGCAGATGGCTGATCGAATTTGCAGGGGCACTTGCAGGAACCAGACAAGAATTATTAGTGGTCAATCTGAATAACGACGATCTGACAGAAGCCGGTTCTGAGATGGTACTGGCAATCGAAATCCACTGGAATTATTCCGGCATCGATGATGAAGTCTTATTTCCTTATCCGTGGCCTGTTGCCGGAGTGGGGCACAGGTCATCCAGCGAGAATCCCGCATCATATGGATTTGTCGATGCCATTCCAGCCGGCAATTTTGGGTTTGCCGTTGACACTCCAGGTACTGGCCTTGTCGTTGTAGATATCGAACCGAGATTGCATCTCGCTGATGGACGTGAGTTCTTTAGAAGATTGACAACATGAATCTGACTGATGAAAAGAAAATACAACTTTGCAATTCCTGTAAATATCGCCGGAACTATCTTTGCACACTCCATGGTGATCAATGGGAGCGGATTATCAATAGTCGAACCACCTGTGAGGGTTGGGGCAATGTTCTACCATCCGATCATTTGAAAAGCATTCTAGAAAAGTCGGCAGAGGAACAGAAACCAAAGCCAAAGGAACTGGAATTGAAACCTGCACCAGCGAAGCAGCCAGCGAAAACTGATTTTGAAACATTCAATAATTCGAACTACGAACTGCCTGCAAAAAAACCGTTGAACGCGAGCAAAAAACCGTTCGTGATGCCGTCGTTCAAATACCGTAATGAGTTGGGTAACTATCTCAACCAGCTGGGGCTGATGGGACACGGCGTGGAGATGGGAGTATTTCAATGCACGTTCTCTAAGCAAATTATGAAGCATTGGAAAGGTGAAAAATTAAGCCTGGTTGATATCGCCTTTGACCAGAAACATGACATCCCGCGAACCGAATTCATTGAGAAGCCCAGTATGAAGGCCGTCCATGAATTTGAAGATGCAAGCCTTGATTTCATCTACATCGACGCGGCCCATGATTTCTATTCCATCACAGATGATCTGGAAGTGTGGTACGACAAAGTAAAACCGGGAGGTCTGTTCTGCGGACACGATTACATAAATAGCTATGATCTGGACGTGACAGGACATCAGCCCGTTCCCCTGGATCATTGGCCGCGCGATGTGGAGTCTTTGACCTATGGTGTTAAAGTGGCTGTCACACGTTTTGCCAGACGCCGAGGGTTGAAGATTTACCACACTGCCCCGGATGAAAAAGGTTCTCCGAGTTGGTTTATTATCAAGCCTCATCGATTCGTCACGACATTAACAGAAAATTTCATTCCGGGTTTTATTGGTCTGCTTCAGTCGATGAAAGAGAATTCCGAAATTGAATTCTGTTTTACCGTGGTCGAATATGAACCGATCAGCCAGAAACAAAAAGATATTGTTAATGCGATGGGAGTTCATGTTCAATGGTACCCAAAAGAATTATTGGGGCATTTTGAGTTTGACCGGTCTTCAACAGACAGCCCCCGCATGGCCTGGAATCTGAATAAGTTTCTGGTGTGGAAACTGCCATACAAAGGGCCGATGTGTTACACGGACGTTGATGTACTTTGTCTTAGCAGCTTGCGAGATCTGATCAATCTGAAACCGCTATCGGTTACAATCATGCAGTCAGCCATCGGTAAAGAGCCGGACGCGATGACGCAATACAGACCGTCGGGGAAATATCCGTTCAATGCGGGCTGGTTTGTGTTCGAGCGGTCAGAACAGATTTTCAATGAGTGTCAGGAATACGCGAAGTCTTATAAAGGTTCTCGGATTGCCTTTGGTGATCAGGTACCCATGAATGATTACTGGGCAAGCCAACGACCCGATGAAGTGAACTTTGTTGACATTCATTGGAACATTTCTCACTGGTGTTTGCACCATCCACACTTTGATTTTAACTGGGATGCGGTGAAGCTGCTGCACTTTGCACACGCTGCCAAGCCCTGGAAAGATCAACCATCACACCCCTGGATGTCTAAAGGCTGGGAGTTGTTCAAGGGGTTTTATGAGCGGGGAATTTTGGCGGCAAATCAAAAACTGAAAGCTACCTAAAAGGAAATATTATGAGAAAACGGAGAGACTCAAGATATCAAGATCCAGAGACAGGGGCAGGTCAAGCTGCACATTTTACCAGATTACCTCATTAGTATTAAGATGGAAAACATCGATTTGTATCTGGAGTGCTATTAAATATTCTGTCTATAAATTAATAGGTGGAAATTAATATTCAAATATTACGGCTGATTGTTTTTTTTATAAAAGATATCAGTTCGAAGTACATACTTTGTTTCATCGTTTATAACTGGCTTACCGGTATGCCACAACTCGTGTGCAAATAATAAACAGCGGCCCTCTTTTGGTTTTATCTCAAGATCACTATTTCTAAATGCCGTTTCTCCACCTTCTAAAATGGTATTTAACTATATGATCATAGTATAACGCGATTCAAATCCTTGATGCCGTTTTATTCCATCTTTATGCATGTTGAACTTCTGAGGGCCGCTATAACGGTAGAAGCGAATAAAAGGGCTTAGACCGATTGCCTTGCCTGGGTCTGTTTCAGGTAAATGATAACGTTTCAGCTTTTTCCACAAGTCGTCTGCAGAATTTTGAGATTCAATATCTGCTCGTTCGTTTGTTCGAATTTGCTTGATTTGTTTTCGAACACCATGTACATCAACATCAGCAAATTGATAACCGAGATACTCGCTGTAGTTGATGTAATTTATGCACTCTGCAGAAGTCAAAAAATCTTCAATCACTAGGATGTTGTTTGCGACTTCTAGCATAAGTTGATGACCATTGCGTCCGACAACTTAAACTTCGCTAAAAATATGCTTATGCTCATAGTTTTGGCCCGAATTTTCGCGATCAATGGTGTGGTGAGCATCGTCTCCCGATTGAATTTGAGTTATTTGATCACCCATCAAGGCAGACCACAGTTCCTGTGAATCCTTTAAATCAGTTTCCAGCCTTTGCGGTATTCGCGTTTGATGTATTGATCAGCTTCAGGTGCGTTTGTGGCGCGCATGGCCTGGGTGTCCCAGTGTAGTTTTTTACCTGTGCGGTAGGCTACGTTACCCAGATGGTTGGCTTCAGTGAGCAGGCCCGCGTATTCAAAGTTGCAGGTGGTAGGCTTGCCTGTTTTGCTGGCGTGGATCCACTCGGCATGATGTCCCAATGATTTGGGAATCGATTGTGCCGGAGGTGTGAAGTCGGCAAATTCTTTTTCTGGCAGCAAAACATGTTTTCTGTAATCAGAGAGCAGCATGCCTTTCTCGCCTATAAATAATACGCCATTGGCCCATTGAGGAATTTTGCCTTCCTTCCACATCTTCGGTTTATTGGTTCCCTGGTACCAGCCGACAGTGACGGGGGGCAAGTCGCCGCGTTGTCCGTATTCATAAACAGCCTGCATGGATGCAGGTGCGATTTCTTTTTGAATGGGCGGTCCTTCTGCTTCAATGGAGAGAGGATGGTCCAGCTTTAACGCCCAGAAGGGTAAGTCGATCCAGTGGCTGCCTAAATCAGACATGGTTCCGTTTCCGAAATCCCACCAGCGATACCATTTGGGGCCTGGGAAATATATATTGTTGAAGGGACGTTCTGGTGCGGGCCCCAGCCAGAGATCCCAGTCAACTCCTTTAGGAACCGGATCAGATTGACTGGGACGTTTTGCAGAATAAACGATATCTTTTGCCTTCCGGGCTTCCGCTTCGGAGGGATGCCAGCCCCAGGCACGGGAAACCCAGACGTGTGCTTCCTGCACAGGACCAATGGCACCTGATTGAACCAGCTCGACGACACGGCGATAATTATCGGTTGCATGAATTTGTGTCCCCATCTGAGTGGCGACGTTCGCTTTGGCGGCTGCCTCCCGAATAACGCGGGCTTCCCAGACACTATGAGTTAGCGGCTTTTCACAGTAGACATGTTTTTTCAGTTGAAGCGCCGGCAGAGTTGCGAAGGCATGCGTGTGCTCACAGGTACTGACAACAACGGCATCAAACTTATCAGGGTGGTCATAGACTTTGCGGAAATCACGAAATTTTTCTGCTTTGGGATGGCTCTGTGCCGCGCGAAACAAATTTTGCTCATTCACATCGCAGAGCATGGTAATATTTTCCGAAGAGACTGATCTCAGGTTACTGCCGCCACGGCCTCCAGAACCGATAATGGCAATATTGAGTTTTTCATTCAGATTTCGACCTCGCACAAAGGCGGGAGCACCAAAGCCAATCGCAGCTGCAGAGGCAGAAGCTGCCAAAAATTTTCTGCGGTTAATTGAAGAGTGAGTATTGTCAGTTTTGCCAGGTTGATCTTGCATTGTGAACCTCCGCGTCTGAAGGAGAATGAAATTGCTGTCGAGTAATGTATTAGATTATTCAACTATCGCAAGATTTGAGGGGCTTGGCAAGACAAAATAGAAGACTCATGCAAAACTTGACTGAACTCAAAAATGATCAAGTATCGGAATCCGCTGAACATTGATCGCAAAGCCCGCTCTGGGTGAATTCGTTGACTATAAAGTGGCAATGACAGGTACTGCAGACATCGAATTGTCCGGGATACTCTTCAAGCATGTTCAGATAGTCGATGATCTGACCTTCAATTTTGACGACGCCGATAACTCCCTGGCTGAGATAGAGAACTTCGTTGATCAGTGCCTGTGCTTCAGTCGGAAAGACACTCTCATTCCGGTCTGGCTGTCTACTTCCGCGGGAGCGTTGCTTCGTCGGCAGGTCTGTTTCGACCGACCAGAGATGTCCCGCTTGCCATTGACCATCGCTGTTTTCCTGCAGAGACACTTCCACCCGATTCGATTCCGGTCCTGTTACGGGAATGCGAATGATTTTGGTTGATCGTTTTCTATCGGATGTCAGATTCGCACGTCTGGTTCCAGTGACTGTTTGCTGCGCTACATCTTCCGAATTCGTGCTGGAAATTTCAGAAGTTGAAACTTCCAATGATTCAGATAACTGACGTATCAGCTCTGATTGTTGTTGGATGAGACTGTTTTTTTGCTGTTTCGTTTTTTTCAATTCACGGCGAAGTTTTTTCAGTGAATGTTCCGACTGGATTAATAGTGGAAACAACTGTGTTAACCGTTGATTGATATCAGTGATTGTCTCATCGTTTCTATTTTCAGGAGCGCTCGAAGTACTTTCATCATCAAAATTGAGTGTCTCGCCATGATGCCAATGGCAATAGGCTTGACGCCAGAGGTGCCAGTCAGCTGTATCAAACAAATAGGGATTGCCTGTAATGGGAGTCTCTGTTTCGTATGCATTGATGGCTTGTTCAATAATAGCTTCTCTGGGTCTGGTCGAAATTTCTCCCTTCATTTCGAGTAGTTCATTTTCCATGAATTCAGGCAGGCTTGCGAACTGTTTCTGATATGTTTCGTCTGCATCGACGCCGGTATTAATCCAGGTCTGGAGCTGGTCCTGCTGTTCAGCCGATAATTGTGCAACACGGTCCTGACTGAATTCGATACCCCATTCGGCAAGCTGACCGCTGATGGTTTGGAATATCTTAGATACAAATGTG
The DNA here is from genome assembly GCA_942492165.1 of uncultured Planctomycetaceae bacterium. GTDB lineage: Bacteria > Planctomycetota > Planctomycetia > Planctomycetales > Planctomycetaceae > Gimesia. The sequence continues at coordinate 70,202 of CALOEF010000079.1, forward strand.
GGTTGTTCGGTTTGCTTTTGCATTGACGTAAAATCCTTGTGTTTTGAATTCAATGGTAATGGGTTTATTTCAAACGATCGGTGGCAACGTCTTTATTGGCATTTGACGGCGTAAGTCGCTATTCCCTGTTGACAGTGCGTTAAAGAGAGTTGCGCGCTTTCTGTCAAAATAGAAACTGGCAGACAGTCACCAAGAATTTCAATGGATACTTCATCAGGCAACAGCGTTTCTGTTTTTTGAACAGACTCTGATCCATAAGGTGCTTGTATCACGTCTTTTTTCGTAGTACGTTCCAGTTCGGTGAGGGTCTGCTGTTCTGCAAATTTCAGATCTTTCCAGGATTCTTCAGCCATAGAGAACGGTGCCTGATTTTTGATTGTCTTGTGATGGAGCGATTCTAAAGATGCAATTGTTTCTCGCCAGCCTGCGATCGCTGCTTCATAAGAATGGGCCATGCAGAGGCAGACTTCTGCTTCTTCCAAATCTCCCTTCAGTATTTCGAGTTTTGATTTCTGCCGATTCAATTTAACACATAGGTCAGTGAGTTCGTTTTCTTTGTTGTGAACCCGCTGACTGCATTGTTTGACATCAATTGACGCTTCCGTTGCGGTTAGCCCTTCATACTCGTCTTCAATGGTCAACAAATTGGAATAGCTGTTTTTCAACACATCTGGAAATTCAAATTTTGACGTTTTTGAAGAGGTGATTTTTTCAGAAGCAGTTTGCATCCTGTTCGGAAAAGGCAATAGATTGTCGTTTTCGTTATTTTCAGGCGCTTGGTCCATTTCTGGTAATCCCGATTGTTTTGTGAGAAGTAATTTTAGTAATCCGTTTTGGTGTTGAGTGAGTTCAGGATCGTGTCTCGTTTTTTCAGGCGTCTTTTTGGATTTCTCCCATTGTGTCAGGAGCGATTAACTCCAATGTCGCATTTTTGTCTTGCACTCCAACACATCCGACGTAGACATCGCCCAGGCAGGCTGCTTCACCAGGTGCAAGCGTGAGAAATTGAGTGGCTGGTTCAGCAATCAAAGTGATGCCTCGTGAAAGATAGTGGTCTCGTTTGATCCACCCTTTTCGTTCCAATGCTCTTAAATGACACATCACACCATTTGAAGAGCGAATGCTGAATTGCTCGCCAATTTCCCGCACAGTTGGTGAAAGACGATGTTGTGTAATTTCCTGTCTTATGAACGTGTAGATGGCCTGCTGTTTTTCTGTGAGTTTCTGTTTGATCGGCAATGTTTCTGATGTGTTCACTTTTTACTCCCCGTTAAAGTGTTGATTGCTATGTGTGACGTGGGAATTATAACGGTAAAAAAGTAAGCGCTTTTATTCAGAGGGAGGCTCAAAACAGTGAAAAGACGAATGCCGCCGCATTCCGACAATCAACGAATAATGGCGACGGTTTCTGCTGTTTGATGCCAGAAAAAGATGCGATTTTTTATTTTTTTAGCGCGCGAGAACCAAATCTATACAGGACATGAGATAACTCATTCAATGACGTCCGAAAAAACAGCATGTAGAATGAGAACCGAGTGTTTGACTTTTTTACAGTACAAAATTCAAGGCAGGAAATCGTGAAATCTTTAGAATGCCGTTTGAGAACTATATTTACTTTGTCTACAATACAGGGTCCTCAGACTCCAGTGACCGGATGGCAGTGGTCACGCAATCTTTTTCTTTCTTCCCGATAAAGGTACTTGTTGTGAATCAAAGACCGCCTCATATTATCGTTTTTGCCTGCTCGATTGTCTGTCTGTTTATGTTCATTTCTCAGACTGGATTGACTCAGGCAGAGGATCTGCCCCGCGTTCCCAAGGGTTTCAGCATAGAACGAGTTACCAATAGTGATTTAACCAAATATCCGATGATGGCTGGGTTTGATGATCGAGGTCGATTGTTCATCGCCGAAAGTTCGGGAGAAAACACACGTGCTCCTCAGTTGATGAAGGAGCCCAAAAGTTTAATTCGCATGCTGGAAGATCGAGACGGGGATGGCCGGTTTGATAAAAGTACTATCTTTGCTGACAAGATGACGCTTCCAATGGGCGCGTTGTGGCATGAAGGTTCATTGTACGTTGCCAGTCCTCCTAATATCTGGCGACTGACGGATCACGATGATGATGGTGTCGCCGACGAGCGAAAAATTATAGTGAATCACTTTGGTTTTTCCGGAAATGCGGCCAGTATTCATGGTTGTTTTCGTGGCCCGGAGGGTCGCCTTTATTGGTGTGATGGAAGACACGGACACGAGTTTAAAGATAAAACAGGAAAAGTGACCAGCAAAGGTCTGGCCGCCCGTATTTTCTCATGTAAGCCCGATGGTTCGGATGTTGAAGTCTATTGTGGTGGTGGTATGGATAACCCGGTCGAAATAGATTTCACACCGGAAGGCGAAATGATTGGCTCGGTGAATATCTTAATGACGCGGCCCCGTGTGGATTGTCTGGTGCATTGGCTGGAAGGCGGCGTTTATCCTCACTTTGGAGATTGTGTTGCAGAATTCAAACGCACTGGTGAGTTGCTGGGGCCAATTACGCGCTTTGGGCATGTCGCTGTTTCCGGCATGTTACGTTATCGCTCCACACAATTTGGTTCTGAGTATCAAGGGAATATCTTTACCACCATCTTCAATACGCATAAAGTGATTCGTTCTCAATTAGTACGAAGTGGTGCGACGTTTCAGACGAAAGAAGAAGATTTTCTGGTTTCAGACAATCCCGATTTTCATCCCACTGATGTGATCGAAGACGCCGATGGTAGTTTGCTCGTGATTGATACGGGTGGTTGGTTTCGAATTGGGTGTCCGCAGTCTCAAATTTCCAAACCGGATATCCACGGCGCGCCATATACCGAATTCGCAAAACCGGTACACCAGCTTTGCAGGATCCATATGGATTGACCCTGGACTGGAAAGGGCTCTCTCCTGCTCGACTCATTCAACTATTGAATGATTCCCGACCTGTTGTCCAGCAAAAAGCCATGAATGAATTAGTAAAAGCAGGTGATCTTGCTGTTCCACTTCTTGGTAAGGTCGTCGCTTCTCCCGCAGGTTCGTTTTACAACGATACCAGCAAACGGAATGCCGTCTGGACGCTTTCACGAATTGGCAGCAAAAAAGCGCGCATGGCAATTCAGGGTGGTCTTGATTCTTCCGAAACAGTACAGATGACAGCTGCACGAAGTTTAGGCTCATTGCGGGATCCGAAGTCGATTAAGCAATTGTCCCGGATTATCAAAGAGGGGAAACCAGCTGTGCAGCGCAGTGCTGCGACTGCTTTAGGACGCATTTGTGAAGCTGGTCGACGTACTTCCGTTTCAGAGAGCGAACTACAAACGGTGATGAAATCGTTATTTCATGCAATGAAAGCAGGTTCTCCTGATCGTACTTTAGAGCACGCTTTGATCTATGCCATGATTCGTATTGACCAGCGTGATTTGACGCTGGCTGGCTTAAACGATTCCAGCCCTGCTGTACGACGAGCTGCGTTGGTTGCATTAGACCAGATGGATTCTGGCAACTTGACGAGGGAATTAGTGACTCCCTTACTGGATACAGATGACCCTGCGTTGCAGAAAGAGGCGTTGACGATTATTGGCGAGCACGAAGGTTGGGCTGGTGAAACACTGACTTTATTGAAAACATGGTTAAGTGAAGAAACTTTGAGTGAAGAGCGAGCTGCTGTGTTGCGAGGTTTTCTGATCGCGCAGTCATCCGATCAGGATGTCCAGGCATTAATCGCGCAAGCATTGACCAGCGCCAAAACATCAGAACCTGCCAAGAGTATTTTATTGGAAGTCATTCAGCGATCTTCTTTGAAAGAGTTTCCGGTTGTCTGGCGATCTGCATTAGAAAAGACTTTAAAAACCGCGCGCCCTGAATTGCGGGTTTTAGTTGTGCGCATCGCACAGGCTCATGATCTGCCTGATCTGAATGAATTGTTGAAAATGCTGGCTCTGGATACGAATCAGCCTGCCGCCTTGAGAATTGAATCGTTATCGGCCATCGGTTCGAAACTAAATAAAGTTGATCAAAGTACATTTGATTTTCTGATGTCACGCATGAATGAAGAGTATCCACCGTTGGATCGGCTGTCATCAGCGCGGGCATTGGCAGGATTACCGCATTCAGGGGATCAATTGATTCAATTGTCTAAACAGCTGGATGCTCCAGGACCTCTGGCTTTACCGGTGTTATTAAGAGCCTATTCGAAAAGTACCGATGCAGCTGTCGGACACGCTTTAATCAAAAGTCTGAACAGTTCATCCGCGGCAACAAATTTGTCTGCTGATGAATTAGCGAGTTTGTTGAAAAAATATCCTGAATCTGTCCAGAAAGCAGCAGCACCATTATTGAAAAAATTAGGTGTAGATCTGGAAAAACAGAAAGCTCACCTGGAATCACTCAAGCCTTTACTGACAGAAGGTCAGATTGAAGAGGGGAAAAAGATTTTCTTTGGCAAGAAAGCGGCCTGTTCAGGCTGTCATGCAGTGGAGAGTCTGGGAGGTAAAGTCGGCCCTGATTTGACGCGTATTGGTGCGATTCGTACGGGGACTGATTTACTGGAAGCCATCGCGCTACCGAGTGCCAGCTTTGCACGCGGATATCGATCCTATCTGGTTGTGACAGACGCGGGAAAAATCTATACCGGCGTGATTAGCCGCGAATCGACAGACACGGTATATCTTAGAACGGCTGATTTATCAGAAGTTCGTATTGCCCGTGATGAAATTGAAGTGATGAAAGAATCACCCACGTCGATCATGCCCAAAGGTCTCGAGCAACGTTTGACTCCCCAGGAAATTCGCGACTTGCTGGCCTACCTGCAAAACCGTAAGTAATAAGAATTCCGAGAATCAATCTGAATTCCATCTATCAAGTTAAAGGCTGCGCTATGTTTGATGATCATGACGTTTTACCTGGAACCTGTTTTTTTATTATATCGATAATACTATTCGTTCCTGCTTCTGAAAATCAGGCTGCCGAAATAAAACAGCGTCCGAATATTTTATTTGCGATAGCCGATGACTGGGGTTGGCCACATGCGGGGGCTTATGCTGATCCGGTTGTCAAAACGCCAACGTTTGATCGTCTGGCGCGGGAAGGCGTTCTGTTTCAACATGCGTATGTGTCTTCTCCTTCTTGTACTCCATCACGAGGCGCAATTCTGACCGGTAAATATCATTGGCAACTGGAAGCGGGAGCGAACCTGCATTGCATTTTTCCAGACAAATTTCAAACCTACCCTGAAGTTTTAAAGCAACATGGTTATACCGTTGGTCATACTGGAAAAGCCTGGGGGCCGGGACGAACGGAAACTCGTGGAAGAGAATTAGCGGGGAAACGGTTTAAGAACTTCCAGGACTTTCTGAAACAGCAGAATAAAGATACTCCTTTTTGTTTCTGGCTGGGAAGTAGCGATCCGCATCGCCCTTATGAACCCGGTTCGGGAGTAAAGAGTGGAATGGATCTTTCCCGGATTAAGTTGCCCGCTTGTTTTCCTGACGCGCCGGAAGTTCGTAGCGATGTGGCCGACTATTATTGGGAAGTGCAACGCTTTGACAAACTGGTGGGAGATGCACTTGCACTATTGGAGCAGAAAGGCGAACTGGATAACACAATCATTTTCATGACTGGCGACCATGGCATGCCTTTCCCTCGCAGTAAAAGTTGTCTCTACGATACGGGGACGCGCGTTCCACTGGCAGCACGCTGGCCTGCCAAAATTCAGGCGGGGCGAAACGTAACCGATTTTGTGAGTCTGATTGATTTAGCACCTACTTTTTTCGAGGCAGCCGGAGTTTCTGTTCCCGCTGATGTCTCGGGACGCAGTTTGACGAATATTCTGTCAGACTCGAAATCGGGGCGAGTAGATGCGAATCGAGGACAAATCTATTTCGGAAAAGAACGGCATGTGCCATCGCAGGAAGCTCCCGATATGGGCGGTTACCCGTGCCGGGCTGTTCGCACTGATGATTTTCTCTATATCCATAATTATCGACCCGATCGCTGGCCTGCGGGAACGCCGCATTACCAAAAGGCCGCTTTTCCGGGAACCTGGTACGGCGATTGTGATAACGGACCGACTAAAACTTATATGATTGAGAATAAAGATAAAGATGAGCATCACCGCCGACTTTATGATCTATCATTTGGTAAATTACCTGCTGAGGAATTATATGACCTGCGGAGCGACCCTGATCAATTAAAGAATGTCGCTCAGGAAGCCATGTATCAAACCATCAAACACCAGCTCGCTGAAAAGTTAAACAAGCAACTGGTGGCCACTCACGATCCGCGCGCGTTGGGGCAGGGGGCTGAACTGGAAAAACACACCTATTTAGGTGGTGGTCCGAAGTATCCTGGTCTGGAAACCAAACGGAAAAAGGGAGTGAAGAAACAGACGAAGTAAACAGCCTATGTTTTGGTATGAAGCCATGAACTGATTTGTGAGTGCGTATTATCGGATTCATTCTCAAGTGACTTGATTGTCATTCGCAGGGCAGACCCGCCGACAGAGCGGAATGCAGTGCAGTTTTTTTCAAGATCATCCAGCAGCAATGCATTCCGAAAATCGAGTGAATTTCTGCTCAGCCAATCTCCAAAAAAATGAGCTGGATTTTCATGCTTCAGAACCCCTCGTTCACTGGAACAAAGCACATCATCAAACAACCGGACTGTTTCTGTCATTGTTAGTGATTCGTCTTCTGAAAGATTCTTTGATTGCTGACGAATTCTTCGCCGGTTTTGAATACGTCGAAAAGACTCGAAAAAACAGTCCATGTTATCGGTTGCCAGTACCACCAATGCTTCGTTCTGTGCTTCTCTCAAAATCTTCAACAAGCGGGCGTTCGTGCGCATGAGCTGACAATCATCAACAAGTTTGCTGCTCAGGTAGTCGGATTTATATCGCTTATCTAGAACGATCTGCATTGAACCGATGGCTGCAGTTGTTTTGATGTTGCCTCGCATCCAATTGCGAACGAGCGTATCATTTTGATCAAACAGCCATTGAATCGATTCAGTTAATTGTCGGTTAAGTGGATGGTGCGGTTTTTTAAGAATCGACATCCAAAACGGATCACGCGACAAAACACCATGCCAATCAACAAAAATCACTTTGTTCCAGAGTGGTAACAACGAATGACTCATTACGCGGTCTTCAGCCTTTTGCTCTTTTATTGATTCAGGTTTTTGGGTTTCTGATTGGGTGGTTCATCGGTTTGCGCTGACTGATAGAGTTGCTCGATGAATTCGTCGCTCATTCCTGTTTCTTTGCGTCCTTCACGGTTAAACGTATCGCCCACGGAGAGGGCGGCGCGCACAGGCCAATGTAAGTGCTGTTCGTAGGCTTCCCAGTCCGAGAGGTGATCTGGTTTTAATTTGCGGAGCCATTCTAAGCCGAAGGCGACGTGTTGAATTTCGTCGCGATAGACAACCTTCATGAGAGCGGCACTCCGTTGGTCCCCTGCATCAAGGAAGTATTGTTCGAACTCGAGAGTATGATCGAGATTACGCCCTTCAAATGTGAGCGGCAACCCTGCCAGATAGTCAAGAATACTATCGTAGCTGAGGGCCTTCTTCCAGATGTAACAGTTGACGGGTAGACTGCCAAACTCCAGTCCCAGGACAGACGCGCGTTCTTTATGCATACGGGTATGTCGTTGTTCGTCGGCCATGATTTTACACATTCCCAGTCGAAACTCTGTCGGTGCATCGGGAAAGGCGCATAATATATATGCCATCACTTCCAGGGCTTGCAGTTCATGATTCGCCATGATGTGATGTGCGAGTGCCCGTTTTTCCTGTTCGACAAAAGCAGACGGTTTTGGCATGCCAGGCGCGGTGCGGGGTGGTGCAAACTGCAGGTTTTCCGGACGGGCAGGTTCTTTAACACGCAGGGGTTCGCCCGGTTGTTGATCAGTGAAAGTCTCTGTGACAGCAGTCAGTTTTTCTTCCAGTGATTCGCTGAGAAGAACCTGTTCTGCAAACTTACGAATTTCCATGTTGGTTCTTAGTTCGATGTTGGTAGTTTGTTTTGTGCACGAAAGAGAGCAACGCAGCCAATGACGTCGATTTCCACGTTAGTATAGCGACCTGAGAGTTGAGATTGTAACTCATCCAGACTGTCAGAGGTATTGCTGAAGATCTGCTTTTGATTGTAAACGCGCATTAAACGTCTGGCGGTAATGCCTCCGGGTACTCCCTCATGTAAGATGGTGGAACCGGAAATGATGGCTCCCGGATTTAACCAGGGCCCTAGAGTGATCGAACAGAGTCGCTTTCGATTTCGAGATCGCCGGGCAGACAATGCAGCAGATAGTTCAGACTGACAGAATCAAATTTGCGCGGCTGATCGGGCAGAGGTAGCCAGTATATCCGCCTGATACTGTTCGGGTGCATAACGGCTCACTCGACTGGCGTCGCTGCCAGACTGTTCGGGTTTAGGTCGAGCAAGCCCAGTCTGATCTTTGCAGCAGGAAACGTGCAATAGTCCAGATAATAACCCGTTCCCACACCCACATCGAGATGATTCGCAGTCAGGCTCTGATTCAACCAGTGCAAGATGTTTTTCGTGCGACATTTCCAGATCAGGGAATTGGAGATTCCCAACACCCACAGATCATAGAAAGACAAGACCCTTTTTGAATAAACGGCCTGGCCAGCAGTGCTTTCATCAGAGACAGAATTCATATTGATGTCTAATTTTATTGTGATGGTTTTCTATTATTGATTAGCTGGTCGCTCTTACCAGGAAACCTCCCGGCAACCGTTTGACCACTTTTCGCATTTCCAGAATCGTGAGTGTGGAAAGGATACGTGAGGAATCGAGACTGCTCGATTGTACGATTTCATTTAAATGCTGTGGTTCCAGAGTGACCAGATTTAATATATCCTGTTCAAATTCACTTAGTGAAAGTTCACGCGGAGTATGAACTTCGCGATTTTGTGTTGTGATCACGGGCGACATAAGTGGCCCGAGGCCTTCCAGAATATCTTCGACACTGCGGACAAGCATCGCACCGTCCCGAATCAGATCATGGCAGCCGGCACTGGCCGGGTGATCGATGCGGCCGGGAACCGCGAACACTTCGCGACCTTGTTCATAAGCGTGACGTGCGGTGTGCAATGCGCCACTTTTACGACCCGCTTCTATCAGGACGACCCCCATCGAGAGACCACTGATGATACGATTGCGTTGTGGAAACAGTCCGGCAACCGGGGCTTGATCGAGGGGGAATTCTGTAACCAGCGCGCCCTGATTGGCAACTTCTCTGGACAATTTCAGATGTTCGGGAGGGTAAATATGCGAAAGTCCGGTTGCCATAACAGCAATCGTTCGTCCACCCGCTTTGAGGGCTCCAGTGTGGGCAGCCTGATCAATACCTCGGGCAAGCCCACTAACAACCGTGATGCCAGTCCGCGCCAATGTACCTGCAATTTTTTCTGCCTGTTGTAATCCATAAGTCGTACATTTTCGAGAGCCAACAATGGCAACCGCTAAATCGTCTTCTGGTAGCAAACTTCCATTACAATAAAGTAACGATGGTGAGTCGGGCATTTCTCTTAAAAGGGAAGGATAATTCTGTGACTCCTCAGAGAGGATCTGAAAACCTGATTCCCGGCAGCGTTTCAATTCCTCTTCGGCACTGGATTTGGCAGAACGATAGATAATGGCATTTGCAAGTTTGGTGCCAATGCCCGGAACATTGAGAAGTTCTTGCCGGGGCGCGTTCAAAATGCGGGAGACGGAACCAAACTGTTCCATTAAGGAATGCCGCATGCGCGGACCGACTCCCTGAATCAGATTCAATTGAATCTGTTCAAGAAGTTGCTGATCCGATTCGGAGAATATCTCTTCCATCTTCCCATGTACTCTGGATTGAGTTGCTCAAATAAATATAATTCACGAACGTACATGTTCTCATAAAAGTAGTGAAAAAACAACTCAGATCATATGACAATCTTCTTGATGCTGGTTCGCACGCTTGACAGCAACAGTGCTCAGGCTCTAAACACATTGTACCTCACATCCAAATCCGTAAAGGTCGATCAAATGTTCGACAAGATATTTTTTATGTTCGCCTGCATTATCATCCCCGTTCTGTGGGGAGTGATTGTCAATTGGATTTTCAACCAATGGCGTGATCGCTCTGAGGATCGATCGGATGATGACTATATTTTCCCTGACTATCAAATCTGAGGCGACTCAAGTATGGGCTTCGGATTGATCGATTTTTTCACGATTTCCTTAGCCGGAGGCCTGATTGGTTTCCTGGCAGGAATGTTTGGTGTCGGTGGGGGATTTCTGTTGGTTCCCATCTTGCATATCGTGTTGGGTATTCCGATGGAATTGGCAGTGGGGGCCAGTGCCTGTCAGGTACTGGGACCAGCGACCACTTCGCTCCTGGCACGAAAAATGAGGTTCCGAGATTTATTTTTCCCATTGGTGATTACCGGGGGTTTACTCTTTGGCGTTATTGCGGGTACAGGGATTCTGGAACATGCGAAAGATGTGGCCGCAGTTAGCATTAATGGAAAGACAATCCGCGTGGCCGATTTGGTTGTGTTGATTGCCTATTTTGTGATGCTACTTGGGCTCGGAGTGATTTCTCTGAGAAGCGCCCGACGTTCCGATGCCGAATTGAGCGGAAACCTGTTGAATGAGCGCTTACAGATTCCTCCCTTGGCGCAATTTCCCGGATTATTAGACGGGAGGCTTTCGATTCCCCTGATTGCCTGGTTTGGACTGGGGCTGGGTTTGGTTTCCGGGTTATTAGGCATTAGTGGTGGAATCTTACTATTGCCCACTTTGATTTTTGGATTGGGGATTCCCACACATCGTGCGATTTCCTGTAGCTTGGTGATAGTCTGGATTGTGGCTTTTCAGTCGACGATCGCTCACGCCTGGCATGGGAACATCAGTATTATCATTGTAATCGCCTTACTTGTGGGGGGGACCATAGGAGCACGCTTGGGCTCTGATTTGAACGCGCGGCTCAAAGGCTTGCAGTTAAGACGACAGTTTGGCTGGTTATTACTGTCAGTGGCTTTTATGATTGGAGCACGTCTGGTCTTTCTATTGGCCGGATGAGAAACTAGTAAACAGGGAGAGGATTCAATGGCAAAGAAATCAATTCTGTTTCTCACAGGCGATTTTGTAGAGGACTATGAAATCATGGTCCCCTTTCAGGCACTTCAGATGGTTGGTTATCAAGTCGACGTCGTTTGTCCTGATAAAAAAGTGGGAGAAATTATTCGGACCGCCGTGCATGATTTCGAAGGTGATCAAACTTATTCAGAAAAACCGGGACACAATTTTACATTGAACGCCTCATTTGCTGAAGTCAATCCCGATGATTATGCAGGGCTTTTGATTCCCGGCGGCCGTGCTCCCGAATATATTCGTCTGAATGAACGTGTTTTAGAAATCGTACGACAGTTTTCTGAAGCCGAAAAACCGATTGCCGCCATTTGTCATGGTTTGCAACTTTTGGCCGCAGCCGGAGTACTTAAAGGCAAGAGTTGCACAGCGTATCCGGCTTGTGCTCCTGAGGTGAATCTTTCGGGAGGGACTTATGTCGAGACGTCCATTGATGGCGTTCACACTGATGGGAACTTAGTGTCAGCGCCGGCATGGCCTGCGCATCCACAGTGGCTGGCTGCATTTATAGAAGTTTTAGGAACTAAAGTTGAAATCTGATATTCGACGATCTCAGGTCATTGAAATGGATCAAAATACGGAGATGCACTGATGTCTTGTTGTTCTTTTAACTGGTCTACAATCGGAGCGACTCTGGCAGGTTTCGCGGTGATATTAGGCGCGTTTGCTGCTCACGGATTAGATGCGCGTTTTGCGACTCAATATGATGGTGAGGTAAAGATTGTTGCAGGACACGAAGTTCCAGCAGCTCAGAAATATTTGAACGACTTTAAAACCGGTGCACAATATCAAATGTTCCATGCGCTGGCTTTGATCTTTGTAGGTTTTGCTGGAATGACAACCCGCAAGAAAAAACTTTTGAATTTTGCGGGCTGGTGTTTTCTGTTGGGTATCATTTTTTTCTCGGGCAGTCTTTACGTTTTAACACTGTCTGGTCAGACTTTCTGGGGAGCGATTGCTCCAATCGGCGGCACGTTATTTATTATAGGCTGGTTTGCATTTGCGGCGGCAATCTGTGTCTGCGGTAGTAACTCAGACAATGAAATTCTGAGTGGTCCCGAGACACCTTCCTCAGCTTGATACTCAAATGATTTGGCTTTTATGATACGAGAAGATTCTCAGTAATCAGAATTACCTTAGTTCAGGATAGATTTACTCATGTTGATTTTTGATGCACATCTTGATATGGCCTGGAATGCTTGCGAATGGAACAGGGACCTGGAACTTCCCGTCAGTGAAATTCGAAAGTTTGAAAGACAGTTTGAAAATATTATTCCAGGTGAAGCAACCGTCTCCTGGCATGCTTTGCGAAAAGGGGGTGTAGGTACGACCATTTCCACATTGCTTCCCCGCTTAAATCGTAAAGATGCGGCTTTGACTCATTATCAATCACGGGAAGCCGCCTATGGTGTGGCGATGGGACAACTGGCCTATTATCGAGCGATGCAGGAGAAAGGAGTATTAAGAGAAATTTCTGACAGTCGTACTTTGAAGAGTCATGTCGCGGAATGGGAGTCAAATGAAACAGAGGCGCGCTCAGAAGGCAGTTCGATTCCGATTGGGTATATTCTAAGTATGGAAGGGGTCTCCCCCAATCCTGTTTCCTGAACAAATTGAACATTGGTTTGATGCGGGTCTACGAATTTTGGGCCCTGCGCATTATGGTCCTGCTCCTTATTGTTTTGGTACGGGTAGTGAAGGGGGCCTTAAAGAACAGGGGCCTGCTTTATTAAAAGAGATGGATCGGGTCGGCATGTTGCTGGATGTGACTCATTTGGCAGATCAGTCGTTCTGGGAGGCGCTGGAGGTTTATCAAGGCCCTGTTTTAGCGAGCCATCATAATTGTCGTGCTCTGGTAAATGCCGATCGCCAATTAACCGATGAGCAAATCAAGGCACTCATTGAGCGTGGTGCTGTGATCGGTTGTGCCTTTGATAACTGGATGATTAAACCAGGCTGGACAATAGGTGTTTCTGATCCGGCAACGACGTCAGTAGAAGATATCGCTGACCACACAGACCATATTTGTCAGCTTGCCGGTAGTGCGAAACATTGTGGTTTGGGAACCGACCTTGATGGCGGTTTCGGAAAAGAACAAACGCCTCATGATCTGGATACCATTGCCGATTTAGGAATGTTTGCTGGGATTCTGGAGAAACGAGGATACAGTCAGGACGATATCAAAGGCATTCTGTCTCAAAACTTCGTTGATTTCTTTCTGAAAGCACTACCTGACGCATCCGTATAAATTCGATTTTGAACCAGTTCATTTTAAAACGCTGTATCTCGTTATTGATAAATGAGATACAGCGTTTTTTTGATTTGTGGGGATTCTTTTTGAAAATGTTTCAATAATTGAACACCGATTACGAATAACTCTGTGTGACGTGGCCGATCGGTTTGGCCTACTGTTCCGAATCGAACATTTGTTGTAGGGAGTTTGGACAATGGTTTTTTTCTGTAAAAAGTTTGTGATAGGTGCTGCAGTGCTGGCCACGCTGGGTACCTTCGTGTTTGGCCGTGATGTTGTGAGCTATATGAAAACAGCCGGCAACTCTGTACGAGATGCGGTCAAAGCCGAAGTGCCCGTTGATTTTGAAGTTGAACGGGCGCGAAAAATGGTAGAGGATCTGGTACCTGACATCCGCCGTTGCATGCATGTAATTGCTGAGCAGCAGGTTGATGTTGAAACGCTGCAAAGCGAAATTCATGAAGCGGAATTGGCGATGAAGCAACAAAAAGAAGCGATGTTCACACTACGATCTGATTTAGAGTCGAATGAAACTGAGTTTGTGTATGCCAGTCGGACTTACTCCAAAGATGAAATTCGTAATGATCTGGCGCAGCGGTTCGATCGATTTAAAATTGCGACTGACACCGTTAAGAGAAATGCACAGATTTTAAAAGCACGCGAAAAAGCCCTGGATGCCAATCGTGAGAAGCTCGAAAACATGCTCTCTGCCAAGATGGATATGGAGGTGCAAATTGAGCAACTGGAAGCACGTTTGAAATCAGTGCAGGCGGCTGAGACTGTCAGTAATCTGGAAATCGATAGTTCACAGTTAACACGAGCCAAGAGTTTAATTCGAGATTTGAACAAGCAGCTCGATGTCAAAGAAAAACTGCTGGATGCAGAAGGAAAGTTTACTGGATTGATCCCTGTTGACACCAAAACGCAGGAAAAGCGGGATGTGGTTAAGCAAATGGATGTGTACTTCAAATTGAAGACAGGCGATAAAGTCGCCGCTCAGTAATATCAACAGATATTAAAATGATGCATTGGCGCGAGTGGTGGCAGGTAGTTTTTGTTTCAGGACGAAACTACCTGCCCCGTGTCAATTCCGGGATGAAAATCAAAAACAGTATATGAATCGACGAAAAAAGTGTTTTCTATTAGACCATTTCCTGAAATGATACGTTAAGATAAGTAATGACTCTGCAGGGATTGACCCTCATGAAGTCGCCTGCAGAAAAATGTGATGCGGCAACAGTTCACAGGAGAGCAATTTTGGGTTTCTTCACTTCAACATCAAACGGTCGACAGCAAGAGCAGCCGGAAAATTCCGTTGTTGGTTCGAGCTATTTGTTGTGGATTGATGGAGTGGGGACGTTTCTGGTTTATTTGCAGGAAACGCTGCGTATCGGTGGACCCGGAGAACCGGGGAGTCTGACAGGCTTTGGTTCAAAATGGTCCGACTTATCTTTGCTGGCGAATTTGTCACGACACCACGCTTCCATTACTCGATCTGGAGAGAGCTATTTTCTGGAAGCGAAGGCCCCTCTTTTTTGTAACCAGCATCCTGTGAATGATCGGATCTTGCTCAAAGATCAGTCAGAGCTTAGACTGAATCAAGATGTTGTCATCACGTTTAAACAGCCGACTGTTTTAAGTGCTTCCGCCTGTCTGGAATTGACAAGCCAGCATCAGCCTCAGCAGCGTCTGGATGGGATTGTGTTAATGGCGGATACGTGTTTACTAGGTGCATCAAAAGAGAATCATGTGGTCTGCCCTGGTTGGCCGGGTTCTGTCATCTTGTACCGTCAAGAAGATCAGATTCTGTGCCGTTCCAAATTGAAAATTCATGCGAATCAAGTGTCGGCATCAGCGGGAGCAGTGCTGACCCCTGGTTCTCTCGTTTGCGGTCCTGATCTTCGTTTTCGCTGGGAGGTTGTCGCTTAAGCAATTTCGAGTTTTACTTGCGCTAATCAGAAACAGAAACTATGGAAGTTGGAATCATGTTTTCAGTAATTGGGCTTGTTGTCAGTTTAATCGGTTTTCTTTTAAGTATCTTGTGTTTTGTCTTTTGGATCTGGATGCTCATTGATTGCCTTAAATACGAACCATCGACCGGAAATGATAAAATTGTCTGGGCACTTGTGATTTTTCTGCTTAATGGTATTGGAGCTTTGATCTATTACTTTGTGCGTCGACCCGAGCGAATAAAGCAATTGGGGCAGTAGATTTATGGAAATAAAAAGATCCAAAACGACGTTCCGAACGTTTGAAGAGTAGAGAGCAGCAAATATTTAAATGTATAAGTATATATGTATTGAGGGACATTGCCTCAAATCATAGACCGAACGACAAATACGTTGTTCAGCGGATGGAATAAACAAATGAAATTCACCTTTGCACCAGAATCGAAACCTTTAGAAGGATTTACGATCAAACGCGCCATTGACCGGGGCGGATTTGGTGAGGTGTATTACGCGCTCAGTGATTCCGGCAAAGAGGTCGCCTTAAAACTGCTGCAGCAAAATATGGATATCGAGTTACGTGGAGTCACGCAATGCATGAATCTGAATCACCCGAATCTGGTCACAATTTTTGATGTCAAAACCGACCAGGACGGGGACCATTGGGTAGTGATGGAATATGTTTCCGGGCAAGGTCTTGACAAGGCCCTGCAGCAGTACCCGAACGGAATGCCAATGGAGCAGGTTCGCTATTGGCTGTCGGGTATCTCTGAAGGGTTGTCCTACCTGCATAGTCGTGGCTTAGTGCATCGTGACTTAAAGCCTTCGAATGTATTTCGCGATGGGGAAGTCATTAAAATTGGGGACGTCGGGTTATCCAAATTCATTACCCACAGTCGACGCAGTGCCAATACGCAGAGTGTGGGGACTGTCTATTATATGGCGCCCGAAGTCGCGAAAGGACGTTATGGTAAAGAGGTCGACGTCTATGCGGCTGGTATTCTCGTTTACGAAATGATAACCGGTGTCGTTCCCTTTGATGGAGAATCGACGGCTGAAATTTTAATGAAACATCTTTCAGAAAAACCGGACTTGAGCCGTTTACCCGTTCATTTAAGAGCCGTTTTAGGTCGTGCTCTCGAAAAAGATCCTGAAAAGCGAATTTCCGATATCAAAGAATTCAAGCAGCAATTTGAGCGTGCGCTGTTTCAGCGGGAGACGCACACAGAAATTCCCGAGGAATCTTTTGAAGAGTTGCATTTTGCAAATTCAGAAACAGAACGGAATAATAATTTCGATCAAGTTTCAGGAAATAATCTCCACAGGAATAATAGCGATTCGGTTTCTTCTACAATGTCAATGTATTTTTCTTTCATTTTGCCAGTGTTTTTGGGCTGCTTTTGGCCTTCGTGTTTGGTGGTGACTGGTATCTTCGCCCGGTTCTTATTAGTTCGGTCTGGCAGGCTCGTTTCTAGTGGGTGCTATTGCTTCTTTCTTTAGCAGGTCGGGGAGATTCTTGTTTGCTAAAGCGCTACCGACTGTTGTCAAGGGCTCTCCTCCTGATTCGTTTCTTTCCAGTCGTGAAAGCGATTGTGAAGGGCCCCCCTCCCATCAGTGATTTATTGGGAACAAGAGAGGGAACCAGCGATCAATTTACAGCAGAAGAATACCGTCAGAAAAAAGAGAAAGAAACGCGTCTGTTTCGAGAGCAGCAACAGAAAGAAGCAGAAGAACATCAACAGCGTGTCCGTGCACAACATCGGCGAAAGCAATGTTATCCACGAAGCTTGACGCCGCGAACTCTTCGATCCATTTCATTACGAAGTCGGCTGTATGATTTATCGACTTCGATGGTGAAGGCAGTCGTCTGCACACTGGTCATTGTTGCCGGAGTTTTGTTTTTTACGAATGGCGCAGTTTTCGATAACTTTTCGAGTGTTACGGATTTCACGCCATTTGCTCTATTGACGTTTGGCACATTGACTGCTTCCTGGAGTGTCTTAGTGGTTGCAAAATTAACAGAGGGGAAAGCGTTTGATAACAGCACACGTCGTTTGATCTGGCTGGGAGTCGGTGCTGTTGTCGGGGCGATCATTCACCTGATTCAGGTTGATGTTTTAATGACGACCATCAAGGGATCATTTGGCCAGAATTCAATTTTTAATAGCGTTGGTCCTTACCCGTTGGCCTTGACCGATGGGCAGCCGAGTTTAATTGGCTATGTCATCTTTTTCAGTATGTTATTCTGCTTCCGGCGCTGGTGGTGGCACGCAGATTCGTTTCGTCCCAAAAAGTTCAGAGTTATGTCAGTACTTGTAACTGTTTTTGTTGCATACGTGGTTACAGCAATCTGGGCATTTCCTGTGACAACGGCGTTATGCTGGGCTGCGATTATTTCGAGTGTGGTTCAACTATCGGCTACATGGATTCCGCAAGATCAGAGGGTTGCTGAGCTGAAGGAGGGGAAAACACATGACTGAAACTGCCGCTGTGGAATGGAAATTCAGTTTTTTATTCTTGGTATTATTGGTTGCAGTACCTTTCATAATCCTGATTGGGACGATGATATTTCGATCTCTGTCACGAGGTAATTATATTCCCGCGTCAGCAACCTCTGTGGTAATCGGGATGGGATTGATTGTGATGTTTTTTTTCACGATGCGAGTTTCGCGTGTGACTGAGGTACGAAATACTCAAGCAATGCATTCGCTTCAAAAAATAAACTTGGAGCAATCAAAGCCTTCTATTGTTCATTTACCTTCGGGAATTGATCCAGAAGTAGATCAGCCGGTTGTTGCCAGTAAGCCGACTCAGTCAGGATTAAATTCTTCAACTCGTTTGGGCAAATCAGCGGAGTCATCTTCTGAGCCATTACCAGAATGGGTTCTGAGCGGGCTTGCAGAGGATAACAGTAATCATCATCCGGCGATTCAAACCGGCCTCTTTTTTGATGAAGACATGCAGAATCCTTACCTGGTGTCAGGTCGTATGGTGTTTCAATCTGGTCTGTTTGCCACGCGTGAAGAGGCGCTGGAGAACGCACTTGCAAAAGCGACTCAAAAACTGCAATCCAATCTGGAGTCAATGAATGCCCAGTTTCGCTATTCGGGCTGGATACTTTCGCCAGGACTTGTTCGTCAGACTGCTTATCGAAAAATTCATTATGAGACCGTGGAACATGATTTTGGGAATATCCTCAAGTCCGGAAAACCATTCAAGCAGGATATGTACCGTGCCTATCTGGAAGTAGAAGATGACCCTTCGGTACGCAGTACTATTCTCACAAATTGGCGAAAAGATATCGGAAAGAAACGGACTGTCTGGCTGGGTGGGGGTTTTGGTCTTGTCACCTTTATGTGTCTCTTTGTTGCTGTTTATTTGAGAGCAACGCATGACCAGACTACAATCAAGGTAACTCACTAACTTCCGATCCTAATGCAGTCTGACTTTCGATCATGCCTATAGATGTAGCCGACCAACTCCTGGTATCTCAAATCAAAGCGGGTGACAGTGAAGCCTGGGCCGAGTTAATTGCGCGGTTCGAAGGTCGCCTATTAGCATTTGTGAATAGCCGTTTGCGAAATGCAGCGACCAGTGAGGATGTCGTTCAGGAAACGTTTTTAGGGTTTTTGATCAGTGTTCCCAATTACGATCCTGCTACCCCTTTGGAGTCGTTTCTATTTGCGATTGCTTCCCACAAATTGACCGATTTGCTGCGAAAGCAGGGCAGGCGGCCGACGATTCCTCTGTTTCCCACAGAGAGTGGCGAACGGGAAACTCATCGTGAACCAGTCGGAAAGTCACGCATGGCGTCCAGTCTGGCACGGAGCAAAGAGCGAAAATCGAAAGAAGAGCAAGTTATCTGTGATAGTCTGCAGGAATTGATTTTATCCTGGATCAAAAACGGTGAGTTCGAACGCCTGCAATGTATCGAACAGTTATTTGTCTCAGGCAAGGCGAATAAGGAAGTGGCATTACAGTTACAAATAACGGAACAAGCCGTTGCCAATCACAAGCATTTTGTGGTGGGAAAATTAAAGGATGCCATCAAAACCGCTCAGATACAAGATGCCGATCTGGCGGGGTTGGGATTGTCTTAATCCTGTTTTGAATCAACAGTCAATTCCAATAAAAAAATAAACAATCAGAAGATATATGAAAAAATGACAAGCCAGTTGCAATGCAAAAATAACAACGGAAAGCAGAATGCACAAGATTCGATTTGTACTGAGCTGAATACAGAGCGAAGAAATGAATAAAAGCAGAATTCCGAATAGTACCAGGCTTCCGAAGAATAAATAGATACCTGTTGGAATTATAGTGCGCAGCGGGCTTCCCTGATGTGTATAGCCTTGTAAATATTGATCGCTGATTTGGTTCAAGTAGAGAAACGAAAGTATGCCTCCCCAGATAAATGCATATGAGAGGAGCGTGTTGTTTCTGAGGCGATACTCTTTCGGTCGTTTCATAGGTCCGCCTTTAAATGTCTCATCTTCAATGAGATTCAAATAAGAGATATCGATTCAAATCAATTTCGATATTGATCAGGCGGGAAAACGTTTGTTATATCACACAATAAAATTGAGCTTGTTGCAGCGACCAGCACGAATGATTCATGTTGGTGATTGGACAGACCAGAGACAGAATTTAGATTAGCGCAGCAAAAAACCTCGCAAATGGGTCCATTGCGAGGTGAATTTCATTTTAGTTGTCAGCAGACGGTGTTGGTCCGCTCTATCAAGTTAGAACTTGATGTGCTTGCGTTTTTGCTTACGTGCTTTGGCACTGGCGGGTCGTCGCCCGTGGTTTGCTTTTTTCAATTTTCGCTGTGTTTTCGCCATGACGAGATCCTTTAATGGTCTTCAAATTATGGAAATCAAGACCATACGTTGATTGATAAGGCCTGCTAATTATTATCGGTACAGGGTCGAGCATTCTAGTCAAACACAGCTCTGAAAAAAAGCCAATCAGCCAAAAATCGCTGGTTCAGGCAGAATTCTTCAAAATCCCCTTGAAATTCAGGTCGAAACTTTAGTTACCAAGGCTTAGTTAGGTGGACTGTTGTTCCGAGTTTGGTTAGCATAGTGAAAATCATGTAAACACTGAACAAAACAAAAGTAGTGCCATGTATCGCTGAAGAAAGCCCACATGTTAGCCAAGCTTTATACGTATTCGTTATTTGGAATCGACGCCAAGCCGGTTGAAGTCGAAGTGGATATTTCGCCTGGTGCAATGCCCAAAACAATTCTCGTGGGTCTGGCGGAAGCAGCCGTTAAAGAGAGTACGCATCGTATTGAGCGCGCTTTGGTGAACAGTGGATATAATCGTCCGATCGATCGGATTATTATCAATCTTTCCCCCGCAGATCTTCCTAAAGATGCAGCGTCATTCGATCTGCCGATTGCTTTGGGTTTGCTGACTGCAAGCGGGCAACTTACTTCAGATCGTTTTCGAGATTATGCCGCGGTGGGAGAGTTGGCGTTGGATGGTACAATTCGCCCGGTGCGTGGTGCCTTATCGATGGCGATCGCAGCGCGCGAACAGGGGAAACAGGGATTGTTAGTTCCTGTTCAAAATGCGGAAGAGGCCGCAGTTGTAGACGGGCTGGATGTCTTTGCAGTTGGCTCACTGGCAGAAGCGGTCGGTTTTTACACAGGAAATCTACCTGTTGAGCCTGTCGATTTTTGTTGGACGAATGCACTGGAAGAACATGGTCACTATGACATCGATTACAGTGATGTGAAGGGGCAAGAGTATTCCAAGCGGGCAATCACTGTGGCTGCAGCAGGAATGCACCATTTATTAATGATTGGCTCACCGGGAACGGGTAAGACATTATTAGCCTCTCGATTGAGTACAATATTACCCCGGCTTTCCCAGGAAGAAAGTTTGGAAACGACACGCATTTATAGTGCGATGGGGCGTTTGCGCAGAAATCAATCATTGGTCATGTTGCGACAGTTTCGTACTCCCCATCATACCATCAGTGAAGCAGGACTTGTGGGTGGAGGGTCGACACCGGCTCCTGGTGAAATCAGCCTGGCTCACAACGGGCTTTTGTTTCTGGATGAGCTACCTGAGTTTAATCGTCGGACTTTGGAAGTTTTGAGACAACCTTTAGAAGGAGGAGAGGTGACGATCTCGCGTGCGATCGGCAGTGTCACATTTCCTGCGAATTTGATGTTGATTGCGGCGATGAATCCCTGTCCTTGCGGATATCTTTCTGACTCGCGTCGAAAGTGTTCCTGTAATCCAGCTCAAATCGAACGGTATCTATCTAAAATCAGCGGGCCTTTATTGGATCGAATTGATATTCACATCGAAGTCCCGCCCGTTCCTTTTCGTGAACTTTCGGATCAATCTTCGGGAACCAATAGTGCCACCATGCGTGAACAGGTACTCGCAGCACGAGAGATTCAGGTTCGTCGTTTTCAGAATGAAGCAACAATGCACAACGGGCGGATGACACCCCGACAATTACGAAAATTTAGTCGACTTGCTGCAGATGCCGAAGTGCTGCTGAAATCAGCAATGGAAGAGATGGGCCTTTCTGCGCGGGCACACGACAAGATTTTACGAATCAGCCGAACAATTGCGGACCTTGATCAAAATGACCAAATCACAGCAGCGCATGTGAGTGAAGCGATCAACTACCGCACACTGGACCGACAATTCTGGTCCTGAACGACATCACGCATCATTTTTCATTTCTGCATGTCGCTTAGCTGTATCTGTGAGCGCACGCGATGCGATAGCAATTGAGAGACCAACAACGAGAACTCCAATGATTCCAATACAGATGCTTACCAGTTTCCCCATAGTGGTCTCAGGTGAAATATCGCCATAGCCAACAGAAAGTCCAGTAATGCATGTGAAGTAGATTGCATTTCCAAAACTGATATTCTCATATTTCCAAATCAGGACAGCTCCCAACAGCAGGAGTAAGAGCAATGTCATAATGACTTCTTGCACATAAAATGCATAACGAAGAAACGCTTTGAAAAATTCTGTAAAAAGCGGAAGTCGTTTACATATTAATTGTTTGAACATTAGAGATGGCTCGTCTATCAGGAAAAAATGAATATTGATCAGGCAACGTTTTGACTTTCCAGCAACCGATCAATCTTGTTTGATTATTTGTTGGAATGACTTATTCAGATCAACGCGTTTATTACAAACATTCTGCGGTTTAGTGAATATATACGTTTTTAAAATTGGTTGCTTAAATGCGTGATCGTACAGGTCAAGATTGAATTGTGAAGCTGTGTCAGAGAAACAAAATGAAAATTCAATCAGTGAAAGTCGAGTTCTCTTGAGATAATGGGTTTGGTTCTTTAACAGGAGGGAATTCTCCAGAGGCGTTATTGCTATACCATTGTTCCAGCACTTGTTGCCATTGTTCTGTGGTTTTGACAGCGATAAAAGCGTCGCGCACTGCTTTTCGTTGTGGGTGGAGTTCCGAGTAATAAATACCAAATTTTCGCATGGTATTGCAGACTTTTTTCTCTCCATAAAATTCGTGTGCGATTTCAAAATGCGCTTTGATCACCGCGCGTTGTTCATGAATGTCGGGAGCTGAAACTGGTTGACCCTGCAATAATTTTTGTGTTTGTTGAAAGATCCAGGGGTTTCCGATGGCACCACGAGCAATGGAAACGCCGTCCACCTGAGTCACACTTAGCATATCGAGACAAGCTTGTGGCGAAAACAGGTCACCACTTCCAATGACGGTCTTTGGGCCCGCATGTTGCTTCACTTTTTTGAGAAATTCCCAGTTACTGGGGCCCACATATTTTTGATGGACGGTTCGTCCATGCACGGTGATCGCTGCCAGTCCGCGTTCATAGGCACCATCAAATATACGAAAAAAGTTTTCTTCCGATTCTGCGGAATCGTCAATGCCGCGTCTCATTTTTAAAGTGACAGGAATTTCATCGGGTACAATGTCTCTCACACGGGAGATGATGTCCAGTGCCACTTCAGGCTGACCCAGATGGTAACCACCGCGACAGCGACTCATCACTTTTTTGACAGGGCAGCCGAAGTTGATATCGATCACATGAAAGCCGGCTTCTACCAGTCTTTGAGCCGCGGGTCCAAATTCTTCCGGTTCCGAACCCATAAGTTGCCCACCAACGGGAAATTCATCCTGATGGCAATACATCATGGCATGTTGTTTACTCTGTTTCGATTGAAGCACCATCCGGTCGATCATAACTTCACAGAGTGTATAAGCAGCGCCCAGCCTGGCAGCGATGACGCGCATAGGGTAATCACTATAGCCACTCAAGGCAGCCTGGAACAATGGCGATTCTAACTGATAAGAGCCGAGTGAAACGGGTTGTAACTGATTGACTAACATATTCGTGATGGGCTTATTTCTCTGCTTGTTAAAATTCAGAGGGAGAATTGTTCCAGTAATTCACGGGTTATCTTCCCGGGGTGTTTATGGTTGCAGATCACACTGCTGACGGCAACGCGTTGTGCGCCCGCTTTCAATGTCTGTATTAAATTTTTGGCATTGATACCACCAATAGGATACCAGGGAAGGGTTATTTCTGCTGCGATTTGTTCGATGAATTTCAATCCTGTATATTCGTCTGATTCGAATCGTTTTGTCGTTGTTGGAAAAACAGGGCCAACGCCCAGATAATCGGCACCATCCAGAACCGCTTTGCGTGCTTGTTCAATATTATGTGTTGAGACACCGATCATACGCTGTGGTCCTATAATTTGTCTCACTTCACGGACTGGTAATTCATCTTGGCCGATGTGAACGCCATCAGCATCGATGGCAACAGCGAGGTCTGGTCGATCATTCATGATCAGTATCGCTCCTGCTTCATTCGTCCACTCACGCACGCGTTTGCCATGCTCTAAAAGTTGTCGGTCTGTCATTTCTTTTTCACGAATCTGGACGATTCCTGCTCCGGAAGCGAGTGCTTCTCGAATGGCGGGTCCTGAACCGTGATGGCATAACGCTTCTGTGACAAGAAGATATAACTGACAATGTTCCAGTTTTCGACTGTTATTGACAGACTTCAGAATACTTTTTTCCAGAGTATAAAATGAATAGCGCATCTGTTTAAAAATCAATGCTGCTTCCGCTGAAATCAATTTGCTGAATTCTTCCAGAGAACGCGCAGCTTCCTGTACTCGCTTTAAATTTGCCTGGAGCAGATGGTCCATGGATTGCCGATCTAATTCAGATGTGGTACTGATTGCAGTTCCAACATCATTTATTGTATCACGACTGGAAATGAGTAATTCCGGTCCAATAAATTGAATGGCATCCTTCAATTGATGGCGACTGGTTTTGAGAAGCCCCATTAAATAGGAATCGTTCATGGAGAAACGAAGATAGTCTTCTATAACGCGCAAGCCCTCTCGCAACCGATTTGCTGTCGCATCAATGGTTCGCAAGGTATTGGTCTGGTCATTAACTGTTATGGGAACCGTTCGGAGTGCAAAGTCCACATCAATGGGATCTGTTGCTTGTGGCTGTGATGTATTTAGCGTTTGCTTCAGAGATTGGGGAGAAAGATTTCCCTGAGTGGATAACCACTGGGAGTGGATGCCTGCTGTCGACACCAGCCCCCACAGAAGATGCTCGCTTCCAATTTCGGTGGGAACATTTGATTGACTGGCAAGCTGTAACGCGTGATTCAGTATTTCATGCAGTGATGGGTAATCATGCATCGCCTGTGAAAGCTCTATGGGGATATCTGGGAGTGCCGGATCGGTGGTTCTGGATCGCTCAGGCAGCTGAAGCCGAAATTCCATCAGGATCATGGCAAGGTCAATCTGGTGCGCCGTCAAGATTTCTGCCGCCCTCGATTCTTCATTAACAAGGGCTGCCAGCAGGTGAGCTGCACCCAGCTCCGAATTAGCGGAAATGCGCGCAATTTGATCAGCTTTTTTTAATGCACGCTGTGCTCCTGCTGTTAGTAAGTGCTGCATGAGGGGCTCAGTTTTTCCTCAAGATAGTTGATTGATAAAGTAAATTCGTATTTTTGTGCAAGACCTTACATCAAATAGATTAACCGATCAAAGGCTCATCTTGCTACATTGTGGTGGTGGGACTAGAATTAGAAATACTGGTTTTGTGGATTGTGCCGAATAAAGGGCTTTTGCAGGGTGGTGATTCCGAGAGCTTTCCTGTATGAATCTGACAATATAATCAATCAATGCTGGTATCTGGTTAAAATAATAAATGTTAAAACAGTAAAAAATGTTGCTAAGTATTTTTGTGGAAACAACTTAGTGCTTTTGTTTGTTGGTGGTTTTTGGAAAGTACTCGACGTTTTTTAGTGAGTAACGTATTATTCATTGGAGCATCCCCTTCAATCAAGCATTATTTGATTCCAGTCGGCCTGTTGCCGAAAGCAGTTCCGGTTTTCGTTCAGGTTGAATTTAACTTAAAAAAAGAAAAATCAGACACAGTTCAATTTTAATAATCGTTTGGGAGAATTAGTTACTGCATTTGGAATGATCCATTTCAAATCGGAGTGACAATATTTATCTCAAAGTGCCCGATATAAATAGGGCCACAGGAGAAACTAGTTATGTACGAGCGGTTTACAGATCGAGCTCGAAAAGTGATGCAGTTGGCCAATCAAGAGGCTCAGCGTTTCAATCACGAATATATCGGGACCGAACATATCCTTCTGGGTCTAGTCAAAGAAGGTTCAGGGGTTGCAGCGAACGTGCTGAAAAATCTGGACGTTGATTTGAGAAAGATCCGTCTGGAAGTGGAAAAGATAGTCCAATCGGGCCCCGACATGGTCACCATGGGTAAGCTGCCGCAAACCCCTCGGGCAAAAAAAGTGATCGAATACGCGATGGAAGAAGCGCGAAATTTGAATCACAATTATGTGGGAACCGAGCATCTTCTGCTGGGATTATTACGAGAACAGGATGGAGTTGCCGCTCAGGTATTGATGAATCTGGGTTTGAAGCTGGAAGAAGTTCGCGAAGAAGTGCTGAATCTTCTAGGTCATGGTCTGGAAGGTGCCGAAGCAGGCGAACGAACCCCGGGCACTGGTAGCCAGAAAGCGGGTAAGAGTAAGACACCAGCTCTGGACAGTTTTGGTCGAGATTTGACTGAACTTGCCAAACAGAAAAAACTGGATCCTGTCATTGGCCGCGCTAAGGAAATTGAGCGTGTGATTCAGATTCTCTGTCGTCGTCAAAAAAACAATCCTGTTTTGTTAGGTGAAGCAGGAGTTGGTAAAACGGCAATCGTGGAAGGTTTTGCACAGATGGTCGTCAATGGAGAAGTTCCTGACTTGCTTCGCGACCGACGGATTGTTGTGTTGGACCTGGCAATGATGGTAGCCGGTACGAAATACCGCGGTCAGTTCGAAGAGCGTATCAAAGCCGTTATGAATGAAGTACGTCGTGCGAAAAATACGATTCTGTTTATCGACGAATTGCACACACTGGTCGGAGCCGGAGGCGCAGAAGGTGCCATTGATGCTTCAAACGTGTTAAAGCCTGCATTGAGTCGAGGTGAATTACAGTGTATTGGTGCAACGACTTTGGACGAATACCGTAAATACATTGAGAAGGACAGTGCTCTGGAAAGACGTTTCCAGAATGTGATGGTGGAACCGCCGACTGATTCACAAACAGTCGAAATTTTGCGTGGTTTGCGTGAACGTTACGAAGAGCACCACAAAGTACAGATAACAGACGATGCATTGGAAAAAGCAGTTGAATTGTCATCACGATACATTACCGGTCGTTGTTTACCAGATAAGGCAATCGATGTCATTGACGAATCGGGTGCCCGTATCCGTCTGAAATCAATGGTTCGGCCTCCCGACCTGAAGGAACTGGAAGAAGAATCAGAGCGTTTGAATCAATCGAAAGAAGAAGCTGTAGCGAACCAGGATTTTGAACTGGCTGCCAATCTTCGTGATCAGGCTGATAAATTAAAGAAACGCAAAGAGTCACTGACTCAGGAATGGCGTGAAAAGTCTAAAGAAGTGGACGGTGTTGTTGATGCGGAAGTCGTCGCAGAAGTCGTCGCCAAAATTACCGGTGTACCTCTGACTCGACTGTCCAGCGAAGACACCGTACGTTTGCTGAATATGGAAGATGAACTGCATGAGCGAGTCATCAGCCAGGACGAAGCGATCAAGCAGGTTTCTAAAGCCGTTCGACGGAGTCGAAGTGGATTGAAAGATCCCAAACGACCAATGGGGGCCTTTTTGTTTTCTGGTCCGACCGGGGTTGGAAAAACATTGCTGGCTAAAACTCTGGCCGAGTTTATGTTTGGTGATGAGACTGCTTTAATTCAAATTGATATGAGTGAATACATGGAGAAGCACAACGTCAGCCGTCTGATAGGTGCTCCTCCGGGATATGTCGGATTTGAAGAGGGCGGACAGTTGACGGAAAAAATTCGACGTCGACCTTATGCTGTTGTGCTCTTGGATGAAATTGAAAAAGCACATCCTGATGTATTTAACATGTTGCTTCAGATCATGGAAGAAGGTCATTTAACCGATAGCTTTGGTCGTAAAGTGGACTTCAAGAATGTGGTTCTGATCATGACAACGAATGCCGGTGCGCAAGGCATGGCTCATGGAGATGCTTTTGGTTTCCGAAAAGCCGATGATGATACGAGCTACGATGCCATGAAACGCAATCTGATGCACGATCTTCAGAAAGAATTCAAGCCAGAGTTCCTGGGACGTCTGGATGAAGTTGTGGTATTCCGCAAATTGACTCGTGATGAATTGAAACTGATTGTTGATATTGAACTCAGTAAAGTACGTAGTCGTTTGAAAGAACAGGGGGTTGTTCTGGAACTGACTGACGATACACGTGAATTCATCATTGATAAAGGGTCTGAGGGTGGCGAGCTTGATTATGGTGCTCGTCCGTTGCGTCGTTCTGTAGAACGGTATATCGAAGACCCCTTGGCAGAAGAGTTACTGCGTGGCGCATTTGAAGGGAAAAACAAGGTGGTCGTGAGAGTGGTCGAAGTCGACGAGAAAAAACAGCTTGACTTTGAAGGTTCTTATGAAGCCGAAACCGAGGAACTGGCAACTGTTGGTTCTGTCGAAGGTGATGGTGGTTCTTCCGAGGGAGACGTGTAACCTTTTACTTTCAAAACGGATTCGAACATATATACAGACAGCCCTCACCTGTAAATGGTGAGGGCTTTTTTTATTGGTGCGTTCTGCATGACACACCAGTAAAAAAGGACTCACGACAAATCGTCGTAAGTCCTTTGATAGCAAGTACCCAAGAGAGGATTCGAACCTCCACGTCCTTTACGGACACTAGAACCTGAATCTAGCGCGTCTGCCAATTCCGCCACTTGGGCTTATCACTTCTTCAATACTCATCTCTTGGCTGAATGATAACAGATCAGTTACCAAGATAAGGGCTCGAAATGAGATCCTGTCGGATTCGAATGAAGCGACAGTTATCTTAAAGAATGCAAGCTGCAATTTCCAGCCAGCGATGATGCATAATTTTACACAACATCATGAAGGAATCTAGTTTCTGATCGAAAATAAAGCCACTTTAAAATCTTGTTTTCAGGTAGAAACCATTTTTTCGTTCAAGAAAGGAACGATTTATTAATCGAAATCCCATTAAAAGGAGCCGTTCGGGTCTTTCGAAGCCCTGAATATCACATCGAATTGAGGTATTCCTGTTTTGGGGATGTTGTGAAAATCAGTCTTCTCTCAATACAATCTCTCACCGGAATTTTATTCAAAACGATCAAATGTGGTTTAACACAGGATTTTTCATAGTCCGTTCTGTCAGTCTGTCCCCCGTTTAAGGGCGGGCACAGGACAATCTGTTTCCCAACTCATTCACCTGACACGGGCTTTGCCATCACAGCCAAGAGCCCTTTCCCGATTAATTCCACTTAGTAAATATCTGGTTTCATCATAATTTAATCTGACAAAAAAATGTTACGAATTCTGTTCGTTTTTAAATCCCGATGGTTCATCAGAGACCCAATGGCTGCTTGCTTCATCCCTGGGTTCAAATCGGATTGGTCTCTGCGCAGTGCGATTGACTGTCAATTGAAATAGATCAAAACGATTGTAGCCACCTACGAGATCATGATACTGTTTTGGTTCGACGCAACAAGATAAATCGATATCTGTGTAGAGAACGCCTTCTTGATCCTGCAGCATCTCACTCACCGGTGAGCCAGTAGGGCCAATGACAACGGAGATCCCTCTGGGACTTGCATCAAGAATTCGACCTGCATTGGCATCGCGCTGCGCCAACCGGTCGCGCGTGCTTCGATCCAAAAAACCGGCAGTCACGACGTTAAACAGCTTTCCTTCAAAGGAATGCGCACCAGCTCGAATCAGGATCGCATTTTTAAGATCATAGTTTTCATTGGTCTCAGGCTCATGTGTTGGCCAGGCAGGCGGATAGGTTGAGAGATGAACCTGCTCACCTTGTGCAAGCAGCGTATAACGGGCAAGCGGGTTTGTATTTTCGCCGCAGATCAGCATTCCCAGTCTTCCCAGACGGGTTTCACTCACTCGCAAGCCAGCCCCGTCACCAGGTGTCCAGATCAGTTTTTCGTAAAACGTTGGCACAATCTTGCGATGGTGACACAGAACCCCGCCATCATCGCCAATAATGACATTCGAATTCCAGATGCATCCACTACTGATGGTCGTCCCTTCATTGAAACCAACGGAAACAAAAATCTCACATTCACGCGCCGTTTTCGCTATGCGCGCCAGTTCAGGGCCATCAACCCTGATTGAATTCGCGGCAAGTTCACAGAACAAGTCGTGATTATGTATCGGTGCCTGTAACGCACACCAGACCGGAAATGCAGGGATATAGGTCTCTGGAAAAACAATCAGCTGCGCCCCGTTCTGCGCCGCCTCCCGTATCAACGAACAAGTCTTATCAACGGTGGCGTCTTTATCAAGAAAAACGGGAGCCACATGGGCACAGGCGACTTTAAACTCAGGGACCGTCATTATTTCTACACCGAACAAACAGAGAAATGAAAATTCTTAATCATTTATATCTCGGAATCTGAAATGGACCAAACACAAGAAATACCTATCACAGAAAACACGACTCAAACTCCAAAGCTCGTTCCACACTTCAATTTGAACCACCGCCTGCAGGACTCGTGGTAACTGCTGGCTGGGGTGTTGTCAGTGCAGGCAGTTGCTCTTCGAGAAGTCCTTTTGACTTTGACCAGACGAGTAAGCCTTCGATCATCATCCAGACCTGCAGAGCGATGACAGCAATCCCGAACAGGAACAGATGTTGTTTGTCCGGATTCGATGCCCAGCCTGATTCACTGTTGAACATGTTCCAGAGCATGGCCCAGGCAGGCATGATCAGCATGATAATCATCGGAACCAGCGCAAAGATGATCGGCTTATTACGACGGCGGAGATAAAATACGATCACCATAAACGCCAGCCCGGCTAACAGCTGGTTAGTCGCTCCGAAGAGTGGCCAGAGAATCAAGCCACCGCTGCCCGGCCCTTGTGAAGCACTGGCAGGTAACATCGCTACCATACCTCCGAGAATGACCGCCAAACCAGTGGCAGCATATTTATTGGTCAACGGTTTAATGTGAACGGTGGCCGCCAGTTCCTGAATCACATAACGCTGCAATCGTGTAGCAGTATCCAAAGTCGTTGCGGCAAAGCTGGCAACCAGTACGGCAATAATGCTGATTCCCAATTTCAACGGAATACCAATAGAACCCAGGAAATTCGCACCGCCATGGATGAAAGCACCAATTTTGTCTTTCAACTTGAAAGCAGCCCAGCCTTTACTTGCATCATAACGTGTTTCCCAGGCAGCAACTCCGGCTAGTTGCGTATCAGTGCCTTGGACCATCGTAGGCTGATAAGTATAAGCGGCTCCTTCACCAATTCGTGAGAACTCTCCCATGCCGACACCGGCACAACAAGCCAGAATCACAATAACAGCCAGCCCTCCCTCTAAAAGCATCGCACCATAGCCGACATACTGCGCATCGAGTTCCGACTCAACCTGCTTACTACTTGTGCCACTACTGACCAGACAGTGAAATCCACTACAGGCACCGCAGGCGATGGTGATGAATAAAAAAGGCCAGATCGGTGGTGCATCTGCGGGAATATTTGACGCAATTGCGGGTGCGCTCCCTGTTAAATCCGCCTGTCCGGTTGCTCCAGCAACGATGGCACCGATCAATAATAAACCCAGTGCCAACACTAACTGATGGCTGTTAATAAAATCGCGAGGTTGCAGCAAAAGCCAGACCGGCAGCACCGAAGCAACAGCACAATATGCCAGCAAAACGAAAGTCCAGAGTATCACAACATTCGGAAATGCGCCCATGATCGGAATGTGAAACAGAGCCGAAATATCAATAGGTAAATAGTAAGCTCCAATATATACAGAAGCATACACAATTGCCAAAGCGATCAAAGATGGACCTAACAAAGACGCATTTTGTTTATAAACCATGATCCCGATCACAATTGCGATGGGCATCGTAATCCAGACGGGAAGTACTGTTTCCGGATAGAGAGCAAATATGATTGCAATCACCAGACCAAAGATCGCCAGAACGACAGTCAGTGCCAACAACAGAATCAATAAAAATAAAATGCGAGTACGTGGTGCAATTAAACGGCCGGCAACTTCTCCGACGGTCTGACCACGATTACGCAACGAAACAACGAGTGCGCCAAAATCGTGAACAGCCCCAATAAAAATGGATCCAAACAAAACCCATAACAATGCAGGCAACCAGCCCCAGAAGACGGCAATCGCCGGTCCCACAATCGGTCCTGTTCCTGCGATACTCGTGAAGTGATGGCCAAATATGACTTCTTTTTTTGTGGGAACAAAATCAACATCGTCCTGAAGTTGTTTGCTGGGAACTTCCGCTTCACCATCCACATTAAATATTTTTTTTGAAAGCCACTTACCATATGTATGGTAGGCAATAATGTAGCCCACAAAGGCTCCTGCAGCGATCAACAAAGTAGCCATTAATTCCTCACTCCATCTATCTCAGACAAGCAGTTTTACGAGCTGACAGATCATTGATTTCTTTACAAATAAGCGGAATGGTTTTCCCATTTCGAAATTACGGGATGCGTACTGAAAGAGAAACCAGTAATCCTACAGATTAAGCATCTCTACAGAGATTCGCAATTAAGGAACTAAAAACAGGGATTTCTCTCTACTTCATACTATACAAAAGCAGCCATCCTCAGAAGTTTACAGAAATTCGCAATCGTCAAAATCGGTAAATTCCTTTTAATCCAAAATCTTGCATGCAGTTCTCTAAAACATGTTTATTTAACCCATCTTAAACAGCATGATCACTCAGGAATCGTCGATGTATGTATTACCCACGAGAACCAACTATCAGATGCAGGGATGTGGGTCATTAAGGGTAAGAAAGTGTTTGTCAAAGGTAGCACCTTTTTCCTGGTTATTTTGAAGCAGCAAACTAATCAGTGATAGAACACTTTCAAATCCGGACTGATATGTTTTACCGACTTACGAACTGACAACAGGTGACAAACTAGAATATTAAATAGAAAAGAGGTTTGTCGCCTCTTCAGATATCACCTCATTGACCCAAAACACAAAGATCTACGGAAGGAGTTACTACGATGCTTGTATTGTCGAGACAACGCGACGAGAGCATCATCATCGGTGACAATATTGTCATTACAATTGTCGATATCCGAGGTGATAAAGTAAGGTTAGGAATTCAGGCACCAACAGAAATTCCAGTGCACCGCCAGGAAGTTTACGATGCAATTCAGCGTGAAAACGCATTGAAGGAATCCGGCGAGCACCAGCCATCGGCTCAGTCGCCATCTAAAAAAACCGGTGGACGTTCATCCTGAATGACGAAGACGCTCGTTACACAGGATACAAACAAATTTCAATTAAAGATTAATTGAATTTCGAACAGGGGGAAGATTGATACGAAGTCAATTCCCCCTGTTTTTTTATAGTCACACTTAACTTATTTTAAATAAACGATTTAAGTGATTTACGAGGCTGTTTGCTTCAGTGTAAAAGTAGCGATTGGGTAGCAGAGGATCGCATGGAGCCGAATGGTTGCTCAATTTTACCTGCAACTTGAGACTGCTTCGGAGGCATGCATTTGCCGTAATCGATATGAACTATATGAAAGTGTCAAAATGATGGTACGTTTGACTCAATAGTATTTGTCAGTATCGCTTGCAAGAATTAATTCAGGAACTTTTTGGTGCAGAGGGTGGTAAGAAGGATTTGACAGAGAGAAATCAGAATAGTCCTGAAGAGTTAAAAAATAGCGGGAGTAAGCCTGTAAGCCGGGTTTTGTCGAGAGTGGCCATTTATCTGGGACAGCAGTTACCTGCTGCCTCACGCAACCTACCCGAGAGTCATACCGAATCGGGCCGATTCGTGCCCTGGCGAACCAGTGCTGCTCTCTGCTTGGTCTTGCACCCGGTGGGGTTTGCCTAGCCAGACCGGTCACCCGGCCTGCTGGTGCGCTCTTACCGCACCGTTTCACCCTTACCTGACTGGTAAACCAGACAGGCGGTTTGCTTTCTGCTGCACTAGCCCTATCCTTGCGGACGGTGGGAGTTACCCACCACCGTGCCCTTTGGAGCCCGGACTTTCCTCCACGAGTTCCAAAGAACTCACAGCGACCACTTAGCCGACTCCCGCTACTGAACTAATCAGTATAGGCTACAAACCTGGTTTGCAGTATCCCCAAAATCTGACTTTTCTTCAGAGAAAGGCTTTATTATGTCTGACCAACGGTATACATTAATCATGTGCGGGCAAGATTCATCTCGGAATAGATTAGACAGAAAAAGCACCAGGAACTTAGAATGTTAGGTGAATTAAACCCTTGTGGAGGTGGCGATCCGATTCCGCTGCTTTCCGAGGTTCTGATGATCGGCCGCCGCAGTCGATGTGAAATCACATTGAAGTTTCCCAATATCTCATCACATCATTGCCAGCTGGAATTTATCAATGGCTATTGGCGTGTGCGCGATATGAACAGCCGCAATGGGATAAAGGTAAATGGCGAACGGTGTGACATGAAATGGCTGTTGCCTGGAGATCTGCTTTCGATTGCCAAGCACGAATTTGAAATCAATTACACTCCCGAATCTGACGAACCCCCGCCGGATGAGGAGAACCCTTTCGAATTGAGTCTAATGGAAAAAGCAGGTCTGGTACGTCCTGAATCCCGTCCTGGTCGGTCGCTGGCACCTCCTGTTCAGAAGCCCAAAGAGATTGAATTACCTCAGGATGAATCAGAAATGACCGATGATGAATTAGGATTGAAATTTCTGATTGACCCGGAAGATGAGCAGAGTGATTCATAATGAATTTCAAACAATGGTTATGGAATCGACACTGTTGTGGGTAAGAAAAAAGCGAAAAAGATCCGAGTTGCATTCAAGAAAAACCGCCAGAGAAAAGTTCGGAAAAATAAGCTTTCCAGTCATCAGGTCGATGAACAGCTCGATTCACAATACATGGATGCAACCGAACGGTTGACTGGTAAAGGTGACCTGACGCGACACCGCACTATTGTGGGAGTCGAGCAGGAAACCAAAGATGGTACTACGGTTGTCATTGATATTGACGAGAGTGCCTGTCTGAAAGGTCGCGTCATTCAGTCTCAGGGTTTGAATTCGGTGGTGCAGGCGGAGGATGGTCGCTATTTCGATTGTACGGTACGACGGATTGTTCGCACGATGTCTCGTGATGATCGTAATGCAGTCGTTGCAGGTGACCATGTTCTGGTGAGACCTGAAGGCGATGAGAACCAGGCTGTCATTGAGCGGGTGGAGCCGAGGCGTTCGACATTATCACGGGGCAGTAAACGACGTGCGCATATTCTGGTTAGTAACATTGACCAGGCTGTGATCGTCGTTTCTGCCGATGATCCTCCTTTGAAACCGTCGCTCATTGACCGCTTCCTGATCAGTTCTGAAAAGGGAAATATTCATTCCATCATTTGCATCAACAAAGTCGATCTTGTTGATCCAGTTGAATTTCAACCATTGATCGGCGTTTATTCTCAGCTGGGTTATGACGTCGTTTTAACAAGTGTGGTGGATGGTACAGGAATTCCGCGGCTGCGTTCTTTGCTCAAAGGGAAACAGTCAGTTTTTTCAGGGCAGAGTGGTGTGGGAAAATCTTCAATTCTGAATCAAATTGATAGCCAGTTATTGTTGGAAACAGGAGAAATCAGTCAGGATAGCCGGAAAGGAAAACATACAACACGTTCGGCAGTCTTGCTCGAAATTTCGAGCGGTGGCTGGGTTGTGGATACACCTGGTATTCGCCAATTACAATTATGGGATGTCAGTCCAGAAGAAGTCGAAGGATTCTTCCGCGACTTTTGTCCGTTCATCCCGCATTGTCGCTTCCCGGATTGTTCGCATACACATGAGGCTGATTGTGGAGTGAAACGTGCTGTTGCTCAGGATTTCATTTCGCGTCAGCGTTATCAGAGCTATCTGAAGATTATTTCCGGTGATGATCCTCGGCCCGTTTATCATCAGTAGTAAAGAGAAAGCCTGTTTCAGGTAAAGTCAGAAAAGTAATACATGCATTTTCTGACGTCGCTCAGTTGATCCTCGATAATGTCTAGCGTAGACTCAGGAGAGGTGCCTTTTGTACTGTACCTTTACATTGAGACTGCAATCGGCGCGTTCGAATTCCTGACAGAAAACTTCCAACATTGAGAGTGATTCCAATGAAATTCCGATTCATGATTTCCCTGTGTTGTGCAATATTTGTGGTCACAGCTTTCAGTTTTTTATCGTTTAACGATTCGCGGCAGTTATTGAGTCAAGAGCAGACCGTGGTAAATGTGAAGCGGGCGGGATGTGCAAGCGTATTAGATTATGGTGCACAAGGCGATGGCAAAACTGACGACACAGCCGCCGTTCAGCGAATGGTGGATGCATCAGTCGGATCGCTGCGGTTTCCCCGTGGTCAATACCGATTCACAAAGCCTGTTGTCATCGATCTCAACAAGGTCGGTCCGACTTCCATTTCCGGTGATGGTACCGCGACAGTTTTGATGGAAGGTGCGGGGCCTGCATTTCTTTTTAAAGGGACTCACAATGGCACAGCGAGTCCGAAAACAGTGAAGCCAGCTGTCTGGGAAAAAGAACGAACGCCGATGGTGGATGGAATTGAAATTGTAGGGAAGCATCCGGAAGCGGTAGGAGTGGCTGCTGACAAAACCATGCAGATTACGATCACGCGTTTGGTAGTACGTCGGGCATTACATGGCATTCATTTGTACGGACGCAATCGGAATGTTGCCATCGATGACTGCCATCTGTATGAGAATGCAGGCGTGGGCATTTATCTGGACAAGTTGAATTTGCATCAGATTAACATTTCCGATTCGCACATCAGCTACAACAAGCAGGGTGGCATCGTTGTCCGCGAAAGTGAAATTCGCAATATTCAAATTGGAAATTGTGATATTGAAGGCAACATGAGTCAGGATACAGAGCCGACTGCCAATATTCTGTTTGATATTTCGAAAGGTTCTCTGAGAGAGGGTGCCATCTTTGGTTGTACGATTCAGCATACGAATAACGCACCTGATTCTGCCAACGTACGTTTTATCGGCAATGGTCCACAAGATCCCCGTAAGGTTGGTAACTTTGCAATCGCTGATAATTCGATGAGTGATGTTGCCGTCAATATTCATCTGAGACATGCCCGCGGCATCACGATTACCGGTAACACTCTGTGGCAGGCTTACGAACATAATCTGCTGGTTGAAGATTCCTCCTTTATTGTATTGGGCGCGAATTTACTGGATCGTAACCCTGACTACCGAGCGAAGACAAAAGACGCAAATGTCTTTAAAGACTGCAGTGACTGTACCCTCAACAGTTTGAATATCAGAGCGACACAAGAAGTCGCCGCTGGGTTAATTATGGAGAACTGTGAGCGAATGAATATTACGAACTGTTCATTACGTGAGTGTGAAAATGGTGGCATTCTTTTAAAAAATGTGAAACAGTCCCGTATCTCCGACTGTTTGATTACGGAAGCTCCCGAGAACTTTGCCATTCGAATATCAGGTGGCAAGCAAAATCAGGTGACCGATAATCTTGTGTCTGGTTCCATCGAAATTGAAGAGGACACGGCCACAGCAGATAATAATGTTTCGATCAAATGATCTATGTATTTGTGCCTCAAGCGACCGATGACGATTCGCCGGGGAGAATACCAGCCATCAGGTTGCCGGCCAGTTGTCCTGATTCGAATCGCATGAGCACAATTCGAATGGCGGCTGTGATGGGAACGGCGAGGATGGCTCCAATCGGTCCCCAGAGAAGCGTCCAGAAGGAAAGCGCCAATAGAACGGTCACGGGATGCAACTCTAAACCTTCACCCATAATTTTGGGTTCGATCCCGTTTCCAATAATCATTTGAATGGCACCCGGAATTAAAATCACGCCGGCAATAGTCCAGGGACTCCCGGAAAATTGTGCAAATGCAACAGGGATCGGGAGCAAGGTTGCGAGTAATGAGCCGACAGAGGGAATAAAATTCAAAAGGAATGTGAGGATTCCAAAAACCAGAGCGAGCTCCAACCCAAACAAGGAAAGAGTGAGGCCGACCAAAGTACCTGTGATGAGAGAGATGATCAGTTTCGTTGAGATATAACTACGGATTTTTTGCTCAATTTCCAGATAAAGAATATTTTTTATCACGGCATGTGGATTTCGACCTGCCAGTAGAAAAATGACGAAGATCGCGACGAAAAAAGAGGTCGTCGTAAAACTGAGTGCAGTCTGCATGGTACCGAAGGCAATCGTTTTCAATGCACCGCGCATGTAAGAAACAGTTTCTTTTTGTATTTCATTCAGGTTGATACCTATTTTGTCAAACCAGCCAGTTACCGGTTTTTGGGCGACCACGGGTTGCGAGTCTTCAACGGTGGGTTGTTTTGATTCGGAAGACTCTGGTAGAGGGGTATCCTGATTCTTTTTTTCGGAGGACTCTTTGGGTTCATCTACTTCTTTTATTGTGTTGAAGGTGTCATTAATGAAGATGCCCAGGTTTTTGCTGTATTGACTTTCTGCTTTGAGAATGACCTGTTGCGTTGAATAGATCAAAGCAAGACAGAGAACAAATCCGAGTGAGAGTACGAGCAGCAGTGTCGCGGAAATAGCGACGATATGTGGCAGTTTCCATTTTAAAACAAGCAGGTCAACGAGTGGTGTTACAATTGTGGCAATAAAAACAGCAATGACAAACGGAATCAAAACAGCTTTCGTGATGTAGAACACGAATGCAATTGCGAAAATTGTGAGCAACATTAAGCAGCCTGTGATCACCTTGGCCTGTTCATCCGAAGGTTTCAGAGAAGTTGACATGATGTGGTGCCCTTTGCCAGTTTGATTTCTGAAGTGTTCAGCGATTCATAGTACAGGTGCAGCAGGTCTCATAGAATCGGCAGCTTAAAAACCCATTTCAAAGTATGCGCACCATACTCGGAAATGTAAAAGCTGCAAAGAGAAAAACCACATCTATCGACTGATTTGTCTCATGTACCGGAGAAATTGCTGATTGAGGCGCTCGAGATCCTCTCCAAAGACAGATTGAAAATCTTGGAGCCGCTCTTCAGGAGTTGACCAGATGAGAGGTTTTCTGCCTGCAATCAGACGCAGATACTCTTCATATTGTTTCCGTTTGGTTTTGATCAGAAAATAGGAAAACGCCCAGGCTTCCGCATAAGCGTCGAGTGTCAATTCCGGATTCTGAAACCGCTGATCCGTAGTGATGAGTGTCTGGAGTGAATCAGCGGTTCTGCGGGAGCGGGCATAGTCTTGAAATTGTCTGAGCCGCCAGAGGTTCGGTTTTCCGACCGTGCGCCAACCTGTTTTACTGCGCAAATCGGGTGTTTCAAAGTAGGTGGCCATGCCTTCTGTCAGCCAGAGTGGGTTGTCGGCAAAGCGGGTGTGTAGACCGATGTTGAATGCAATCTGATGCGTGCATTCGTGAATTACAGTTGCTATGTTAAACGGAGACTTTCTTAATTTTTTCAGGATATCGGCATCCGTGAAAGCCGGTGGTTCATTTGGGGCTGCCGTCAAATCGTAAAGCACCATTCGGTTGGATTGAATCGAATAAAAACCGTGAACCGCCGATGCACCTTCTCCCAGAATCTGGCTGGCGTATTGTTCGAAATTGGCGCGGTCTTTAAAGATAACAGCGATCAGAGGAACTTCAGGAGCATGCAGGGGGAGTTCTTTGCTATTCCATTGATTGTGCAGGACTTTATACAAGCGCTCGAACAGATAACTGCACCATTTTGAATAGCGTTTGCCTGCCTGACTGCAGATGGTGAAGTGTTTGGTTTGTGTGATAGTGAAGTCGGTACCGAATTCAGTGATCAGTTGCTGTTCGAGTTCGGGAAGTTTGAGGGGCGTAAAACTTTGATCAAGTTGTCGCTTTTGTTTGAGTTGTTGTGGTGTTGCTGTCAGCAGGCGGCCATCACGTGTCAGCATCACAATACCGCCATCCTGGGCTTCAAGAACTTGTGCAGCCTGGACAGTTTGTTCTTCTTTTTGGTCATCGAGAAAAGTGAATTCAAACAGTTGTTGTTGTTTCTCGGACGTCTTGGATTTGGCTGGAACTTGTGCGCTGAGATGATTCTCGACCAGGGAACTGCCGAGCCCTACGCAGGCAGTCAAAAGGAAAAGACCATATTTTACGATATGTGGCAAATCAGTTAGTTTGCTGTCTCTCCTTACCATATTAGTCTTTCTGTGCAGAAGTAAATCGGGTACTTCCAGAATAGGGTAGAGAGGAGTCGAAGTCGATCCCTATTTTTTTGCCAGTTTGTCTTTTCCCTCAGGATCAGTGACTGTTAAATAAAGTACATTCGATGCGTAATTGGTTGTAATCGAAAACGTAATTCCCACGCGAGCCATAGCAGCAAACGGGAACCGTTTGATTGGCGCTGCTTTTTCTGATGCTTCAATGATCAAGGTTCCTTCGAGAGTTTTCCCAGCCAAACGGGTTTTGCTTTTTTTGGAGACGGTGACTCCCGGTGGAAGCTGTCCACCAAATTTCGATCTAAAGTACATAAATGCTGTCGCGAGTGTGACGGGGTCTTTATAGGCTTCACTACGTTTGATTTTTACCTTGATTTCCGCGGAGCCACCTGGCTTTAATATGATCTCGCTGGGAGAAGCGGTTACTTCCAGCAGGTCAAGTGGTTTCGTCACTCCTACTATGGAAGTATTGATGGGCCAGCGTACCTGTCCACCTCCGCCTGTCTGAATCTCACAGGTGATACGTCCATAGCGTACAGCTTCACGTTCTTTTCCATCGGGACCAGGCAGCTTTGCTTTACCAGAAATTTTCACCAGTGAAGCATTGATCGGAGCCGCTTTGCCTGCTTTTAAAATCAGCGCACAATCATTGACGCCAGGAGGTAATGTCACTGGTTCGAAGGTGACTCCTTTGGGAAGCCCTTCGATATTCATTTCGATGGGGCCATTAAAACCATTGAGGCGTTTGACACGAGCAAACCACATCATGTTTGTTCCCGGAGCAATTTGTGCATAGTAATATTCGCCATGCACTTCAAACTCGGGACCACCGCTGAGTTCACCCGACAGGTGATAAGCAAACCGCTCTCCGCCCCGGTCATGAAGATCGCGAACTGTGACAATGAATTCACTGTCGGCGGGTGCTTTGAAATAGAATTCGGAGTCTTTCATTTGCAAGCCATCGTCGGCTTCTGTTGTGGCACCACCATTGACGTAGATACGTTGTACTTTTCCTTTCGAGTCTTCTACCTGCATCACACAATCCAACGGTAAATCAATTCGGCTCGACGTTAATTTGAAAAAGTAGTATTGATTTTTTTTTGCTTTAAATGAGTAGTAGTGGCTTTGTCCTGGTTCAGTGAGTCGTGCACTGACTCCCACAGGCAGGGTCAGTGGAAAGGCTGTTTTGGCTGTGGTATTTGTGTCTGGTGCAGAGACTTGTGGATGATCACTGATCAGAGTCCAAATCGCATTTGTCTGGCCTGCAGGTGTTTTGAACGTTCGTTTTGCCCATCCCGTTGCTTTGGCATCGGTTGCAGAAAAGCTGGTTTTGTTATGACCTTTCAGGGCGTGTCCGTGCAGTTCTACTTCAGCAGTTTTGCCTTTTTGCACTGCCAGGGGAAATGTGTGATATGCAAAAGGGGTTTCACTGAATTCGATGCAATACGCGTATTTACCTGTTCCTTTATAGCGGGCATCACGAATTTCAAAGACGTACTCACCGTCAGCGGGTAGTTTGAAATTGATCAGTGAGTCAGATTTATTGAAGTTATCGTTTTGGGCAATGATTTGTTTCTGTGGACCATATAAAGTGAGAATGGAATCCATGAGATAGACGCCTGAGGTCTGCATGGTATGAATGGCTTGTGTAATGCGTTGTGCATAGACCTCCAGTGTGATTTCCTGCCCTTTTTTACCGGTGAATTTAAAGCAGTCCAGATCTTCTGTTTTCTCACAGATTCCGCAAATTGTTGACGGAATTGTAACGACCTGTGCAGTATCAAAGGTGTTATTATTTTTTTTCTCCACTTCTTCGATGACGGGAAAAGGAGTAACCAGTAAATGAGTGACACTGGAGACAGCCTGATCTGTGGCAACGCGGCATTCGTATACCCGCGTGGGTTGATTTCTGGGGACTTCAATGTCAAAGGCAAACGGAGTTCCGACCGACCCACGACCGCGCCGGGGTGCTGCTTTGGGTTTGGGCTCCGCGAACTTCATTTTGATGCCTGGTTGATCGAAGAAGACGGAATGTGTTCCATCTAGCGTATAGCTGCTGTGAAGCTGAATTTTTCGTTTCTCACCTTGCTGGACAGCCGCGGGTTTGAAGGCCACCAGTTGACGAAAGCCGATTTTTGACGCTGGCGGTGTTTTCTTTTTATCCGCGGCATTTAACCGGGAAGATGTTGAGAATAACAGAATCAAAGTCAGGAGTGAGCAAGCTATGCAGCGCATCGGTTTGTCCTACTGAAGATCAATTAGAGTGCCTGATGAAAACAGGGTGCCCCTTTGGACTGATTCTCCACAGGGGCTGTCACTGTTCAATATATGGGGAGTGAGGTTATCGGGACTTAACCCATTAATTCCGGAATGGGTTGGCCTTCATTAATAACCAGTGGTCGACCATCTTCAGGAGAGATAAAGTAGTGGTCCAGATTCACTCCCAATTTGGTATAAATCGATGCCGCAACATCGGGTGGGTAATATTCTTTGCCTACGGGCCTGGAACCGATGTCATCTGTTTTACCAACTACCTGACCTGCTGGAGTGCCGGCGCCTGCCATCATCATCGTTGATGCAGTCGCCCAGTGGTCTCGGCCTGCAGCTGAGTTGATAACAGGAGTTCGACCGAAGTCGGTCAACCAGACAACGAGAGTATTCTCAAGCATGCCACGTTGCTTCAAGTCGAGAACCAGCGAAGTCAGTGCTCGATCGAACGGTGGTAGTGAATTACGCAGTGATTTAAAGTTATTCGTGTGGGTGTCCCAGCCGCCACTGCTGACAGTGACAAATCGAGATCCCGACTCAATCAGACGACGTGCCATCAGGCAGCTTTGTCCAAGATAATGACGCCCATATTGATCGCGGGTCTTTGCAGATTCCTGATTCAGATCGAATGCTTTCTGTGTATCAGCCGAAGTGATCATGCTGAATGCATTTTGATAATGGGCATCAGAAGCTTCCAGTGCATTCTGGTTTTGATCTGCCTGACGCTGCAGAGTATCAATGGCTTGTAAAGCCTGTTGCCTTCGTTTCAGGCGATCAATCGTAATTCCCGATGGGGGAGAGATATCTCGCACTTTGAAGTTTTTGGAGTTTGGATCGCCGGGAATTTCAAAGGGGTTGTATTGCAGGCCCAGATAACCACCCAGGCCTCCA
Organism: uncultured Planctomycetaceae bacterium; assembly: GCA_942492165.1. Classification (GTDB taxonomy): domain Bacteria; phylum Planctomycetota; class Planctomycetia; order Planctomycetales; family Planctomycetaceae; genus Gimesia. The sequence goes on from CALOEF010000079.1 coordinate 113,532, forward strand.
TTGAATCGACGGTCAACATGATTCCCGATTTGAATATGGGGAGGGATATTCGTTTTGAACCCTTTGGTTTTCGCAATGACGGCGCCATAACAGGGATAGGTTACTGAAGCATTGAACTTGTGTCCTGAGAGCATATAGGCATCAGCGGTTGAGTGCGAACCATTTTTCGGATTCAGATTCCGCATGATTGAGAATTCGTCAGCATGTTTTGCAAACAGTGGCAACTGGTCCGTAAATTGATAGCCGGGCAGGGCAGTGCTGATTGCAGAAAAATCGCCACGTACATCGGCGGAAGCATCAGGCTTGGGGTCGAACGTGTCATGATGGCTTGTGCCGCCACGTGTCCAGATTAAAATACAATTCGTATCATTTTTGGGGTCAGCCAAAGCGCCAGATTTGTCGTTGGATGCTTGAGCCTGATTTCGCATCGCAGAATCCAGAGTGATTCCAAACGCACTGAGTGCACCCACTTCCATCAGGAATTGTCTGCGGGTTCCGGTTTCACAATTGGAAACACTTTGTGGGAAAAGCTTCAGCATCAGAAACTCCTTTAGTTTATGGCAGGGCCCCGTTAATGGCAGGTGTCTTCAGGGAGGGAAAATCAGTTTCACTTATTTGAAATTATAAGGTAACTATCGTAATTGTAACCGTTTATATAAGGTAGGCAAATATAAAATCGGTTTCAAGGCTGGAAATAAATAAGTCAGATTTTGTTATTCGGAAAAATCATTGATTGAAGACTTTCACTAATAGCGATAAAATAAGAGTCACAGGTGCCGGATATGTCTGAATGTACACAAGGGTGGAATGACCCTTATAGATAACGTAATTATGAAATATGACTAAAAACGTAGTTTAATTTTTGATTTTCTTCCGTTTTTAAGTATATTTAAGTATCAGTGGCTCTTTATGTTATGCCATTGTACTCCCTCCTGATACCACACTCGACCTGCCAAACCCGCCTCAACTAGGCGATGAACTAAGATGTAGCAAATTTTTCTTATTGAAAACATGTCATTCCATGAATGAATATTTCCAGCGAGAAAGCTTGTCTACCAAACTGAGTTGATCTTCTGATGAATTGGAAAACTCAAGTGAAGATAAAACAAACGAGAAACCAAATTTTAATATTCGCTGCGCTGTTTGTGGTCTGCCCGACGTACTCCAGTGCAGCAGGGCAAAGCTTCCAGGTCTCTCCGGCGAAAGCGTCGCTTTCGGGTCTGCTCGATTATTTCCAAATTCAAGTTTCTGTTTTGAGTAACGGAAAAATTCTTCAGGATTTGACGCATAATGCAAAGTATACCAGTTTGACTCCCAAAGTCCTGGATGTGAATTCAGGAGGTTTAGTAAGCCCGCTTGCATTTGGTAAGGGTCGAATTCAAGTAGAGTATGCTGGCAAGCAACAGGAAATTCTGGTAGATGTCAAGGCGAAAGCGAATGGCAAGAATGCCAGCTTTGTGTTGGATGTTGTTCCTGTTTTGAATAAGGGTGGTTGCAGTCTGGGAGGGTGTCACGCTTCGCAGTTTGGAAAAGGTGGATTTAAGTTATCGTTGTTCGGTTATGCTCCTGAGCAGGATTATCCCCAGATTGCGCGCGATAACCGTCAGCGTCGTATTTCCATCTTGCAACCCGAGAAAAGTCTTATTCTGCAGAAAGCGTCAATGGCAGTCGCACATGGCGGCGGGAGACGGTTTGCAAAAGATTCCTATGAATATCGGATTATGCATACCTGGATTTCGGAATCGGTTCCCGAAATTGACGTCAAAGAGGCTAAAGTGGTTGACATGGAAGTATTTCCTATGTCGCGGCGTTACAAGAAAGGGGACCTGCAGCAATTACGTGTCATAGCAGAATACAGTGACGGAACAAAGCAAGATGTCACAGCACGTGCTCAGTATGACAGCCTGGTCGAAAACATTGCTTCGGTGACACCGCGCGGTAAAGTAGAAATTCTGGGACCAGGCCAGACTGCCGTCATGGTGCGTTATATGGGGCAAGCTAAAATTTCGACTGTGATCTCGCCTTACAAAGAAAAAGTCGATCTGGCAAAATTCAAACCGAACAATTTTATTGATGAACATATTCAAAAACGATTCGCGGAACTTGGTCTGGAGCCTTCGTCTGTCTGTTCTGATGAAGTATTTATTCGTCGTGCGTTTATCGATTCGATCGGAACTTTACCGACGCCGGAAAAATTGAAATCGTTTCTTGCTTCTAAAGCACCCGACAAACGCAGCCAGTTGATCGACGAATTACTCGGTTTGACAGGAGATGCTTCGCGTGATCTTTATATCGAGCCCTGGAGTGCTTACTGGGGAATGAAGTGGGGCGATCTCTTGCGGATTAACCGTAATAAAGTGGGCGATGGCGGAATGTGGGCGTTTTCCAATTGGATTCGTCAATCGTTACGTGAGAATAAGCCCGTTGATCAGTTTGTCACTGATATTATTACTGCCCAGGGATCCATTTATCAAAATGGGCCCGCGAATTATTTTAAAATCGCAACAAACCCGCAGGATCTGGCTGAAGCGACATCGCAGATTTTTTTAGGAGTCCGTCTGCAATGTGCCAAGTGTCATCATCATCCGTTTGAAGTTTACAGCCAGAAGGATTATTACAGTCTGGCTGCATTTTTCACGCGTGTGGGCAATAAGGGAAGTGTCGATTTTGGTCCTCTGGGTCAAGATACGATCATCAAAGTGAAGAGCAGCGGGTCTATACGTCACCCCCGAACGAAAAAGACGATGGAGCCAACTCCTTTGCTGGGTGAGCCAATCGATGTGACATCCTACCGAGATTTTCGACGGCCATTAGCGCGTTGGATTACTGATCCCGGCAACCGTCTGTTTTCAAGGAGCATGGTGAATCGGTTTTGGTCTTATTACATGGCAACGGGGTTTGTTGAACCGATTGATGATATGCGGGAAACAAACCCTGCCTCGAATCCGGAGCTGCTCGATGCGCTGGCAGAGCATTTTGTCAAATCAAATTATAATTTAAAAGAACTGATGCGCGTCATTATGAATTCCCGCACGTACCAGTTGTCATCGGAGCCTCGACCTGAAAACGTAGCAAAAACGCGTTTTTATACCCACTATAATGTAAAACGTTTACCGGCCGAGGTTATGTTGGATGCGTTTGATGATCTAACTGGTTCACAGGAACGGTTTAGAGGTGTGCCTCAAGGAACCCGCGCTATTGAGTTACCAGACCCCAATTTCAATTCTTATTTTCTGGATACATTGGGGAGACCGAAACGAGTGATTACTTGCGAATGCGAACGAGCCAGCCAGCCGAATCTCTCACAGGTCCTGCAGGTTGCCAACGGACAATTAATCAACAGTAAGCTGGCTAATTCAAAAGGACGCATTGCGCAGTTTTTGAAAGCCAAAACACCCGACCATGAGGTCTTCACTGAGATGTATCTGGCGGCATTCAGCAGGTATCCCACCAGACAGGAACTGTCAAATTGCGATCAGATTGTAAAAGGTGCTAAAGACAAACGGGAAGGCTTTCAGGATGTGATGTGGGCGCTATGTAACAGCCGGGAATTTTTGTTCAATCATTAAGGATTCAATTCCACCCGCTGCTATGCTAGTGGGGGATTGTAAAAATCGATGTTAAGGTATCTGTGTGATGAAACCGGCCACAGATGAGTGCTTACTTTTCTGTCTTCTTTTTCTTGAGTTCAGCCTGCTTTCGGTAATATTCTGAAATGATTTTTCCTTCATATCTGGCGAATTCCCAGGCGGGCCAGCGGGGCGCTTCTGCCTGAACTTCTTCATAAATTTCCTGCATCTGTTTTTTCATTTGCTCGAAACGTTTCGGCTCACTTTCCGATCGATCAGTCGTTTCAGCGATATCATCCTTGATGTAGTACAGTTCAAATCCGGTAAGCTTGGCTCGTTTTAAATCATCAATTTCCTGAGTTGAAATTCCACCTGAAGGTTTGGGGGTAGGTAAGTTCAGCCGAGCCAGCAGTTTCCAGTCACCTTCGCGGATCGCGACTTTTGGTTCGTTACGTGCGCGATTAAACTGCCAATACAGGGGCTTTATGCGACTAACTGGCTCACCTTTGAGTACAGGAAGAAAATTAGCGCCATCCAGCACGCGATCAGTGGGGACAGGAACATCAGCGACAGCGCACAGAGTGGGCAGAAAATCAACGCCACTGATCGGGATATCGCTGGTCGTACCTGGGTCAACGTGGTTTGGCCATTGGATGATTCCGGGAACACGAATACCCCCTTCATAGGTGGCCCCTTTTTTGTCTCGAAGCGGTCCAGAAGAACCATGCGGATGACGTCTTGTAATCGCGGGACCATTATCGCTGGTGAAAATGATGAGTGTATTTTCGCGCAGTTTCAGATTATCTAATGTTTTCAGGATGCGACCAAAGGCATCATCCATCTGAGTGACATTACCATGATGTGCGGGAAGTGTTGAGCCTTCAGGTGCCGAATAGAGTTTTGTGAATCGTTCCGCGCTGGCAATGGGTTCGTGTGGTTCATGAAAACAGACAAACATGAAGAACGGTTTTTCTTTATCTCGTAAATCAGTGAGCCAGTGCTGTGCTTCATCTGCAACAAGCTGGGCGGCGTAACCCTGTTTTTCGCCAACAGGTTTTCCGTTCCTTACAAAATTAAAGGGGTTCTTGTGCGTTGGCAGTGCATTATTTTGAGTGGCGAACCAGTGATCAAATCCGTGATCTGAAGGTTGTGGTTGCCCAACCATATTAAACATGCCGTTTAAATGCCATTTGCCGGCGTGACATGTGGCATAGCCTGCCTGTCGCAGTAAGGTAGCAATCGTAATTTCCCGTTTGCGAACGTGCATGGGAGAATACATGGGAATCCAGTTATAGACACCTGCACGAAAGGGAGTGCGCCCCGTCATGAGCCCGGTTCGTGAAGGAGAGCAGTTGGGGTGTGCTGAATAGCAACTGGTCAGCATGAGTCCTTCTTGAGCAAAACGGTCGATATTGGGACTTTTAATGACTGGATGACCGTAACAGGCCAAATCTCCATAACCCAGATCATCACAGAGCACAACCATTATGTTGGGCCGCTTCCCTGATGTGTTCAGAGTGGTCGTTTCTGCTGTGAGTGATTTGGTCATTAAGAGAAGGATGAGAGTCATTACCAAATCATATTTTAAGAACCGCATAAAAAGTGCCTTTCTGGTAGGTCTGGCTGTTTCGCTTAAAGAACCTGACAATACAGAAGTCTTTGTATTGTCCAGCTTATACTTTAAAACGAGATTGATCCTGAAAGCAACTCCTTCATGAATTCTATAAAAAAGAAGCCCTGATACGATAATTCGTATCAGGGCTTCAACGTGTGGTTCACTCTCTTATAACATTCCGTCGTCAGGCGTCATATCAACGCTGCCGGAATTGTTCGTTATAGTGTATCCAGTTTCGTGGTACCATCTACAGCAGTCCCGGCATTATTTCCCTTAATTTCACCGGTTGCAGGGTTATAGATCCATCCCACAGTCTGCGTGCCATCTTTGGCAGATTCGTCTGCAGTTGTTCCAGGAACATCGGTAACCATCATGACCCCACGACCACCTGTGAAAGGATTGGGAGGAATGCTGCCAATCAGATAAGGTCCGAATGCTTTTGTTCCTACTGCTCCCGTTGTGCCATCTTTGTCACTGGAAAGTAATAGTGCATCACGGAAATCATCAGGGTCAGTTGATCCGTCAGCAGGATATTTCCCGTCGTGTTGATACTTAAACAGTTGAATCTGACTACGTAAGGTTTGCAAGTCCTGAAGAAGTGCTGTTTCTTTCGCGTCATTATTTGCAGATGTAAATTGTGGTAATACAGTAGCTGCCAGGATTCCCAGAATCACGACTACAATCAGAACTTCGACTAGTGTAAATCCTGCACGTGTTGCTTTTCTATGTGTTATTTTATTCATTGCCCATCTCCGAGATTAACGAATGTGCCTGCGACATTGTTTAGTATTGTTAAGTGTTGTTAAAGTGTTTCCCAATGTTTTATATTCATCAATTTTTTGAACGTACTTGATACATCAGAGTCAAAGATTATCCCGTCACGTGCATGAAGAGATTATTGGTCAGACTCGATATCAAATTGATTGACTCAAAGGGAATGGCTGAGTGACCATCGAAAATCTATGTTTTTTATGCAGGTAGTCAAAAACTATTTTAGAAGAATGCGAGGTTTGTCGGTTGATTTGTAACAGATGCAGCGATTGAGCCGGTTTTAAATGATGCCGTTTGAATAAAAAACGAGAAAAAGGATGACAAACAGTATCATTTGATATTTTTCACCAAAGGATTTCGAAATTATGGTATGTTAAGCTCTTACACGTATAATGATTGTCTGGGTTATATCGAGCGTACATCTCTCTTACTTTTTGAATGTCAGTAGAATCAGTCATATCCTATGAGTAAAGAATTTCTATATTTACTGGGTGCGCTTTTCCTTACGTGGTTGGGATACTTGTGCTGGCATCTTGGCTTTCAGACTGGATATGCAGAGGGGAAGAAGCAAGCATGGGAAGCTGCGCGTGCGTTTTATACACCCGAAGAAGCACAGTCAAAAGGGCAACCTCAACAGCCGGACGATCGCGAATAATCGTGATCGTCCCCAGGGTAAACATTGAATTTTAAGAATGTCGTGAATGGATACGTTATTAAAGTGTGTGCTGATTTTGATTTTGCTCAATCAATCTGTGAGAGCAGAACCGTTTGTGCAGTGTGATTTTACCAACGTATTTCAGGTACAGCTTTCAAAAGACTCTGCCATTGGCGAAGCCAGTATTCGCGAGCATACGTTTGTCTGGCATCCACTGCAGAAAAAGTACTACCTTCTGGCAGATGTCGTCCCTTTAAATAGTAAACACCATCCCAATACATACGAATCTGAAATACACCTTTTTTCGAGTGGTGATTTATCTGTCTGGAAATATCATGGTGTCGCAATCACGAAAGGGCTGGTTGAAGGAGACCATGATCGACATGGAGTAGCCAGTCCGGTTGCTGCCGCTCTGGTGGATGGTGTTATTTATTGTCCCTATAGTGCGCGCAAGACAAAAACATTCACTCAGCGAAGTGTCGGGCTGGCTTCTTCATTTTCTGATCCAGAAAAAATTCCCTGGAATAAAACGTCGCGTCCTATATCCGATTTACCGGGAGAAGATGACGATGTTGCTATCATAGCCAATGAGGCAGGTAATCGGTTTCAATTGTATCATCGCACTACTGGATCACAGGGATATCAGATTGTGCATAGCGAATCGACAACCCCCCTGAAAGAATCTTCCTGGTCGAAAGCGGTGTCCATTTCAGAACGCCCTGCGACAGTCCGTGCGCAAGAACTTACGGGTGCCATTTTGATTGATGGTCGCTATCACTTGTTTGTGATTGAACATCTCTATCAGGGGGGTGCGAAAATTGCGCATTTATCTTCTCGTAACCCAGCAGGGCCATTCCACGCTTTCCAGAAAAACCAGCGATATCTCAATTCAGGCGTTCAACCTGAGCGGATCATTTACAGTGGTCATATTACTCCTGTATTGAAAGAGGGAAAGTTGAATGCCTGGTTCTGGACTTCTCATCAACGGGGGAAACGGTATGGGCTGTCAGGTCATCCTGTTCTAATGCATTCGAAGTAAAACAAGCCACCAGAGATAAATCGGGTGGCTTGATGATATCGTGTGATTGCACGTGCGTTGTTAGTGAACGCGTTGTCCCGGAACGGCGCCTTCATCTGGAGTGAGCAGGAAGACATCTTTTCCACCCGGACCAGATGCCATTACCATACCTTCGCTGATGCCGAATCTCATTTTGCGTGGTTTCAGATTGGCACAACAGATAACCAGTCGTCCTACCAGTTCTTCGGGATTGTAGGCACTCTTAATACCAGCGAACACATTGCGGCGTTCGTTACCACCCAGGCTTAAGGTGAGTTGAAGTAATTTATCAGCCTCAGGCACGGAGTTCGCTGCGACAATTCTTGCGACGCGCATGTCAACTTTGACGAAATCATCAATCGTGCATTCGTCTGACATCGGTTCCTGTTCCAGTGCGTCGCTGCTGTCGTTCCATTGTAGGGCTGCGGCTTCTGTATTTGCAGCCTCGGCTTCTGCTTTTACTTCATCGGTCATTGCTTGTACCTGTTTTTCTTCAATACGTTTAAACAAATGTTGGAATTTATTGACAGGAGTACCCGTTAACGGCGTCTGTGCCTGATCCCAGTTCGTGATGGGATCATTCAGCAATTCGCCAGTCTGTTCGGAAAGTTTGGGAAGTACGGGAGTCAAATAGACGATAATCTGTCGAAACAGATTTAACGCGATCGTACAGATGTCTTGTAACTCCTGTTGCCGACTTTCCTCTTTACGCAGTTCCCATGGTTTTTGATCTTCCACATATTTATTGGGCGCGGTCTGCCAATGCGAGAATTTCTCTCATGGCGCCATTGTAATCGCAGGCTTCATAGGCAGCTGCGATGACATCGCTGCGACTGCCGGCGTGTGCGAACAATCCCCCATCGTCTGGATAGTTTTCGGAAAGTCCGGTATTAGCAACAAACTTTGCCGAACGACTTGCCAGATTGACAACTTTACCTACCAGGTCGGAGTTTACTTTTTGGGCAAATTCTTCGAGATTCAAATCGAGATCATCGAGTCTTGGCCCCAGCTTGGATGCGTAGTAGTAGCGCAGGCATGCAGGATCGAGATGCTTCAGATAGGTAGCGGCATTGATAAATGTTCCTTTGGTTTTCGCCATTTTCTCGCCATCTACGGAAAGAAAACCATGGATGTGAACTTTCTCCGGTAAATTATAGCCGGCAGTTTTGAGCATCGCCGGCCAGAACAAAGTGTGGAAGTATGTAATGTCTTTGCCAATGAAATGATGGACTTCCGTTTCCGGATTCTTCCACCACAGGTCGAAGTCTGTGCCTGTTTTTTCACACCACTCGAGCGTGGATGCGATGTAACCAATGGGGGCATCAAACCAGACGTACCAGAAATTGCCTGGGCTATCAGGAATTTCAAAACCAAAGTAAGGTGCAGGGCGCGAAATATCCCAGTCACGAAGTGGGTCTCCGAGGAAATGTCCTTTGAGATAGTTGGCGACTTCGGTTTGGAGGTGCTGGCCGGATTGGGTCCATTCATCGAGAAACTCGTGTAGATCCTCGATGCGGACAAACAGATGATTGGCAGTTCGAGTTTCCGGTGTCGTGTTGGAAAGTGTGCTGACCGGATCCGCCAAGTCGGCAGGGGTGTAGGTGCTACCACATTTGTCGCAGTTATCGCCGTATTGATCGCTGGCATTACATTTCGGACAAGTTCCCTTGACAAACCGATCTGCCAGAAACGTGTTTTCCTGAACGTCGAATAATTGTGTGACTTCTTTTTCATGAACGAGTCCTGCATCACACAAGGTAGTCCAGAATTCGTTACAGAGTCTGCGGTTTTGTTCGCTGTTCGTGCTGCCGTAGTTGTCAAATTGGATATTGAAACCGGTGAAATCGGCGATGTGTTTTTCACGCACATCGGCGATCAGCGCTTCTTCTGTACGCCCTTCCTGCCGGGCGCGAATCATAATTGCAGTCCCATGTGTGTCATCAGCACAGAAGAAGCGGCATTCATGGCCACGCAATTTCTGAAAGCGGACCCAGATATCAGTCTGGATGTATTCGACGAGGTGGCCTATGTGAATATCACCGTTGGCATATGGCAAGGCTGCGGTGACTAATATACGACGTTGGGTCATGATCATTCCGGTTAAATGGATTCAAAAATCGATACGAACGCTATTGTAGATAGACACTTAAAATACGACTGGGTTCAGAAGCGAGCCTGCCTGCTTACCCTGTGAAAACGATTTCAGCGCCTTTCAAATGTTGGTATTCCCTGGACGGGGTTGATTGTACGTTGGTAGACAAGATCCCGCAATCCAGCCAGAAAATCCCTGAACAGGCCTGTTACAAACCACTCGAGTGAATCATTGAGGGACCATTGGAGGAACAAAGAGATCGCACCAGATCCTGTTGACTGACGATGCCCAGCTGTACGTTATTCTGATACACGGCTCCGTAAGCGGATGAAGAGTTTCTCAAGAGATAGAGTGATTCGAGCATGCTGAATTCGGATTGTAAGCGTGGCATGTTATAAACGGCGGGAACAATCGGAGCCGGGGATGTAATCAGATCGAGCAATTTAATGTAGGCAGTCCACTCATTCTGATTTTGTCGAGAGCGTACTGGAATAAAAGCGAGTTGATTCATTTTTGCGACATGGACCACTTGTGCTGCATCAGTCGTGCGAGTGACTCCATTGATTTTGATTTGAGGAATCATGACTTTTGTGACCGATTGAGCGGCCGTGTTAAACATTCCTCGCGCCAGTTCTTTTTGTGAATTACTAAGGAGTCCCTCCAGATGCCCTTCCTCCAGAACCTTGACCAGTCGTTTGCGTCCGAGAACGAGTTGTGCGGGTTTATTTTGATCTGGTGAGAAGCGTTCCAGGAATTGAGAAATAGCGACCAGAGGATAACTGATGAGCCAAAATGCACGATAAAAAAAATCAAACCAGCGGCTATAGCGTTTCAGCATCTGGGACGGCGCCCGGAAATAGAGATTTTTGGGAACGAGTTCACCAAAAATAAAGATCACGGGTGTCAATAACACCGTGGTGATGATTTCGGCTGATCCTCCCGTTTGTTGAAATAATTCCGCGATACAAAGCGAGATGGCGATTGTGGTCAAGTCGTTGGCAAGGTTGTTTCCGATTAACGTTGTCGCGACAAAGTAACTTGGGTTTTGTGCAAACCAGCACAGGCGTTTTGCTATCGGGTCACCGTCATTTGCGTCAATATTCAGCCGTAAAAAGCTAACACGATAGAAGCCCGTTTCTGAACCACTGAAGAGTGCGGACAGGCGCAAACCAATCATAAATAATGCCACTGCACCAAGAAGAGGAAGCCAGCTCAACGTTGATTCAAACCTTCATCACGGAAATAAAAAAGAAGTGTTCCCCGAGGATACGCCATACCATCGACGATGGATTCTCTTGAAACACTGTGGATCTTGCAAGTGGTGCTTGAATTTCAGGCATGAAAATCGATTTATATTTTCTGCAACAATGAATATGAAGACTTACATTTTTACGATCTATGACCTATGTTTTAAGTAGAGTCCGGCTACCCAGGCTTCTCATTTTAACACAATGGGAATGGTTGTGTTTTGTAGTGATGACAGACGTGAGTATTTTGATCTAAGTCACTGTAAATTATGAATTTAGCAGAGTTCAATATTATAAAGTAAGATGTTATGAAGGTTCAACAGTTTCTCGATCATCACGGAATTAAAGAAAACCCCTTTGGGCAGGAAGATGCGCAGAGTGACCATGTTTTCAAGGAATTTTGTCTGAATGGGACGCATCATCCAGTATGGGACAAAATTTTTTCCAATCCCGCTAATCCATCCACGTCTGTCGTTTTTGGAGAAAAGGGAGCGGGTAAGACAGCCATTCGAATGCAGATGATCGAGCAGTTGCAAAAACATAATACGGACTATCCGGAAAATCGTGTTTTTGTGATTGAGTATGATAATTTCAATCCGTTTCTGGATTGTTTTCGGGAACGATACTCAGGGCGCAAACGGCGCCCTGAGCGGTTACTTTCGTATTGGCGGTTGTGGGATCATATGGACGCGATTCTCTCTTTGGGGATCACTCAATTAATTGGTCAGATGATTGAGACGAGCAAGTCAGAAACCTCCAATATCAATTCTGTTTCGAAATCACAGAGTTCTCAATTGTCTCATCTGGAGAAACGGGATCTGTTATTACTGGCAGCGTTTTATGATCACAGTCTGGATATGCCCGCGGTACAGCGCTGGAATCGTTTAAGACGCAAATTGAAATTTCGCTACTGGAAAACGGAATGGGAACGTGGTCTCGGTTTTTTGGTTTCCATGGTTACAGTCGGGCTCGTGATCTATCTGGGTAGTTGGAAAGATTTTGGACAGTGGTGGATCTGGTTGATTCTATTTGCAGGGTGGACTCCCTGGCTGTGGCGGCAGTCTACATTGTTGTGGAAAGCCTGGCGTGTCTCGCGTGAAATTCGTGTATTCGATCATCTATCGAACGCATTAAGAAAAATTCTCTCACGAATTGAGCGCAGGGAGTTAGCCGGGCAACCGATTCCTTATCGTGATCGGAGTGATGACCGTTATGAACTTCTGACCAAATTTCAAACGATTCTCAAAAAAATGGGTTTTACCAACATTATTATATTGGTGGATCGTGTGGATGAACCTCAGCTTGTCAACGGCTCTGCCGAGCGGATGCGGGACCTGCTTTGGCCCATGTTCGACAACAAGTTATTGAAGCACCCGGGAGTGGCGTTTAAATTATTGCTTCCCTCCGATGTCGTTTATTATCTGCAGCGTGAGGAAAAGGAATTTTATGAGCGATCGCGCCTGGATAAGCAAAATCTGGTCACTTCGTTAGACTGGACGGGGGAATCTCTGTACGATGTTGCCTGTGATCGTGTCCGGGCGTGTTCTACAGATCAAAGTAGTGTGCAATCTATCCGAACTCTGTTTGATGAATCGATTTCCGAACAGGAATTAATATCACTATTTGCTCAATTGCGTGTTCCACGTCATTTATTCAAATTTCTTTATCGATTGATAGTGGATCACTGTAATCGCTATACGGTTGATAATCCCAACTGGAAGATCAACCGGGAAACGTTACATACAGTGCTGAGCCTGTTTCAGCGTGACCTTGACGCATTTGATCGCGGGATGGGAACAGGTTGAAAATGGTCAGTGGTTCCGGTAGTTTAGAAGAAGAACAAATTCATAATACATCCCACCGGAACGATCTTCATGCAAATCAACTTTAACCGACGAGAAATGCTGGCTGCTGCAAGTGGTGTATTAGCCGCCGGATTGTCTGGTACTGCCATTGCCTCGAACAATGTTGCCACCAGACGAAGTGCTGCTGAGCCTTTTGGCTATTGTTTCAATACCAGCACGATTCGCGGTCAGAAACTGGGTATTGTTGATCAGGTTGATCTCACTGCGAAAGCCGGTTACGACTCTATTGAACCCTGGATGCGCGATATCGACGCATATGTAAAGCAGGGTGGTTCCTTAGCTGATTTACGAAAACGCATCGAAGACTCTGGTTTGACGGTCGAGAGTGCGATTGGTTTTGCACAGTGGATTGTCGACGATGACCAGAAACGTAAAGAGGGATTGGAGCAGGCGAAGCGAGATATGGACACACTACGTCAAATCGGTGGGATTCGTATTGCCGCGCCCCCTACTGGTGCAACGAAGCAGAGTGATCTCAATTTGTTTGAAGCCGCAAAACGTTATCGTGCACTTTTGGAATTAGGCGATCAAATGGGAGTGGTGCCTCAGGTCGAAGTCTGGGGATTTTCCAAATCACTTTCACGATTAGGTGAATCGATGTTTGTTGCGATTGAGAGCGGGCATTCCCAGGCGTGTTTACTACCCGATGTGTATCACATTTTCAAAGGGGGTTCTGATTTTGCAGGACTGGGTCTGCTGAGTGGATCTGCGATACAGGTCTTTCATGTAAACGACTATCCGAATGAACCTTCGCGTGAAGAGATGACCGATGCGCATCGTGTTTATCCCGGTGATGGAGTGGCTCCACTGTCGGATATTTTCCGTATGATTTATCAGTCTGGATTCCGTGGCGTATTATCGCTGGAATTATTTAATCGGGAATACTGGCAGCAAGATGCATTAGAAGTTGCTCAAACCGGTTTGCGAAAAACCAGAGACGCTGTACTGCAGGCGAAACTGGATCAACAAGTTAAAGTTGATTGAAAAGTGAAACGGATCGCCCTCTTATTTGAATTTGGTTCGTTAAATGGGGGCGAACATTCCATGCTCACTTTGCTCGCACGACTTCATCGACGCGCGTTTGAGTTTGTCGCCTGTTGTCCTGCTGACAGTCGATTGCAAAGAGAACTTGAGAACTTGAATGTGGAATGTCATTCCATTTCGTTTCATGATTCTCAAAAGCGGCGATTATCACGTGAAGAGGTCGCTTTGCAGTTAGTGCCACTCTTGAGTTCCGGCCATTTTGATTTACTGCATGCTAACAGTCTTTCCATGTCGCGACTCACCGGTTCACTGGTGCAGCAACTTCCTGTTCTCTGTTCAGGACACTTGCGAGATATCATCAAGCTCAGCAAAGCGGCGATACGGGACTTGAATCAGAACCAGAGTTTGATTGCCGTATCTGAGGCGACGAAGGAGTTTCATATTGCTCAGGGGCTTTTGTCTGAGAATGTGAAGGTCTGTTACAATGGCGTTGATACGGATCGTTTTCAACCACGTGCAGCGACAGGGTCTCTGAAACGAGAACTTGGTTTAGAACGCGACACAAGATTATGTTTAACCATTGGTCAGATCGGCTTGCGAAAAGGTCAGGATATTCTGTCGCAGGCGGCTTTGATGCTGGCTGAACGAGGAGATCAAAACACTCATTTTCTGATTGTCGGTGAAAGATACTCCCAGAAGCAGGAAAGCATCGATTTTGATCGTGCGCTGACCGTTGCCTTTGATACACCACTTTTACAGGGACGCTTGCATCGACTGGGATATCGAGATATCGAGTTTTTAATGAATGAAGCTGATCTGTTAGTGCATCCTGCCAAACAGGAACCGTTGGGTCGAGTCTTGCTGGAAGCGATCGCCAGCGGGTTACCTGTTGTAGCGACTGATGCAGGCGGAACAAGTGAGATTGTGCAGCATGAACTTTCTGCACTACTTGTTCCACCGAATGATGCAGTAGAATTAGCAATTGCGATTGACGTTGGCTTACGTGATCTGAGTTTACGGGAACGAATGAAGCAAACGTCACGTCGACGTGCATTGGAATGTTTTACCAGCGAGCGAGCCAGCCAGCGCATCGAACAATTCTGGAATGACCTGCTAAATTCAACTTAAGCTCGAACGCTTTTAGATTAGCCCGGTCTTTTCGTCTCATGTCGAATGTGTGTTGAGAATCAGTTGAAAGACACTGATCACGTTGCGAGAGTGTTTGATACCAGCAAATTGAACCTGTGTATGCGGAACGAATGCAGGGCATTCAGTAGCTGTTTTTTCAATGTAAAGCAGTTTTTTGATGGTACAACTCATCACAGGAAGAGAAGAGTTCATCACAATCATTTTTTTTCACGCGCGCGACGCATATCACGCGGTTTAAGTAAGCGCGCTTGCAGGTTAACTGTGAAAAAAACACATGAATTCAGGGTTCAAACCGGTGTCCTCTAATTTCTGAAGATGTCAATACTGATTTATCCGGTAGCGCATAGTAATATGAAATGACAGGAAAAATTCCGATCGCCAGGGTTACTTGGTTTCGCCGGGATGAAATTCTTCCCAGCGCTTCCAGGCATAATCCCATTCCATCCAAAGTCGAAGCACAGACCACAGGATACGCATTTTGCTGACCTGTTCTGGTGGAAGCTTCGATTGCGCATTCATGGATTCTTGAGTCGCTGAAGTCAGTCCCCAGAGTTTTGCAAGTTCTCGACAAAGATTGTCAGCGGTAAGATCAATCTCTGCTTCTTCAGAAACGAACCCGGCTGCATCTGCCATGACGAATAACTCAAACAGCTGACTTCGATAGGGATCGAGTTCGAGAGGTTTGGTCTCTGCTTCTGCTTCAGTGACCAGTTTGGCGACGCGTTGAATGATATCATTGGCCAATGCCTGGGAGGCAGTTGATACTTTGTTACTGGGATCAATGGTCATAGTGTCAACGTTTACTCTCTTGGCATTTCAATATTAATTTTGGAATCAAAAACAAAAACACACCTTGATCCGACTGGTCAGGGTGTGTTTAAGAATATCGAATTAAACAGCGTTCAGCAACCGCCGCTGATTTCATCTGTGATGAGAGAAGAAGCCAGGAAGCAGTTGCAAGTTGGATTATGGTAGCAGGAATACCAGTCCGGTCGCTGTAAGTCCTTGGGTAATTGCAGCTTTAGTATTCCAGGGGATTCCGTTGATGCGTTTGGGAGTGTAATCACCCGGACGGTAATAACCCAAAGGATAGATTTTCTTTCTTACAGGGTCGATGCTCATTTGATAAGGCAATGCAAGTAACTGGCCTGTGAAACGTCCCATAGAAACAAAGGGCTGAACTAAATCTTTTCTTGAATTGCCGTATCGTTCCAGATTGGGGTCTTCAAAATAGAGTGGTCGATAATTGAGATTGGAAGCTTCCCAGGTATAAATACTTTCAGAGAAATTCCGTCCTGCGTATGGTTCACGGCTCAACTGAAATTCTTTGGGGCATTCCAAAATCGTATCTTCACCGTTTTCTGAAATTTTACAGGGTTTCCCATCAGGGCGGGGACAGAGATTTCTACAGGGTTCTTTTTCTGCAATTTTTGGGTCTGGTTCATAATCAAAGAACGGTTTTATACCAGCAATTTTTTTCAAAAGATGCGGCACTTCATCTTCCAGATCTTCCGTCGAGAGTGCCAGGTCATCAGAGAGTGGAGACGCAGCAGCATCTTCATAGGCTTTTTGTGTTGGGGCAGTTTTTGGAGCACCGGTTGTTGTTTCGGTAAACACAGGCACCGTATTTGGGAACACAGGAACTATCGGATTTGAAGTGTCGGATGAAATCACGGGTTTCTGGTTATCGAAATTAAGCGTATTCGACGAGTTGCTGGTAGCAGGTTTTTTTTCTTCCAGACCGATTGTTTTAAATGATTCCACAGGCTCCGCAACATTGGTCAGAGGAATGTTGCTGTTTTGAATGACAGTCTTGTTCGAGTCCGCAGAATTCGAAAGGCTGTCTTTTGTCTCCGGAGTACTGGCGGTTGTGGGATAATCGTCGGGAATCTGTCGAAATTCAGGTACAAATTCGATTTCTTTGGAACTCGTGTTTGACTTTCGCTGTTCTTTGCGTTCTTTACGACTTTGTTTTTTCAGCTCACGTTTTCTTTCTCGTGAGATTGACTCCCAGCGTTTTTCTGCCGAGCGGCTTTTTAATGCCTCCCAGGTTTGAGTGGAAGCTCCTGACTGTGCAGTAAAGACGTCTTTTGGAGTGACCGGTGGTTCATTAGCTGCAGTAAATGAATTCATTCCCAGCGTGAGTACAATGGCTGTGAACCCTGGTAGCCACGAACTATTCCATCGGTAAATGTTCGGCCGTGTAGTTTGGTGCTTCTTGAGTGACTGCAATGTCATGCGGATGGTTCTCCCTAACCGTTGCTGCAGAGACTTGAATAAATCTGGCCTCTGTTCGCATTTCCGCGACAGACTGGACACCTAAATAGCCCATTCCTGCTCGTAGTCCTCCGACGAGTTGATAGAGAAGTTTTTGCAGCGGCCCTTTATATGGGACGCGACCTTCTACTCCTTCAGGAACAAGTTTTTTAGCAGAGTCCTTTCCATCTTGTTTATTTGAACTTTGGCGGTAACGTTCGCTACTGCCTTTAACCATTGCTCCCATCGATCCCATACCACGATAGCGTTTGAAGCTTCGTCCCTGATATAGAATCAAGTCGCCCGGACTTTCATCCAGACCAGCTAATAATCCTCCCAACATTACCGTATGAGCACCAGCTGCCAGTGCTTTGGCAATGTCACCACTATATCGAATCCCCCCATCAGCGATGATAGGAACTCCTGACCCTTGCAATGCTTTTGCTGCATTGGAAATGGCCGTTAATTGCGGAACTCCCACACCTGAGATAATTCGAGTTGTACAAATTGATCCGGGCCCAATTCCGACCTTGACGGCATCTACTCCTGCATCTGCCAGATCACGGGCACCTTGTTCTGTTGCTACATTTCCTGCAACAACATCAATGTCCCATCGTTTTTTGATTTCTCTCACGGTTTGTACTACATTGCCGGAATGGCCATGAGCACTATCAACAACCAGGAGATCAACCCCCGACTCAATTAGTAAAGCAGCTCGATCATAATCAAGTACGCCGACAGCAGCCCCAACTCGTAGCCGTCCTCTCGAGTCTTTTGAGGCCAGCGGGAACTGCATCGTCTTGTCGATGTCTTTAATTGTAATAAGCCCCTTCAGTTGATAATTTTCGTCAACCAGCAGAAGTTTCTCGACCTTATTTTCTAATAATATCCGTTGTGCTTCTTCAAGTGTCGTATCTTCTGTAGCCGTTATAAGCTTGTCTTTCGTCATAATTTCAGAAATCAGGGTTTCAGGTGAGTCCAAAAATCGTAAGTCCCTGCTCGTTAAAATCCCCTCAAGTTTCCCATTTTGCGTTACGGGAACCCCTCCAATATTTCGTCGCTTCATGATTTCGGTCGCTTCGGCCACAGTTGCATTGGGAGGAAGCGTAACCGGATCGACGATAACGCCGTGTTCACTCCGTTTTACCAGGTCCACCTGCATTGCCTGTTGTTCGGCAGTCATGTTCTTATGAATGATCCCGATACCACCCTCTTGTGCCATTCCAATGGCCATATCACTTTCCGTTACCGTGTCCATCGGGCTGCTGATAATGGGAACGTTAATAGGGATGTTTTTCGTGAGTTGACTGGCAACACTGACTTCCGAAGGCATGACTTCACTATAGGCGGGTTGTAACAAAACATCATCAAATGTGATTCCCTGACAAATAATGCGATCTTCCATAGGTCCTCTCCTTACACGTCTTTAATTTATTTCTTATTTTTTGTTTTAAACTAGGAAAATTATTTTTAGAAAAACGATCTTCAGGCACAGTTCCAGAGTGAACTGATTTTATTTAAGCGGTTGTATTTAGCATAATTTGTTCATGAAACGAGTTTGCCAGAAGGATCAAGTCCTGAACTGACAATTCTTCTGCACGCGTTCTTTCTTTGTCGATTTTATGAGTCAGGAAGATGGCGTCGACTTCTGACTTTGAAAGTTGCTTGCTATACATGCTAACCAGAGTACTTCGCATCAATTTTCGTCGATGTTGAAAGACACGTCTCAGAAAATCCTGAAAAAAGGCCCGATCTCTGATTTTATTTTTCAGAGGTGGGTTTGGAGTTAACTGTACGATAGCGGAATCCACTTTCGGTCGAGGCCAGAAAACAGTGGGGCCGAGTGTCTTGAGCAGTTTGACGAAGCATTGTGACTGTAACCAGACCGACAAAGCTCCATAATTGGAGGTAGCAGGTTTACAAGACATCTTTAACCCCAGTTCAAGCTGAATCGTTACGATGATACGATCCCAGGGAAGATCTGAAGCCACCAGATTAGAAACTATGGGGGTTGCGATGTTATAGGGCAGATTCGCGATCAGCTTGAGTTGGGAACCGGGATTGGCCGCTAGCTGATGCTCGATTGCAGAGAGGACAGTAGTCGACAGTGCATTTTTATTTTTCAATGCGTCGCAGTTCAGCAGTGTGACGTTGTGATAATTACGAATGGCTTCTGTAGCCAGTGTATGCATATTCTGATCATATTCAACAGAAATGACATGCTTGGCGCGCTGGGCCATGAAGGTTGTCATGCCTCCAGTTCCAGTACCCACCTCCAGGACAATGTCGCTGGATTGAATATGTCCTTTGTTAACGACATATTCGATGATATTCAAATCAATCAGAAAGTTTTGTCCCAGGTCAGAGCGCGGGTTAAAGCCGTGCCGCTCGAAGAGCTGCATTAAATATGATCGAGTCTGCCTGTCATTGTCTTTCATTGAAACCATCAGGTAATAAGGGAATCAGTTTTAGTACATACTTCCCAAGTATATCTGTTTCGATATTTACAACACTGCCAACCTGTTTTTGACCGAGTGTCGTCACTTCCAGTGTATGTGGTATTAGTGCGATACTGAATGCGGCTTTTTGACATTCCACAACAGTTAAACTAATTCCTTCAATGGTAACCGATCCTTTCGGTACCATTTGGATGGCGAGTGATTCAGGTACGCTGAACCACATTGTGATCCACTCGCCATCTCTGTCAATCGATTTGATCGAGCCAACACCATCGACGTGGCCTTGTACAAAGTGACCACCCAAACGTCCATTGGCTGCTAAAGGACGTTCGATGTTGACTTCATCGCCAATCGCCAACAGGCCCAGGTTGGTTTTATCAAGAGTTTCTGTGCCGGCTTGAAACGTAAGCAGGCTGTCGTTGATTTCCACAACCGTCAGGCAGCATCCGTTGATAGCTACACTATCACCGATGTGAGCATCATTCGTGATGAGTTTCGAAATCTCAAGAGTTAAATCGATGCCAGAACCGTTCTTTTCCAAACGTTGAACGGTACCCCGACCTTCAACCAATCCCGTAAACATTGGTGGTAGCACTTTTTAGGGGTTTGATAAACAATGTGAGTAAACGAACCAGTTTCTCAAATTTGTTTCGACTTGTATAGTCGTCCAGAGACAACTTCTTCCCAAAAAGCCCGAATTGGAGAAGAAAACGCGAAATAACAGAATAAAACCGGGATTGCTAATTCTCTCACCAGGAAGATTAACATAAAGGAAAAGACGAGTTGAAGCACATGTCGACGGCTGCGTTGGCCAGTGAACAGTTGGTTAAAAACATGTGTGTAATGAATCCTGGAGACCATCAAGATGGCGACAGAGAAAGTGATCCATGGTAGTGACCATTCAATGGCAGGAATCAACCACTGCGAGACTGATTGCGACATTGAGCCGGGTTCTGTGTCTGCTAATTTATAAAGGCCACGCATGGCGATCAGGAACGATGCAACGGTTCCCGCAGCTGCGGGAGAAGGAAGACCGCTAAATCCTTCATGGCTGTCTTCTTCATCTGTTTCCACATTAAAACGGGCCAGTCTCAGAATGGTACAGACGGCAAACAGCAGAGCAATCACCCAGAGTAAACGAGGATGGTAATCAGTTCGGAACTGAACCATTTGCAACATCAGGAACGCCGGTGCGATTCCAAAGCTGATGGCATCACACAGGCTGTCGAGTTGTGCACCAAATTCACTGGTCTGATTGGTCCAGCGGGCAGCGCTGCCATCCAGTGCATCAAATAACATGGCTACAAAGATCAAAACTGCTGCGATAAACAGATGCTGATTATCAAAAGAATTGAATGCTCCCGGAGTTGTGCTGAGCATGCGAGTTAGGCCACCGCCAACGGATGAGGTATGGTCTAGATATTCGGGGCCGACTTTCGCAGCGTAGGTGATGGCCCCAAAACCACAGGCAGCATTGCCTAGCGTCAGTAACGTGGGAAACACAGCAATGAGTTTACGCTTCTTCATTGGTTTCCTCGGCGATTGATGGTGTAGTAATTGAGGAGTTGTATCGTGCAAGGATAGTCGAGCCCGCTTTTAGTTTATCACCCGATTTTGCCAGAATTTCCAGTCCTTCTTCTTTGGGGATTACAATAACCGTTCGGGAACCCAGTTTAATCATTCCAAACTGATCCCCCTTCTGCAATTCGTCACCCGGTTTCAGGCGGCAGACAATTCGGCGCGCGATGGCACCTGTGATTTGTTGAACGAGCATCGGTCTACTGAGGGGTTGCGGCATTTGGAGATAGATTTCCAGCCGCTCATTTTCACGCGTAGATTCCGGACGCAGGGCATTCAGGCATTTCCCTGGTCGATAAGTAAGCTTGATAATTTTACCTGTAACTGGCATGCGATTGATGTGTACATTGAAAATGGAGAGAAAAATTCCGATTTCAATAGCAGGACCATTGATGAATTCGTGGTGGTCGATTTCATTGATCGTATCGAAAGTCCCATCAGCGGGCGATACGACGACATGGTCACCTTCAGGAATAGAGCGCCTGGGATTCCGAAAGAACCAGACGATCTCTAAACCGCATAAAAACAGCGTAACGACCAGCAGCCAGCCAATGACAGCCAGGAAGCCTGACAATTGGTAAGACAAAATCAGTCCACTGAAAAGTGCGGTGCCACCAAAAAAAAGTGTGGAGAGTACAATCAGTTCTGCCAAGCCCTCACGCGCAAAGGGGAGCTGGCTACGGTAAGCGAAAGGATCAGCACTTGATTCCCAATAATAGCCTCCTTGATTTTCATAGTATTTCAGATCGCGAGGATCGAGTACTTCATGAGGGCAGGGATTAAATTCTCCTTTACGCATGCTTTGCATTTTCTTTACGTAACCATGCCGAAACGTTTTCAACCAAAAGCGACGCCATTTTCCCCAGAACATTTCCAGATTAATGATAATGCCCCCTCCCGGCTGGATCGTTTTCAGCTGAGGGTCCATCGATTCTACAGAAAGTTGCGGGTAAGACTTTCGCAGAACTGTTTGATTTGTTTCTGGAGTAGTTGAACTCATGGGGAGTCTGCTTCGGTTGGTATGATATTCAAATTGTGGTGAAAATTTATGCAATGCATGGGATAAACAGTCAGGTATGATTCTATCTGGAACACTCCAGTTTAACATGAATCGTTCACTCTGACGAGATTCGGCTTTGGCAGGAATCACTTTTAATTTGTTTTCGTAACTCGTGAATCACGAAATCGAAACAATCAGTTCAATATGCCTGTTTTAATGCGACTCTTAATCAACCAGTTGAACTCGCATCGTAATTCTGGTTTTCAGGATTCAGGTTGCATCTCCAGTTCCAGAAATGGTTTGGAGAATTATCAGGCAGCCAGTTTGCCCGTCTCTCAGAAAGATTGCTACAATCTAAACCGAGTCATTTGAGCTTACTCTATAATTCTGCTAAAAATATGCTTCTGCAGTCAATATGCATCAGAGAATATTGATGCGTCGCCAATTCGACAGATCGAGTTCATTCAACAGAAGAAATTGAGGAAACACAAACGATGAGTATTGCCATTAGTTCCGTTCATGCCCGTGAAATATTAGACAGTCGCGGGAATCCTACCGTTGAAGTGGATATCGAGCTGGAAGATGGAACTGTAGGTCGCGCCGTTGTTCCCAGTGGTGCCAGCACGGGGATTCATGAAGCCTGTGAATTACGTGACGCAGATCAAAAAGATCGTTTTCTGGGAAAAGGGGTTCAGCAAGCGGTTCTGAATGTGAATACCGAAATCGCGGACGTTCTGGTTGATCTGGATGCCTGTGATCAATTATTGATTGATCGTGTCATGTTGGATTTAGATGGAACCGAAAATAAATCGAGGTTAGGTGCGAATGCGATTCTGTCATGTTCTCTGGCGACAGCTCATGCGGCTGCGCACGCTTCTGATCTGCCTTTATTCCGATATCTGGGTGGAGTCGGTGCGAATCGGCTTCCCGCCCCCATGATGAATATTATTAACGGTGGTGAGCACGCCAGTAACGGAATTGACGTGCAGGAATTTATGGTAATGCCCCTTGGGTTTGATAATTTCAGTGACTCTTTGCGTTGTGGAACAGAAATTTTTCACTCTCTCAAGAATGTGCTTTCTTCAAAAGGACTGAGTACCGCTGTGGGAGACGAAGGAGGCTTTGCCCCTGATCTCCCCAATAGTGAAGATGCGATTGAAGTCATTTTGACAGCGATTGAAAAAGCGGGTTACCAGGCGGGTGACCAGGTAAAAATTGCATTGGATGCAGCTTCGACTGAATTTTTCGATGCCAATAAAGGAATCTACACTGTCGAAGGTCGCGAGTTTGACTCGGCAGGTATGGTCGACTTCCTGGCAGCATGGGTTGAGAAATACCCAATCTGTTCTATTGAAGATGGACTGGCCGAAGATGACTGGGATGGCTGGAAAGCTTTGACGACTCGCCTGGGCGACAAGGTTCAACTGGTAGGCGATGACCTGTTTGTGACTAATCCGAAACGCTTACAGCGTGGCATTGATGAAGGAGTTGCCAATAGTATTCTGGTTAAAGTCAATCAGATTGGAACACTCTCGGAGACAATTGAAGCAGTTCAATTAGCAGGACGTAACGGATACACGGCTGTCATGAGCCACCGTTCAGGTGAGACAGAAGATACAACGATTGCTGATCTCGCTGTTGCCTTGTGTACCGGCCAAATCAAAACGGGTTCTGCCAGTCGAACGGATCGCATCTGTAAATATAATCAGTTGTTGAGAATCGAAGAGATTCTGGGAACAGAGGCTACTTTTGGTGGTACGCTTTCCTGAAAATCTGAACTTACCAATAATGGAAAAACTTCCCTTTGCGTTTTCAAAGGGAAGTTTTTTTATGCATGTTTCAATGATCGTCAGATCCGCAATAAAACAAATAACTGATGCAGTTTATCAGCTACTGATGAGTCTCGCCTTACAATGACGATTTTTGCTGAAGCGAGATGATTGTTACATCTTGATGTCTGTCTTGTAACCGGGTTTGTCTATTGTGACTGTCAAAGAAAATCAGAATGAAGACTCCCAATTCGGTTGGGTCATTTCACTTACGTTCTGGATCTTGCTGTTTATTGCCGGGAGCCTCTTTGCAGCAGTTGTATTATCTCCTCGTTATTTATCATATTTGAATTTACGTAACGAATATCTCACACATCAGGTGCAGCTTGTTTCGCTGGAAAATCAAGTCGAATATTTGCGACAGATTGCTCATTCACTGGAACACGATCCGGAATTTCGGTCTGAAGTAGCTCGTGTTGATTTTGATGCTGTTCGTCCTGGAGAAGAACGAATTGCGATTGATCCGGATCTGGCTTTGAAGGTTCCTCAGTGGAATCTACAAAAAAGGATCTCTCAGACCAGTCAACACTGGTATGGGCCTGTGCTGAGTGTGCTGAGTGAAAACCAGAAAGTTCGTTCCTCGATTTTACTCACCGCTGCGGCGATTGTGATTTTATCATTCACTTTTCTGCATGAATCTCAGTCCAGGCAGCTGGAGTCAGTAACGAAATCAACTCGGGATTTGGCAGGGATGTTACTTTCTCGGTATCGAATTGTAGAAGAAAGTTGCGAAGACGAAGAATGATCATCGAGCGAATTTCGTCACATTGGTCCGATTATTTTGAATGTTCATCTTAATCTAGATGAGCTTTTTGTCGTGATCTTAGCTTTTGGTCTCAAGAATCTTGTTATTTTGATTGTGGCTAGAATAGCTGCCAGTGCAATCAATTCTTCATTAAAATGCAGAGCAGAAATCGAAATCGTACGGATTCTCCATGAAGCAAGACGATTTTCAATGATAGATAAGGGAAAGACGATTCAATAGTGAAGGGCATCACAGAATGAAACAAGATGCAAAAGCGACTATTTCTTTGGCTGCAGAATTCAGACTCAGAAGCTGGGCGCGGGTGCATTATGTTGCAGTCGATCAACGAAAAGAAATATGGAACCCGGTTGTTTTAGATGAGATGAGAAATAAGGATCTAGAGATGCAAGAGATAGAAGAAAACAGAATGAAAGATCGAGTTTCATCCATGTATGTACCTCTGGCTCCCGGAGTTACCAACCGGCTTGATGAGGCCCATCCTGCAGCCTCTGGCCCCCATGTTTTGAAAATGTCAAACAACTCACGATCCAGTCATCACGAATTCAGAGCAGATCGTTTGGAAATCGAATAATATTGCACGATTTGCTTCTATTTTCTGGGACCTACATAATCTTCCACAAATGCATCTAAAAGAAGAATGTCGAGTCGGTCCATTTGCTCCGATTTTTCATCACCAGACTGAAGTGGTGGTTCATAATCAGCTGCAGCCGTGATTCTAATCCGTTTCGGAGCGATTCCTTTCTGAATCAGATACTGCATTACATGACGTCCCCGGTCATAGGTTAGTATCAGTTTATCATGAATGGGGGAGTCAGCAGGCAGCGGGTTCACAGAAGTGTGTGACCGAAGTTCAATTTTATTTGGTTTACCTGCCAGTTCCGGGATAACTTCATTGAGCTTTTTTTTACGTTCTTCGTTCAGTTGTATCTCAGTTTGCAGATAATACAGTTGCTTGCCGACTCTCAAAGGGACGCCTTCCCTGGTTCGGTAGACTCTGACATCATCTCCAGTCAGTGAACGTGTTTTGATTCCACCTCTTCCACGTTCAGTGCTATCTGTATAAGCGCCCAACATGCTCATTTGATTGACAAGTGAATTCATTGGGAAGTATTTTCCCGGAGGTGAAATCGGACCTGTTCGATACCCTGTATAATTTTGTATGGATTCCAGAACAGAACGATATTTTTGATCGTTCACGATTTCGCTGAGAGAAACCAGCATAATGAAGAATGTAAGAAGTAGTGACATCATGTCGCCATAGGTCACCACCCATTCCGGGACTCCTGGTGGACCATCATCTTCCATGAAAATTCACTCCTGGAGTGGTTCTTCAGCCGGATTGTCAATCGGCAGAAATTGCTGATAGAAAAAGGATATTCGTTTCTTGTATATAAAGAATCGTCACCAGAGCCATTTTAACTTACGGGATTTTTTGTAATCCAACTGAGATCAGGGCGTTTTTATCGAGAAATAAAGCGTTTCTGATTGCAAAGCAAACAATTTATGGAATCACAAAATGTACCGCAGTTCATTGACGAATGCGATAAATATCAACAACATTAGGGTTTAGGGATTATAAAATTTTATCTGAGAGCCGCCAGGTGATCGGTCTGATGTTTCTGGTTGAAGAAAAGGAAGTAGTCAAAGAATGTTGGGCCCACTCATTGTTCAGCAGTCTGAGTTCCTCACATTGTGTGATCAAATACGTGAAGCCGGCATCGTTGCATTCGATACCGAGTTTGTTTCCGAGTTCACATATCGTCCGGAACTTTCCTTATTGCAGTTTGCGATGAATGGTCAAACTGTTGCCGTCGATCCATACCAGATCGAAGATTTGTCTCCCTGGTGGGAGATCATGACGAATGACTCGACAACTGTAGTGGTGCATGGAGGGCGCGAAGAGGTTCGTTTTTGTCGTCATTTTTCTGGTTCAAAACCACAAAAACTGGTTGATCTGCAAGTAGCAGAAGGCCTGAGGTCCCGCAGCTTTCCAATGTCTTATACGGCGCTGGTTGCACGGATCCTGAATGAAAAAGCCGGAAGTAAAGAGACACGTACCGATTGGCGTCGCAGACCACTCACACAGCAGCAAATTAAATATGCATTGGACGATGTGAAGTATGTGCTCAAGATCTGGAACATACAGAGTCAAGACCTGTCTGATCAGGGGCGTAGCGAGTGGGCACAGGCCGAATTTCAGCGGATGATAGACGAAGTCGATTCCGAATTTCATCGTGAAAACTGGCGCCGCCTTTCCGGACTGCATAAATTGAAGCCTCGTGAGTTGGCCATCGTTCGAGAATTATTTGACTGGCGTGATGCAGTGGCTCAGGAAAAAGATCAGCCTGCGCGAAGAGTTCTTCGGGATGATTTATTGATAGAGCTTGCTCGTCGAAAGCCGACTACCACGCAAGACTTGACTGCAACACGCGATTTAAATCGAAAGAATATGTTCAAATTAGCTCCCGAACTACTAAGGCGTATCGCGAAGGCGCAGCAAATCCCTGGTGATCAACTTCCTCTGCATATTGATAACCCAAATACGCAACAAAATCAGGACGAGCAAGTCATAGGAAAGCTGTTGGGGATAGCATTGGCAAATCGTTGTGCAGAAATGAATGTCGCACAAACCCTGGTGGGAACTTCAGCAGACTTGAGACATCTTGTGCGCTACCATGTCTACAAAGAGCCCTCTGAAGAAAAACCGCGACTGATGGCAGGCTGGCGTGCTGAGGTTTGCGGCGATTTACTGACAGATGTTCTCGATGGTAAAATTTCAATGCGCGTAGCCGATCTAAAGTCAGATCATCCTTTACACTTCGAGCGTCAAGATTAAACGCTATATCCAGGTCACGAGTTCTTTGTTTTTCTAACGAAATCTTAAAGAGATAAGGAAGACAAATGCAGCAGTTCAGTTTCATACTATTAGTGCTTACAATTCTGATTCCCGGGATAACACTCTATTCTGCTGAATCTGCTCCTGATGAAGATTATCAAAAACTCGAAGGAAAGTGGGTCAGAAATTATCAAGATGGGAAAGGCGCACCATTAAGAATAGAGCAGGAAATATCAAATAAGATTTCGAAAGTCAAAATCTACGACAGGAACGGCAAACGGATTTATTCACATCAGGCAAAATTCCGACTGCAACGCCTGGATGACTTAAATATATTTACATATTATGATCTGGAAATATTAGAAGGGCCCAAGAAAGGCGCGCAGCAAAAAGCACCTCAACCATGTGTCTATCGTTTAAGAGGCGATAAGTTTGTGCTTGTCGAGGGAATCATGAACGGTGATCAACGCCCCACTTTGTTTGTGGTATGGTGGAAGGTCAATAAGTCTGGATTGTCTTCAGATACCTGAGTAGTTTTATGCCGCTTCAAAGTTTTCCGGATGGTGGTTTTTCGCTGACCAGGCAGAGTCCGGTGTCGAAGAATGACAATCTCGATTTGTCCTCAGGTGAGGCTGCTGAGAGCTGCTGTTGCTTCTCTGTTTTTAATGGCAGAGACTCTTTTTTTTCGGATTACTTTTCTTTGATTATCCGTTCGGCTTCCTCAAGATGATTTTCAAATTTCTTTTGATCACTGTTTTTTTGTTCTTTTTTTGTGCGGGCATTTTTTATCATCGGGTGAAGATAGTCCCGTCCTGCCCACAATAATTGTTGAAGATGGGGGTAGTCAGATGATGCAGTACTCATAAGTTCTTCAACGAGAGGATCAATTTCTGATTTGACTTTTTTCTCGAACTTGGTCCACTCAGCATTACCGGAATTTTTTTCTTGTAAAGCCAGAAACTCTTGATGCACTGACTGAAATTTGGCAAGTTCTTCTTCTCCACCAGGACCAAATAATTCACCAAACGGAACAAAGAAATAGATCACTGCCACTGCGATTACTGCTGCGGCACCGCCGAGAATCTCAGGTTTCATCAGTGGCCCTAAAGATTCAAGCGGGTTCGATCGGGCTACTTTAATCTGGGGTTTTGCTCGCGGAATGGAAGCAGGTGTAACTGGTGGTATGACAGGTTGAGCGGGCATCGTTGGTGCCTTATCAGTGTCCATTTTTGTTTCGTGCTTTTGAGGATCATCTGTTGTAGCCGATTCTCTGGCAGTAGATTCGTCAGAAGCGGGTTTTTCTACAGGCTTCTTTAATTGTAACGCTTCAATTTGCCATGCTTCAAACCATTCAGCTTTACGACCTAATTTGAGTAAATCAGTTGATTCGATACGGTCTTGTTCTGCCCACGCTTTGATTTTGTGGGCTTCCCAGAGGGCCATATCCCATGCCGCCCAATTTGCAGAACCATTTTTGTTTTGACCGTACTTTGAGTATTGGTGGTTTAGGTGTGTCGTTTGGTTTTGGAACTGTTTCCTGTTTGTCTGAGACAGCAGCTGATGAAGTTGATGCTTCCTCCTCAATTTCCTGTTCTTCCAGTTCTTCATCTTCAGCTGAGTCTGATAGATCCAGGTCATCACTGCCTGCTGAACTTAGAAATACAACTGTTCGCGCAGGGACCCATTCCTGTCCGACTGATGATTTGACTTCGTCATTCGGGGCTAATTCTCCATCGACCAGCAGCTGCATCAGGTCATCTGCAGACATGGGGCCCAGTTCCTGATTTACAATACGGCAAAACCATTGCACTTTTTGATATTTGTTTCGAACGGCTTCAAGGGTGGCAAAACGGGGCAGTTGCGATTCCAGTTCAGAAGAGATTTTCTCTTCTTCTTCAATAATTGAAAAACCATCCAGTGTCGGCAGGTTTTCTGATGAGTCAACACCGTAAGAGGAATCGACAATGGAGAAATCATCAAGTGAAGGCGTCGCGGCAGTCTCATCAGAATGAAGATCGGTGTTTGAATCAAACAAGCCGCCAATTTCTTCCGCAGGAAACCAATTTCCTGATTCTCCGTTTCTGACATCCATATGCGGGGTCAGTTTACCTTGATGTGCCAAAGCAAATAGTTCTTCAAATGAAATAGGCCCATGCGTTTCGTTTGATTGCTTAAAGTACCAGCTGTCCAGTGCCATTTTTTTATAACATTCTCAGTCAAATAAATTTGGTTTGAAATTGGTTGAACTAGCGCAGAAATCCCGCGCTCTGGTACTATTCTAATCTGAGAGGTAGGGCGCAAATCCATCGATTCCAGTGTATTTTTTTTAAAAACACCTAAATATCAAAGATATTCGATACGATCCACCCAGCAATGTATCGACAGATGAAGGGTATTCACGTATTTGGGCCATGAGAAATCATTGGGCCCCCAATCACATTCCACTTTGACATTATTTATCAAAGGGCAGACTATGCACTGGGCTTTGTGAATTGGTCGCGAGTTGGTTAACCAGTTGCTGCAACAGGGTTTCGCTTTCGAGTCAGAATCGCCATGAAAAACACGAACAGAGCACAGAAGCAGCAGGTTCCAGCAAACCAATCCCCGTATTTAGTGTAGAAACTAGTACGATTATCGAGTGGGATTGTATCAACGAGCACCGCGTTCAAGGACTTGTTCCAGCGTCCTGTTTCCGGATTCACAAATGAGGTTCGTCCCTGATTATCTCCGTCGATAAAGACATCTGGTTCGACAATCATTCCGTCGCCATCAATAATTGCGGAGACTCCGGTATTCACAGCACGTACCATGGGAGTGCGATTCTCGACACAGCGAAAGGCTGCTGTAATCAAGTGTTGATCGAGCTCACTTGATCCATGAAACCATCCATCGTTTGTCAGGTTGACCATACAATCGATTGGTTTTTCTGCATTCGGTGCTGAAGCCTGCTTGATCATTGAGCGTACCAGATGAGGCACAGTATCTTCGAAACAGATAATCGGAGCCAGGTTCCAGTTTTGATACTCAAAGTTAGCAGCATGTTGACCGGGTTCAATTCCAAAATCAGGGCCGTAGGGAGTGAAATACTGCAGAAAAGGGAACGTTTCTTTTAGTGGCAGATATTCACCAAAGGGAACACGATGAATTTTATCGTAGCGAGAGACGATACCATAATCGGGGCGTACAAAAACAGCCGAATTATAGTGTTCCACTTTTGAGTCACCAGCGGCTATCGTATCCAGTCCGATCACCAATGCAGCATTGGCTTCCTGACTCATATTCGAGAGTGCTTTACGAACAGAAGGTTCGCCCCATTTATCTACAGGAATTTCCGGAGCAATCGCCAGTAATTCCTGTTTGGTTTTTCCGTTAGATTCAATTAAAGGCCAGCGAAACATCGTTTCTGGCCAGATTATCAGGTCCGGCTGGTAGCGCACTGCCGCACCCATCAGAACCTGATGTTTCAAATACATACGTTGCCAGCTATTGGGATCATGCTTGACAGCTGTCGGGAAATTGCCCTGAATCAAAGCGACATTTGGTCCATCCTGAAAAGCGGCCTGTGAACGACGTACGTAGCCATATCCGAGAACGGCAAAAAATAAACTCAGGCAAACTGCCGTTTGAATAATGTGTCTCAGACTCGTCTGATCCAGATTCTGTTCTTCCTGAGATAATTTGTTGGGGAACAGTTTTAAACGCCGCATAAAAGATCCTGGCAACAGGTCTGCAAAACAGGCAGCCAGCATGACGACCAGAAAACTCACTCCATATGCACCAGTAATATCACTAATCTGGATTAGTTCAATCCATTGATATTGAGTATGACCGATGTAGTACCAGGAAAATCCCGTGAGCAGGTAGGCACGCATATATTCGAGACCAACCCACATGACAGGGGCTGCAGCGGGCAAGGGAATACGAAATCGATGGACGGCAGCTCGAGTCAGTAGAATGAAGAGAGGAAAGTAGAACGCGACATAAATTGATAATGCGATCCATGCAACATACATAGTTGGATCACCCAGTCTCATCCACTGAAATGAAGCCAGCGTGAATACCAGTCCGGCACAATAAATGGCCGTATACATGAACCTTGTTTTGCGAGGTAGCCTGACCAGTAGTAAGAGCGGAATCAGACACACCCAGCCCAGCGGACCAAAATTCAGAGGAGTAAAACTGGCCCACATCAGGCAGGCCGTTAATCCTGACATCAGCCAGGCTCCCAGTGCAGGGGCCGGAGATGTGCGCGCAGTGTTGATGATTTTCTGAACGTCCTTACCAAGAGGAAGACCGCTCTTTGACTCGTTTTTCGGATGCGATTCATCAGGCACAAGTGGATTTTCCATTGATGATTGATCAGCGGGAGTATGTTCAATTGTTTGTGTGGTAAAGCCCATGATTTCCGTCCTTGGAATCTGATCTCAAAAAGAAGGTTTTCCGGAAACCTTCATTGGATGAAACATCCCGTTTCATCATAAACTGCCATAGTCACTACGTCATTTCAAAGTGGCCGAATGGTTTTTTACCGTATAAAGGCAATGTTTTGTGACTGATCTCAGTGGTTTTTACTGAAATCATGCATTTCAGAGTAGATCAATTTTATGAGAAACTGCTGTTACCACAAAAAAGTATCAACCAGCAGACCAGCCTGATAGAGTTGATTTCCGGTGGGGAACAAGGCGACTGCATTCGCAGAGACCGTTGAACGTAGATCGGCTGAACCTAAGGTTTTCAAAGGGGAAACAAAGACTTCACCGCCTTCCCACTCAACTTGGGCCGGATGATATGTGGGTCGATCACCTTTTGTCTGGAACTCTGATTTTAAGCGGGCTTGAATCGGTGAAGGTTCCGGGACAGGAAAGCCCATAAATTGACGAATTGCCGTTCGTACAAAAAGTTCGTAGCAAACCATGCTGCTGACGGGGTTTCCGGGTAAACCAAAAATATAACAGGGGTCCCCATTTTCCTGTTCTCGAATTCCAAACCAGAGCGGCTTTCCTGGTTTCAGATTGACTTTATGAAATACCTGTTTTACGCCTGCTGCCTGTAATTCCGAAGGCACCAGGTCTAATTCTCCAGCAGAAACGCCACCCGAAAGTAAGAGAAAATCACTTTTTAACCCCTCAATAATATTTTCTCGCAAATGGCTTCGTTCATCCCGGGCAATTCCCAGGGGAATGGGGTGGGCCTTTGATTGTAATATTTGTGTGTACAGCATGACCTCATTCGAGTTCCGAATTTGACCGGGTTGCGGGTTTTGTTCAGGAGGGACTAATTCATCACCCGTAGCCAGAATCGCCAGGCTCGGGGCGCGGCGGACTGAGACAATGGGACTTCCCGTTTCCGCTAATGCACCGATTTCCTGAGGTCTCAATAAAGTTCCTGCAGTAAGTACTGAGGCGCCGGATTCCAGAACCGAAGACCGATAGAGCATGTTTTTTCCAGGAGAAACGGGAGAGGTATCGATATTCACCGTTTTCATTTCCTGATTGATATCACAATGCTCAATCTGGACGACGGCGTCTGCTCCTTCGGGAAGTGGTGCACCCGTCATGATTTGTGAAGTTTGCCCCGCTTGTAACGCGGATGTGGGAACACTGCCTGCGTAAATCGTCTCCAAAATTTTCAGTGTCGCTTTTCCGTCTGGTACATCAGTGCTTTTTACTGCGAACCCATCCATTAATGCTTTGTCAAAAGGCGGGATATTCAGATCGCTGACCGTTTCCTCTGCGAGTACGCTATCAAATGCCTCAAACAATGAAATTGGCTGTGGATCAACAGGTTTCACTGTTTCCAGAATAGAGCAAATCGCCTCTTGAACACTCAGCATGCTGAATCAATCCTTCTACTTTTCAAGCACCAGTAAATTGTTCTGCAGGAAGTTGGAGGAAGTTCTGCAACAGGGTTACTCCGTCCAAAGTGAGGAAGCTTTCCGGGTGAAACTGAACTCCATGCACAGAATATGATCGATGCCGAACTCCCATGATTTCTTTGGCATGTCCTGGTTCTTCAACCCAGGCGCAGATCTCCAGTTCATCCGAGAAAGACTCTTCAGGAACTATCAGGCTGTGATAGCGTGTTGCCTGAAAGGGAGAAGGAAGGTTTTTGAATACTCCGGTTCCATCGTGATGAATAAGGGATACTTTGCCGTGCATCAGGCGATTTGCGCGAATGACTTTTGCCCCAAATACTTCCGCAATGCATTGATGTCCCAGGCAAACACCCAGAATCGGAATTTTTCCCGCAAAATATTCAATGATTTCTTTAGAGAGGCCTGCTTCTCGAGGTGTACAGGGACCAGGTGAAATGAGGATTTTCTCTGGAGAACACTGTTCGATTTCTTCAATCGACGTCTGATTATTTCTGGCGACCCGTATATCCAGAGAACGATCTATTTCCCCAAACCGTTGTACCAGGTTGTAGGTAAAGGAATCATAGTTATCGAGAACGAATATCACGTTACACCTTATAGCTTATCAAGTTGAGTCATGTTAACCGATGGGTTAAGCGTCTTATCATAATCAATCAAAATCAGAAATGCGACTCGTTCAAACTGTTATGTTGATGAGCCGTTCGAGCTCGTTCCTTCGTTTCAAATTTACGTAGACGAATTTCCAAAGCGACAAAAGGATCCTCGAAAATAGTTCTGTTCAAAAATCAAGACAAGGTATTAACTACATTGTTCTTAAGAATTTTGATGTTGACTGAATTTAGTGAAAATTGTTATTAACTCTGTCTTTCTTAAGGATCTGCAGGGTGTGTGTGGATTTTTGTATATGATTTCTGTTCGGTAAAGTATTTTGAACAGGAAACGGAAATCTTTGGGAGTTAAGGTTGGACTCCAGGCCGAAAACAAATTGGTTCAAGAAATATAAGGTATCGCGTCGCCAGATTTTCTGGATGATCGTTTTTTTGCCTATATTCAGTGTGATTTACTATCTTGCGTTTTGGCTGCGCTTTGAGAGTCGTCTCAACGTAGACGGTGTTCTCGGTGAAAACGGCTTTCGTATGTTTCGCTCGACAGTGCTATGGGCCATAGGTCTGAAAACACTTACATTCTGGTGGAATGGTGTTTACAAGATCAGAAGCCGTTATATCACGATTCTTGATCTGGTCAATCTTTCCAAAGCAGCAACTTTGAGTTCAGCTGCTCTGGCTCTGGTCGATTATTTAGTTTTCCCCCAAATTATGATTCCCCGTTCCGTATTTTTGATCGACTGGGGTTCCACGATTTTGGCTGTTTGCGGATTTTGTGCTACCATTCGCATGGTTCAAGACAGTGGTCGCAATTTTCGGCAACAGAGTGATTGCAGGCCTGCATTTATTATTGGTGCTAATGAATCAGGTGCTTCTTTACTCCGCATTATTGAGCGACAAAAAGAGTCCTGTCTGAAAGTCATTGGATTTCTGGATGATCATACCAGTCGAATCGGAACACGCATCAATGGTGTGCCTGTCTTGGGTTCTTTACAGGAGATGTGCGATCTTGCTGAGAGCCACGGCGTTTCAGATGTGCTTTTGCCGGCTGATGAAATTCCTGGAAAGATAGTTCGTCAACTGGTTGAAGATGGGAACTCCGCTCAAATTCAGGTTCAGGTATTGCCCAGTTATCAACAGTTACTGTCAGGTAAAGTCGAAATGAAACCACGTCCGGTTTGTATTGAAGACCTGCTTGGCAGAGAACCTGTTGAACTCGATATGCAGAACATTCGTGACTGGATGGATGATCGAATTTTGATGGTGACGGGCAGTGCCGGGAGTATCGGCTCAGAAATCTGCCGTCAGATTTTGCAGTTTTCACCAAAAAAACTGATATTAGTTGACCGCTCAGAAAATAGTCAGTTTTTTCTGGAACGTGAATTGATCGATTTGAGTCATGGTGGACAGTTTGATGTTGTCCTGGCAGATATTAATGACTCGAAACGAATGCGTGCTGTGATGCAAGAGTACCAGCCTGATATTCTATTTCATGCGGCGGCTTATAAACATGTTCCATTAATGGAAAATAATCCCGGAGAAGCAGTTAAAAATATTGCGTTAGCGACAAAGCATCTGGCAGATCTGGCAGAGGAATTTAAAGTAGGCACCTTTGTGATGATTTCATCTGATAAGGCTGTTAATCCGACCAATGTCATGGGGGCAAATAAGCGCATTGCGGAACTCTATGTTCAATCTCTGGCAGCGCGATCAAAATGTAATTTTGTAACAGTTCGTTTCGGAAATGTACTGGGGTCGGCTGGTAGTGTTGTGCCTATTTTTTCACAACAAATTCAGAACGGTGGTCCAATTACGATTACCGACGAACGGATGCAGCGCTATTTTATGACGATTCCGGAAGCATCACAACTGGTGATTCAGGCGGGGGCCATGGGGCACGGTGGAGAGATCTTTGTACTCGATATGGGAGAACCAGTTCGCATTGTTGATCTGGCCGCTGATCTGGTTCATTTATCTGGTCTGAAGCAGGGCGAAGATATCGAGATTAAATTTACCGGCTTGCGACCTGGTGAAAAACTTTATGAAGAACTGCACGTAGAAGGAGAAAAACACCTTCCAACACGTCACCCCAAAATCATGGTTGCGGACAAAGTGAATTTTAGCGAACAATTTATTGATCAGGCCTTTCTCAGGCTTTCCAATCTCACCGAGCAGCCATCAACTCTGATTCTGCAAGAAATTCAAAGAATTCTACCCGAATTTCAGTCTGCTCATTTAAAGCCTGTCCAGCAATCTTCAAAAAGAGCTGCTTGATCTGGCACAAATTAGCAGATTCTTCGTCTTTGCTGAATTTCGTTTCAAGGAAACAAAATGAAAACCGCGCTGACATTGCGCCCAAACCTTTTCTTTACTCCCGGCTTTTGTTAGTAGTAGCAGATAAGGCCGTTAAGTGGGTGATATACTCTGTTCCATTGAAACGAGGATTGAATATGAACAGCAAGCGGTTTTTGACTTCTGCTTTAATTTTTCTGATGATTCTTTATTCAAATGGTTGCTCTAATGTCGATGAATCGGGGCAACCACAGGAAGCATCAGAGTCGGCAACCGGAAAGTTGTATGGCGCTTCATTTCAGACGTTGAACAATCCTTTTTTTGTTGATTTGGGAGAAGGATTAAAAACCGAACTCGAAGCGAATGGTGATCGACTCATCGTTCTTGATGCGCAATTCAATTCTCTGAAACAAAAGAATGATCTTTCGGATTTGATTTTGCAGGATGTCGCCGGAATCTTTGTGAATCCCGTCAATTGGGAAGGGCTTAAAGGTTCATTACTCAAAGCAAACCGGAAAAATGTTCCGATCATTATTGTTGATGCGCCCGTAAAAAAAGAAGATGAAGAATTGATTGTCTGTACGGTTGCCTCAGATAATGTGCTGGCTGGTCAATTGGCAGCGCAGGCACTGGCAAAAATCAATCCTCGGGCGAAACTGGTGATACTTCATCTTTCGGTAAACAAAGCCTGTATCGATCGGGTTGATGGATTCAAAGCAGAAATGACAAACTATCCGGAGATGAAAATTCTTGATGTTCAGGAAGCGAAGGGGACGACTGAAGGAGCACGGCCTGTCATGCGAGATCTTCTGGGGCGTTATCCTGACGTAGACGCCGTGTTTGCAATCAATGATCCGAATGCCCTGGGAGTCATTTCTGCATTGGATTCGGTAAACAAACTGGACCGTGTCAAAATTGTGACTGTCGATGGTTCTCAGGCCGGAATCAAAGCTATTCAATCCGGGAAGCTCTATTCCACTTCTGCCCAGTTTCCCCGGGAGATAGGTCAGATTGCTGCTGAGAAAATGCTTGCCCATAACCGTGGTGAACGGGTAGAGAAAAATGTGAAGGTACGCGTAGAGCTGATCACAGCTGAGAATGCGGAGCAATTTCTGGAGGCAAAATAGCAATGTCTGCCAGATCAACATCGCTGCTCCGATTAGAGGGAATTACCAAATGCTTCGGCAATGTGATCGCTTTGGAAGATGTCAGTTTTGAAATCAAGGCAGGTGAAATTCATGCACTGACAGGTGAAAATGGTGCCGGAAAAAGTACGCTGATTAAAATCCTCGGAGGCATCTATCAACCAGATCAGGGAGAGATCTGGCTAAGAGACCGTCAGGTTTTTCTACGAAACGTGGCCGATGCAGACCAATTACAAATTC
The DNA here is from genome assembly GCA_942492165.1 of uncultured Planctomycetaceae bacterium. Taxonomy (GTDB): domain Bacteria; phylum Planctomycetota; class Planctomycetia; order Planctomycetales; family Planctomycetaceae; genus Gimesia. Next base: position 151,417 of record CALOEF010000079.1, read on the forward strand.
GGTTAATCCATCAGGAACTCTCTCTGGCTCCCAATTTATCGGTCGCAGAAAATATTTATCTGGGGTGTGAGCCAGTCTGTTGTGGAATTCTCCAGCGGCGACAAATGAATAAGCGGGCTGAAGAACTGATTTTACAACTGGGGCTTACCGAAATCAGGAATGTGACAGAATTAGTATCTGACCTGAGTATCGCCCAGCAGCAACTGGTCGAAATTGCGCGCGCCTTGTCACAGGATGCACAAGTGCTTGTACTGGATGAACCGACGTCTTCACTTTCTGAATTCGAAGTAGAAGCGTTGTTCAACACACTTCATCGATTACGCAGACAGGGCGTCGGCATCATTTACATTTCGCATCGCATGGAAGAAATGATGCGCCTTGCGGATCGTATTTCAGTCTTACGTGATGGGAGGTCTGTAGGGACGGCTCTGGCAGGTGATGTAGAAACAGAGACTCTCATTCAATGGATGGTAGGTCGCAACATTCAGGAACATTTTCCAAGACCTCCTTACCACCCCGGCAAGATTGCATTAGAGGTAACTGATCTTTGTAATGACTTGATTCATAATATCTCTTTTCATGTCCGATACGGCGAAGTATTGGGTTTGTGTGGTTTGGTGGGTGCTGGCCGAACTGCGTTGGCACGAGCCTTATTTGGTATCGATCATGTGCGCAGTGGAACGATTTCGATTGAAGGAATAACGACTCAGATTTCCAATCCGCGAGAGGCTTTGAATCAGGGACTGGTATTGGTGCCTGAAGACCGAAAACAGCAGGGTTTGATAATGGACCAGACTGTTGAATTTAATGTTTCTCTTCCATGGCTGAAATATTGGATCAATGGCTGCGTCGTTCATTCGCAGATAAGGAAATCAATAGTCGAACGAACCGTAAAACGGTTTGGGGTACGATTAGCAGGTGAGGAACAGCCGATTCGGGATTTGTCTGGAGGAAATCAACAAAAAGTGCTCGTCGGCCGCTGGATGGAACATCCACCGAAAATTCTGATCCTGGATGAACCTACGCGAGGAATTGATGTGGGGGCCCGTGAAGATATGTATCGGATTATTGGGGAACTGGTTGGACAGGGTATGGCGTTGATTCTGATTTCATCAGACCTGGATGAAGTGCTGAATATTTCGCATCGAGTTGGAATGTTTCGGGAAGGGAGTCTCACTGGTATTCATGAGGCTCAGGAGATTTCTGCTAAACAGGTGATGCAGCTCTTAACGGGAGGAGAATAACTTGAACGTTTTTAAACAGCTGGCTCCCTTATTAATAGCGATAGTCATATTGTTGCTGTTGTTTCGGATTTGGATTCCCGCTTTTCTGTCTCCCGAAAATCTGCTGGATCTAACCCAGCAGATTTCGGTTAATACGATTCTCGCATTTGGGATGACGTTGGTCATTCTGATCGGGGGAATTGACCTTTCCGTTGGTGCAATGGTCGCTCTTGTTGGTACAACAACCGTTTTTTGTCTGACATCTCTCACCGGTGATACACAGAACTTTTTTTTCTTAGCACTTTCCATGCTGGCAGGTTTTGGGGTGGCTGCTGTGTTTGGTGTCTGTCATGGGATCGCCGCTTCCAGAACGGTAATGCCTCCTTTCATCATTACTCTGGCTTCCATGCTAATCGCACGGGGATGCGCCTTGCGATTTAATGGTGGTCTACCGATGTCGATTAACGGCGATCAGACAATATTTCTTGCGTTAGGCAATAGCCGACTATTTAATCTGATCCCCGTTCCTGTTGTCATAATGCTGATATTATTTTTGCTGATGTCTCTATTGTTGCATCGCACCCGTTTTGGTCAGCATGTCTATGCGCTGGGGGGGAATCGGGAAGCGGCCCTCTATTCCGGAATTCCGATTGTACGCGTGGAAATTCTGGTCTATTTACTTTGTGCGTTGATGGCGGGAGTTGCTGGAATGATCCATACTTCACAGCTTTATTCTGCTGAGCCGGGATCCGGTCAGATGTTTGAATTAACAGCAATTGCCGCTGTTGTTGTTGGGGGCACTAGCTTTACCGGTGGTCGGGGAACGATGTTTGGAACTCTGATGGGAGCCATTATTATCGGTATACTCGACAAAGGACTGAATCAGGCAGGTATCCATTATTCGCTGCAATACATCGTCAAAGGTGGTGTGATCCTGATCGCCGTGTATCTTGATGTACGTCGCAATCGATAGCTGACCGTTGATGAACGGTTATTTCGATCTTATGTGCTGTACCGATTGTGTTGTCAGCTGAAACTGCAAAAAGTCTATCATTTTTTCGGATGAGTGAAAAGTTGTGAGCTAGACTTGCCGTATACGCGTGGGCTGAATTCCCCGTTCGTATGCAGTGATTTGTATTTGCTCCCTCTTACAAAGATCATCCGATGGCTACTAAAAAACCTCAATATAAACGCCGATATTTTGTCACAGTAATCATATTGGTGATCTTGTCACCATTTCTGATTTATGGTGCTCATCAAAGTGTAGAAAGCATGTGTATTGCCCCTGAAAAGTGGGCACCTTCTTTCATGCAATCCAGGTTGGACTATGATCGATTTACAAAGGACTTCGAGAGTAACGACCTGATTTTGATCAGTTGGCCTGGTTGTTCTGTCGATGATCCACGACTGCTCAAACTGGAAGAGGCTTTATACGCCCCGCGTACTACTGATTTTGGCGAAACACATGCTTCCCTGTTTGACCGCATTGTCAGCGGAGCGGGCACGGTGAAGAGTTTAACGTCTCCACCGCTCAAGCTCCCGCGAGAAGAAGCATTAAAACGTTTGCAGGGAGTTCTCATAGGTAAAGACTTAGACGCCAGTTGTGCCGTGATTATTCTGACTCATCGTGGGAATGAGTTACGCAAAGAATCAATTGACCATGTCCTTTCTGTTGCAGAAGAAGTTTGTCAATTGCCCCGTTCAGAATTTCATATCACAGGGCCTCCCGTGGATGGTGTTGCCATTGACAGAGCCAGTATTCATAGCGTGAACCTGTTTGGGGCTTTGTCTGCTGTGCTGGCAACCGTCTTGTGCTGGTTTTGTATTCGCTCCTGGATGTTGACGGGAACGATCTTGCTGGCTGGATTATTTGGACAGGGACTCGTACTGTCAATGGTCTATTATTCCGGCGCACCTCTGGACGCGGTTTTGATCATTACACCGTCATTGGTTTTTGTGCTTACGATATCAGCGGGCGTACATTTAGTTAATTACTATTATGATGAATTATTTGCCAGCAGGGCCAAATCTAAAACAGAAGCTGAAGCAGCAGTTCGAAGCGGATTTTCCAAAGGTTGGCAACCATGTATGCTGGCGGCAGTGACGACAGCCATTGGGCTGGGGTCATTAATGGTCAGCCAGATTACGCCCATTGCTCTGTTTGGTCTGTTAGCGTCATTGGGTCTGCTGATTACCCTGGGGGTATTGCTGTTAATCTTACCTGGAGCGATGCAACTTTGGCCACCACAACAGATTCTGAAATATAACGGGGAAGGTCAAACTAATGTGACTCCCAAATATTTCACTCGAATTTCATCCTGGATGGAAAAACTGCCTGACTGGCTGGAGCGTTATTCTGTTCCGGTTTTCATGGCTTCATTAATACTGATGACGATTTCAGCCTATGGATTATTATCAATTCGTTCTTCAGTTGATGTTCCATCGCTGTTTCCAGCAGGAACTCAGGTTCTTGATGATTACCAGTTTAACGAAGATCGTATGGGGCCGCTGATTCCTGTAGAGGTTGTGATTGAATTCGATTCCGAGTGCAAGAAAACGTTTCTGCAACGACTGCGCATCATCGACAATATTGAAAAGACGATTAATAATATCGATGGTTACACGGGAACGATGTCGGCAGCCACTTTTGGTCCCAATCCTGTAAAGCATAACGGGTTTGAGTCAATTTTCAGAAAAGTAGTTACCAACAAAAAACTGAAGGAAAACCGGAAAGCGATTGAGAACTCAGTCTATTTATCTGATAACGATGGTAAGGAGTCCTGGCGAATCAGTGCACGAGTTCCTGCTCTCGGAAAAATTGATTATGGTGCCGCTTTAAATAAACTGAAAGCGACACTGCAGCCCGAACTTGATCAGTATAGTGAGCAAGGCGTACATTTGACCGCGTACTACACCGGGATAATGCCTTTGATTCATACTGTTCAGCAATTGATTTTAGAGGATCTGACACGGAGTTTTATGACCGCGTTTATATTGGTCGCTTTAGTTATTGTTATCGTACAACGTAGTATCTGGACCGGGCTGTTAAGCATGCTGCCAAATGTGTTTCCCATTGTGATTATCTTTGGACTGATGGGCTGGCTGGATATTCCTTTGGATATTGGTGCGGTGATGACTGCCAGTGTTGCCTTGGGAATAGCCATTGATGACACATTACATTTTCTGGCATGGTTCCGCAGAGAAAAAGGGATGAACCGCACAAGTGAAGAGGCTGTTCGTTCTGCTTTGAAACATTGCGGACGGGCGATGATTCATACAACATTTATTTGCGGGCTTGGCTTGCTGGTGTTTGCATTCAGCGATTTTATTCCCACACAACGGTTTGCCTTTATGATGCTGACATTACTGTTAACAGCATTGATTGGCGATTTACTCTTCTTGCCAGCGATGTTAATGCAGCCTTTTGTGAAACATCTGCAATTTGCAAAAGATGGTATTTCCGAAAAACTGAGTGTGGCTTCTCAAACATTTACGACAAAGTGATGGAGAATCAGTTTGATTAGTGCGCGTTCAAATTGGCGTGTTGTCCCATCTGTTGCAGCATCTGGCGGCGTTGGCTGATTCGTTCAACTAAATCAACACGTTGTTTTTCATGTCGTTTTTCGATCCTGCGCTGTGCCTGAAAAAAATAACGCACCGCTGACTTCAGATCTGAACGGTTCTGCTGATAAGTGGAATATAATTCCTGTGCTCGTTGTTCACCCAGGCCAACTTTCAGGATATCATCTTCGAGAGAAAGGAATATTCGTGCGCTGCCGGGATCGCCCTGTCGGGCAGAACGTCCGGTAAGTTGTCGATCGATGCGTGCTGATTCGTGCAATTCAGAGCAAATGACATGTAGCCCCCCATTCTCCACGACACCTTCACCGAGGATGATATCAGTACCACGACCAGCCATATTAGTGGCAACGGTAATGCGACCACGTTGACCTGCCTGTTTAATAATGGCAGCTTCATTTTCATGGTTCAATGCATGTAGAACTTCATGAGTCATCTGTGCTTGAGAAAGGCGCGCTGATAACTCGTTCGAGAGGTTCACGGAACGAGTCCCGATCAATACAGGTCTTCCTTGATTGTGCATCGTCGAAATTTCTTCAACAATGGCAACCCATTTTTCCTCCGCTGTCAAAAATACGTGTTCGGGAAGCATCTTTCGTTGAGAAGGTCGATTTGTCGGTATTTTGATGACCGGAGTCGCAAAGACTTTTTTGAGCTCACTAGCTGCAGATTTTGCGGTACCCGTCATACCTGCCATCCGTGGATAACGGGAAAATAATTCCTGGACTGTGGTTTGAGCGCCCACTTTCGTAGGTGCGGTGATATTGATTCCTTCTTTGGCTTCGATGGCTTGATGTATGCCGTTTTGCCACATTCGTCCTTCAGAGATTCGTCCCGTAAACTCGTCGACAATTGCTACTTTATCATCCTGAATGACATAGTCACGGCCTTTCTGAAAATAGTTTTGAACACGCAATGCACGTTCTGATGAAAGGTAGGCAGTTCCTGTGTCGAGTGAATCTGGTGCATCATCCTGTAATAACAGATCTCGTATAACGCGACGACCTGCATCGGTCAGTTCCATACCCCGCTGAGGACCATGGTCAATATAATGAACGTCTGCAGACAGTTGAGTCACATGAGTCGCGCTCCATTCACAGGCAACGGACATTTGAGTTTTTTCATGAATATCAGTCTGTCCAATGATTAATGGAGTTCGTGCTTCATCAATTAAAAGACTGTCAGCTTCGTCGATGATCACCATATAGGGAGAGCGCGAGTTGACCTGTAAGGAATCACTCTGTTGGTCTTGTTGATTAAACAGCTGTTGACGTTGGGATGCGAACGCGGTTTGCGAATCGGGCGATGAGAGTAGATCTCGCAGGTAATCAAAGCCAAATTCGCGTGCGGTGCCATAGGTAATATCACACTCATAAGCGGCTCGTCTTTCAATTGGCGACGAAGAAGCCGTTATCGTTCCTGCTGTGATACCCAATGCATAATAAACAGGGCTTAGCCAATTGGCATCGCGTTCAGCGAGATAATCATTGGCCGTTGCGATATGAATCCCTGCATCGGGTAGAGTATTCAGGCAAAGTGTTAAAGCTGCAGTCAGGGTCTTTCCTTCACCCGTCTGCATTTCTGCGATTGCGTGTTCATGCATGGCGATTGCACCCAGGTATTGCACTGGATAGGGTGTGATTTTCAAGTGCCGCTGCATCTGTTCGCCGACTACCGCGAAGGCTTCGGGAAGTAAATCTGTGAGCGATTCACCGCATTGAGCGCGATAGCGAAGTGAATTCCATACATCAAACAGCTGGGAGTCAGTGTGAGAAGCGAAGTCCTGTATTCGAAGATGAATTTGCTCAATACGATCCCACCAATGCGCAGGGATCTCAGTTTCGCCTGTCAGGAGAAATCCGCGAAGTCGATCTGCGAGAGTGTTGATGAAATTCACCACGATTAAACACGAATATCCTGATAAAGGTCATAAAAGAATTGATTGCTATATTCTAACCAGCGGTCGACGTGATTTCGATCCTTATTATCTGCCAGAGAACTTACAGAATCAAATGTCTGCGACATGTGGACTTTGATCAACATGACCATCTGTTCGATGTGGTTTTCAAGCAACATTTTAAGTGATTTTCGGGTGAATTCGAAAGTTCAGCCAACATGAGGTGTAAAAAGCACGTTTCATGCCATTGTGCGAATGGAGTTGTGGAGAGAATGAGTTGATTCGTGGAGAATTAGACGAGAGATGATTCTGTCTGCTGCATGAGATGAAGTCAGACTAGAGCAGCTTTTTCTGTCGAGGGTTTTGTTGGCCTTTTGAGGATTTTTTTTGGGCCGACATTTCCGTTTTGCGATCTGCGATTCGTTTGCCATTTTTTGTAGAAGGGGCGCTGATGAGTGGGTTTTCCTGACCGTCCAGAGGTTGTCCAGCCTGGATTTCAGTAAGTCGCTGTTGTGCGCGTGCCCCATACTCTTCCGAAAGTTCAAAACCGACAAATTGACGGTCTAACTTCTTTGCAACAGAGAGAGTGGTTCCACTTCCTGAAAAAGGATCGAGTACAACTTCTCCGGGATTTGAGCAAGCTCTGATGATCCGCCCCAAGAGTTGTTCGGGCATCTGACAGCCGTGCCAACCCTGGCGTTCTTTAAAAGTACCATTGATCCGGGGAAAGTACCAGGTGTCTTCTTGCGCTTGAAAACTTTCGGGAATATCTTGCGGCCTTAAGATCCAGGTGTCGTCGGGTAGCCGTCCTTTGGGGTTAGCTCGTTTATCTCCGTAGACGAGTTGACGTGCAGAGGGTATTCGAATCGCAGGATCGTCGGCATTGAACGTGAATTGTTTTGGATCTTTAACCATGTAAAACAAGTGAGCGTGCGAACGACTGAACTTGTTTTTGCAATTGACTCCAAAGGTATAATACCAGATGACCCAACTGCGACATGTGAGCCCTGATTCCCGTTGCATCATCACTTTGAGTTCAGCAGCATATTCGTCACCAATGGCAAGCCAGAATGTGCCATCCGGTTTCAACAATCGAACCACTTCTGACAACCAGAGCGAACACCAGTCGAGGTACTGTTCACTCTCGAGACGATCTTCATATTGATCATATTCGTAGCCGATATTGAAAGGAGGATCAGCGAATGCCAAATCAATGGATTCTGCTTCGAGTTCCTGCATACCTTCAATACAGTCCTGAATGTGAATTTGATTTAATTTCGTCATGATTGACAGTGATGACTGCTGGAGTTTGGAATCATTGTTTACGTCTGCGAATGCGTTTGTAACGAACATTACAGCCGATGGCAATGGTTTCCTGTATTTTTGGCTGTTTCCCTTGTAAAGCAGCCTGGATGGCGAGTGTCACATAATCATTTTTGACCTTGCTGGCATCTGTGGCATCATCCATGGCTCCCATATAAATGACTTTTCGTTCTTTATTGATTACGAAAAATTCGGGCGTGCGTGTTGCGCCGAATTTCTGTCCTGTCTTTTGGGAGGCATCAAACAGATAAGGGAAAGCAAACTGTTTTTTCCTGGCTTGTTCTTTCATCTTTTCCAGGCTGTCTGCAGGAACCAGATTCACATTGACCGCAATAACGGCTACGGGGGAATCTTTTGTCTTATACTTTTGTGCAAGCCGATTGAGCCGCTCTTCGTAATCAACGGCGTAAGGGCAACTGTTACAGATAAAGGCAATCACAAGTATTTCTTTATCTTTAAACGAGTTACTGGAATACGTCTTTTCATCAGTCGCAGGCAATGCTTCCCAGGTGGGGGCCTGATCTCCTATATTGAGAACCGGATTATATTTTCCTGCAGATAGCTCAGTATTAAATAAGCAGGAGAAGCAGGCGGTTGTAATTAATAGAAGAAAAATCTTGCGTGCTGAAATCATCGATACAGGACCTTGAAAAGTAGTGTTCTAAAATGTTGCTCCAAAATCAAGCTGGCTGTTTACCAGGGGGCTTCAAAGTTCACACGTTTGGCGAGTTCTTTCAGTAAACTGGCATGGTCCTGGTGGACAAAAAGGCCTTCCTGCAGCGCGCGCTGAGTCTGTTCCCATTCATGTTCTCCCGGTAATTGAACGCGGCCATTTGCCAGTTCAGGGTCCAATTGCCGAATGGCTTCTGCTGCAGAGGTCAATTCTTCGTGAAAATGATCTTCTGAAACAAATTGTTTCAGGTCAATCACGTAGAAAAAGTGTTCCGAGCCATCGATCTCAGCTGCTTTCGTTTTGTTGATTGGCAACTTACCACCTGACAGAGCTCCGGTGAGAATCGAACTGATCATAGCCAGGCCATATCCACGAGGACCAGCCGCTGGAAGAAGTGTTTTGACAGTTGCCGAGTCGGTTGTTTCAATTCCTTCGTGATCCAGCGCGTATCCCGGGGGAACAGGCAAGCCGTACATGGCCAAGGTGTCTAATTTTCCCCATGATGTTTTTGCACATGCCATATCCAGAACAAAGGGGGCCCCTTCGCGAGTGGGCACGCCCCATGCGATTGCATTATTTGCAGTAGCCGCTTGTTTACTTCCATGAGCAGCGACAGTGGCACTTCCCGTATTGGTTGTGCAGTACCCGATCATTCCCGCTTCCACTGCCATCAAAACATAAATGGCGGCAGCACCAAAATGATGGCTGTTGCGGATCGCAACCGTTCCTGTGCCGACTTCAGTTGCTTTTTGAATCGCCAGTTCCATTGCGCGGGTCGCTGCAAAATGCCCCATCGCATTGCTACCATCCAAAACGGCAATTGCTGGAGTTTCTTTGACAGTTAAAATTTGTGCGCGGGGGTCAATATCACCCATGTCCATGGCATCAAGATAGCGCTCGGTTGTGCGACTGCCATGAGAGTGAATGCCACGCAGGTCGGCTTCAATCAAGCGGTCAGCGACGATTTCTGCTTCTACCTGAAACATGCCCATTCGCACAAAAAGCTGGATTAATAAATCTTTTAATGGTTCCAATGGAATCAGAACTTCCTGCGAACGATCTTGAGGAGGGGTAAAATGATCCGTTGGCATAGCAATGGCTCTCAATGTAGTGTTCTGGAATCGTATATATAAGATTCGGCGAAGAAATGACGAACAGACAATATCATATAACAGACTAACGTCAATTCTAGTCTGATTCGACTCTGAAGCAGGGCTACAAAGAAAACTTTTCGTGAAGCACAGACTCGTTATTGGCGGTTCACTACAGGTCGGTCTCTTTTAACACGAACAGTCCAGGTGCTGGATTTGCCCTTAGATAATGTCGAGCTTAGTTCAAGTATGGTCATGCATGACCACACTTGAAGCGTAGCGGGAACCGATGAAAATGCAGCAGGTTTTCTGAGGGAGAGAGTTGTTACTTGCTGGTCAGATCGAAGTCGAATTCGTTTTTGCCATCTTTTTCGATCTTGACCTTCAAACCACTGGTTGTACGGTTTAAGTACTTTTTGGGGATGCTTTGCTTCATTTTTGAAGGAGGATTATTTTCGAGGGCATGGGCATCTTGTTCGTCAACAACGGGGGGGCCAATCTTTATTTCGTATTGTGTATTCAGATCCGCTTTGGGAAATTTGAGCGAATACTGACCCTTCTCGTTAAGATTAGCATACGAGGTTTCTCCAGTTTGCCCGGATGTGAAATGGATACTGCCTTCTTGAAGTGGGGCTCCGTCTAAATTGACCACTCCGCTGATTTCTACCGGTGGACGAGGGTCAGACTCACCGCATCCAATGACCAGAGACGCCAGCAAACAGTACACTGTGACAATAGCAGATTTTAAAATCGGAAAATGTTTCATCATGATATTTCGTACAAAGAGAGGCCCACGGAATTGTTTACTGACATTATCTGAAGCTAATTATGACAGATGCTTCACACAAAAGAACGTAACGCAAGAAACGGTCTTCAAGCGTTACGGTCTTTCGTATTTCACAATCGTTCTACCATTCACCAATCACCTGACCATCATCACGGGCAGCAAGCTGTCGGATCAATGTTAGATTTGTGTTATTGCTCAGGAATCGGACTGCACCATCTGCAAGCAGAACATGGACCCCACCGGTATGGTAAGACGAAAGTGGTGTATTCCAGTCCCACGGTGCATTTGCTTCGGCCCCTGTCGATGTTGGATTTGGGGAATGGAAAATTGATGTAACTCCACACCCATATCTATGCTGAAGCGCGGCTCCCTGATTCATCACGCGTACTGTATCGTTCCAGGTGGCACCACCCCAGCCGCTGTGGTAATGCGAAGTGACCGGGTTGTTGGGATTTCCTGATTGTTCTCCGATAATGATCGTATTCGACGTCCCATCAGTGATATCGCGAATTGCCTGGCATTCGTTGATTGTCAGGCAACCGTTACTTGTGATAAAGCTACCGTATTGCGTTTCATATGTCACATCGCTACGTGGTGTAGGAGCGGGGTCCGGATACGCTCCCATAATTCCAACGTACTGAATGGCTTGTGTTGGCCAATCTGTAAAGTTCGTGTTGTAAGCGTACCAGGGGGATCGCGCGCTGGACGGGCAATGGTACATGGTAAGAAAATGATTGAAAAATTGTTGTGTATACGAGTTATACGATGAGAGAGTGTGCGCTCCTCCACCGGCCGCATAAAAATTGATGCTATCACCTGACTCCGCACGTACGTTATACAACGCCGTCTGATCAAAGTAAGGCAGTAAAGCGAACTTCCAGCTATTCAGTGTAGTCAACCCTCCCCTGGCACCGTGTGGGAATTTCGTGTACACATCATGGTAATTGTGCAAAGCAAGCCCCATTTGCTTCATGTTGTTCTTGCATGAACTGCGTCGGGCGGCTTCACGTGCCTGTTGTACCGCAGGGAGTAACAATGCGATCAAGATCGCGATAATCGCAATCACCACAAGCAGCTCAATTAAGGTGAATCCACGTTTCTTTTTAAATGGTTCGTTCATTTGAAGTACTCCTGAAAATAGAATGAGTAAGAAAAATCGTATAGCCAAATGAATCGTTTAGCCAAAAGATTGTTTTAATCTTCAAAAATTATGAACTTAAGATCGGTCAGTTTCGCAGCAAACCGAGTGAATTTCAATGTGAGAAAAGAGCCGTTTTTTCTGTGAGGCCTGCAAACTGGAAGTCCTTTAGCAGTTTTTAATGCAGGGAAGCCTTTAATCCAGTATAACCATTATTTGGTCATTTGAACATCAAATAAATTGTCTCCTTTGCCGATTTCAATCGAGAGCCCACTTTTTTTAGGATCCCGGTATTTCAAAGGAATGTTCTTGTAGACTTTTTTGCTCGAAACGGGGACTGCATCTTGTGGAGGAGGCTCTGGGGGAGGCAGTATCGTCACAGAATATTTACCGGTTTTCAGTGGTTCGGAAACGGTGTATGCACCTTCCTCCACAATATCTGCTGAAGCGCCTACACCTAAATCTGCTGAATAAAAGGAAATCACTCCTTCTGTGAGAGGGGCGCCATCGTAGGTGACCTTGCCTTTAACCTGCCCCGTAGGAGCCTCATTTGTACCTCCACATCCAGACATGAGTAATAAAAGCCCAGCCAGACAACAGATACGATTGCGATTTAAAGTCATCGTTGTACCATAAAAAATGAGTTGAAAGAATAATCAGAATTCGCCGACTACTTGTCCGTCATTTCGCGTACAAAGTTGTCGTAATGTCAGGAAATCCAAATTCTCGGAGATAAATTTAACAGCACCATCTCCCAACAGAATATGAATTCCTCCCGTGTGATAAGAGTTCAAAATTGTGTTTCCGGAATAGGCACTATTAGATCGTGGCACAGCGGAACCGCCTGATTGCCCTGACTTCGCGTAGATCGAAAATGCAACGGTCGTGACACCAGAAACATGGTGTGCTCCCGTTCTTGTTACGACATCTCCTGATGAAGACCAGCCGCGCCAGCCCCCATGGTAATTTGTCCGCCAGTCATTTCCACCTACACTACCTGATTGTTCGGCAACGATAATTGTATTGGAAGATCCGTCAGTAATATCGCGGAATCGAAAATTCCTGGCAGGAACGAGTAATCCATTATTACAGTACACTCCATAACTGGCTCCTGTAGAGCAGACTGTGGTACTGGATGCTGGATCAGGTGTCGCACCGCTAATGCCAACATAATCATGGCATTGCAGTTGATCGTAGTTACACATACTGCCAGAGGAGTTGTTCGGGTCTAATGGACTGGAAGGACATTGGAAAACAGGAACCTTCAAGCTGACCAGAGTAAGATTTGTGTTAGAGTACTGTTGACCGTAAGTACTGGATGAATTGCATCCGGAAGCCCAATGGCCTGATATGTTCATTTGATTGTAAAGAGGCGCCTGATCAATGCTGGGCAATAAGCCAAAACGCCAGTTAGGTCTGTTTCCAGGAAGGGCACCAACGGGAAATGTGTTATAGACATCGTGATAATTATGTAACGCCAATCCGATTTGTTTCATGTTGTTTTTGCAGGTACTTCGGCGGGCCGCTTCGCGCGCCTGTTGTACCGCAGGAAGTAACAATGCGATCAAGATCGCGATAATTGCAATCACCACAAGCAATTCAATTAAAGTAAATCCGCGTTTCGATCTATTTGATTGATTCATTTGAAATACCCTTATGAAATATAATGAGTGAATGACAATCAGTTCGCCGAATGAGGGACATTCTCAATCTTCAAATAATAAGAAGATCGGTTTGGTCGACGTAACTGGGAGTCAGGTGGGTTGTAAAGGCGAGAAAATATATGAGAACATTTGCTGTTCACATATTAAAATACATAGTTAAGAATATATGAAACTGGCATAGCGTATGCAAGGAAAATACACTCCAACCACTGTAAATTGGAAGCGATGTGGTCATATGTGCGGTATATCCGGCTGATATAAGAAGAAATCCTGCATTTACTAAATAAGAAAAAATCTTAAATGACAGGGATAGAGCAGAAATACTTAACTTTGAAAATAAGCGGGATCAGCCAATACCTTTGGGATCATAGAAGCAAATTACAATGGCAGGTTGGTTTGCTTTCAATCAACTTCCGGAATTCTGCTTTTCTACTTTGCTGACAAATCAACCCTGATGATCTCTTTATCATTGCGTGCAAACACACTTTTCATGGCAAAAGCAGGATGTGACCAGATGGTCATGCGGCGCTGGACTTTTCGAGTCGGCTCGAGTAGCTTCGCGCGGCTGATTTCTTTGTAACCTTCGGGTGTCAGGCTGGCAATGATCAAGTCACCTTGCTCGTTGTGCAGGAAGTAGCGGTCTTCGTGCGGAATGATGAACGCATTCCACCAGCGTCCCTTACCGGTAGCTTGTTCGGTTTCCCACAGGCGTTTGCCCTGGTTTGCTTCCAGGCATCGGAGTTGACCATAACTGTCAACACCGTAAATGTGTGTCCCATTGAAGAAGGGGGTCATCATGATCGGGTGCAGGCCATCTGTTTTGATTTCGCTATCGCTGTTGCCTGACCACACGATTTTTGCAGTGTTGCCATCGTTGGAGACTTCAATCATTCGTGGTCCATTATAAAAGCTGGCGACAAACAAGCGGTTGCCTGCTTTGCGGGGTGTTGCGATACAGAGTCCATAGCGAACTCCGTAGGGCACTTCCCAGATGATTTTTCCCGTCTCGGGTTCCAGTGCAGAGACAGCAGTGGGATGCCAGATGATCAGTTCGCGTTTACCGCCGAAAGTGAAGATCACAGGTGGCGCATATCCGACAGCACGATCATCGAGTGACCGCCAGAGTTCTTTTCCCGTCTTTTTATCAAAGCTGACTACGAGTGAATTTTTTTTGCCGCCAACCAGCGTGATCAATTGATCGCCGTCAACCAGCGGTGAAGCCACCATCCCCCAGATGGCGAGTTTGGTCCCATAGTCATCGACAAAATTTTTGCTCCAGATCACTTTACCATTCTTCGCATCGAAGCAGAAAAAGTGTCCTTGTGCGCCGAGTGTATAGACTCGGCCATCATCGATGACGGGGGTTGAACGAGGCCCGGCAGGATAACCGACGGAATACTCTACAGGATATTCGTATTTCCAGAGTTGTTTTCCTGTTTCGGCATCCAGGCATAGAACTCTTTCATAGCCCACGCGCTGTTTAAAAATACGGTCCGTAATAAAAACGCACCACCGGGAATCGACTTCTGTCACCGCTGGACCGGAATAACCTTCGCCAAGTGAAGTCGACCAGACGCGCGGGAGCAGTCCTGTTGTGGGAAGTGTTTTGACGATGCCCGTTTCCCGCCAGACAAGATCTCGCTGAGGTCCACCCCACTGTGCCCAGTCATCGCTGAATCCAGTTTGGGATATCAGACTGGCACACACAGTGATTGTCATCAGAGTCAGTTTTTGTAGCATGTTATCCTCAGATCTTGAACAGACATTTCAAAAATTATTTTACTTCGTGCACCAGGAGCATATCATGTCCCAGGGAACTCCAGTCGGTTCCGGAAATCAGTACAATTTGACTTCCCGTTATCAGGAACCCCTGTTTTTTCCCAAAAGTGACGATGAATTTGAGAATACGATGAGGTGACTTATCAACCACATCCGTCAAAATAGGCGTCACACCCCAGTAGAGTGAAATACGACGCGCCGTGGCTGGTCGATCGGTCAAAGCAACGGTAGGAACAGTACGACGTTGTTTGGAAAGCGCCATCGCCGTTTTTCCTTCATGCGTACAAGTGACCATGAGGTCGGCATCCAGTTTTTCGGCTGTGATGCCTGCGCCGAGCGTGACCGCCTCCGTGACTTCACGAGCCAGCAATCGACGGTTGCTGGTGATCTCTTCCGAATGCAGACTGGAAGACAGGATGCGGGCCGCTTCGCGTACAATTCGACTCATCATTTCCACAGCAGCCAGTGGGCTGACGCCGACCGCTGTTTCGCCGGAAAGCATTACTGCATCACTTCCATCCAGAACAGCATTGGCGACGTCGCTTGCTTCAGCGCGTGTGGGAAAAGTATTAAACTGCATACTGTCAAGCATTTGAGTGGCAGTGATCACAGGAATACGGTATTGATTACACAGATGAATGATCCGTTTTTGAATGATGGGCACGCGTTCGATATCGACTTCGACTCCCAGGTCTCCGCGTGCGACCATCACGGCATCAGTCAGTTTGAGAATCTGTTCGATGTCGCTGACCGCTTCAATTTTTTCGATTTTAGCCACGATGTGTGGTCGATCATCGGGTTCCAGTTTATCGATTTCCTCATTCAAATGTTTAATATCATCTGCCGAACGTACAAAGCTGAGGCCGATATAATCGAGTCCATGTTGTATGGCCCAGGCAAGATCTGCAAGATCTTTTTCAGTCAGGCTGGGTGTGCTGAGTTGAACTCCGGGGAGATTCACGCCCTGTTTGCTTCGGATAATTCCTTCTCGTTCAACGACACATTCGACAAACTGGTCATTGTCTGGTTTTTCAACGACACGCATAGCGACCATGCCGTCAGCCAGAAGAACGGGATCACCGACGCGGAGGTCTTCAATCAAGGATTCATAAGTGCATGTCAATTCTGCCGGATTGTTGGACTCGTTGCCGGGAACGAAACGGAAACGCATGTTCTGTCGACATGTGATTTCTCCACCCGGCAAAACCCCCAGACGAATTTTAGGGCCGGATAAATCACCCAGAATTCCAATAGGTTTTCCGGACTGGTCACTGAGTTCATGGATGTCCTTGACAATTCCCGCTAGCCAGTCATGTGTCCCATGAGCAAAATTCAGTCGAAACAGATCAACACCCGCAACCATTAATTGTTGAAGCATCTCGCGTGAATCGGAAGCGGGACCGACGGTTGCGATGATTTTCGTTTTTACCAGAGGTTGCTCTTCGTAGTGTATTTTGGTCATCATGAATCTTTAACAAGACTGTTTTCAGGAACGAAGTGATCGAAACGTCTGAATTTCTACTTTGGAACCGAGGTCAATTCTTGGTATCAGGCTGGAACCACTTTTGGTTCACCTGTTTAATCGATTCACCAGGTTTGGCAATCTGAAACTTACCCTTGAGGCTCAGAGTCGTAGGGCGAATGCAGCTTTTATCATTACAGGCCTGATATTTTATTTTGAGTTCAAGAATTTCTTCTTTTCCCGCTGCACTGGCTGGAATTTCAAGTGTACCGCGAACAATAGCCTGTTTTTCATAAACCTGAAGGGATTCATCAAAACCGGCAACATTGAATGCATGACCTTCAGGATATTTGATATTGGTCAATTTAATGTCCTGGTTTGATTTAATCGTGAAAGTTGTGGGAACCAGAAAATCAGGTTTGGCCGGATTCGCATTGATGTGCCAGCCATCTTCAATAGTCAACACGATTGCCACTTGACACTTTTTCCCTGAAGGCAGTTTATCGACCGAGAGATAGGCTTTTGCAGAAACCAGTTTTTTCTTATCGGCAGACTGTCCCAGGCCAGCTGCGATGAGCAATTCTATGCCGGGATTCACTGCTGCCAGTTGCTCCGTTTCTTCGTCGGCACTCGGATGCGAATCTGGTATCAATACGAAATCGTTTGCAGGTACAGTGATCGCAGATTGATTTTTTTGGTTGTCAGGAGGCGAGTCCAGAAATTCGCCGACTGCCTGTACCAGCTGGGTGCAGCGTCCGGGATATCGTTTGATGATTCTACCAAATAACTGCAAAGTCTGGTCAGCATATTCCCGGTATTTCGGTTGTTGTGTCAGCTTAGACAATTTTATCAGGTTTCGAGTGCTGATGCTGTTGCCGGACGGAACAGCTCCATCGTAGGCATTTTTGGTGCGTGCGATTAACTCTTCGTGGTCATGTGAAGTAAAAAAGAAACCATGCTCTTTTGAGTCCCAGAATAATTGAATCTGTAAGTCAGTCAGTTTTTGAGCCTGTTCCAGCCACTCTTGTTTTCCGGTCGCCTGATGGAGAGCAAGCAGCCCTTGTACTAGAAATGCATAGTCATCGAGATAAGCATTCAGACGTGACTGACCCGCACGATAGCTGCGATATAAGTGGTTCTGTTCATCGCGCATGTGATCGAGGATAAACTGAGCCGCTTTTTCAGCAGCGGCTATATAATCTGGACGCTTTAAGACTCGGCCCGCTGTTGCCATGCCATCAATCATTAAGCCGTTCCAACTGGTGAGAATCTTATCGTCTTTTATAAGGGATTTTCTTTTGTTTCGTTTTTTGTGAAGGTTCTGACCCATTGCAGTAAGTCTGGTTTCGAGTTCCGCAGGAGATATTTTTTTAGCGTCGGCAAGTTTCTTGAGCGAAATAACGCGGTGTAACACATAGCCGTGTTCGAAACGTGGAGGCTCATTTAATCCATAGAATTCGGCAAACAGGTTATAATCTTCGCCCAGCGCGTTTTTGAGTTCGGCCTGAGACCATGCATAGTGTTTTCCTTCAACACCATCTGTTTCCGCGTCGAGTGCGGAATAAAAGCCTCCCTGGGGATCAGTGAGTTCCCTTAATACAAAGTCAATAATTCCTTCAGTCACTTTTTTGTATTGGGCATTTCCAGTTTCAGAAAATGCAGTTGCATAAAGAGAAGCCAGTTGTCCGTTATCATAAAGCATTTTTTCAAAGTGGGGAACATGCCAGTAGCGGTCGGTGCTATAGCGGTGAAATCCGCCCCCCAGGTGATCATAAATCCCGCCGCTGGCCATCGCATCAAGGGTATGGTACAGGACTTTTGCGGATTCGTCTGACGCTGGATTTTTGGGTAAAGACTGAAGATCGTACTGTAAGAGAACCAGTTTGGAAGCCGATGGGAATTTAGGAGAATTCGGATTCACTTCAGAGAAATCGATGCCGCCGAATTCTTCATCATAGCTGGCATTCACGGATCGCACGCCCGCTTTGAACCAGTTTGTTTTCAATCGAAATGGGATCAGACGCCGCTTCTTCCTTTTGAAGACGGGCTACTTCTTTTGCAATAATGGTAGCACTCTGGTTGACCTTCGCATTTTTATCTTCTGTCCAGAGTTGATGCACTTTCTGTAGAACGCGGGGAAAGCTCATTTGTCCTCCCTGGTCAGTCGGAGGAAAATAGGTTCCTCCGGCAAAGGGTTCCCGTTTCGGGGTTAAAAACATGGAAAGTGGCCAGCCACCATTGCCGGGTGCGCCAATCAGATGAAAGTAAACACTCAATGAAGTCATATAGATATCGTCGATATCGGGACGTTCTTCGCGGTCGACCTTGATATTCACGAAATGTTGATTCATATATTTCGCAATTTCAGGATTCTCAAAAACGAGGCGTTCCATTACGTGGCACCAGTAACAACTACTGTAGCCGATGGAGAGAAATATGATTTTGTTTTCTTTTTTCGCTTTTTCGAATGCTTCCTGTCCCCAGGGATACCAGTCCACCGGATTATGTTGATGAAGCAAAAGGTAAGGGCTGGTCTCTTTTGCCAGACGGTTGGTGAATGGATGCGCTGCTTTGTTTGATTTCGTTGCCTGTGACGCAGGTTGTTCAGAGCGCTTTTCAGAGCCTTCATCGGCAGCCGCCATTTGATGAGTCCAGTTTGTGCTGATGATTGAGATCGTGAAAACTAAGGCAAACCACCATTTTGAGCTTTTGTTCAAATCCATTTTATTCCTCCAGGAGTGGGCAGATTGCTCAAAGCCCTCTAAATTATTTTTGTCAACAACGATTATACCAAACTGCAGTTTAACCTGAAGTAGATGACAATATCTTATCCAATACAACTGCTGGCGACTATTTCAGAGTGGTAGAACAATATTATTTCAGGGGGGACAGAGGTGATGATATGCTTAAGTGGATTCCCCAGTTTATCCTGGAGCCGTAACCTGTTGCATAATCTGACGAATAATTTCAGTGGCACGCGCCCTCTGGTTTTCACGTACGAGAGATTTGGTGATCACTCGATGAGCGAGTACAGGAATCGCGAGATGTTTGATGTCATCCGGAGTGACATAATCCCGTCCTTCTGAAAATGCTTTACTTTGGGCTGCATGTGAATAAGTAATCGCTCCGCGGGTACTGACTCCTAATGTGAGTTCCGGATGATTACGAGTCACTTCTACAATTTCCAGGATGTAGTCAGTTAAGGAATCATCAATACGTACATCGCGTACCGCCTGCTGCATTTCTCTAATCTCTTTGACCGACAGCACAGATTGGAGTGTATCAACGGGTTCCCCTGAACGATGCTGGATTAAAACATCGCGTTCGATAGAACGTTCGGGGTAGCCGATATCAATGCACATCATGAAGCGGTCGAGTTGATTCTCAGGTAGCGGGTAAGTTCCTTCAAATTCAAATGGATTTTGTGTGGCCAAAACGAAAAAGGGGGGTGTAAGTGGAATTGTCTGGCCTTCGACAGTGACCTGCCCTTCGTTCATTGCTTCCAGCAGTGCGCTTTGTGTACGGGGAGGGGTACGATTAATTTCATCGGCCAGTAACACATTCGAAAAGATGGGACCTTTTCGAAATTCGAATTCACCCAGATTGGGAAGAAAGACATTGGAACCCAGAATATCGGAAGGCAGCATATCAGGTGTAAATTGAACTCGTGTGTAATTACAATCCAGACTTTTAGCAATCGCTTTTGCAAGCGATGTTTTGCCTACACCGGGCGCATCTTCGATCAAAATGTGACCTTCAGCCAGTAAGACGATAATAGCCAGTTGAACGACATCTGGTTTACCGATGAGGACGCTGGAAATATTGTCGTGAAGTGTTTTGACCAGGCTTGCAGTTTGTTGCTGAGAACGAACTTCCATTAAAGATCCATTTCTGAACGGGATTTTTTATTGCAGCAGGGGGGAGAGAAAAATTGATTCAATGTTCAGCATTACAGAAATCTGCCAAACATTTCAACTAACAGTCTATCGAGTTAAAGAGTGTTATGGAATTATGAAAAAGAAGCAAAATAATTCTGTACAATTGTGCGATTGAAATTCATTATAGAAGAGCCGATTCTAAAGAAAACCACGATTTGGCCACAATCGATGTATAACACGATCATTATTTGACTTCAGATACTGATCAAATTAGAGATTTACCGCGTTTGGAATCATTTCCGTTTTCAATAATTCATGTATATTTCATCAGGATCTATCAGAAATGTCAGACCCAGAACAGTTGAATGACCAGTTAGAAAAATTCTCGCGCGCTCTTTTTTACATCGAGGAGGAGTAAGCCTGGCTGGTGCAGGGCTGCTGGAAAACATGGTACTACAGGAATTAGCTGCTGCACCTGGTCAAAAGAAGGAAGCATTGCATCGTTTTCCACGGATGGTCCAGGAATACTTTGTCGATCGAGTCAGAGAGCAGGAAGCCAAAAACATTCAGCGACTCGATTCCTTGAAAACGAAAGCAGATGCAGAAGAATATGTACGAACAGTACAAAAAAAGATCAGGGAGGCATTCGGGCCAAATCCGGAACGAACTCCCTTAAATGTTCGAATCACAAAAACAATAGAACGCGACACTTATACAATTGAGAATATCATCTTTGAAAGCCGACCGGGATTTCTGGTAACGGCGAATCTCTATATTCCTAAAGGCATCACCGGTCCAGTACCGGGTGTGGTGGGGACCTGTGGTCATTCGCGTAATGGAAAAGCAGGAGATGCCTATCAGTCATTTTCACAAGGGCTGGCACGGAAAGGATACGTCGTTCTCATTTATGATCCCCTCGGGCAAGGAGAGCGCGTTCAATATAGTGGTGACGATCTGAAATCGACTATTGGTTTGGGGACTCGCGAACATCTACATGGCGGTAATCAACAATTTTTAGTCGGTGAAAATCTTGCGATGTGGCGCGCCTGGGATGGCATTCGGGCATTGGATTATCTGTTAACCCGCAAAGAGATCGATCCAAAGCGCGTGGGAGTCACCGGTAACTCGGGTGGGGGCACAATGACCACCTGGCTGTGTGGTGTCGAACCGCGGTGGTCAATGGCTGCTCCCAGTTGTTTTGTCACAACATTTCGTCGTAACATGGAAAATGAGCTTCCCGCGGATACCGAACAGTGTCCTCCCAAAGTGCTGGCATTAGAACTTGATCATGCCGACTTTTTAGCGGCGCAAGCGCCAAAGCCGGTACGCATCTTAAGCAAGGAACGAGACTTTTTTGATGTTCGAGGAGCGCAAGAAGCATATCTGCGTTTAAAACGGCTCTATAAACTGTTAGGTAAAGAAGAAAACATATCTCATTTTGTTGGACCCACTTATCACGGTTATTCGCAGGAAAATCGTGAAGCCATGTATGAATGTTTCAATCAGGCAACCGGAATTTCGAATGATTCCAAAGAATCAGAAATAACGATCGAAAAAGACGAAACGCTCTGGTGTACTCCCCAGGGTTCGGTTGCCGCTATCGGATCGAAGCCGATTCATGCCTTTACTGCAGAACGATCTCGGGAACTGGCAAAGCAGCGCAAACCAAAGTCGAGTGCAGCTCTGAAATCTGTTGTGGCAGAAACATTACAATTGAAGCATTTGGATGGCACGCCCGATTACCGTATTTTACGAAATCGAGGTGGAAAAAATTATCCGCTGAAACATTCGATTACCTATGCCGTCGAAACAGAGCCCGGTATTCAGGCGATCGTATACCGGGTTTCCGACGAACTGCTATATTCTCGTCCTCCGAAAGCAGCAGGTAAACTGGCAACTTTGTACGTCTCACATATTTCGTCGGATGCCGAACTACAAGAGGAACCGCTTTTGAAAGCAGCCAGCAAAGAAAAAGATCGCGTGCTTTATACCTGTGATGTGCGCGGCATTGGAGAATCTTTGCCCGACACAACAAATGCCAATTCCTTTTTTTCTCCGTACGGTAGTGATTACTTTTATGCCGCGCATTCAGTGATGCTGGATGAACCCTATGCCGGTCAAAAGACCTTCGATGTTCTGCGAGTCCTGGAGTGGCTGGCGTCACGCGGACATACAGATATTCATCTGATCGGTCGAGGTTGGGGGGCTTTGCCGGCAACATTTGCGGCTCTGTTTGCTCCCAATGTCAAGCAGGTCACATTGAAAAATGCGTTGACATCATTCAGCGAAATCGCAGAGACGGAACACTATCATTGGCCATTATCTGCTCTGGTACCCAATGTATTGACGGTCTTTGATATGCCAGAATGCTACGCTGAACTGAAGAAATCCAAAGGCCTTACACAAATTGCTCCATGGGGGGCAAGTGGGGCCGACAGCTAAGTTCAATGTCAATCACCCTTGCATCGATTGGTATCTGCTCGTCACAATAGTCATTATAAACCGTTAGTAAGCGTTTTCATTTCTTCGAATCAGAAACTGGCAACATGGTGAGCAGTGATCCTACACTGGAATCTTCCGACCTGGAAGCCGTTGAACAATTGAATCAGGCATATGAGCAGTTGACGCAGGAAGTGAACCGCGTGATCATCGGACAACAGCAGGTTGTCGAAGAATTAATGATCTCACTGTTGTCAGGCGGTCATTGTCTGTTGGTGGGTGTTCCCGGCCTGGCAAAAACATTAATTGTGCATACTCTGGCAGATACTTTAAATCTGACTTTTAATCGTGTGCAGTTTACACCCGATTTAATGCCAGCTGATATTACCGGGACCGATGTCATTCAGGAAGATAAAAGCACCGGTGATCGTGATTTTAAAGTTCTTGGCAGGCCCTGTATTCTCGAATGTCGTTCTAGCTGACGAAATCAATCGGACACCGCCCAAAACACAAGCCGCTCTGCTGGAAGCGATGCAGGAACATCAGGTAACAGCAGGTGGCCGTAAACACAAACTCCCTGTTCCCTTTTTTGTACTGGCAACACAAAACCCGATTGAACAGGAGGGGACCTATCCGCTGCCTGAAGCGCAGTTGGATCGCTTTATGTTTGAGATCAAGGTTGATTATCCCAGTGAAGAGGAAGAATTTGCCATCGTACGCCAAACGACTTCTGACGAGTCCTATTCCGTGAAGAAAATATTGGAACTCGACGAACTATTATCATTTCAGTCCCTGGTTCGAAAAGTGCCAGTGGCTGATCATATTATTCGTTATGCCATGCAGTTTGCGCGTATGACACGTATCAGCCAGGGTGATGATTCCAATACGGACGATATCCCGGAATTTATACGTGAATTTGTCAGTTGGGGAGCAGGTCCGCGTGCCAGTCAAAACCTGATTCTGGGAGCAAAAGCCCGCGCAATTCTTCATGGGCGTTTGTGCGTTAGCGCAGACGATGTACGTGCGGTGGCACATCCAGTATTAAGACACCGTATCATCACGAATTTCAACGCAGAAGCTGAAGGAATGACTCCTGATAAAATTGTGGACCGTTTAATACAACTCATTTCCGTCGACTCCTCGCAGGAAAAGCTAGATGGACGATTACCGCAAGTATTTAGATCCACAGACGCTCGCTAAAGTTCAGAATCTGGATCTTGCGGCGCGGCAGATTGTGGAAGGCTATGTCTCGGGTTCACACAAGAGCCCTTTTCATGGATTTTCCGCCGAGTTTGCTCAGCATCGCGAATATGCGATCGGTGATGATTTGCGTTATGTTGACTGGAAGGTTTATGCAAAATCAGATCGCTACTATTTGAAACAGTATGAAGCGGAAACGAATTTTACCTGCTACATTCTGCTGGACTGTAGCGAATCAATGAGATATCGCTCTCCGAATGCTGCACTTTCAAAGTGGGAATATGGACGATTCGTCGCAGCAGCACTGGCATATGTGGTCATCAAGCAACAGGATGCCGCTGGTTTGTGTACAGTCAATAATCAAGTGCACGAATTTCTCAGACCTTCGAGCCAGCCAAATCATTTGAAGCAGATTTATCATACAATGGAACATACTGAGCCAGCAGGTGAATCGGGCTTGGGTCAAGTTTTCCATGAGTTGGCAGAACGAATTACACGACGTAGTTTAATTATCATCATCAGCGACCTGTTTGACGACATTGATGAGGTCATGCTGGGCTTGAAACATTTTCGACATCGAAAACACGATGTGAGCCTGCTGCAGGTGATTGATCCGGCGGAGCAGGATTTTCCGTTTCAAGAGCCGGTTTTATTTCGGGGGCTGGAAAATTTGCCAGAACAAATGGCAGAGCCTCGTTCTCTTAAGAAAGCATATCAGGCTGAATTTGAAAAGTTTTTAAGTTCGGTACAGCGAGGTTGTCGTGATTTGAAAATGGATTATGCATTGACACGTACTGATCAACAGTTAGATGTTGCTCTCTCTGCTTTTTTATCGCATCGCCAGACGCGAATTGGTTCTTAGTGATGCTGAATATGAATTTGATATCCGAACCGACACTGCTTCCTTTATTGGCATTTGGATTTGCCAGCCCCTGGCTGTTAATGGGGTTACTGGCAGCGGGTATCCCTGTACTCATTCATTTGCTGCACAAACGAAAGTTTATCGAAACGGATTGGGCTGCGATGAAGTTTTTGCTGATCGCTACCAGGAAGTACTCGCGACGCGTCCGATTTGAGCAGTTGCTTCTGCTGTTAGTTCGTTGTTTGATCTTGTTATTGCTGGCTGTTGCATTTTCCCGCCCTTACTGGTCTGTTCAAGGCTCTTTCTTAGAGTCTGCTGGCCCCGTGCATCGTATTCTGGTGATTGACACTTCGTTCAGTATGCGCTGGAAGGGTGATGAACAGTCATTATTTGAAGAAGCGAGACGAATAGCACGCTCTGTTGTTTCAGAATCGAAACCCGGAGATGCGTTTCAATTAATTCAAATTTCCAGTTCTTCTCCTCAGATTGTGATTTCTCGGCCTTCTCGCCAAAAGTCGTATGTCTTAGATGAAATTTCAAGAATGCAACCTACTCAAGAATTCGGAAACGCGGAACAGGCATTACAGACAGTTTTGGAATTTTTGGGTCAGGTGCAGGAGCTGTCACAGAAAGAAGTGGTTGTCATCAGTGATTTTCAGGCTCAAAGCTGGTCACCCCTGCAGCCAGATCAGGAAAGCTCACGAATTGTTTCTCTGATGGAAACAATCGCAGAAAAATCGACTTTGATTCTGAGAGATGTCGGACTCATGGATGAAGCAAACCTGGCGATCACCGACTTTTCCAGCAAATCAGTCTTTGCCACTCTCAACCAGCCAGTTCGACTTGCGGTGACTCTGCATAATTTTGGTGTCCTGGATCAGGAAAAGATCAATCTGCAGTTACTTGTCAATGGTCAACTTGTCAATCAAAAATCGGTTGATATGCCAGCTGGTGCAGATTCGCAGGCAGAATTCACTCACTCATTCACAAGAGTGGGAGATCATCAACTGGAGGTCAGAGTTGATGCAGATCGATTGCCTCTGGACAATCGTCGTTGGAAGATTATGCCCTTTAAAAAAGAGGTCAACGTCCTACTGGTAAATGGCAAGCAGTCTGGGGAATCGATGGGACGGGCTACCGATTTCCTCGAGTTGGCGTTGTCACCTTCGTTGAAAGAACAGCCCTGGCAGGGTGTGATTAAACCTCAGTTAATCGGTGAAGGTGAGTTGGCCAACACCGAACTCGAATCTCTACGACGCAGTCGTCATCTGCGATGTGTCATTGTTTACCGACCACGAACGAGACCTCTCAAAGGGGTATGTCAAACGTGGTGGGGGTCTGATTGTCAGCCTGGGAAGCAAGGTCAATGCTGAACAATTACAACCAGACCCTGTTTCAACCCGGCTCCGGCCTGATTAATGTCAAGCTGCTGGATCGCCAGGGAGATGCGAAACAGAAATCGAAGATTTTTGAGTTCGACCCACTGCAGTACCAACATCCCGTCCTTGAGATCTTCAAAGGAAATCCGGATGCCGGTCTGGAAACAACCCATCTCTATGAGTACGTTCAGACCGAAATGTACCTGCGAATTCTAATGCGCGTCTCGTGCTAAACTATGACTCGAACGACCCCGCCGTGGTTGAAAGCACGCTGGGTCGTGGCAAGATCCTACTGATCACCACGTCCCTCGACCGTCGCTGGGGCAGTTGGGCGATCTGGCCAAGCTTTCCGCCGATGATGAATGAATTTGTACTATATGTCGCTACTGGAAAATGGAGTCGCCGTGAATCTCTGGTCGGGTCAACCTCTGGAAATTCTTACTCAGGAAGATCGGCTCCCTTTCACCCCGGATGCTTACTCCTGATCAGGCAGAGTTCCGCTTTGCGGAGTGTGCTCGATCAAAAAATCAGAATCCCGCATGATTACCTTCGATCAGACAGCTCATTCGGGATTTACGAACTGGACTGGGGCATGGATCGGCAGAGAAAATGCTCTTCGCTGTGAATGTCTCCCCACTGGAAAGCGATTTGAAGCATATCGGCCCCCAGACGATTCCTGCGTCGTATTTTCAGAGAGAGGACCGCCAGACCAGTCTGTTGGATGAACCTGCTGGGGATCGCACTTTGCAGGCAGGGCTGTCTGAGTGCCTCTTGTTTACTGTCCTGGCATTGATTGTCGTGGAACAGTTATTACTCTGGCGGTTTTCAATTGGTGCGCTGTCATTCCTGGCAGTGATGTTACTGTCTTGCTTGAGCTTGTTTTTGCAGCGTTGAATGTCGCTGAGTCTACTACTGGAAGGTCAGTGTTGATATACTTTGGCGTTGCAGTTTACGTTAGAGCGTATCTCAATTAACGTGAGCGTCTTTCATTCTATAATACTCGTCTCAGAGGGTCCTGGAGACGCTACGGCAATCCTGGACACAGGCTAAAATCCTAATTGAGAGGAAAACGATAATACGATGAGTTTGAACAAGAAACAGAAAAAACAAATTGATGTGGCACGAAAAAAAATACAAAATCTTCGACAGCGATTAACGGGGGCCAGAGAACAAATGGATGATCCTCAAGAAGTGAACAATCTCGAAAATGAGATTGCTGCACAAGAAGAGTTAATCAAAAAAATTCAGAATGAAACCTGATTCTGGCTCGTGTGTTTATGATATTGAAAAAGTTAATTCATGCTTAATGAAAAACTCAAAAATTTCTGTTTGTTGAATTCGAATACCAGAAGAAAAGTCTTGTTTCGTGTTAGCCTCTCATCTCCCTACGATTATTGTTGTTCATCCCAAGGAACGAAAAAGTAAGTGCACCGTTCAGGCATTACGCGCACGGGATGATTTTCTTTTCTGGAAATATCCTCGAAAAGAACCCGAAAAGCTGACCCAATATGTTCGCCTGGGAATGGGCGGTCCACTGATCAGTGAAGCAGACGCAACATCCGGCTTGCTGGTTCTTGATGGTACCTGGCGTCTGGCTGAAAAGATGGAGCCTGCCTATGAAGAACTTCCGGTCCGTAGCCTGCCTGTCTGGCAGACTGCTTATCCGCGTGTCTCAAAACAGTTTGATGATCCTGAGCTGGGCTTGGCTACAATTGAAGCCATTTTTATCGCCTATCATTTAATGGGATTTGAAACAGAGGGACTTCTGGATGATTACCATTGGGCCGCAGAATTTATTCACCGAAATCGCGATCATTTGACGTGAGCAATGAAGTCTTTTAACTCGTGATTTCGACAAGTTCAGGCACTGGATTCGTTGATTGATAAGTTTGCACGTTTTTCCGGAGCTTCGCGCGATTCACCGGTTTTGTAGCATAGTCAGTGCAACCCGCTTCAATGCATTTTTCCCTGTCGCCACTCATGGCATGAGCCGTTAATGCCACGATCGGATACTGGTATCCCTTTTCACGTAATTTTCTTGCAGCGCCGTAACCGTCAAGAACAGGCATCGACATGTCCATTAAAATGACGTCAAATGGATTTCCATTTTCCAGAGCATCCATTGCACATCTGACGGCAATCTCTCCATTTTCAACTAATCTGACTTGGGCTCCCTCTTTTTTCAGTAACGTCGAGATCAGTCGCTGATTATCAAGTCCATCTTCTGCCAATAAGATGGAACACATCCCCTTTGATTGATTCTTTGCTAATTCCCGGACATGGGATTCATCTTGATTCGCAGCGTGTAAGGCTTTCATGGCCGCTCGGGGATCTTCGTGGAAATCGACCGATTCCAGATCCCCCACACTGATGGTTAATGTAAAGAGAGTCCCCTCATTGAGAACACTTTCGCACTCCAGATCGCCTCCCAGCATTTCAGAAAGCTGTTTACTGATTGCCAGGCCGAGTCCTGTTCCACCGAATTTTCGCGTTGTAGAAGAATCTGCCTGAACAAACGACTGATACAGATTTTGGACCTGTTCTTGAGTCATGCCAATTCCGGTATCCCGAATTTTGAATTGCAGCTTTGACTTCTCCGACCCTGAACTCAAAAAAGATGTTTCTACGGAAACTTTTCCGCCGTCGGGAGTGAATTTGATGGCGTTTCCAACCAGATTGATCAATATTTGTTTGAAGCGTGTGGGATCACTCTGGATCTGAGTGGGGATTTTTCCATTGAATATCAGTTGGAACTGGATTTTATGGTGCTCAGCACGAAGACTCATTAAGGAATGAACTTCTTTCAGTTTTTCCATCAGCGAAAAGGGAATCGTTTCGATTGTCAGATTTCCGGATTCAATTTTTGACAGGTCAAGAATATCATTGATGAGATCCAGTAAATAATTTCCATTTCGTTTAATGACATCAAGTAATTTTAAACTGGCCGGGCGGTTCCAGCTTTCTTCAATGAGCAGGTCCGTGTATCCTAAAACCGCGGTCATAGGAGTTCGTATTTCGTGACTCATATTGGCCAGAAATTCACCTTTTGCGCGCAAGGCAGATTCGGCATCTTTATTGACCTGCTTCAAACGAGCCGCTTTTTCTTCCAGTTCGCAACGCATTGTTTCCAGCTTCTCAGTACGGTCTTTGATCTCTTGAAGCGCCATGTCCCGCACTTCTATGACGCGGTTATATTGTCGCGCGATCAACCCGACATCACTGTGTTCGTCCAGATTTTCTATCGTGCAGGTATGACCCTGAATATGTTGCTCCATGGAATTCAAGAGCTCATGCATTTCTGTTGTTGCACCGTGTTCTGCCATATTCAGTCCCGCTTCCTCCTCTTCAAGAGTGGCTCTCAGGCGAATAAATTTGCTTATGACTCGCAATGTGATCCAACAGAATGAAAAGCACAACGCAAAGCAGACAACACAGCCCAGTAATTGAACTGAGAATTGCTCGAGTCGTGTCCGAGTCAGAATTTCTGCAGGAACGAAAAAGGCGACAGCCAGAGTTCCCCAGATGCCTGCAAAACCATGTACGGGTATGACACCAATCGTATCGTCCAGGTGACAGCGTTCCAAAAGCCAGGTTCCGGCTTCCATTACAATGGCAGCGATAATTCCGATGATTGCTGCAGATGCAGGTGAAATGACATCACAACTGGCACTACTGGCAACCAGCCCGGCCAGGAGCCCGTTCAGGATATTTTCAATCTCGATATGCTTGCCCAGATAAAATTGCCACGCTAATAAAGTGACAGCACCAAAGGCAGAGGCTAAAAATGTATTAATCAGAATCTGTGGTATTTGCGACGTAAATTGAAATCCACTTCCACCATTCAACCCGAACCAGCCAATCCAAAGAATGAAAACGCCGACTGTTGCCAATGTGAGATTATGCCCTTTGAACCGGCCCCCACTTTGTTTTTTGTCGAATTTTCCCATACGGGGCCCGATAATCATGATCGATGCCAAAGCAGCCCAGGCACCAATTGAGTGGATGACCGTCGAACCGCTGAAATCCCTGAACCCCAGCGACTCCAGCCAGCCAGGTGAATTACCAGCGAGGTGACTTGCCCAGGCCCAGTGTCCAAATACAGGATAAATCAGGCCTCCTAACACAACAGACAGGATGAGATAAGCTGTAAATCGCATCCTTTCTGCCGAAGCACCCGAAGCAATTGTCACAGCGGTGGCACATAACATGAGCTGAAATAGAAAAAATGCTGGCCGAAAGTGATCCGCTTCCAGATTCAGATACGGAAAAGAGGAGGCTCCAATCCAGCCTCCAGCTGTGGATCCATACATCAATCCAAAACCAAAAGCCCAGTAAAGAATACCAACGATACTGACATCGACGATATTTTTGATCGCAACATGGATACTGTTCTTGGATCGCGATAATCCTGATTCCAGACAGCAAAATCCTGCTTGCATAAAGAACACGAAAATCGTGCAGACAAGTAACCAGATGATGTCAATCTGTTGATATAAATCCATAAGACAGGTACTTATTTTCTTAATTGAACGATAGTGTTGAAACTGCTTTTTCTCGTAATATTTCTTTCTTCAGATCGAATGGAAATACGAAGAGCAAAAGAGAGGTCAGATAGTTTTCTCTCTTGTTCAAGTACAAAAGCTTATGTTTTTTTAAATAAACATGTGGCGAGAACTCGACAAAATTCGATTGCTGTTCAAGCCGATCGGCGGAATTCAGGAAATCAACCTGCCAAAGCAGATACAATGGTTCAATTTGTATAAATGAATGCAGATGGACGTATCGGGATGTCTTTATGCTAAGCCACTCTTTAGCAAGTAGTTACCACTTGCGAGAGGCTCTGGATCGGGTCTGGAGAATGACTACAGGTAGTGCAATCATTACCGTTGTCTCGATCCGAACGGTGAGCAGGAATTATTTGTCGACTTGTACATTTTTAATTACCAGCAACAAAAAACCGGCTCAATTTCTCACTTGGAAAGAATTGAAAAGTGATTTTCCAATCGGGAAATCAGCAATTATTTGTTTCCGCTTCAATTTCAGCTCGGTTTTCGCAAGTACATTGCAATAATTAAATAATGAGCTGATACCAGAGCAGACTCAGATGAAATTTGCTCTGACGTTCAAGGACTGTTCTTCGACTTTCTAGCTTGCTTTACTTGATTATTTGAGTCGGCTTGTTAACGTTGGGAAGATTTGCGCAAAAATCGCCGTTTTGTATATGAGACAATGAACATTTGCTGTGAAGGTGACAGACTAAAGTGCCCAGACGCGACGATATTCATAAAATTTTGATCATCGGTTCCGGTCCAATTGTAATTGGACAAGCCTGTGAATTTGACTATTCCGGCACTCAAGCCTGCAAAGCTTTGCGAGAAGAAGGCTACGAGGTTGTGCTGGTGAACTCCAATCCAGCTACGATCATGACTGATCCGGAAACCGCGCATCGAACTTATATAGAACCAATTACCTGGCAGTATATCCAAAAAGTGATCGAGATCGAAAAACCGGATGCCCTGCTGCCGACTCTGGGCGGGCAAACCGGCCTGAACGCTGCCATGGATCTCGCACGCAGAGGAATTCTCGAACAACTGGGAGTCGAGTTAATCGGTGCGAAAGAAGAAGTCATTGCCAAAGCAGAAAGCCGTGAACTGTTTAAAGATGCCATGATGAAAATTGGTCTCGATTGTCCACGCAGTGCGGTTGTCCATAATATGGAAGAAGCCAATGCCGCCTTAAAGGAAATTAACCTGCCGATGATTATCCGCGCCAGTTATACACTGGGGGGAGCCGGTGGCGGCGTTGCTTATAACCGTGAGGAATTTGAAGCCAAAGTACGTAACGGCCTGGCGCTTTCACCGGTAAATGAAGTCTTGCTCGAAGAATCCATCCTCGGATGGAAAGAGTATGAAATGGAGGTCATGCGTGATCGGGCCGATAATGTCGTCATTATCTGTGCCATTGAAAACTTTGATCCGATGGGCGTGCATACGGGTGATTCCATTACTGTCGCACCCGCCCAGACTCTGACTGATAAAGAATATCAGCGAATGCGTGATGCGACAATTGCCTGCATGCGGGAAATCGGCGTCGAAACAGGTGGTTCCAATGTGCAGTTTGCAATCAACCCCGATACCGGGCGTATGACGATTATTGAAATGAATCCTCGTGTCAGTCGTTCCAGTGCACTGGCTTCGAAAGCAACCGGATTCCCGATTGCCAAAATCGCCGCCAAGCTTGCCGTGGGTTATCGTCTGGATGAAATACGTAACGACATCACTCGTGAAACATTGGCTTGTTTTGAACCAACCATCGACTACGTCGTCACAAAATTCCCACGCTGGACATTTGAAAAATTTCCTGATGCGGATCCCGTTCTTACCGTACAGATGAAGTCGGTTGGCGAAACAATGGCCATTGGACGTACGTTCAAGGAATCGTTCCAAAAAGCATTACGTGGATTGGAAATTGGTCATTTCGGTTTAGGAGGCGGAATCAAGGATTTGTGGGGTACATCGAAACAGCCTTCCAAAGATGTCATTCAATCCAGATTGTCCGTTCCAAACGACGAGCGTATTTTCTATGTTCGTTATGCATTTAAATTTGGTATGACGGTCGAACAAATTCATGAGCTATGTGATATCGATCCCTGGTTCCTGCATCACATCAAACAACTGGTTGATTTTGAAGACGAAATCGCACAATTCTCCCGATTGGAAGATGTCGACTTTGCGTTTATGAAAAAAGCCAAACAGTATGGCTATTCTGATAAACAGCTGGCATTCTGGCTGGATTCCTCTGAAATGGACATTCGCCAATATCGCAAGCAGCTGGGAGTCGTCGCGACCTTCAAGCAGGTCGATACGTGCGCTGCGGAGTTCGAAGCATATACACCTTATTTTTATTCAACCTACGAAGAGGAAGATGAATCTCCGGCGAATGTAGAGCAGAAACGTCGTATCATGATTCTGGGGGGCGGCCCGAATCGTATCGGGCAGGGGATCGAATTCGACTACTGTTGCTGTCAGGCTTCTTTCGCATTACGGGAGCTGGGAATTGAAAGCATCATGGTCAACTCAAACCCCGAAACGGTTTCGACCGATTATGACACCTCCGATCATTTATTCTTTGAACCATTGACAACGGAAGACGTGCTGAATATCTGCGATCGCATGCAACCCGATGGTGTCATCGTGCAGTTCGGCGGACAAACGCCCCTCAACCTGGCACGAGGACTCGAAGCAGCCGGCGTGAATATTATCGGTACCAGTCCGGAAATGATTGATGCTGCCGAAGATCGCGAACGCTTCCAGGCGATCCTCGAAAAACTGGAATTGCATCAACCTCCGAATGGTATCGCCACTAACACTGAAAGCGCACGTGCGGTTGCCGACAAAATTGGTTATCCGATTCTCGTTCGTCCAAGTTACGTTTTAGGCGGTCGAGCAATGGTCATCTGCTATGACGAGGAATCTCTCGTACGCTACATGAGTGAGGCTGTAAGCGCCTCCCCGGATCATCCGGTACTCGTCGATCAGTTTCTGGAAGATGCGATTGAAGTCGACGTCGACGCCATCTCCGATGGAACGACGACTCTTGTCGGAGGAGTCATGGAACACATCGAAGAAGCCGGCGTTCACTCCGGCGATTCTGCCTGTGTTCTGCCGCCACATTCACTGCCGGACTCTGTCATTGATGAAATTAAAGTGGCAACTTACGCTCTTGCAAAAGAGTTAAAAGTGTGTGGTCTGATGAATATTCAATATGCTGTCAAACAGACCGACGGCGAATACATGGTCTATATTCTCGAAGTGAATCCGCGTGCCAGTCGAACTTCACCCTTTGTTTCCAAAGCCACCGGACTCTCTTTGCCACGAGTTGCTGCAAAAGTCATGGCCGGTGTTTCATTGATCGAACAAGGTGTCACTCAAGAAATTTCGCCCAGACATACTTCGGTTAAAGAAAGTGTATTCCCGTTTTCCCGATTCCTGGGAGTCGATATTATTCTCGGACCTGAGATGCGTTCCACAGGTGAAGTCATGGGAATTTCTGAAGGCTTTGCGATGGCTTTTGCGAAAAGCCAGCTTGCTGCCAGCACAACGTTGCCTTCCGAAGGAACTGTCTTTATCAGCATGGCTGACGTTTATAAAGAGACCATGATTGAACCCGCCAGACGTTTGATCGAGATGGGTTTCAAGATCGTGTCCACTTCAGGAACGGCACGTGTCTTAACAGACGCGGGACTGGAAGTCTCGACTGTCAAAAAACTGAAAGAAGGCCGACCGAATCTGTTGGATATGATGGCAAATCAGGATGTGCAATTTATTTTCAATACTCCCAGCGGTAAAGGTTCCAGAACGGACGAAGGCAAAATCCGCTCCGCCTCGGTTTCCTATGGTGTCACCTGCGTCACAACAATTCCCGGGTGTCTCGCTGTTGTCAGAGCGCTGGAAGCATTAGCAGAAGATCCCACACCTCAAGTTCGAGCCCTGCAAGACTGGATGGCTGAGATCTAGATCGCTTTCATTTTCATAGACGCGTCTCAAAGGGGCCTGGAAACGCTACAGTCAACCGGGGCACAGACTGAACGTTTCTTACGTGAATATTGCTGCCTGATCAAATAGCTCCATCTCGTCATTCGACAGATTGTTTCAAATCAAAAACTCTTGACATTTTCAGGAATCTTAAAACAGTTGTTTTCTCGTTGACGCCTGGTGAAATTTTTGCACTTGACGCCGTCGCGCTGTTCTCCAAACTTCCTGATTCTGCGTCGCGCGCGCGAGGCGAGTTGATCTGATCACTGCATATCGCGCACAACGTTGGATTCTTCACTCGATTTCGCCCCCTTTTTTCCACATCTTCACCTGCATCTCTTACACCAGTTCTCAATGTCTCGTATCGAAGCACTCCTTTTGAGCACTCTTTTAGGCTTCGCATATGAAGCAAACGATTCAAGATGGACCAGATCCTGCACAAAACTGCGCACCAGTTTCTCTTGACCGGTGTGTGCCGTCCAACATGATAAGACCAGTTCAACAAAACGAATCCAGGTTTGATTAGATTGATAAAAGGATTTGAAAACATGACCACGCTGATCACTCCCACCAGAACAAAAATCAGTAAAGAACAGCAAATTCAGTTAGTTCAACTGGTCAAACACTTACTCAGCCTCGGCAAGCACCTCTCTGAAATCAAACGAGCCGTCGTGCGAGAATACGATCTTTCGAGTCGTTCCGTCGAACGATACATCATTCGTGCCCGACGCGAAATGACCCAGCGCCTGGAAGTACCAGTTGAACAGTTACGGGCAGAAGCATTTTTCTTTTATGTCAGCATCATTAACGACAACAATTCCAGCCAGCGCGAACGCCTCCGCGCCCGAGAACGCATTGATAAATTATTAGGCCTCGACAAAAAACATGACTCCACCAGTAATAAGAACAACCTGCCTGATCTCTCAATCGAAGAACTCAAAAAGATGTCCGATGAAGAGCTCGAAGCTGCTTACCGGAAAATCAAGACCGAACCAGATGGCCCAGCCTGATCAATCCCAGTCAGCAGACATCATAAAAAATAGCGCCAGACAGCCCTAACTGAAAATCCGGAAGTGCATAAGGAGAGTCGAATCACGAACTCCAGCAAAATTGAACTGATCCTGTTTACAACCACGAAAAACACAAAACACACGAAATCCCATGAGCGAAAGTGCGCTAGCACTCGTTAAATCGAAAGACCATTTTTTTCTCACTACAGCATCAACAAAAATTGGCACCCGGCGCTGCAAAACAATTAAAAACAGACTTGGTGATTGAGCATCACAATTGAAACCGCGTAGGGGCGGGACCCATGTGTCCGCCCGCCAGACATCTTTATTGAGAAGCGCACAAAAAAAACGCATCCGAATTCAGGATGCGTTATGAACTTTTGAATGATATGAATCAGTAATTACTGATTACTTTGCAGCCGCGTTAAACGGGCACGTCGTTCGGCACGACGTCTGTTTCTTCGGTTTTCATCACTTGGCTTTTCGTAATACTCGCGACGACGCATCTCTTTTTTAATACCAGCGTGTTCAACAATCTTACGGAACCGTTTTACTGCCTCCTGAATTGATTCATTTTCTCGTAACCGAAGCTTAACCACTCAAATCACCTTTTCTTTTTTACTGATTGCAATAAAAGTTTGTAAACATAACCATTAGAATATACATCGTCCCATCGAAGATGAGAAATCATGCATTTTTATGATAGAGAGCCTGATCGTCAGACCCTTCGCTGCAAGGCGGGGAAGGACAAAGATAACAAAACAGGCTAGTTCTGCAAAGTCAAAGCAGAAAATACTCACTGAAAAACCGGGAAGTAATCTAATGAACAGTATTACTCGGCCCGCAAAATCCCTAAGCGCTGCAGTTTGGACTGGCATTCATCCCGTTCCCGGCTGCGTTTCAGTGATTTCCAGGTTTCATCCTGCACAGCGAGAAACTCTTCTTCAGTAAAGGGAGGCGTCAATGATTTCTCTGCCGCATTGGACATCAGCCGCTCCAGAACCCCTTTATCCAGGCGTGTCAGGAACATCGCCCCTTGCCGATAATCCTCAAATGCTTCCCAGACAACAGGAAACAGAGGTTTCATGATCTGCTCTCCAATCGCGCGGGAATATTCCTGAATCTCCCACTGGGCATGGGAGTCCATTCGCAAACTGATAAAGTGAATCAGGTTATGTAAATCGATTTTCCAGTACGCTTCCGTATAAGTTGCCAGCGGTAAATCTTTACGGGCCTGCTCGCGGGCGACTCCCGCCTCCAGACGCGCTTCATAAATCGCACGGGCATTTTGCTGAAATTCTGTCTCTTCTGCAGTCAGCTTTGCTCCAATTTCATCGGGCAATGGTGCATCACTGCCTTGCCGATTATTCGAGGCTTGTGCGCGCCATTCGCCGGGAAGTGTCGTCTGTGCCGAATCGATGGCGACAGAATAGCGGGTGCTGTATTCATTGACATTCGCAGTACGGTGACGGATCCACTGTCGCCAGCAATCCATGGGAACCCGTACCAGAAACTTGAGTTCTGCCATTTCGAAGGGGGTACTGTGCCGGTGACGCATTAAGTAACGAATTAACGTTCTATCATCTGAAACGCGTTTGGTCCCTTCTCCGTAGCTCACGCGGGCTGCCTGGACAATCGAACTGTCATCGCCCATGACATCAACCAGACACACAAACCCGTCATTGAGAACTGGAATTTTTTTCCAACGCAGTTGTTCAATGAGTTCAGACCGCTCCGTCATTGGGGAGACTCCCACCATTCATATAAAAGATCAATTGAGCTTAAAAATCGAGATTCCCGACACAAATCTGCCACAGCCATTTATAATCAACCATCCACACAAACGACACCTTGCCGGGCCGTGTGTCTGCCAAAATCGGTAAATTTGCTGCTGCTTTTAAGAATGGGAAACTCCGTCAATTGAGGGAAAGCCTTGATATCACATCGACTGTGCGATTCTCACGGGAGGATTTCAATGCCGCCAGCATAATTTCGGTCACATGTCTAGCAGTCGAGGCATTTGACAACGGGGGTTGGATCGCCTGACGAATACAGCTGGCCCAGTGCTGATGTGAGTTTTGCACCGGATATGGTGACAGATTGACTGTTTCTTCGATCAGTGGGGCATCTTCATCCACATCCGAGCTGGGATAGAAATACTGCAATGACGCTGCCTGACGACTGCTCACAATTTTACCAACCGTCCCATGCACAGAGAATTCGTAAGTTCGGGCCGCATCACACCAGCCGGTCTGCGCGGTGCCTAAGGCACCATTGTCAAACTCCAGAATCATCGAAGCCGTGTCTTCCAGCTGCGTCGGCTTTGCTGCCGTGGTCAGTTTCGCGGTCACTGATTTGACCGCCCCGACAACTCCCACCAGATTGGCAATCGCATACACGCCCATATCAAACAGCGCCCCGACATCGGCTTTGTCGGCATTGAAAAACCAGAGATCATCGGTCGGCTTCTCTTCGAGGATTTCCTGAATCCCGGCATAGTAAACTTCAGGGCCCCCATGACTCGAACGGGCTTGTGCTGAAGAAATCGTTCCCAGTTTTCCCTCTTGAATATACCGACGTGTCGCCAGCACATGCGGATTCGACATGTAAGGTAACGCCAGTACTGTCTGGTTATGATGATCGGTCTCTTCAACAAAGGCGTCTGCTTCATCCATTGAAGTACTCAGCGGTTTCTGCATGTAGACATGCTTGCCCGCCTTGATCGCTTTGATGCCCCATTCCACATGCAATGGATGAGGCAACGCAATCGCAACGGCGTTCACATCCTCATCATCGATGATCTCCTGATAATTCTGTGTCGAACGCGGAACATGAAACTTGCGGCAAAGCACATCCAGCCGCGACTGCTTTCGACCTCCCAATATGACAACTTCACAATCATCCACCGTTTGTAACTCAGGCAGATGCATCTTCGCTGCAATTCCCCCAGCACCAATCACACCGACTTTCAAATCCTGCATCACTGTCTCCACAAAGAGAATCACATTCGTTATTCATTCAGTTTCATCATTTTGGGTGATCGTGTAAAGCATGCCATAGTGCAGAGCGAAATATTGTGGGATTTTCACTTTGTTTCGAAATAATATCCTGCAGTGGTAGTGATGCAGGGGCTGTTTGCAGCGAGTCGATATCACATCGCGCAACTGGCTGACCACCGTCAGGACTTACCGGTGCCCTGCGTGCATGTCGTGTTGCAGGTAATAAATCTTTGCGGCAATATTTTTTGCGATTCAGTCAAATAACTCACGGTCACGAGTGGCATGGTCCGCGTCCTGTTTGCTCTGTGGTGTTGGGTCCGTATGCGCTTCCATTTTCGAACTTTTTGTTGGCTATTGATAAGATAATAAAAGTGATCAGGGTACTCTGAAAGACGGATGACAAAGCACCCTGCCCGGGTCTTTCCACCAGATGTGGTCCGATCAAGGGGCAGCTCACATTGATTATCGAGATTGCTTGGTGTTACCGAACACAAACTTGCCATAGACAAAAAATTTAATCACAAATGAAGTTCCAAGTACTAATAAAACGCGTGTGTAATAAGTAGAAAATTCAAGTGCGCTGAGTGATAACAAACTCAGATATTCAAGAATCCGAAACGAACCATTTGCAATTGCGAATTGAATAAACTGAGTTCTTACGGGCACTTCGGTCGATAAAAAAACAAACCAGCGACATCCGGAAAAATTAAGAACAAAAACCACTGCCAGTGCAACGGCAAAAGAGATCAACTCAGAAACCCCCAGATAAAACAGCCCGAACGCAATACTGAGATTCGTGGTCAGACTCACAACAATCAGTATGAGGTACCGGACACTTTTTATATTAAGCTGACTATTGAATTGCACTGGAACAGACTTTAAATGATAAAAAACTTATTCGTATGGTTTTTGTGCAATCAAGATTAATGATTGCCCTGTCGGAGGCCCAATGAATCGATCAAGTTTTTTAAGAAGCGGTAACATTCGTTTAATTCTTGCCAGTTGTCGAGTTGACATCGTACGCGAGAAATTGGCTTTTGTTTTCAGAATCCGGCTTTTGATAAAATACGGA
Organism: uncultured Planctomycetaceae bacterium; assembly: GCA_942492165.1. Taxonomy (GTDB): domain Bacteria; phylum Planctomycetota; class Planctomycetia; order Planctomycetales; family Planctomycetaceae; genus Gimesia. The sequence continues at coordinate 191,406 of CALOEF010000079.1, forward strand.
ATGACACCAAAAATATTCATGTAATGTATCTTTTCAATCTGCCAGCCAGCTTGAACTGCTTTTTGTTTTAACTCTGATTTTATGTAGCGTCGAAAATGGCCGGACGCGATATCAACGCTGCCAAAAAGCCATCGCCCCGCTGGTACTTTTATTAATAAATGTCCGCCCGGCTGCACCATTTTAAAGAATTGATTTAAGAGTGCCTGATCGTCTTCAACATGTTCTAAAACATCAAAACAGACTATGGAATCGATTTTCTTGCGCGCGATTTCCTCCATATTTTCATCGAGGTCAAGCTGCTCACATTCAACGTTAGCATAGTCAGCAAAACGATGTTGCAGGACTTTCATGTTTTGAGGGCTCAAATCAACGGCAAGCACGTATTCTGCATAAGCACTGAGCTGTTCCGTTGCATTACCAATTCCACAACCTGCATCTAACACTCTTTTTCCCAGCCAGGGAGCAACCAGTTCGATCGACCATTGATAGTATGGTGTCAGGGATTTCATGCGCGAAAGCGCTTCAAGGTGCTCCGCTTCCAAGGGGAGTTTCCTGGCGGTCCCATCGATCTTGTTGGTATTTGAGTCAGTCGACATACCGGTTCATTTTCTGTCACAATTTTCACTAATTTGAGACGAGTCAGTTTTGACTTCGTTTATCAATCATATCTGCCAACAGAGCAAAAAAAGTTGTATTCATACTGAACATTAACAGCATGACGCTTTTGTCTGTAATATTATTCAAAACAAAGACGTCATAAGTAAACGAAATTATAAAAGCAACGACTTGAACTGCTGCAAAAGGGCCAAAGACCTTGAGAGGAGCAAAGTAGACGCCCAGACGAATAATCAACTGCAAAAAGCGAAGTGTGTCACGAACAGGCTGGATTTTTGATTTACCAATTCTGCGTGAGTAGTTGATGGGTTCATAATGTACGCTGTAATTATTTGTCAGATGTGCAATCGTAATCGTCGTGGTAAAACTGAAACCATCAGGCAGAATACTCAAATACTTTTCTGCCAGACTTCTTTTAAAAACCCGCAATCCGGAATTCAAATCAGGAATGTGTCTGCCGGCAATCCACGATGCATAATGTTTCAAAAAATACTTGGGAATTTTTCGAAGTGTAGAGTACTCTACATTTTCACCTGTTCTCGATCCGACCACCATGTCGTATTCGTGCATGTACCCCAGCAAGTCACCGATTCGCTCATTGGGATAGGTTCCATCGGCATCGGTGATGACAATGTAATCATATCTGGCATGTCGCACACCCGTTTTGAGAGAAGCCCCATACCCCTGATTGATCTCGTGTTGCAGAATAATGATTTCGGGATGAGATTCCTGCAAAGACCGCAGTGCGGCACTTGTACCATCTGTTGAACCATCATCCACAACAATCAATTCGTGTGGCCCAAAACCAGTCAGAATTTTTTCCAGCTCGACAACAGCATCAGGCAGTGCCTGAACTTCGTTATAACAGGGTACAATCACCGTAAATGGATCTGGAACCGAACGGAGTGGATCATTCTTTTCGGATTTCTGATCTAAGGAAACCATATTCATGATATTGTGACTTCAAAAATTAAGGTACTGCAATTCCGAAACACGATCTGCACTGATTCTTTTTTCAATGGATGTATAAAAACAAAACATATCTTGAACAGGCACTATACTGCATTGATCAGATTTTTGTTGACGACATTTCATATATTATTAGTTCGTCGTCACTTTTTCTGATTTTATTAAACCTTCAGTCAGATATCAGTTGAGCCGAATTCATAAAAGTAGATTCATGTCTGTTTTCTACGATATGGTTTCAATTCGACTTTTGGATTATCTGCTTCAATGATCCAGACAGAACGATCTTTAAAGTAGTTCATCAACTTTGTGTTTTTTTCCGATTCTAATACACGAGCCCAAATCACCCTGGAATTATCGATATCTGCTCGATTATAGACCCATTCATTATGATAGATGTGATCGCGATTGTATTGAACCAGAATCAGATGTTTTCCTTCCATACCAGCGAGTTGATTCAATATTTGTTGTTTCTCAGCAGCCCAGCGATACACGGCCGATCGAAGAGTTGGTTTCCCAGACTGTGCAAAAGATGTGATTGTTGTCAGAGCCGTTAATATAAGTACGGTTACAGATAGCATGCGACCAACAGGACGCCAGTTCTTTTTCCACTGATACACATACCTTAAGCATTGGATTTGCAATAAAATCAGTAAACATCCTATCGGGGCAATGTAATGCGGATGCCCTGATGTCGCTTGAACAACTGTGGACACAATGAGTAAAAGCGATATGAAAAGAACAAATAAATTCTCACGATTCCTGAAAAATGAACAGACACCAAAGCAGCATACCAGTCCGACTGCATACGATCCCGTATACATTAAATCAAACTTCAATAATTTGGTCATTAGGCTGAATGGAACTGATTTCGATTGAAGTTCAAATTTTGATTCTGAGTGGTTGCCATCAATGTCGTAACCATAGATGATTCGGGGAGGCTGTTTCCTGGTCGCTTCTTTTTTTGCAGAAAAGATGAGTCCGTTGATTGACGCGGGATAGTATTGATCGACCCATACCTGGTAGGGAAACTTCAACGAATTTCCAGTGACTCGATAGTTATAATATCCCATCCATAAAAAAGCAGGTATTATGATCACAAGCATGGGAATCACAATCCGCGTAGCGGCAACTGACCAGCCCGGCTTTTGTTGACCGAACAGCCAGCACAAGAGAGCAATGGCCATCGGGACAGCTGCTAAAAGCCCTTCATAAGGCCGACTATTCGCCAGTATCACTAATCCAATTGCCAAAGTGACGGCTGTAATCGCTTGTGGTTTTTTCTTTAAACGTGGGTAAGCTCCAAACAAAAGTGCACCGCCCAGCAAAGCAACCTGGCCGCCCCAAAAACTTTGCCCCCACATAATCAAAAAAGAAGAATTGAGAGTCGCTAAAAGGCCACCATACACGGCCCATCTTCCTGGAACCCAACCACAAAGCATCCAGAAGACAGCACCATTGGCCGCTGCCAATGCGATCCAGGAACCGACAATCTGATAACCAGATAAAACTTGCCCCACAGCAAGAAAAGCGCCTTGCGCAGGAGGATACTTAGATTGATATGAGGGCTGATGAATAATGTGGAAACTTTCAAAGTGCTCCCATAAAGGGTGTGTCGAATTAGTAAGTCGACCTGAAGCAAATGTATCAGCCGCAAGCACATAAGCATTTTCATCATGAATAATCGGATAGGGAAAATGAATACATAACCCATAAAATAATTCGATCGCGAAAGTGAGGATTACAAAAAACAATACACCTCCCACAACACGATGAGACAATTTGCGCAACACAGACCAGACAGCTTTTACAAATTTTGTTGTTAATTGCTTGCAAAATACTGCAATCGCAATGGAACAGCACACGATAATCAAGGGAATCAGGTTATTCATTTCAGCTCGTGATCAATGGAATATTCTTCACAGAAAACTGGCTCAAAGTTTTTAATGGAGTGGCAGAAGCAAACGGGGCAGACTCATTACCCTGTAATCAACGAGAGCATGAAATTAGTATTCTGACAAAAGGGCACAGGTAATTACAAGATTTTATTGATGACGTCTCAATTTCGTATCGAACGCAATGTAATTTTGACGGTTGTCAGGCCGACGTGTTGTATTAATGCAACATTTCATCCATACCCATTTGAACAGACGGATTAATATAAGTAGAATTAACGTCTCAGAGGTGCCCCTGCCCGCAGTCAACAGCTTTCAACCTGAATGTTCAAAGGAATCTCAATGCGACAGTTTCATCACGTTGGCGTCATTACCGACGAGCCACAACCCAATGAAATCTACGTTGAAGAGACGAAGGTCTATGTCACCAACCCAAACGAACACCCTTACAAAATTGAATATTTGCGATTCGAGCCTGATACTCCCGTAACGGGCCCTGTTCGTAACCAGCCGCATATTGCCTTTAAAGTTCCTGATCTCGAAAAAGAACTGGCAGGTGCAGAAATTCTGCTTGGTCCCTTTCAGGCGATGGAAAATTTGAAAGTGGTATTCGTTCTGATCGATGATGCTGTCTATGAATTTATGGAATTTACCGATGACTCTGAATTTGGAGAATTTTAAATAATGAAATCACCACATCGCTGCCTCGCTTCTCAGTTCAGTTTGATCATCTTGTTCTGTCTGTGTTCCTGGAATCTCAGTTTTGCAGAAGAAACAAAAACACTGCGGATTGGCATCATCGGTTGCGACACTTCCCATGCCAGCAACTTCTCAAAAATTCTGAACAACGCAAAAACCAGATACGAAGAATTTAAGACGTGTAAAGTGGTCGCCGCGTACCCCAAAGGCAGCCGTGATATTAAAGAGAGCGTGGAAAGCGTTCCCAAAATTGTCGAACAGGTGAAGCTGCAGGGTGTGGAAATCGTTCCCTCTATCGAAGAATTACTTTCCAAAGTCGATGCCGTCCTGTTGGAGAGCAACGATGGTCGCGTTCATCTGGAACAAGCCATTCCTGTACTTAAAGCAGGCAAACCGTTATTTGTGGACAAACCCATTGCCGGTGACCTGGTCGATGTGATTGCCATTATTGAAGCGGCTAAGCACTACAAAACTCCTGTATTCAGTTCTTCTTCTCTACGCTATACCGATGGCGCCAAGAAAATTCGCAGCGGGTCGATTGGTGAAATTGTCGGCTGCGATGCCTATAGCCCCTGTCCCGTGGAATCAACTCATCCCGATTTCTACTGGTATGGAATTCATGGCGTCGAAACCATGTATACGATTATGGGGCCGGGCTGTGAATCTGTAATCCGCGTGAATACACCCAACACAGACCTTGCTGTTGGGACGTGGAAAGCAGGAAAAATTGGCACGTTTCGAGGACGCCGCAAAGCAAACAACGGCTATCAAGGGGGCTATGGTGGTACCGCTTTTGGAACAAAAGGAATTGCACAGATCGGCAGTTTCAGCGGCTATGAACCGTTACTGGTTGAAGTCGTCAAATTTTTCCGAACGGGTAAACCTCCGGTATCGAATGCAGAGTCCATCGAAATCTATACGTTCATGACGGCCGCTGATATCAGCAAAGCAAAAGGCGGCGTACCAGTAAAAATGCAGGACGTTTATGCGAATGCTTTAAAAGAAGCGAAGAAACGACTTGTCCCCTATCTGGATTAGTGCGTTTGTAAAACCCTGTGTCGATTAAAGTTGCTGCCAGCCAGCCGATTTCTGCTTTCATTTAACGCTTGTCTCACATTGACAGATGCTGGCGATCATATGCACCAGTTTTCTGCGATCGATGGGTTTCGTCATGTGATCATTGCAACCGGCACTGATACATTTCTCACGATCTCCTTCCATGGCGTTCGCGGTCAATGAAATTATGTGTCCTGGATAACCATATTTGCGAATTTGCTGAGTGGCTTCATAACCATCCATAATCGGCATCTGCATGTCCATCAAAATCACATCAAACAGGCAGCGCGATTCCATTGCTTCAATGGCTTTCCGATACGCCACTTCACCATTCTCTGCCAGTGTCACTTCGGCACCTGCTTTTTTCAGAATAAACTCGATGAGCTTTTGATTATCAGGTCCATCTTCGGCCAGGAGCACTGTTTTCCCTGCCAGTGTCAATTCATCAACAGCAGGCAGTTCAGCTTGTGCCTGTAGCTGCTTTTGAACCTCTTGCTGAGAGTTTTGTGTTAATGTTTCTATTACTTGAACACCTGTCAGACTTCCTGTCTGAATCGTGGCACTAAATCGGGAACCTTTGTTCTGCTCGCTTGTAACCTGAATATCCCCACCCAGTATTCCTGCCAGTCGCTTGCAGATTGTCAGCCCTAGTCCTGTTCCACCATACTTTCGGGATGTCGATGAATCAGCTTGAGTAAACGGACGAAACAGATTCGATAACTGTGCCTCGCTCATCCCAATGCCGGAGTCGATTACCGAAAACTGAATCAAAGGTTCCGCACCACCACGCTCCATAAGCGATGTTTCCAGAGTAATCGTACCGACTTCTGTAAACTTGATGGCATTGCCGATCAGGTTAATCAGAATCTGTCTGATGCGTGTCGGGTCAGATTGAATTGTCACAGGCAAAGGAAACTGAAAACGGGCTTCCAGCTTCAAGCCTTTGGCTTCCGCTCTGACCTGGACCAGATCCAGTACTTCTTCGACGATCTTCTGCGGACTGCATGCAATGGACTCGATGTCTAATTTACCCGCTTCGATTTTTGACAGATCCAGAATGTCATTGATCAAATCGGTTAAATGTCCACCATTGCGTTTAATGATCTTCAGAGATTCCATAAACAATTCCGGCATCTGGTGCGACTTTGCCTCCAGCTCCAGAATTTCTGTATATCCCAGTATCGCCGTCATCGGAGTCCGGATCTCGTGGCTCATATTTGCCAGAAAGGCGCTTTTGGACTGGCTGGCTGCTTCCGCTTCTTTCCTCAGCGTTTTTTGTTCACGAAGTAACTGAATGGCGCGAATCGCGTTTCGAACCCGTGCTTTGATTTCGGAGTCGGTTGCCGGCTTGGGAATGTAATCGAAGGCCCCTTCCTCAGTGCCGCGGGTAATTCCTTTACCATCGCTTTGAGAGGTCACCATAATGACGGCGATTTGTTCCACCTTGTAGTTGGCATGCACCTCACGTAGCACCGCAAAACCATCCAGGACTGGCATTTCGACATCCAGCAGAACCAGATCCGGTTTCAGTTCATGGATTTTCTGGCGACCTTCTTCACCATCGGCGGCAGTATGGATTTCATAACCATCTTGAGTCAATGCTTTGGTCAGAATACTGTCGTATCAGCTCTGAATCGTCAACGATCAATATTTTGGGAGCTGATTGTTCATCATAAAATTTCTGTCTGTGCCTGAAATGACAGTTTTTCACAGCAGGCCGTAAGATGGAGTCTCTATAAAATTAGGTCAGATAACACCTTGATGACGAAGAGGAATCATAAAATGGCCCCTTTCCAAACTGGATGAACGTCCCAGGTTCCGATTAAAACACTTAAGCAAATTATGATTGAAAGTACATCGGAGTAACTGACTGGAAAATAGAGGATGTACTATATGAGTGTTCGCTGCAGTCAGTCATCTGATATCCGCAATGCAGGAATATCATGCTTGAGCGATTCCAGGACGGCGTCCGATGCACTCGTGTTACTCAGACTGAGTTCCTCCAAATGCGATACCGACGACAGATGGGACACCCCGGAATCGGTGACAGAAGTATGATCCAGGTTCAAATATCTGAGTTTCGGGAGCCGGGCCAGTTGCTTTAATCCTCGATCTGTAATTTGTGTTCCGTCCAGCTCCAGGAATTCCAGATTCTGACACTGAGATATCAGAGAGGCACTTTGATCCGTCACATCACAATTGGATAACATTAAGCTGGTTAATGACGCTTTTACTGAACCTTGATTCAATACTTTGAGCTCTTCTTCCTCAAAATCAGAGCCTGATAAATAAACATTTGTGAGTCCCTCTCGATTCAATATCGGCTCTAAACACGATTTTTGAATCTGGCAACGTTCGAGAAATACCATATGCAAATTTGAGGCACGTGAGAGTGCAGCGGCTCTTTCCTGATCGATCAGAAAACCCACTAAGTACAGTTCTTTCAACTTATGAAACTCCGTTGAAGCAGTCCGAAGAGCTCATTGATCTCTTCAGGATTGCTTTGAGGTTGATTGGTCAAAAAGATTAAGTAAATTGAACGATGATAGCGGAATAAAGGAGCAGGAAGAAAAGAGGGACCCGGTGTTGCGCCATACTTTTCGAGTATTGTTTCTCCCCGATCATTCTGATAACTAACCAGCAATTCTGCCTTTTGTTTTTGAAAGGCACCAACGGCCATATGAAATCGAAATACCAGAAAAAATGAATAGGCAATCGCAGCACAAACAACAATCAATGCGGCAACGAGAATACGACGGACGAGAACCCGTTTGTGCTTTTTAACAGAGCCAGCAAATTCCGGTTTCACATCAGAACTCATATCATCTCTAACCTGTTCAGCGTGCAGTCCATCCACCGTCGACAGTCACCATACTGCCCGTCATATAACTCGAAGCATCGCTGGCCAAGAAGATGGCCGCCCCCTGGATTTCTTCCATCCGCGCCCAGCGGTTCATTGCCACCGCGCCGACGATGAATTTCTTGATCTCTTCCGTTTCGGCAAACGGTTCATTCATCGGCGTCAGAAATGGTCCCGGACAGATCGCATTACAGGTGATTCCATACTCGCAAAGCTCAATCCCCAACGCCCGCGTCATTTGAACCATAGCGCCTTTACTCGAAGTATAAGGCGTCCGATTTGCCATTCCCACTAATCCCAGAGTGCTGGCCAGGTTCACAATTCGGCCATAATTCGCCTGCTTCATATGAGGCACAACCGCTTTGGTACATAACCAGGGCCCGGTTACATTCACATTCTGGACTTCCTGAAATTCTTCCAGCGTTAATTCATCAATCGGCCCACGCATATTAATGCCCGCATTGTTGATCAGAATATCAATCTTTCCAAACTCTGACATCGCCCGTTCTGTCATGGCTGCTACCTGATCCACGTCTGTCACATCAGCCTGCATTCCAATGACGCGCTTTCCGTAATCACTTTGAATGCGATCCGCCGTCTCTTCGACTTCTCCCTGATTACGACTGATCAGCAGCAGATCGGCTCCCGCTGAAGCCAGACCTTCGGCCATCGCTGAACCTAGTCCTTTGGAACCGCCGGTAATAATGGCAGCACGACCGGTTAAATCAAACAGTTTCATTCCAGGCAGCATGAAAAGTCCCCTTTCGCTATCAGTTTATCGATGCGGTGAAATCACCGAAATATGTTTTTGAAATGCCGGGTCGGTTTCCGGGAAATCACTGCGATAATGCACGCCACGACTTTCTCGACGTTCAATGGCAGACGCAATCATCAACTGTGAAACCAGCAGCATGTTCTGCAGTTCCCAGCCAGTCAGGTGTTTTGAATTCACGATCCACGACATAGCGGTTCCAGAAATCGACTTTGTCCTTCGCATTTTGTAGTGTGTCGGCACTGCGGGTGATCCCCACATCACGCCACATCAGACTGGCCAGCGAATTTCTCAAATCCTTGCTGTTCAGGTCATCGTCCGAACGCTTCTTGCTATCCCACTCCGGAAGTAACGATGCCGAATACTGATCAGGCTGATTGAACGCCGCTTCTGATGCACCTTGTCCGGCTGCAGCACCGAAGATCAATCCTTCCAGCAGACTGTTGGACGCCAGGCGGTTACTGCCATGCAGGCCTGTCGAAGTGACTTCCCCGGCAGCCCAGAGATGGGGAACCGAAGTCTGCGCCTGCATGTCGGTTTTGATGCCGCCGATCATATAGTGCGCCCCCGGGCGGACAGGGATCTGATCTTTCGACAGATCCAGTCCGAAGCTTGCGCAGACTTTGCTGATGTTGGGGAACCGCTCTTTCACCAGCGATTTCTCCAGATGGGTCAAATCGAGATACACACACGAATGATTTGTTTTTTGCATCCGGTCGGTAATCGCACGACTCACGATATCGCGGTGTGCCAGTTCCAGATCGGAATGATATTCGGACATAAACCGCACACCATTGCAATCTCTCAAATAGGCGCCTTCGCCGCGCACCGCTTCGGAAATGAGATAGCGTGCACCGCCGGCAATATAGAGTACTGTCGGATGGAACTGCATAAACTCCATATCCTGCAGTGAGGCACCCGCTCGAAATGCCAGCGCATGGCCGTCGCCCGTCGCCAGTGGTGGATTGGTCGACTCGCGAAACAGACAGCCGGCTCCACCCGTTGCCAGAATGACTTGTTTCGCCCAGATCAGAGACTTGCCATGATAACGATTCCAGATAATCGCACCACGGCACTTTCCCTCTTCTGTGACAAGATCAATGGTAGGTGTTTTCGTCCAGGTCTGAACTGAAGGCCGGCTTTGAACAGCCAGAACCATCGCACGCATGATCTCTTTTCCTGTCGCATCACCCAGTGCATGTGCCACACGACGATGGCTGTGCCCTCCTTCTTTGGTCAGAGCAAGTTTCCCATCTCGAGTATCGAAATCAGCACCAATCTCGATCAGCTCCTGAATATGCTGCGGCGCTTCACGACAAACACGCTCGACCAGACTGCGATCACAAAGATCTTTCCCAGCCGCCAGAGTATCGGCGATATGATTGGAAATATTGTCCAGTGGATCCAGAACACCGGCGATTCCGCCTTGTGCATAAGCACTGTTGGACTGAGTCACTTTTCCTTTGTTAACGATGATCGTTTCCAGACGAGGATCGATTTCCAGAGCAGCACGCGAGCCTGCTATCCCCCCACCTATAATCAGGATATCGGTAAAAATATGCGGAATGCGTTTCGGATTGATACGAGTCAGGTAGCGTTGACCAGGTTCAATCGGGATCGCATCCAAAGCGGCGTGCTCCTTAACCATATATTTCAAAAGCAGCTCTAACTGAAATCATCAGGCCACTTCGCTGAAATCAAATTGTCATGCAGGAAAAACCACCATCGACGGCGATATTGGACCCCGTGATGAAGCTCCCCGCTTTACCGGCAGCCATCAACAGCACTGCCCCTGCTAACTCATCTGCATCACCAAACCGATTTGCAGGCGTATGATTCAGGATACTGGCCACGCGCTCGGGAGTCAGCACTTTTCGATTTTGCTCTGCAGGAAAGAAACCGGGAGAAAGTGCGTTCACTCGAATTCCTCGTTCCGCCCATTCACGCGCCAGATTTTGCGTCAGATTCAAGACAGCCGCTTTGGAAGCAGAATAAGTGAAGACGCGGGATAAAGGAGTAATCGCACTCATCGAAGCAATATTGATGATCGAACCGGAAACTCCCTGATCAAGCATCGCCTGGCCAAACACCTGGCAGGCCACCTTCACACTCAACAGATTCACGCGAAAAATGCGTTCCCACTCTTCGTCGCTGATTTCCAGAAACGGAGTCGCCGCATTGATCCCGGCTCCATTGACCAGAATATCCGGCGTTTGCCCGTTGGCTTTCAAGTGTTCAACAATTGTTTCCAGATCGGTGCGGCTGGTTGAGTCGGCAGCAAAGAACTCGGCACTTCCCTGCTGTTTCTCAATCTGCTGCACACGCGCTGCACCATTCTCGGCATTACGACCAACGACAACCACATGCGCGCCCGCGTGAGCCAATGCATCGGCAATCGCGCCACCCAGAACTCCGGTCCCGCCTATCACGACTGCTGTCTTACCTGACAGACCGAACAGTTCCTGAAAATACCGGGATGAGTTTGCTTCACTCATCACATACCACCTTCTCTATATCGATGAATCAACCACGCACGCGTAATTGAGTGTTAACCAATAAATTCTAATTTCACAGGATTCGGAATCACGCCGGCTTCATATCCACGGTTCAGCAATGTTGCTACCGCTTCACGTCCCCGTTCACCAAAATCCAGGGTCCAGTCGTTCACATACATGCCTACAAACTTGTCGGCACTTCCCCGGTTCAGATCACGTCCATACTTCAAAGCATGATCGAGGGCTTCATCCCGATGTTCCAGCCCGTACTGAATACTCTGTTTCAAAATGGCCGTGACTTCGTCCATCATTTCCTGGCCCATATCTTTACGAATGGCATTCGCACCCAGTGGCAAAGGCAAACCGGTATCTTCATACCACCATTGCCCCAGATCAACAACCAGCTTCAATCCCTGATTGCCATACGTCAGCTGTCCTTCGTGAATGATCAGACCGGCGTCAAATTTTTCCTGCTCTACCAGATTCAGAATCTCGTCGAACGGATGAACTTCATATTCAAAATCATCGCCCAGCAATAATTTCAAAGTCAGAAATGCGGTTGTCAGTTTGCCGGGAATAGCGATTTTTTTGCCACGCAGATCATCAATGCTCCAGTTCTCGCGAGCGACAACCATCGGACCATATTGATCACCAATCGAAGCACCACACGAACAGATGGCATAGGTATCAGTCAGATAGGCATAGCCGTGTAGACTGACCGCGGTCAGCTCCAGCTCCGCATTGAAGGCCCGCTGGTTGAGCGTTTCAATATCCTGTAACTCATGAGTAAATCGATACTTACCCGTTTCGATTTTATCATTCGCCAAAGCATGGAACATAAAGGCGTCATCCGGATCAGGACTGTGGCCTACTTGAATTAACACTTTCTCATCAGTCATCATAAATCACACACATTATTGAAATGAACAGGGTGAAAACAAACGATCAAACAACTGCCGGTCTAGCCGCTTTTAAAGCAGAAATGCCGACGAAGACTCTGCCAGATACTATAGAGAGTTCCTGACAACTTAGCCACCATACAGAAAAAACTGGTTACCAGCAGAATCTGAGGAAGATTTTTCGACAACGAACGTTTCCCTTGTGTATCGAAAACCATGAAAACTCACCAATAATGGCAACCTGAGATCGAACCTCGACCACAAAATTGACATACTGATATAATGCACCACAAGTCTGGAATCCTATGTGGATTCTATTTTGTCTACTTTGAAAAGCTTATCGTATCGATAAATCAGGCGATGTATATTCATATACTGCCACCGGAATCAATCATATCCAATCGACTTTTTGCTCAACGTAAGGAACTCTCATGAAAACTCATATCCTTATTTGTCTGCTTATTTTCATTTTGACACCTTCAAACATATGGGCTCAAAAGAAAGGGGAACGGGTTCTTGTTACGACGAATAAAACCGACCTTAAAGTAGAAGGTACCAGACTGAAAACGTTACACGAAGGTTTTGCCGTCACCATTAAGGATATCAAAGGTCCCTGGTACTGGGTCAATCATCAAGGCACTCTTGGCTGGATCAAGGCTTCCGACGCGAAAACGATTGATCAGGCAATTCAATACTACACCGATCAAATTCGGACCAACCCGACCGCCAGTAACTACCGGTTTCGGGGAGACGCTTTCCGATTCACGAAGAAGTATCAATCTGCGTTAAATGATTTGAACGAATCAATTCGACTCAATCCCAACTCAGCCAAGACCTATGATTCACGAGCAAATATTTATAGCAAATTAGGCAAACGCACAAACGCCCTCAATGATATGAACACAGCAATCAAGCTCGATCCCAACTCGGCAACGCGATACAACAATCGGGCTGTGTTGCTGGCTGGAGTTTCCAAAAGATCTGAAGCAATCAAAGATTACACAAACGCAATTCGCCTTAATCCCCAAAAAGCAATCTATTACAAAAACCGAGGGCTGTCATACAATAAAATCAAAGACTACGATTCAGCCATCAAAGATTTTGATACCGCGATTCAATTGGTGCCAACTTATGCCGATGCATTCACCAGACGCGGCGACAGCTATTACGCGCAAAACAATTACGATGCGGCAATGAAGGACTATAAAAAATCGCTCGAAATTGATCCGAAAGACACCTACACGAATTATCGGGTCGGGCTCATTAACCAAAACAAAGATCACTTCGAACAGGCGATTCAAAACTATAATACAGCGATCAGGTTAAATCCAAAGTATCGCTCCGCCTATCGCTCGCGCGGAATCTGTTATCGAAAACTTGGCAATTACTCTTTAGCACTGCAAGACCTGGATAAAGCGATACAGATTTCACCGGAATACACGTCCGCATACCGCAGTCGAGCGTGGTTAAGATCTACCGCTTCTAACCCCAACTTCATCGATCTAAAAAAAGCAAAATCCGATTTAGTTCAAGCCGAAAAATTATCATCCAAAAAAAACTGGCAACTATATCAATCACTGGCTGCACTCTACGCGGCTGAGGGAAAATTCGACAAAGCCATCGAAGCCAGCAAAAAATCTCTCGCACTGCAAAAAGAAGTCCCCACGATGCGTAAAATATTAATCCAGCAATCCGAAGAGCGCTTAAAACTATACCAGCAACACAAACCCTATCGCGAAATTCCGCAGAATTAATTTCCTGCCACGAAAGATATTACTATAAATCAGACGCTCACACTATTTTCAAATTTTACTACCACGAAAAGCACTAAAGACACGAAAAATCAAAACCATATTTTTACAATCTGTAATTCTTGAAGAGATTTATAAATCTTTGAAAGATGCCGGGTTTGAAATTTATTCTGACCATACCGCAGAAAAAAAGTCTGGTTCATTTTAATCTCATTAAATCAATGCTTGCACTTTCGTGCTTTTCGTGTCTTTCGTGGTAGTAAATAAAAAATATATGAACGAAATTATTTTCAAAGATGAATGTTATGCAGTTCAGGGAGCTGTCTTTGAAGTCTACCGCGAAATGGGGTCAGGTTTCCTGGAAGCCGTTTATCAGGAATGCTTAGAGCGCGAACTACAAATTCGCAAGATACCCTTTGTCGCTCAACCAGAGTTGCGGCTCTTCTACAAAGGCTCCATCCTTCAGCAGAGTTATCAACCGGATTTGGTCTGTTTTGATTCTGTCATTGTGGAACTCAAGGCAGTCAAAGAAATCGCACCCGCTCATCAGTCACAGATTCTTAATTACCTCAAAGCAAGCGAAATGAAACTCGGTCTGCTAGTTAACTTTGGCTGTTATCCCAAAGCAACAGTGAAACGATTTGTAGTATGAATCACCAAAGACTTGACGATAATCAGACGCTCACTCTATTTTCAATTTTTACTACCACGAAAAGCACTAAAGCCACGAAAAATCAAAACCATATATTTACAATCTGTAATTCTTGAAGAAATTTATAATTCATTGATAAGGTACCGTCTTTAAAAAACAACTTGAAAACAAAGCAAGTAAAAACCTGGTTTATTTTAATTCTCACATATCAATGCTTGCACTTTCGTGTTTTTTTGAGTCTTTCGTGGTAGAAAAAAATCAGTTTTGCGGTCTATTCAGAATTTTCTGCAGCAAATCAGCCGCTTGATCTTCGGCATCGAATTCGATTGCCTCGCATTCTTTGATACTGCGCAAGAAGGTATGCTGCCGCTTGGCAAATTGACGTGTTCGCTGCTTCAGCATCTCAACCGCTTCTTCGAAGGTACACTGCTCTTCCAGGTAATCAATGAGTTCCTTATAGCCCAGAGCCTGCCGCGCGGTACGACTCATGGGTGGTTTCACCGAATTTAACTGTCGCACTTCATCCAGTAATCCTTCTTCGAGCATCTGGTCAACGCGTCGATTAATGCGTGAATGCAACCAGTCGCGAGGCGGAAATAACCAGTAGATGTGTTCCGGGCGTTCCGCTTCAGGCAACGCTCCTTCTTGATGTTGCGCCGACAAAGGCGTGCCTGTGACATGATGGACTTCAAGCGCCCGAATCACACGCCGTACATCGTTCGGGTGTAACTTCTCTGCCGATTCACGATCAACGGCCGCCAGACGATTGTGTAATTCCGCGATCCCCTTCGTTTCCACAACCTCGTCCAACTCTCGTCGATATTCCCAGTCGGCCGAAGGTCCATCGAAAACGCCCCTTAATATTGCTCTCAGATAAAGTCCAGTGCCTCCAACAAACAGTGGAACGTGTCCTCGCTCAATGATCTGCTGGCAACATGTTTCAGCCGCTGCCATATACTCGGATACGCTATACTCTTCATGCAGGTCGATGATATCAATCAGATGATGCGGAACCCGTTCCTGATCTTCGCGCGACGCCTTCGCAGTCCCGATATCCATCCCGCGATAGATTGACATCGAATCTAAAGCCAGAATCTCTGCATTTAAATGTTCTGCCAGCAACAGGCTGAGTTCCGTCTTCCCGCAAGCGGTCGGACCAGACAAAAACCAGCACTGTTTTAAGATTTCCGTCGAAAACTGCATAATCAATTCATCTCGTGAGAACATTCCGCCTCACTCAAAACTACATGAGACTCTTATTCGGGTGACTCGTTATTTCAGAAATAGTTAGCTAGGATACACTCAGTACCCAGTATTCTGAATCCTTTCAAATACCAGCAATGTAATCACGTAGTATATTTATCAGCGTCAAATGTCGAAAGAGAGACACTATGGCTAACTTTGAAGCCAGCGTAGAGTTAACCGGAACACCCGAACAAATCTTTGATTTTCTTATCGATACAGAAAATATCCTGAAGATCAGCCCGCCTGATACAGGACTGTCATTTACCAAAAAACCGGACAAAATACATCAGGGCGCCATTCTGGAATTCCGGATTCAAGGATTCGGTCAGGTACAGGAAGGCACTCATGAAATCACGGTTTTCGAAGCACCGACACTCTACACCGAGAAACAAATTTCAGGCCCCCTTAAGCATTATATTCACGAACATCACGTCGTTCCCAGCGGCGATAATCAGGTGACGGTCATCGATCGCCTGGAATTTGAACCGCCGGGAGGACTGCTCGGTTTTTTAATTACCGAATCCAAACTACTCGATCTGTTCGACGAAGGGTTTTTTCATCGACACAATGCACTGAAAGAGATCTTTTCGTAACCGAATTTCATTGCAGGTGCAATGTTCTGCAGTCACTTCAGGACCGGACGTCTTGATCGTTCGAGTTGCTGAGCCCCGGGTTTGGCAATCTGTTCTGCAGGCAGACCCAGATCTGCTTGAATCGGTTTGTCAGGCTCAGTCATATAAACCGTCTTTAACGCATCCAGACGCTGTTTGATCGAAGCCAGTTCAACCAGCTCTTCGGTGATGGATACATTAGACGATTCCAGATAACCAGCCTGCATAATGCCGGCCCCTTTTTTTCCGGGTGTCACAATCCGGGGCACACCGGAACGAGGCGTTGCTTCGAACAAACAGGCCTCCCTCGGAAACAGTTCACTTGCATCAGCAAAAACAGCAATCAAAAGTTGTCCCATGGTCTGCTCTTTCTCCTGATTCGTATCAGGCACCACTGCCTTCACAACTCCGGATTCCGTAATTTGAATTGAATGGGCTTCGGAAGAAAGTTGAATCACAGGTTCAATCAGATAATTTGTTTGTGAACCACGAATACAAAGTCGAAACTCTTGATCCAGGATAAATCGACCGGTACGGGTAAAAAGCGTTTTCTCCCCAGACTGAATCTGCAGAAACCCCTGCCCTTCAATGGCAACGTCCAGAGGGCGACCGGTTTTGATCAACTCGCCTTCCGCTTGAATGATCCTGGTCTGCAGCACCTGACTACCCATGCCAACCGCTATCGGAGGCGCTGTTTCTGATTCTTCGCTGGCTGGTGTCTTCACATAATCATAAGGTAAAGACTCAAATTCCACATACGAACGTTTAAAACCAATGGTTCCCGCATTGGCAATATTATTCACAATCACATCGCGTGATAATCGTAAAGCGTCAACTGTCGGTCTTAAACGCTGCATTAATTCATCCCGGTCTGCTTTCGAAGAAAATCCGATGAAACCGGTCTGATCTGGATTGGGACCTGTCAACGCAACCAGAGGTTGCTGAGGTGAAACGACTTCAAAACCGGGAAGTGCTTGTGACAACTTTTTGTCCGGTTCAATCAAGACACTTCGCGGTGTTACACTTCTGGGTTGTAAGAGTTTTCGTATTGTCAGCAGGTCGGAAGCAACCTTGTGCGGCACGCCTTGCAGCTCTTCGAACCAGATTTCCCGCTCTTCCCGGGAGGCATCAGGCAGATGATCTTTGATGATCGAACGTGTCACCTGGTCTTGCCTGGCTTTCGAATTTCGACGCGAACCCTGCAGAGGCTCGGCATTCAAGGGAGGCATCAAGGGTCCGGGTGTCTGATGGAATTCCGCTTTCGGATTCAACAACGCAGGCAACCTCGGCTTTTTCGCTTCTACAGAGAGACGTGGTTGCGGTTCAGTCTCTGGTAACTTTAATACCGGCCCCTTGACCAGAGATGCTTTATCTGAAGATTCAGCCGAACCTTCGACGTCCGATTCGGCTAATGCCAGTTCTACAGGATCCAGAGCTCGATCTGATAAAAAGGAAGGTTCTTCAGAGTCATGTTCTAAATACAACTCATCTGAATCATCAGTCGATTTGTTGAGCAGCGGTCGTTCAATGGCGACTGAAACCAGAGAGGACTCATTTGAAAAACCAAGGTCCTTCAAATAAAGAATCCCCTGCACAAATAAAACACTACCCAATACACAAACAGAAACGGCAAAGATCACCCGTTCAAAATTTTTTTCGCATACCTGCTTCCCTGCAGCATCAAGGCCCGAATTCCAGTTTCGACTTCCTGATTTCTGATTGAAAATCAGGATCGTTAACTTAGCGAAATTAACACTTTAGAACAAGACATTTCTTATTCAGTGACAAAATACAGGCATGTTTTCATTTGATAAAATACCTGCATTCGAAAGAATTTTAACAGGGAACCGCTGGTTATGTAGCGAAACCACACACGGATTCCATACAATAACAGACTCTTCATAATCAGACAGAGATCGAAATCCGGGACCTTCCCAGAACCTTCCCGGAGCCTTAATTTTGAATGACTCTTTGAGAAACCAAAGCAAGACAATGAATATGGCCCTTCCCAAGGCTTACCGAATTCGCCAAAACTTCCAGTCTTCACGGATTGAGAACGTAGCCGAGACCGTCCAGTCAGAACTTTCGAAAATCAATTTAGGGAAAATAGTCAATCCGGGGGAAACTGTCGCCATAACTGTCGGCAGTCGTGGTATTGCAAATATCGATTTGATCATCAAAACCACAATCGATTATCTCAAATCACTGGAAGCGGTCCCTTTTATTGTACCCGCTATGGGAAGCCATGGCGGCGGGACGGCTGAAGGACAAACCGACGTTATCGCCTCCTATGGAATCACCGAAGAAAGCATGGGTGTCGAAATCCGTTCGTCCATGGAAACGGTTATTGTCGACACCACCTCGCATGGCATTCCCGTGCATTTTGATAAAAACGCCTATGAAGCAGATCACGTACTGATTTGTGGTCGCGTCAAACCGCATACCCGATTCGTCGGCGATATCGAATCCGGTCTGCATAAGATGATGCTCATCGGTCTGGGAAAACATGAAGGCGCGAAAATTTATCATCGTGCCATCGAAGACCTCAGCTTTGAAGAAATCATCAAGGCGGTTGGAAAGTCGATCCTGGAAAAATGCTCCATCATCGGCGGATTGGCGATCATCGAAAACTCGTACGACGAAACCGGTCTGATCGAAGCAATTCCGCCCGAACAGTTTTACGAACGAGAAAAAGCACTGTTGTGCATCGCCCGCGACTGGCTGCCACGACTTCCCTTCACCAGGACCGACTTTCTGATTGTCGATCGGATTGGAAAAAATATCAGCGGGTCGGGCATGGATGCGTGTGTCATCGGCCGCAAGCACAATGATCACGCTGCCACCGAACACGACAACGTTGCCGTAAAACGAATTATGGTACGCAGTCTTACAGAGGAAACACACGGCAATGCTCTGGGAATCGGTTTAGCCGAATTCACCAATCAACGCACCGTCGACAGCATTGACTGGAAAATTACTCGTATTAACGCTAATACTGGTAGTCACCCGACTTCAGCCATGGTCCCTTTGGTCTACGAAACAGATAGAGAAGCCATCGAAGCCGCTTTAACAACCATCGGTCTGGTTTCGCCGGAACAAAGCCGCCTCGTACAGATTTCTGACACACTCGAACTGAGCGAGGTCATTGTCAGCGAAGCGTATCTGGATGAAATCAACGAACGCGACGATCTGGAAATGATCTCTGGTCCCTTTGAGCTTACCTTTGACAGTCAAAATAATCTGGCACCCGTTTTTGAAAGATCATGACAAGAACTTACAACACTAACCCGTAACTCTAACACCTACACCCACAGAAAGAATTTCATGTCTACCACCACAGAAGGTCTCTCCACAGCAGCCCTCGAAGAACTCGCCAAGTATGATACACCCACGGTTTGTAATGTCATCGAACTCTGGAACATTCGCCCCCGCAATACCGGCTATATGAACGATTCGATCAAAGCCTGTTTTCCCAAGATGCCTCCCATGGTCGGCTATGCACTCACTTCCACATTCCGCAGCATGGCACCACCACGCAGTGGCGATGTTTATTCGGGCCTTGATGCCCAGGTCGCTGCATTCGAATCGCTGCCTGGTGCACCCGTCATCGTTTATCAGGACATCGACGAACCAACGGCTTCCGCCACGTTCGGCGAAGTCATGTGCTCCACTTATAAAGCGTACGGCGCAAAAGGCATTGTCACCTCAGGTGCGGGTCGCGACCTGGATCAGGTCGAAGCACTCGGCTTCCCCGCATTCACCAACGGCACCAATTGTGCTCACGGCTACTGCCACACCTTACAGGTCGGCGTCCCTGTAACCGTAGGTGGAATTCCCATTTATCCCGGCGATTTGTTACACGGTGACTTGAACGGTGTCTCCACGATTCCTCACTGAAATCGCTTCGGAAATCGCCGACGCCTGCAAGGAACTGATGAAAGCCGAAGACATCGTCCTCGACTATCTCAAAGAAGGCAACCTGACCCCCGAAGGCCTGGGTGCCGCCCGGAAAGAACTCGGAGCCGAAGTCGCCAAACTCGGCAAACGACTACGCGGCGAATAACATATTTTCGCATTCAATTCACTGACAACAGCGGCGGGCACACAAGTCCGCCGCTGTTTGCTTTCAACGTGAGACACAACTTTGCTTCTGGATACCTATGCTGATACGCTAACACCGCCGCGTCCCCGGCAAGTACCCATTTTTCTAGATCTGCGTGAAATCGTTTTTTTCGATGCTGCATTTATCTTTCCCTGCTGATGTGAGTACGATAAATCCGACTCGTTTCAGCAAAATTTCAACCGGCAACACAAAATCCGCTTCCCAGTCTTCACTACTTTTTTTACCAGATTTGACACAAATCGAGCCACAATTAGTCGCGAAATACCACATCGCGCACAAAACTGCGCACAAACAAAAAACCCTCAAACACAGACGAAACAACCCCACGCCCGAAAACGATTCTATCCGATATCACCAGGTATACCGAAGATGAAAATCCGGCAGTGGTGATGCAAGAGCAGTGAGCGAAATGGTCGATAATCAGGGTCGCCTAAAGAAAAAGTCTGCCCAGGCACCATTTCGCCGATGGAAAACGCCTCGTCCTGCATCCGTCGCCGGATTTCGGCACCAGACGGACAAGAAAAGGGAGAACAATCACCGCGCGATTGACACGGAGGGGTGCGCTATTATGATGGAGAGTGATTCCGGCATGGAGCGGTTCCGGGCTCAACTCACTTCAACCTGATCAGGAAATGTCGGGTTGAATCATCTTTTCAATCAGGGAGACCCTGCCATGCTTCGAAAAATCTCATTCGCCTGTGCGATCAATCTCGCCGTATTATTCTCATCGGCGTCGGCCCATTATCTTTGGATCAATGTCGATACAAAATCTGGCGATCAGGGAACAACCAACCTGTATTTCGAAGGGGGCCCCGGGCCCGGCGATGGTAAATATTTAGATCCCTTCATCGAACGAGGTACCACCTGGGTGCACACGGTTAAAAACAATAAACCGGTGCCCTTGAAAATGTCGGTCGTCAAAAAACCGGGCAAGCGCTGGTTGGCAAACGAGCTGCAAGTGTCTGCCCCGCGCAGCATTGAAAGTTTCTGCAAATGGGGCGTTTATCGTTATGGCAAAACCGACGTACTGTTGCACTATTACGGCAAGCACATTGAAGCGGATTCGTTAAAAGACAAAAACTCACTGGCGCGGGCCAGTCAATTGGACCTGGATATCGTACCCACGTTTTCAGATGACGGCGTAGAAATTCAAGTTCTCTGGAAAGGCAAACCAGCTGCCGGGCGTCCGTTTAAATTACGGGGCGCCGGCGGGTTGACCAAGAGTCTCACAACCGACGAAGAGGGCCGCGTGCGGTTCAAACCGTTAGCCAGTGGTTTTCATTCGATGAGAACCAGCGTCGATGAACCAGAGCACAGCGGTACTTTTGAAGGAAAAGAACACGACATCGCCCGGCATCATAGTTCATTGACAGTGAACCTGGCTGTAAAGAAAACAGAATAAGATTCAGGTCACCTTTTTTCATTCAGCCGTTTGTATGTGGAGCAAATCAGATGCTGCACATTGATTCGGCTTAAATCAATCAGCAACTTCGGTAACTCAGCTGGAACTTGTAAGTCTTTTTGAGCAGAATGCAACTCTTCTGCATGGCGATTGCTATGCCGTTTATACATCGCCAGGAATGTGTTTAGATATTCTTCATTTGTGAGAGTCGAATCGTTTTTTTGATTCTCAAGAATTGAACCTTTGAGGTCTTCCTAAAAAACAAATGATTTCAGATTCTCATCAGTGAATACTAATTTGGACCACCAGGAAAGCAACGGTCGAAACAACTCATCTTCTGCTAATTCCTGGTACACCTTGCTCAGATTAGCTCGATGGAACGCAATCACCCATCGCTGTCTCTCTGGAGAATTCTTTGGTTGAAGAATTGTATTCCAGCCGGAAGGTAATTTACCTATCTCTTGTTTAATCTGAGATTCTCCCGTTGACAATTCACCATTCAGTTTATTGACAGCTGTTCCAAGGAGTTGATTCTCTTCCAGAATTCTAAGCGGAAATCCACGTCCCATTTTCAGGATGAATTTCCAATTTGTGTAAGCCTGATCGAACTGCTTTCTTTTCGCTGGCGAAAGATCATCAATTGACTTCGTGGGTACAGAGTCTCCGCCAGGAATCTCGGCTGGAGAATACTTAATGTATTTGATTTTAGGTGGAAGGGTATATTTAATATTAGGTAGATGGGTTGGTATAGAACCTCCCTCAGTAACTGGCAATGTTCTATTAGAAGTATCTTTTTTTTCAGGAACGATCTGAATCGGACGAGGATCGCTATTCAACGGCTGGCCCCAACTATTCGAAAGCGGAGAGAACATTAGAGCAATGAATCCGAAAATGTAAAAAATCGGCAACTTAATTTGGACTGATCGAGATTGCGAAGTCAATTTGTTAATGCCAACAATCCATCCTTGATACATGATCTTTTCCTCAGAAGATAAATAGAAATTATCGGTCAACTACGAAATGCAATCTCAAAACCTTAATTGACTTGGAAACAATTTCAATAAATCCAGCTCTGCTTTTAGACTCAAAAAATCTCTCAAACTCTGTCAGTCATCCCTGTTGAGGCCTCTGGAACCCATCCTGAAACTTCTAATATTGTCCACAGTCAGAAAATCGTGGCTGCTTAAAAGTACTGTATCGATAGCAGATAAATCATTTGCATGCGTTACTAAAGTTTAGTAGTTTTGTGATTTATGGACAAGTTCTAATAAAAACACGCATTACATTCAGGTACCATTTACTAATCGAACTGTAAGTTCACTTTCTCATCAGAACGTTTTTGGTGAAATATGAGCCGTCTGAAATATTTTTACTGGTGATCCGAATTGAAGCATACTCTTCTCGCCTCTCGACAAAGGAAGACACATTCGCTGACCCTTTAGCTTCGCGTAAATTCCCGTGAGCGCCACATGATCGTCGGCCCAGGATGCTGGTACCTCGGTGCGGCAGCATGTGTGATTTGGTGAGCCACCATTTTGAATGAGGGATAGTACAATATACGCGGCGGGAAGCTTGTATCCGCGTAACTTTTCAATCTCGGCGATCTGATCATCGGTTGGGGGAGGTTCGACATAGTTCTTGACTGCATAGTCACAGTCTTCCCAGAAGTCAGTAACGTCGAAATCGCCAAATATCGTTGCCAAGTTTCGATTTGCCCTGAGTGTGATAACTATTGAGAGACAGAATTTGATTCTGTCTAAATCTATCAGGATTTCTGACTATTAACAATTAAAACTTTGGGCCTGCCTCCAAATTCAGGCCACCCGGTTGGTGATTTCCGTGGTCGTAAAAATACCAAGCCACTCTCATTGTGAAACTAATGGATCCAGAAACTCATAAAGTTTCTGTGTCGCCGGGTCATCGGGTTTACCAAGGTCGTTATTCAGGCGACTGTGGTTGCTATCACTTTTACCATACAGGGTTGGTTGGAATCTCTGACGCCTTCAGGACACTTTCCAATCTGCGCGCCTGAGCTCTTGTGTTCGGATTGCCGGGAAAATACAGGATGAGGAAAGGCGGTATGCCTTTGCCTTTCGTCACATGCGTCACGGCTGAATAATCAACATGCTTTTCCGGGTCGTTTCCGAATTTTTGCCGATGTCCAAAGGTAAACATCTTCCCGCCGTAGAGTGCCTGACGGAACTCCGCTGTCATGATGATCTTGGGAATGTCGTAAGTATCTCCGTCAACCGGAACACAACCTTTGAGCACATCGAACGACACCCCTTCTTTTTTTAAGTAGCGGTCGTCAGTACAAAGTAACGCCGCCAACTGAGCGCCGGCGGAATGTCCACCCACAAAGATTTGTTTGGGATCGCCGCCATACCGGGCGATATTTTTGTGTACCCAGGCGAGCGACTTGGCAACGTCGCCGATCAGATCCTCCATTTCCACTTCCGGCAGAAGTCGATAATTCGTCGAGACGAAGACAAAACCACGATCGGTCAGCACCTTGGGTTTCAGTGCGACATCACTCTTGTCTCCCACGTGCCATCCGCCACCGTGAATCCAGAACATGACAGGCAGGCTCTTCCCGGTTGGCTTTTCCGGTGTGTAAATATCAAGAACGTGACGAGTGTGACCGTTCTCCACGTACGGAATGTCTGACGTCAGATTCTGAGCAATCGCGGTGTTGCTCAAAGTCAGCAGCGGGAATACGATAACGAGAATGAGTCTGGGGTTCATGCTGGAGATTCCTGTTCATTGCAATATTGCGGGAAGGATTATCGAATGCGGATACAACACGATTGGTCTCACTTTACACCTGTGACATTGCAGATGCAAGAAGATGGTTTTGAAGGGCAAATAAAAGGGTCAGACTCTGATTATCAGTCCAACAATCTTGTCAGTCAAATCACACTTCAGTATTGAGCAGCTTCCATTGTGAATTCAAGAAAAAGAACGTGCAGAAAAAACAGTTCAATTACGATCGCTGTGATTTGCATGCAATTTTCCCCAAATCAATCCGCAATGGGTCACGAAAAAGTGGTTCGTGAAATTCTCCTCACCGTGACAGAAACTGTGTCGAACTGATTGAGGCAGTCCCCCATTATTCTTCCCGGTATTATTAAATAACTTCTAATTTTGTGATCAGTTGGATTTCAAATTTGTGGTTTCCATGTCGAACAGGAATTTTTTCTCCCGGCTCAGGTGGAAAACGAAAATTCAAAGCGAACGCCGGAAATCAGGTTGTGGATTACGTCGCAATGCTGGATGAATCCGGAATACGTTTCATTGGAAGCTGCGTAACACAATCGCTGTCAGATATCGGGTACTTCTTCATTCAGAACGACTAGCCCCCGTCAAACAGTTACAGGGGGTTTCTAATTCATGCTCCTATTTCTTCACCAAAATATCTTGCCGCTTTTTTAGTCTGCCATACCTGTTTTCACCAATCATCCAGACCTGCATTGTGCCTTTGTCCTTGATCAAATGAGCGGGGATGATAACTTTCCCGTTCTTGCGGTCCTGCTCGGTAATGAATACGTTATGTTCGTCGTAGCCATTTTTGTCGCTTTTTAAGTGCGCTATGATCATGTTCATGTTATCGGCTGTAAAATTGATCTCCCACGATTCACTTTTTTCGACTCCTTCTGCAGGGATGCTGAAATCGAATTTACAAACGGAGAACTCACACGCCTGGCTCAGGGAACCGTCATTCATGACGCAATGAGCGGTATAGTCGCCGCAGGTCGAAAACGCGCGTTCAATGACACCTTTTCCAGGTTGGTTGATTTCTTCGACCACTTTATCTCCCCGCTTAATAATCAGAGATTGAACGCCCTGGGCTTTCCTGTCCATGATATTGATCTTCACTTTCTGGCCTTTGTGATAAGGAACCCAGTCGCCCAGGTCGAGCAGCAAAACCTGGTTGATGTCTGGGGTTGCGGTATCATCGTTGTAGTTGGGGAACAAAAAAGACTCCGCTTTGTTGTTTCCTCGCCATGCATCCAGATCAGTAATGCGATACAACTTTCTGCCTCTTGATGAGATATGCTTGTTGAAGCTTTTAAGACTGCGATTGGTGTTCGTCGTGGTTTGAGGCCGACTTTCCTCTACTCTGACATGTGTGACCGTGCCAGCATCGTTTTTCGTAATTTCCGTGACGATTTCAACATGCGAACCGGGCTGGGGAGGCGTAAAGATGATATCCCCCACTTGAGCCGATTGAGCAGACTGTGGTTCCACGAGTCTGATTCCATCACGGTAGGGTGGCGTATGCAGACGGCTCACATACCAGATACCACATTGCAAAGCATAGCTGGTATACGAGGAGCAGACCTTTCCGTAGTAGCACTCTGCATTTTTCACCTTACCATAAAGGGTTTCCGTGTAGAGTACACTTTTGGGATTTTGGACAGCAGCCAAAAATGTTTTCAGGTAAATGTCGAAGCCGATATAGCGACCGACTGATTTAACGCTGGAATAAGGTACGCCCGTGTATTCTGTTCCCGCTTTGAAGTACCCTCCCCTTTTGGGCATACTGTCAGCAACAGGTGTCCATTTGACGCGCGACATTATGCGCGCATATTGAATCGACTGTTCCTGCCATGTGATCGAACGCTTTTGCCCTGTTTTCTTTGGTTTTGTTTCTCCCGCAGCAGAAGAACCAGACAGGCAAAAGAAACCGGTCATCAAAACAATTATGCAAACAGACTTTCGATAGTCAGGGGTCATTGAAATGTCCTTTCAACTCTATAGCAGGCATTGATGGTTCTGCAAATCGGTATGTGATTACAAGTGTAAAATATTCCAGGCAGGTTTACTAGTATCAAACGAGTTTAGTACCAGAAGTCTATGAAGACTGCCCTGGATGAAGCGATAGAGACGCATGCCCCCGTTTTTAAATTTTCAATCTGAATCCAATATCAATAGATAAAAATTTAAAATAGAATTAGATGCAACTTATGTCATCACGATTTAGATTTGTCTTTGCTATGACTATGTGAGAGATGGTAAGGAATTCCTTTTTTATTATGAAGACTATGAAATATAAATTGAATATCGTTTTTGTGCTGTTCCTATCTTTCTATGGCAGCATTGGTTGTTTCTCCAGTTCTTCTCCAATCTCTGGGTTCGCTGTAATGAATGTTGATGGAGACGAAATTATTATGATTTCAGGCTCTTCTTCAATCAATGATGATGATGTTGTAAAAATCACGAGAAACTGTCAGGGGACTATGGCAATTGAAACTCTAAAAAAACTCGGTGTCCCTAATGCTATTGCTAATTCAGCAATAGCATATATTAAGATGAGAAGAGTATTATTTTTTATTTATAGAGAAGCGGACGGAGATGAAGTTTATGCAACACTGGCCGTTGATCAAGCGATTTGTTCCTATGGGCGTTTTGGCGATCTTGATAAATCTGATCAAGCTAAGATTGAAGCAGAATTAGTTCAGTAAACAAGGACATTGAAAGGGTATATATAAAAGGGGTCAGGACTATTAAAAAAAGACGAGCTGAGCCCCTTTTAATGCTCCCAGCGTGGAGTGCCACTAGACAGAAGTGTAACGGTAGTTTTGTGAAGCAAGTAGAAACTCAGTGTGCACCAGACTTATCCACCGGTATTTTGAAAAAGTGGAGACGCCAGAAAAATCTGGATAATTGTCGCATTAGCAATGTCGAGAAAAAATGCACCTGCAAGCGGCACAACCAGAAACGCTTTTTGAGATGCTCCATATTTCTCTGTGACTGCATGCATGTTGGCGATTCCAACGGGTGTCGCCCCCAGTCCCAGTCCCGAGAACCCTGCAGCGATAACTGCGGCATCGTAGTCGCGGCCCATTGCCGGAAAAATTATAGACAGGGCGAAGACAACCATTACCGTAATCTGCACAAGTAAAATTATTATCAGGGGCCCAAACAGACCAACGAGACTCCATAATTGAAGGCTCATCAGGCTCATTGCCAGAAAAAGTTGAAGGCTCACATCGCTACAGAGACTGATTGATGGTTTGTGTAATTCATATTTTGAGAAATCGAGACCGTTTGTAATCACGATACCCACGAACATGGCTGTCAAAAATCCGGGTAATGGCAGCTCCGAGCGCTGACCAATCCAATCGTTGACGGCAGCCCCGGCAGCAATGCATATTGCGAGTAAAAAGATGGAATCCAGCATCCCATTGAGTGTCACGGGACCAGCTTCATTGGTCTCCTCTGGACCGGGGAGAAACGACTGTTTGTCAATTTCTCCGGTCAGTTTGTGTTTCGTGGTTAGATATCGTGCAATCGGCCCGCCAATGAGACCGCCGGCAACCAGACCAAACGTCGCACAAGCCAGTCCTATTTCCAGCGCACCTGGAAGACCTTGATCGGCGGCCAATTGACCATAGGAGATTGCCGAACCGTGTCCGCCTGCAAATGCGATACTCCCGCCAATCAAACCGTATGCCGGTTGTGCGCTGAATAACATCGCAACAACAACTCCAGCAAGATCTTGGAGAATCAGGAACCCTACGGCGCAAACCACCAGGATCGCGAGAGACTTGCCACCATCGATTAACGTTTTGAATTTTGCAGACAAGCCGATGGTGCTAAAGAAAACCAGTAACAGAGCATCCCGCGAAACCAGATTGAAGTCGATCTGATGATTCGTCGTTGTGTAAACAGTTGCTACTACCAGGCTACACAAAAGTCCGCCACTAACAGCTTCCGGAATGTTAAAGTCTTTCAGAAACTGAATTCGATTGGTTAAAAAACGACCGACAAACAGTACAATCACAGACACTATGATTGTCCAGGTCATGTCGATATCAATGGTGGTTGGATCATTCATGAAGCAGCCCATCAAAACAGTTCCAGCAGGACTTACCTGAGACTGACGAGAGTATATCCAGCAGATAAAGCAGTGTCCATTAAAGGAAACGCAATTCAAGGGCTTGCTCTTTACCCTGCTGAACCAGGTGTGTTGTTTCTCGGCAGTTAAACAGACTGTTTCATTGCTGGCCAGTCGGACTTGCGTCCCATGATGATGTCGACAAGCGGCTTTGTGGATTCGTTCAGTTCAGTCTCACGTTCGCCGTTCGTTGCAGCATGCTCATTCACCAGCGATCAGCTTGAGCAAATCGCCGATCTTCCGGTGAGCCTCGATCGGATGTCTGAGTGATTGCCCCTTGAGAATGCGATAACGGTTTTGCCGCCCAACGCGTTCGCGTTGGATAAAACCGCCTTCCACCAGATCCTGAATGATCCGCTGGACAGCTCGCTCGGTAATGCCGACCTCGATCGCGACTTCGCGAAGCACCTTTTGCGGGTCTGTATGGAGCACCGCCAATACGTGTGCATGATTGGTCAGGAACGTCCAGCCACGAGTCAGGTCATCGGAGCTCGCGGACGAGTCGTCGTGTGCTGTTTTTTTGTGTGCAGGTCGTTTCTTCATGACTCTTGTTGACTTTTACTGTTATTGGAAGCGTTAAGATCAAGAACAACATACCCCTGAGTGAAAGCCTCTTTCAACCGCTTCATCATCTTCCTTCAGCAACCGCTGACTGGCTTAAGAACAACGGAACGCTTGCATGTTGGATGACGTGCATGGCAGTTTCGCCGCGCAGTTTCTTCAGCCAAAAGCGTTTGACGCTGTTGCCGACGACGATCAATGACCGTGATTCCAGGAACTTCCGTCTGATGGACCTGCGCCAGTTCGACTGCGTAACAGATGGCCGCCGGTGTGAACGGTGTCCCACCCAGTCCGACAAGGATGCGTTTAATCATGGTGACTCCTTTTCCGGGATTGTGACAGCTCGCGGAACGCCAGCACCAGTATGTCGACTGTCATGCCGACCAATGCGTTTCCTCCTCTTGTGGCGTTTCATCAACATCGAGGGCTGCGAGGTGTTTGTCGTCAAATACCCGGTCAATCAGTAGCCGTACCGGAACAAGTAGAGCAATGAACAACGGAAAAGAAAGGCGAAGCGATGCGTTAGAGCTGAGCGTGACACCGCACAGGATGACGAGGCAGACCAGTTGCACCAGCGTGAAGTGATGAATGATCTTTGTCGGTGCCTGCCGCAAATAGTGAGTTCGTGGATACAGGTCGGGATCAGTCAGCCATAACGTCAACCGTTCGAAGAACTGGTTGCCGGTCAGAGAGACGACGCCCATGTACAGGAACACGCCGTAAAGCACCGCCATCGGCACGACCTTCAGCAGTGGCAGTGCCAATAGCGATAGTGCGATCAGCACGTGAATGGCGAGTCCGGTGACTCGGTTCTCCTGAACGTGGATGACACGCTCCTGTGTGCCGCCACCGGGTATGATGACCTCTTCTGTCGTGGCGAGTCCCCGCACATGAGCCAAAGAGCGAACGGTGGCAGCCACCAGCCATGGCAGGCCGAACAGCGAGCAGACGCCGATCAACATGCCAACAACGGCAAGATCGAGATGGTACGCGGGTGCTTTCCGCAGCTTGTGATCCGGACTGTTGACCAAACGCCCCGTAATGTTCTGCGTGAGGTACACAAGCACAGCGGCCAGCATCGCAGGACCAATCGCCGCCCAGCGTGCCCAGATCGGCGTTTCGAAAGGATCGACCAGCCACGTCCGTCCGGTGCTGGTTTGTATGCTGCCAGGAACTTCCAGTGTGTTGACGGAAACCTCGGTCCGCAGCCACCACGCGAGCAACGTCATCGCTGCAAGGGCCAGCATCGGGCCGAAGTCCGCGAGAAACTCTCTCATCCAGTGCACGAGGTAATTGCTGCGTCGAAATCGGGATAGCGTCATCCCGATGTAGAACGTACCAAGTGCCAGCATGAGCGACAGGAATGCGGCATCGTGATGTGTCGCGTCGGCAAAACTCGTTCGGAACGTTGCAACGATCGCCCGAATCGCTTCATAAATGAATATCAACGCCATCAGCACCGAGAATATCTCATCTGTGAACCGTGTGAAGTATCGCATGAGACAACTGGCGTCGGTTGCTGCCAGAATTACCAGCAGGAGAGCCGTCCAGAACCCCACCCACGCATACGTCGAGAGAAACGGCAACTGCATGTCAGCAGACAAGCGATAGAGAATCCCTGTGAACACCAGCAACGGCCCGACACCACCGAGAATAATCAGCGGCTGCCCGGAACAAATCGCATACACGATGCCACAGAAAGCGGACGCGACCAGCATCTCCACGACACCGATCTGTCCACCGGTCTCGACACCCATGATGCCGCCAAACGTAACCGCGGGAGCGAGGCAGGCAAAAAACAGAAACAGTGTCGAACTCAGACTCTTCGAATTCAGCCCGTCTCGGAAATCACTTGCGTAACACCTCGAGCGGCGACGCACGTCGTCAATGAATCCGCCAAACAAACGACCCGTGTATTCGAGCCCGATTCCCTTTTTCGCGACTGGTGGGATTGACAATTCGGTTTGATCGATAAACCGCTGCAATGCTTCGAGCAGGGCGTCCCGGTTTGCTGCGCGACCAAGGTCATAGCGAAACTCGTCATTTGATAAGAGCCGGGCAATACTCGCCAAAGTGTCAAGATGCTCGGCAGCTGCACCGGGTGGCCCCACCAGCACGAACAGAAATCGAACCGGTATGCCGTCAGGAGCACCGGCGTTGACAGGGTGAGCGAGTCGCACGAAGATGATGAGCGGCTCTGTCAGCACGTCAAGATATGCGTGGGGAATCGCCGAGGCATGACCGATCGTCGTCGGTGCTTCTGTTTCGCGTCGCAACAGCGCTGATTCAACCTGATCTGTTGTCTGCTCTGGCAACATACCGTCGGCGACCGCCTGGTGGATCGCCTCGCGGATTGCTGACTCCATGTCTGAAGCAGCGATATCAAGGACGACGTGGCCCTTACTAAATGCGTCTTTCAACTTTTTCATGGGTGTCCTCAGGCGACCGTTCTTCGGCCCGTTTGCTGATTCTGATGCTGTCACTCAGAAAGACGGCTGAAAAGCTGCTGTTGCGTCCCGAACACATCTTGCTGAAATGTGTGAACACCTCGAATGATCTTTTCCAATGTGGTCCTCCCGCGTGTTTCTTAAGGTTGCCGATCCTTCAGCCTCACACTAAGAATGGGAAGTGTATTACACGACAATAAATTCGTCAATATGTTGTCGTGTATCTGGAGTCGGAATTCGGGATTGGATCTGAAAAATCCGAATGCGGCAACCCCGAATGACATTCAGGGCCACCCGGCACGCTGACTTTGAAACCACACCACAAATTTTCGTGCTTTTCGTGCCTTTCGTGGTAGAAAAACCTCAACCAGTAACGTTTAAAGGACTCCGCTCCAGCAGACAAACAGAATAGAGGTAAATACAATCGGACACGAAGCCTTGAGACTGGTGTCATTCACGGGGGCACTTCAGCTTGATTGTCAAATGACGGTTGTATAAAATGACAAACAAGATTCTCCGTGTACCCACTACTTCAAGTCTCTGAGACAACCCATGCCAATGTGCAAAACGGTACTGTATGGCGAGACACTCCAGATGCAGTTCGAGACGACGGCGGATCAGGACGTCCTGTTGTCTTTTTGTGCGGAAGAAGACGGCATCACACAGCTGGAGTTGTCGTCTCGGTGTTCGTCCGATCGCCGTGAATGGCAGGTGTTTCTGACCGATGCCAGACAGGCACGTCACGCGCATCTCAGGCAGAACTCGGGAGAGATTCGTGATGTCCTTAACGGCGTAATCGAGCCTGAAGAACTGACGATCATACAGAAAACACTCGATCGCATTGCCGACGCGTTTACCAGGTGAATATCCAATGAAGAAACCACTTTACTTCCTGATCTTCTGTGTCGTCACCGTCGCGAGCGAATTCAGCGAGGGTGATGATAAGCCGGCGGCGTTGCCCGACATTGCCTTGCAGCCGCCGCGAGTAACGGCTGAGTTTGATAAGGATGCCGTGAAGAGCACTCGCGGCGCACAGGGCGTTCCGGCGATCGAACGCGCCGCGAACGGACGACTCTGGGCGGCCTGGTATGCGGGACCGAGCTCGCGAGGCGTGGAGAGTTCCAGGAGTTATGTCGTGCTCGCCACGAGCGGCGACGACGGCGTCACATGGTCCGAGCAGCTACTGGTCCGGGCACGCCGGTTTGTGCATACCTACGACCCTTGTCTGTGGATTGATCCACAGCGGCGGCTGTGGTTCTTCTGGGCTCAAAGCGCCGGTGTGCAGGATGGGCGGATGGGTGTCTGGGCGATGGTCACTGCTGACGCCAACTCGGAGACTCCGGAGTGGTCGCAGCCGCGACGGATCGCCAACGGAGTCATGTTGAACAAACCGACGGTCCTGAAGAACGGCGACTGGCTGCTGCCTGTGGGCTTATGGCGAGACAACACAAACGTGCCGAATGTCAAATTCGATGCAAAGGAACTTGCACCGTACACGGTCGAGATGCTGACTCACGACCTCGGTGACGAGCGCGGTTCCAACGTGTATCGATCGACGGATCAGGGCAAGTCGTTCGAACGCATCGGTCAGGTCCGCATTTCCGGCACACGAGTCGATGAGCACATGATCGTCGAGCGTGGTGACGGCAGCCTGTGGATGCTGCTGCGAAATACAGGCGGAATCGCACAGAGTGTCTCCACCGATGGCGGCCGAACGTGGAGTGACGGATCGCTCTACCTGCAAGGCCGAATATTCCGCAACAAACGATTCTTCATTCGTCGGCTGAAATCCGGAGCGTTACTGATGGTGCGGAACAACTCACCAGACGGGAAACGCTCTCACATGACAGCGTTCGTGTCGGACGACGACGGAGCGACGTGGAAAGGCGGGCTGCTACTGGATGAACGAGAGTCGTCGTATCCCGACGGTATTCAGGCGGAAGACGGCACGCTTTTCATCATCTACGACCACCAGCGTTACACACTCAACCGCGCCGGCAAGCGGGGAGTTGGCTCCGTACAGATTGCCGTGTTTGGCGAAGAAGACGGCAACAGTCACGGACAAAGTGCGCCTTCACCAGGTCGTGACACAACTTCAGGACACGGACGAAACGTCGGGAGCACCGGGGAAATGAAAACCCAACTGATAACCGCGGTTGCCGCACTGTGGAGTTGTCGAGAAAAGTGTCCTTCCCCCTTTGAATCACCGTGGAGCCAGTTGGCTCAGGTCGAACTTCTCGCGCGGGCTTTCCAGGAGACTGTCGACCTCCGTGAGGCGGTCGAGAATGAACGAGCGGAACGGCGAAAAGGAATGAGTAGCAACATGGGCTTTCGTTCCGTACAGGCGAGGTGCCTGCACATCGCCTGGTCGGCGATGATCCTTGGTGTCGTGTTGGTTGCTGTCGGCAACAGTGCTTCGCTGGCGCAAACTGCCGACGGCAATGGAATCTTCAATCCCGGCTTTGAAAAGGCCGGCCCGTTGCGATGGAGTGCTGGCGCAACGACGGCTACGGTCGAGCGCTCGGCGACTCTCCCGCATTCAGGAGATGCGTCCCTGCGCGTTGCCGATCAAAGCCAGGATGCGGTTGCATTCGTTGCCAGTGAACCGATTCGAGTGTTGCTGCAGGGCGGCGGGCGCTTTTACGCTGAAGCGTGGATGCGAGTCGACAACGGCGCAGCGGGTCGCACCGGCTATGGTAGTGCATCACTGGATGTTGTGTTCTACACCGCTGACGGAAAATATTTGAGCAGGCAAAACGTCGGCACCACCTCTGCGGCAAAGTGGATGCGTCACAGTAATGTCGTCACCTTGCCGTATGAGGCGGCGCTGATCGGCTTCAGGGTGACGCCCGCTGACAACGTGCCTCCTTTACGTGGTGCGGTGTTTGTCGATGACCTCTACCTTGCCCCCTTGCCCGCAGCCGAGCGTCATGACCGCGTGAATCTACTGTCGGCACCGACGCCACCGAAAGGTGCGCCGGAATATGTTGCGCCGCCGCGTCCTGCTGACGGCAAGTTCATGGCACAGACGGTTAACAAACTCGAAGACGGTTTTGATCCGTCCCGACCGCTGGTGATCTGGGCGATCGGCTCGAGCTTCACCGACTTTCTGGAAAATGGCGAGCAACTGATCACCGCCATTCGCAAACGGTTTCCGAATGCGCCACCGATCGTTTACAAGAAAATGGTAGGGGGTTCGACGCCCTGGCATTTGACCCGGGGCTGGGCGCGCCACCTCGTGGCTGCCGATCGGCCTGACGTGGTGCTGGTCTATAATTTCGGTTCGACCTCGGGCCTGGAAAAGCTGCTGGTCGAACTGCGCAGCCGGACGACCGCCGACATTCTCGTCGGCACCTTGCACTGGTGTCGAGGGCATCAACCCGTCTGGCCAGATCCAGAAGCCGTGACCCGGCATCTCGACCCACCCGCTGTGCGTGAGCTATGCGCGCGATATCAGGTTGAACTGGTCGAAAGTCGCCGCGAGATCACCCGCTACATGCTCGACAACAGCCTGGAGATTTCCGACCTGCTTGTCGATGCGGTTCATCAGAGTCCGTACGCCGCGCACATCATCAACGCCAATATCGCGCGACACTTTCATCGCTCGAATGCATCAGTGGAACATCTCCAGCCTCGAGAACGGCGCATCGCTGTGAACGCGGAACAAGTAACCAGAACAGGCATATGGGGTTCCGCTGAGAGAGGTGCTGCCACTCAGGCGACAGGGCCAGCCAGCCTCGAAATCGAGTTTTCCGGCACAGGCGTAGACTTGATCGGCTGGCGGGAACCTGGCGCTGGCGTGGCGCAGGTATGGATCGACGGCAAACCAGCCGACATCGCTAAGGCTTTCTTCGCCACTTATATCCAGCCGGGCGCTGACAACTACATCGATCTCCACTCGACTGAGGTCGACTTTCGCCGACACATTTCCGATCGCTGTCCACATGGCATTTCGCTCGGTCAAAATCTGCGGCCACAGACCTGGACCATCGACATGACAAGCGACGCGGGAGATTATTCGGTGACTGGTTCGGTAACCGGTGCCGATGGAAAAGGCAACGCCTTTCGACCGTTCACCAGTTCCAGCGGACAGATCATCGTCGATCCTGAACTGTGGCGCCTGGCAAAGACAAATCGAAGCGGTGACAAGTTTACTTTTGAAGTGATCCGCAACGTGCTGCCGCAAATCGACTTTGCCGGTCGAAAACAAAAAATCCGCTTTCGTCTCGTTCACGATCTTCCCAAAGGCAAGCACACACTGAAGATCGTAGTCGAGCCAGGCAACCAGGTCAGCATCGAAGCCTTTGATGTGTTCAACCCGCCACTGAAAACACCATAAGGCGACCTTGTACTTTACGGGAAGCGTCAAAATTCGACCAGTTTCGCTGACATGTCATTTCATCTGATGAGGTGGAATTGATTTTGCAGTGAAATCGATCCTTAATGGGTTATACTGAAATAATTCAGTATAATTCAAGTTCTGTGGTAAGGTCACCCGTTGTGAAAACGAACGAAATGAGGAGAAAACTATGAATCCTGAATCATCGGTAGTCCATCCAGGCTGGGTCACGAAAGCCATTGCCGTTTGCAGCATCGCAACGTTTTGGCTGTTGCCCTTCTCTCCGTTCATCACTATCGCAGCCGTGGTGCGAACGAAACACTCTGCGGGCTGGCCCCGGAGACTCTCAGTGGCCGCCGCTGTGCCTTGCTCGGTGTTCACCGTTACGTATTCAATCATCTTGTTATGTGTGTCGATTCATATACTCCAAGGCGGTCTCAACAGATAAACCAGAGAAATTTAATGTGTGCATCTTATACAATTAGCATTTCAAGAATAGAGCCCTTCGGACATTCTGTGGGACTCTATTCTTTGCCACGCTTTGGAAAAATCAAATTTGTAAAACCAGCCTTATCTGAGTAAGTAATTCAGTTGTTAGGGCATTAATGTTTAGATGATTTTAGCAGGATTCCTGCTGTATCTAATTCCAGAAGCTGGTATTCATTACCATGGACGAGACAGAAGGAATCAATCAAAAATGATTCGTTTAGCAATATTACTTTCACTGGTTATGTTCGTTTGCATCACCAAGATCGCCTTTTGTGCCCCTGACGTTAAGGATGAAGTTAAATATAAAGAACCAAAGCCTTCTTCCTGGGTAGAGATTACTTCTCGTGAACGATTAATTTCAGTGTTGGAACTGATTGGCCACCAAACGAGAGGGAACTATGAAAAAATTCATACTTGGCAAGGAACCTGCAATGAGATTAACCAATCAACTCTATCAATTAGTACATTGCGTCAATTAGGATATTCAAAGTTGACATTTCCCATTTCAGTTTCTTTTACTGCAAAACATAACTTCAGAATCGATTTAATTAACAATAAGATCTATTCTGATTATGAGAATGGAAATGCAGAATTTGTAAATGAGACAGATGGCAAAATAGTAGATGTTCCTTTCAAACGTGAGGACTCTGAAAAAAATATTGTAACTCAAGAGCATTATCTTTCATATTCTCCAAACAGTCCGTACCTCAACCCATTTCGGACAAAAATTAAAACCAAAACGCTACCTACAGCATTTCGAAAAGATACAAGATTGGCAATGTCTTCTTTATTTTCGAATTCTATTGACCCCAGAATATTAATGGGGCGGGGCCAGGGGGAGTGTTACCCCCTCCCGCGTGGCGGGCCCCCTGGCGCTCGCCGCGTAGGCGCCCCCGGAGGGCCGCCGAAGGCACACCACCTCACAACTTACAACGCAACCCCAAAAAGATTTTCCGAAGCCCCTGCGGTGAACGGTGCTGAACCCAGCCCGACTCGCCGTAGGGACCGGCGCCGTAATGCTGCGTATCGAAAAGATTATCCACCGAAAGAATGAGGGAGAACTTTTTGCTTACATGAAAAACCCCATTGGCATAAGCGATCAGGGCGCCGTCAAACTCGTAACGTTGATCGCCCGAATCGCCGTAAACCGAATTACTCCGCATTGTCAAGACTTTCGAATAATAGCGCAGCGTCAAGGCCGCACTCCATTTTTTCGTGCTGTAATCAATATTAAAATTCACCTTGTGAGGGGAAACCTTGCTCAAATGATGATCACTCTCTTTGTCTTCCCCATCCAGGAAAGTGTAAGACAAATTGGCCAATAGGTTTTTGTATTTGTAATTGATCTCGATTTCAAAACCCTGGGTAACCATTTCCCCCAGGTTCGTGTTGATCTCGGCCCAATCCACTTGCGGGTCCCAACCCATGTCCGTGCGATAGGGATTATAAAAGTTCCGACCATTATTAAATTCCGGTCCAACAATGGCCTGACGGATAATATCCTTTAGATCGTTTCGGAAAACGTCAGCCCGCACCGACCAATTACTTGAAAAATAATAGGTTCCGCTGAAAGAGAAACTATTCACTTTTTCCGGTTTGATATCCTCGTTGGGAATGTGGAGAATAAAGGGATTGGCGAAGTTTTCCCAACGGTAATAATTGGAAGGTTGAATATAAGCCGAACCGTAAAGGGCTTTGAGGGAAAGCTTTTTACTTGGCCGGTAAACCACTCCAAATCTCGGGTTGACGGTTTCCTTGTAAATGGAATTGTAGTCATACCGTCCACCCACCGTGATGGTTACATTTTTCAATTTGATCTGGGACTGTGCGAAAACACCGTAACTGTGGTAGTTGCGTTCCCCGAACAGCGGGTTGGTCAGGCCGACGACACCGAACACGTAGCCTTCAGGGTCAACCAGACTGAAAGGGGGTTCCGTCATATCATCCACTAAATTTCCATCCCGCCTGAAAGGCCCATTGTCCAGGTTTTTTGTTTTGGGGAAAGAAGCCACATCCTCGTAAAACACGCCGCCAATGACGGAAACCGCTTCGCTTGCCTGCCAGTCCATTTGCAGTTGCCCCTTGATGAAACTGGATTTCGCATACTTATACGAGGGCGAAACAACCGAAAGTTCCGAATCCCTGAAAATAGTAAAATTGGACTCCGGCAATAACTCATAATCCCCGCCGGTAACCCGGCCCGTCAACTTCAGGTTCTCGTTTATTTCGTGGTCATAGGCCACATACATGTGCCTTAAATCGTGTCCCCATAAATTCGATTCCACATAAGCGTAATTGGTGGGAATACTGGATGGGGAATTCGTTTCCAGGTAGTGTTGCCAATCGCCGCCAAAGGTAAACTTCTTGTATTTCAGTTTAAAAAACATGTTCCAGTTGCGGATGGGATAAGTCGATTCCAGTGTACCCAGGTTATAGGAGTTCACCACGTCATAGTCGTCGTAAACATCGTGCAACTGATAATCTTCACCGGTGTAACTACGTATCCCCACAGCGATGTCCAGGTTTTCGCCCAGTTTTTTACCCAACAGGAAATCCCCGGTCCATGCGTTTGTATCCACGTAACCCGCACTCACCTGGACACCGTCGATATCTGCGCCGTCCTTGGTGATAAGATTAATGACCCCCGCATAGGCATCGGGGCCGTAAAGTGCTGATGCCGGACCATATACGATCTCGATTCGCTTGTAAAAACTTAACGGAATATTATGACCATATACGAAACGCTCACCGGTGACCGGACTATACCGCTGCCCATCTTGCAGGACGGCAATTTTCTGGTTCCCCGGGATCCCCCGCATGACCACCAGCGTTCTTGTTTCGCCGGTGGTATCATAGGAAATATCGAGCCCCGGCAAGGCCCTGAAAAGATCCTTTAAATCACGCCACCCGTATTTTTCCACCTGGGAGGCGGAAATGGAAATCACCGTTGCCGGTACATCTGAAATCTTCTGCGCTTTTTTAGTGGCCGTCACCACCTCAACGTTCAGCAGTTCCTCCAGCGAAAGCTCTTCAACGTCTTCAACGGCTTCATCCCGGGAGTCGTCCTCTCCCGGGGCAGCCGGCAGCGTTAAGGGCAATAGAAATACCAAAACAATTGATAAACCAATTACTGTCTTTAATAACACATTCACAAACTTCATATCGAAACCTCCTTTAACGATTCACTTCAGGTAATTAAACTCATCATAGAATATTACGTAAATTTATGCAAAGATTTTTGGGGATTTTTTGTTTTTTCCGACACTCAATCATCTCTATCCCCACAAATTTCCATCATCTCAAATGCCTCATCTCCCTCAAACAGACCAGACGAAACCCAACTCCTGAAATTACGGCTTGCCGTAAATCGGTTACGGCAGAGCGTAACAGCCAAAACCCTTTACAGTAAAACAATTGCGGGAAACAATCTATTTTAGTTTAAATTAATTACGCGAACCCGTAACTTCTGCCAAAGCCCATCGTAAACCTCTATT
Source organism: uncultured Planctomycetaceae bacterium (assembly GCA_942492165.1). GTDB lineage: Bacteria > Planctomycetota > Planctomycetia > Planctomycetales > Planctomycetaceae > Gimesia. The sequence goes on from CALOEF010000079.1 coordinate 231,678, forward strand.
GCCAGAACCATTTTATCCCCCTTTTACGTTACGGATCAATCCGTCGAAAAGCCTTTACCATAAGGTTTTCAACCATGAGGACCATTCTCACCCGCCATAGGAAAAGTACCTGGACAAAAAAACAAGAGTTGGCAAGCAACTTGCTATTACCTAGTGTGGGAATCCAGTTAACTGACTCTTCCCAAAATAATGACAAAAACTTAGACACAAAGCGTCATCAAAACCAACAAGAAGAAACAGGGCTACCGGGCTTCAGCAGCCTAAATACAGCCCCAATAACGATAACAGGAGCAAATCAATGACAAATATGAAAAGAAATACAAAAAAATCTCAAAACAGCAAAGAAAAAGATCTGGACACAATAAAATACAATCTCTGGTACTCAGCCCAGCGGGCGGAAAGAGGCGAAATCTTCCACGTCCCCTGCCAGGAAACCAACGAAGTAACACGCTGCACCGCCATCACCATGGACCAAACACCACCGACGGAAAGTTCGGAATTTATCTCCATTGCCTATTTGAAAGGGTAAGGATGAGTTAATAGGGAAGGGTGAAGAAATATTCTGAGCGGTATAACGACTGCCCCTTCCTTTGAAGAATGCTCTCGACTCTTCGGTTGATTTCCTATACCCAAACGCCACTACCTAAATTGGAAATTTACAATGTGAGGGCATTCGTATCGCATGACAGGTCACCTAAAGCCGTGCATACAGGGGGTCCAGGGGGAGCCTCCCCCTGGCCTGCCGGGAGGCCCCTCGGAGAGCCCCCGGAGGCAAGGGCTAATTGAAACTAAGTCGCCGACTTGAAAACCGCTTCGTATTTTTCCTGCGAGAGGAGTTGGGCCGAGAGGCGGATTTCACTGAAGGTTTTCCAATTGGCAATCAATTGATCAACTACTTTGGAATCGATGGCCCCATCTTTCACCAGACGGTCCAGGATCTGGATCACATCATCCACACCAAGACCATCCCGGTAGGGCCTGGCTTCCGATAAAGCCGTGAATACATCGGCAACAGCCAGGATTTTCGCTCCCAGGGACAATTGTTCCTCCCTGAACCCGAAGGGATAACCGTTTCCGTCAATCCGTTCATGATGACAGGAAGCCCAATTATTAACCGACTCAAAACCGTCTATTTTTTCCAAAATCCGGTAAGTATAATAAGCATGGGGCTTGACCACGTTGATTTCTTCCAACGTCAAAATCGCGTTTTTTTCCAGGATTTCCAACGGTACGGCAAGTTTCCCGATATCATGAAGGTAACCGGCCACCCGCATTAGTTTCCGCTCGGTTTCAGAGAAACAAAATATTTCCGCCAATTTTTCCGCAACCGCTGCCACGCCGCAGGAATGATAGGCCGTATACGGAGAGCGGAAATCGATTAATTGAGAGAATAGCTTTACATAATTTAAAATAGAGCTTAAATCTGTTTCAACCCGCTTGATATTGACCTGTTTCATTAATATGTTATGAATATCTTTGGAAACGATATCCAGCCAGAAACAGGTGCTATGGCTCATTTTTTCGAAACCCTTGACAAAATCCGGGTGAAAAATCTTCCCACTGTTCCCCTTGATGGTATCCACGATAAATTCCCGCTGATCCAGAACATTTCTATCTCTTCTAATGAGCGCATCGATGCGGTCGGCCAGGTGGATAAGGTGACTGTTCAGGGGTACCGGTTTCCCGCCTTCTTCTTTTCCCGCGCCCCTCTCCCAGTGGCAGTGGTGGTGAAGAATGATTTTGGCGATATGGGCAAAGGGTGGGAAATTCCGTAATAATTGGTAACCGGTTTTGACGTGTTTCTCAGTATCTTTGTTATCGAATTCCATGAGCGCCAAACGCTCGTTCATATGGAGGGTGAGGGCTCCGATATCGTGAAGAGCCGAAGCCACAATAATTTCATACAGTTCGTCTTCCGGTAACCCCGCTTCCCTGGCAATGCAATTGGCGATATAAGCGACCCGCTTATGATGATCCGCCACCTCCTCACAAATCAGGTCAACAGCCGTTGTAAGGGCAAGGACCAGGTCGAACAAGTCGATTTTAAGCTCTTTCATTTTCCCTTCTCATGTCTTGCATTCCAAAATGGTAAATCCCCAAAAGACTACCAAATTAATTATAGACAACCGGGAAAAAAAATACAATGGAAAATTATTTTTCTATGACCTCTTTATTTGTGCCTCCGGCGGCCCCTACGCGGGGAGCGCCAAGGGGCGGCGCCCCCTGGACCCCCTATACGCACGGCTTTAATTGTACTTCCATGCTAAAAATAACACTCAAATTGTTTCTTCTACAAAATCCGTTTGAAAACAATTTGAGAGTAAGCTGCAACATAAAATAACAATCAAAGCCGTGCAATACGGGGGTCCAGGGGGAGCCTCCCCCTGGCGCCCCCCGCGTAGGGGCCCCCGGAGGGCCGCCGGAGGCACGGCAGCTTTAGGCTTGCTTAACAGCCATCAGCATAATATCTTGCATTTGGGGGATCATGTTATCAACGTTTTCCATGATGCCGGCTCTGAGGATCATGTTATCCAGGAGCTGTTGGGAGAGGGTGCGCAGTTGGGTGGAAGCCGGTTTCGCTTTGTGAACCGTTACCATTTCCTTGATCAGTTGGTTATCCGGGTTAATTTCCAGGATCTTTTTCGAGAAATCATACCCTTGGTTCTGCATTTTGAGGATCATTTCCATATGGACAGAGGGTCCGCCGTCTGCATTAACCAGTACGCAGGGGCTTTCCACCAGACGCTTTGAAACCTTGACGTCGCCCACTTTTTCGCCGTATACGTTTTTCAGGTAGCCGACGAAATTATCCACATCTTTCAGGTAATCTTTATTTTCTTCTTCTTTTTTCTCGTCTTTGTCGTCCAGCTTGATATCCGCATTTTCCGCCATTTTGAAATTTTTACCTTCAAATTCCCGCAGGTTTTCCAGGACGATTTCGTCCATGGCGTCCGTCAGGTAGAGAACTTCCAGGTTCTTCTTTTTGAAGGCTTCCAGGGCCGGGTTTTTCTCGATGGCGTCAACGTCTTTGCCGATGATGTAGTAGATTTCGTTTTGGTCTTTATCCATCCGTTCCAGGTACTTCGGCAGATCCGTATATTCGTCTTTATTGGTTTGGGAAGAGTGGAAGAGCATTAAGGGGGCGATTTTGGCGCGGTTTTCGAAATCGTTGAGAATACCTTCTTTGAAATTGCGATGGAAATTCTTCCAGATTTTCAAGTACTTTTCATAGTCGTCTTTTTTGATAGAGGCCAAATGATCGAAAATCTTTTTCAGCAGAAAGCTTTTGATCTTGGCGATGCGCATATTGTTCTGGATCGTTTCCCTGGAGATATTGAGGGGGATATCTTCCGAATCCACGACACCTTTGATGAAGCGCAGGTATTCCGGGACAATATCTTTGCATCCTTTCTGGATGAGAACTTTGCGGGAATAGAGGTCCACGCCGGGATCCGTTTTCATGTAGCCATAGACTTCAAAATTGGCTTTGGGGATAAACATCACCGAATTAAACTGGACCGGGGCATCGGATGAGAGGTGGAGATAGGTTTCCGGGTCATCGTAGGCGGTGGCGAAGAACTTATAAAACTCGTTGTAATCTTTGTCTTTGAGGTTGGATTTCGGTTGAGTCCAAAGCGCCTCCATGCTTTCGATTTTTTCAGATTCCAGGTAGATCGGGAAGGGAACGAAGCGGGAGTGGGTATCGATAACGTGTTTGACGCGGGTTTTTTCCAGGAATTCTTTTTCGTCGTCTTTGAGGAACAATTCGATACGGGTCCCTCGTTGGGCTTTGCCTTTTTCTTCGATGGTATAGTTGTTATCGCCTTTTGATTTCCAGAGTAGACCTTTGCTTCCTTTTTTATAGGATTTCGTATGGATATGAATTTCTTCCGCCGCCATGAAGCTGGCGTAAAAACCGACGCCGAATTGACCGATCAGGTTGGAAGCGTCCGAATTTTCCGATTCCGTCATTTTTTTGAGGAACTGCATGGTGCCCGAATGGGCGATGGTACCGATATTTTGAACCAAATCTTCGCGGGTCATACCGATGCCCGTATCTTCGATGATGAATTTCTTTTTATTGTTATCCAGGGTAATATCGATTTTGAAGTCCAGGTTTTTGTCTTCGATATCTGAATCCACCAGGGCTTCGAACTGCACTTTATTGAGGGCATCGACCGCATTGGAGATCAGTTCGCGGATAAATACTTCTTTGTGCTGGTAGAGGGAGTAGACCAGTATATGCAAGAGCTGTTTTACTTCCGACTGGAATTCGAACCGTTCCGCATTTGGATTTTCTTCCCGCTCCAGGTCCTTTTCCGGTGTTTCTTCCGCTTTTTCTTCTTTTGGTGTTTCGTCTACCGGTTTCTCGTCGGTTTTGGTTTCAGCTTTCGTTTCAGTTTTCGTTTCAGTTTTTGTTTCAGTTTTTGTTTCAGTTTTCGTTTCTTCAGCCGTTTTTTCTTTTTTTGTTTCTTTTTTTGTTTTAGCCGTTGTGGCTTTGGCTGTTTTTTCGTCTTTCTTTTCTTCTGTGGCGTTTGTTTCTTTGGTTGCTTCTTCTTTAGCCATGTTTCCTTACCTCCTGCTATTCAATCTTACATTTCTTATAGCTGATAAATCTTAGTATACCATTATAACACTTTGAAAAAAAAATGGCAATAGTTTTTTTGAACTCTTTTCAAACCGCATCAGCGGAGGTAATTGACATTGACTCACTTACAGGAAAAATGTAGGAAAAATCTAGGAAAAAGGCAGGAAAAAGGCAGGGAGAAGGCAGGGAAACTGTAAGAAATGTACAGGCAGCGATCGCCTCCGGTGACAATGGTTGCACCTTACCTTAAAACCAGTAAGATCACCGAAGCGCCACAGGCGACTCTGAAGGTCCGCCTTCGCGGTTCCCCGGGTCGTCCGCGGTCTTCTTTATTTTTTAGCAGGAATGCCACACCAATATAATCTTACCACTTCCCGGCCCTTTTGCCGGCAACGACCATTCCTATTTCCAGGCAATTGAAACTTGGTCCAGGGTTTCTCTCGAATTCCAATGATGGAACCCCAGCCTCATGTTTCCAAAAGTTGCCGGACTCACCGCAAACGCTATCCCTTTGGCCGCAGGATCGATTTTAAGAAAATCCGTTGCATAGAGTTCCTTTTGTGAAAAGGACTTGCCAATGATTTTACCATTTACACGAAGCAAGCCTTTGAAGGGATGCTTCGGCGAAAAATCATGCCTTGGATTTGCGAAAATCAAATCAATTTCCCCGATGTCGCCGCCAGAGGGTGATTGATACAAAAGAATACCAAGGTAATCGTAAGTATGAATGGTATTTGCCAGTTTCGAAACTCGATTTGCTTTTCCCAGTTTCGCTTGATACTCTGAAAGCGGGGAATCCCGCGTAAAAAGGTGTCCATTAATGGTGACTTTATTCGCTCCAATCTCAACGATAATGTCCTCTGAGGTCTTGAGACTTTCGCCGAAGGACTGAAACGCCAGAACAACCAAAAAAGCGACCAGCATTAATTTCACCGTGACCATGTCGGAAAACAATCGTTTATTAGACATTTGGCCTCCTTACCACTTGATTTGTCGATCAAAGAATACTACACCCGAAAAAAAATTTCAACTAACCCCGAAAACAACCGAATTATCGCAGCGAAAAAAAATTGACTAAATCTTTATTTTATAAGAACCAAATTAGCCGCCATTACGTCTAATAGATGAGTTGGAACAATCGAAAGTTTATTGACCGCATCGAAAAGTCAAACGTTAAAAGTGAAAAGCCCTCGTTTCATCGGGCGTTTAACGATCTGCCCCAAGGGCACAACTTCCATTTTTACGTTTTAATTTTGCGTTTTTAATTTTGACTTTCTTTTCATTTCCCCTTACTTCCGCCGCGAAATACCCTTGCCTTTCCAGCGCCGGTGGGTTATATTGGAATTTAATATGTTTTGAAACATAATGAAGGGGAACATAATTTTTGTAAACAGGCAAATGGAGTTGGCTACGCTGCCCATGGAATACCTTGGTTTCGCGCCGCGAAAAATCGGCCGTTGGTGGGACAATGCCGAGGAGATCGATTTGGTGGCCATCGGCGAAACGAACATTGCCTTTATCGAATGCAAATGGCGAAACCAAAAAGTGGATTATTCCACCTACACCGACCTGACCCGAAAAGCTGAAACGGTCAACGCAGCGCAGGGCTTGAAAAAAGACTATGTCATTTTTTCAAAGAGCGGTTTCAAAGAAAACCTTAAAAAAGCAGAAGGGAAATTTTATACCTATTGAGGAAATGCCTCCGCGGCCAGGTTTTTCACTTCTTCGTCATCCCTTTCGGCTCACCAGTCGTCCCCCGTCTCTTTCCGGTCTTGCCGCTCATGGTGATTCTTACGAAAGCGCATTGAAAGAGGTAAAAGCTGCTGTGGCGGAATCGGTTAAATGGTTAAAAGAGGGTCAATCGAAAGTGGAGACGCCCACCTTTCGTTAAACCAGTTTCTTAATTACTTCCGGGGATAAACCGGTAGCCGTGGCAATGGCATCCAAAGGAACATTGAGTTCCAACAGCTTACGGGCAATATCCAATACTTTTTGTTCTCCGCGCTCTGTCCGGGCCTCTTTCAGCCCCTCTTTAAAACCATCTTCATATATTCCCCTTTCCAGCCGCTCCACCTCTTCCCAGAACACTTTTTCTTCTTCTATATAACGGATGTCCTCTTCCGATAATTCAGTACGGTTCAACCGCCGGATAATTTCGCCGAACAATTCTTCACCGGCAAAACATTTAAAATCTTCTTCCCTGTTGTTCTCATCCCGGGTTTTTTCCGCCAATTGAAACCAGCGCTCGTATTTTTTCAATGCCTTATTTTGAACAATATTCTTCTGAAACAAATATATCAGCCGGTTTTGCGCCCAAAAACCAAGGTTTTCGACATCACCTTTCAACGTTTCCAACACCCCGTCCCTCTCTTTGAGCGCTTCCAGGCACCGGGGGTTATGCCAGAGTTTTTTGTTGGTAATAAAATAAACGACCGCTTCAGGCGTTAACCTGTAAGAGGCATAGTCACCCTCGAACCCCAATGAACCCACCGCCAGCCACATTAAAGTGATGACAGGCTCAGGGGATTTGCAGTCATTCACCTTCTTACGCTCCAACAACCGCCCACCCAACACCTGTTTTTTTTGAGAGAATTCCTCAAGTTGAGCGCCCGTCTTCGAAGCATGGTAAAGATAAGATCTCTGGAAAATATCCGGTTTATACCACTGCTGCAAATCAATAATGACATACGCTCCATTGATTTTGCACCGGTAAACGAATTCCACGACAGCGGCATCGTCGGCGACCTGGCGCGTCTCCCCCAGGGTTTCGAAGGTTTCAAATTCGATATCCAGGAAGTCTTCCAGGAATCCTTTGGCTATTTTCTTTTCTGAAAAGACTCTCCCAAAAAACCGGTTGAAATTAAGTGGCGCAAGGTACATTCTTTTATTGCCTCCATCGCTATACGCTTTTAGAAATAATAAACTAAAAGCGCCTCAAAATCAACCGTTAAGCCCATCAAAGAGACAATTTATACACATAAAGCCGTGTGATCTCTTCCTCGAAATCGCTTCCTAGTAAGTACCCTTCTTTGGAGAGACTGAAAAATTGCATGCCCTTATCAAAAAATCGTATTGGGCAATAAAGAAACCTCTACCGTCCAAAACGTAGATATCTTTATTTTTGGACAACACCGCGCCGGTAAGGGCCAGAAAGGTATAGTCATCCCGTTCGTCCCCGATTGTTTTGATTTCTTCCAGCCCGGCAGGCATGGCGTTTAGAAATGGGGGGCTGATGAGAAACAAGATAAACAGAACAATTCGTCCTAAATTTTTCATTTGTAAATAGTAGCACTCGCTGAAAAAAAATTCAAACCGAAATTTTTTTAATCTCCAATCACTCTTCCCCGAATGTCCCTCACGGAGGAGAGGCGGCCCCCACCAATGACAAAAACAAATTAAAAAAATGTATTTAGTTGACTTCTCGATCAATTTACGCCATATTTAAACCAATGAGAAACAGCAAAATAGATACCAACGAAACAAACCCTTTGAACAACGGGGGCCTTTAGCCGATGAAAAACAAACTGATGGTACTTAAAAGCCAGATAAAAACGGACATCCAAAAACTGGAAACCCTATTCGCCAGATTCAACACCTCAACCGCCAGGTTCCAAACAGCAAAGGAATACGCCTTCCTCGTGGAATCCGCATTTTACGTGAACCGCCTCTATACCGGTTTCGAGAAAGTGTTTTTTTCCATTGCCGAAGGTTTCGAAGGCAATACCCACATAAAACCCGGCCACAAATCCCTACTGGACAGGATGACCCTGGAAATCGATACCGTCCGCCCTGCCGTCATTTCCAAGGATGCATATAAATGTTTAAATGAGTTAAGGAGTTTCCGACATTTTTTCCGGAATACCTATGATTACGACCTCGAAGAGGATAAATTTGCTATCGTCGCCGACAGGGTTGGAAAACTGGAAAAGCTCTTCAAAAAAGAATTACAGCAATTTATCGCCTTTATCGACCAATTACTATCCCAATAAAAACAGGCATCCCAAATTCACTGCCTAAAAATGGAAATATACAGTTTGAGTGCATTTATTAAGCATCGCAGGTCATCCAAAGCCGTGCATATAGGGGGTCCAGGGGGAGCCTTCCCCTGGCGCCCGCCGCGTAGGCGCCCCCGGAGGGCCGACCGGTCACGCCTTTCACTCGCTGCTTTCCGGGGAACCGATGGCGATGGCGATGCTGGTGATTTTTTTGCCCGCTTCAAGATGGACCTTCGGCTTGGCAACGACGCCCACATTGGTGGCGGTATCGAAAATGACAAGAAAACCCTCATCAACACGTTCCGTAGCCAGGTATTTTTGTTTCACCTGGGCCAGCCCCTGGCGGAGTAACTGCTCCATCTCAGCCCGGCGATTGACTTTCGTTTCGATGATGTATTTCCGGCCCCTGTAAATCAATAGAATATCCATACGACCCAGGCCGGAAATGGGCTCATAACGCAAATCCCCATCACCACCCCTGACAAATTGATACAACCAGGCGGTAAGAAGAAATTGACCGGTTTTCTCATAGGGCTTCTTCCCCTGGTAGAACGCCCTTACGCCAATTTGCGCAATGTAGCGGTCGAAATCACAAAGAATATGCTCCATATCCAAACCACCGTCGGGCAAAACATAAAATTGCGGCTCCATGTAACCTTGCGACGTCACCTCATCAAAAAATACCTTCACATACCTGGATTTATAAATATTATTCGCAACAACCGCTTTCCCGCCTTTGTTTTTTAACAAACCGAACTGCTCCAACCAGGTTTGCTCCTCGTTACCGGGGTTGTATTCCACACCGTCAAAAACGATTTCCACGAAGGTTTCTTTATACTTTTTCGCTTTTTCATCCAGGTTATCGAAATGAGCGTTTCGTTCTTTCAAAAGTATTTCAATTGCTTTTTCCACGTCCGTTTCATCGATGGGTTCCACGATTTCGGGTTTTATATTAACCGTAAGAATGGTGGCCAGGCGGTTCACCAGCCAGGTTTGCCCGCCCGTTTCGTCATGGACCTTTTTTACCGCTTCTTCGGTGAAGGGTTGATTGGTTTCCGCCGTGTACTGGGCATAAAGGTCGCGGATATTTTTCAAGGAGAAGGGCGGCATTTCCACCTGGTCGGCAATATTAAAGGGCGAAACCCCGCCCACAATGAGTTTGGTAATATTCCGTATCCCCACCAGACCGATGGAATACAGGGCTTTCTGTTTGACTTCCTTGTATTGGTGGTACAAATCCCGCATGGTGGTCAGAAAATTTCCCAACTCACTTTTGGGGATACCGTCGAACTCATCTATGAAAATCACAATCTTTTTAAATTCAATAACCTTGTTTAAACCTTCGAACAATTCACCGAAAGAAAGATGATCTGTAATGCGGTGACTAGCCAGGAATTCCGCAACGGCATTGCACTTATCGCATTCCACTTCCCGCAGCCGGTCCAGTAACTGGGAGTATAGTTTTTTTTCGATCTGTCCATAGAATTGACATTTCTCCAGTTCTTCATAGCTCTGGAAATTAAGAATGATTCCCACATAGGTCCGGTCCTTGTGCAATTGGTCACACATTCTCTTAAAAAACGTCGTTTTCCCGCTTTGCCGTGGAGCAAATATGGAAAAGTAACGCCCCCGGTCGACCATGGTTTTGATGTCCTGTTTTTTGCTGTTCCTGACATTATCCAGGGGAACGTAATAGGACTCTTCCGGGTTTACAGTACCAGAATCTTCAAATATACGTACCGGTTCCCGATAAATCGCTTTCATTGAGTTGGCTTCCGTTTTCTGCATAGTAGTATATTATTGCATACGCAGCCACTTGTCAAGTACCTGGAGAACTCCCAAACCACTCCAAATTCACCAAAACCGAAAATCCCGAATGGGAGTGGAAATACCAAGCATCGCAGGTCATCCAAAGCCGTGCAAATTGGGGGGTCCAGGGGGAGCCTTCCCCTGGCACCCGCCGCGTAGGCGTCCCCTTTTTCTCTTTTTTTGATCAAAATATTTTGTCTTTTTGTATGAACACCTGCAAAATAACACCTATGCAAAATGCTTGAAACGTCCAGATTAATATAATATAAGGATAGATCTCATAAGCGCCGCCGGCCAGGTAGATTGTAACCGACTGAAGAAAATCCGCCGAAGGTGATTGCGCCAATAGTTTCGAGAAACACGCCCGCGTCGAATGGGTCATTGTTTTGGTCATAAAAATTCCATTGAATAAATTCAGAAAGAAACTTTCCAGCAGCCCGATGGCCATTACATTGAGTACCCTGCTTCTTCTCCCACATGACGAAACTGAAGAGAACCCCACACCAGGAAAAAGTGTCAGGTTTAAAATCAAATAGGTAATTATAAGCATCAAAACAATGGTCAACGTACCGAATAATAAATCCTGCGTGATGGTTACCGACCATAAGGCGTCCGCGTAATACATCGATGAATAGGCGATAAAAATCATGGCAAATATTTTAGGCAGGAAAAACTCCTTGTACTTTATTTTAGAATTATCACTACCGGCGCAGGCATTGGCGAAACACCTGTACATCCATGAAAATAACAAATAAAGGGCTCCCGCGATAAACAAATAAACGATTACCGTATACGCATATCCGGCGCTATCGTTGGAAAAAAAAATAAGCAAAAAAGGGAAAAGTATCATTGGCAGCGAAATCAACGGATTCATCATCATGAGCAATAACCGCCTCCCCGGGAACCCTGAATCGCCTCCCCACAAAAACCTGTTGTCGGCTTTTTCTTTTTTATCGCCCTCATTCCGCTTTATTTTTTTCTTTAAAAGAATTTTAAAATTTAATCGATTGAAAAACCATTCTTTGACAAATTTCAAATACGGCTCCCTCGACGAACTCCAGGAACCGGGTTCAAATAGCGTCTCCTCAAAATAGTTCTCGTTTCCTTTCGACATTTCCCTTGTAATTTCAATCAAATCTTCTCTCTGCTCTTTTAAAAAAGACTCCAGTTTAGAGACGCCCCATTCACCGTCTTCCCCCAGGAACAATTTTTTCTCCGCCAGGGGCAGGTTCTTTATGATAAACCCTTCCAATTCCTTCAAATATCTTAACGCACCATATATCTTTTCCGGTAATTCCATAAAAAGGGGCAATTCCAGCTCTTCGTAATTAATTTGATATCCATCATCCTTATAAATTAATCCCATATCGATAAATGAATTTTGAAGTTCGTAAATGATCCCGCATAACTGGTGATGCATTTTTTCCGCCCTGATCTTACTGTCCCGGAAACATGCTTCAAAAAAAAGCCTTTTATCTTCGTAATCTTTAAAGAAAACCCAATTGCTGTTGGAAAGATTTTGATCGGCAAAATATTTCCATTGAAAAAGTTTACCAAATCGACTCCCCATGGTTTCCTCACGGATTTTATCCAGGTCCCCTGGGCGTACCAATTGGAATATTTCGATCTCCGCCTCTCGCTCCGGCCCCTGTGACAGTAAGACTGAATCGAAACGAAAGAAATCATTGCTTTGGAAATAATATAAAAACCTGGCAAATACTGAGCTTTTTTCTTTTTTGTTCTTTGAATAGTCCACCATCGTCTTCAAAATGGTTTCAGAAGACACCGAAAAGAAAATATAATAGATCAATTGATCAACCGAATGATCACCCTTTTTCGCCTCCCCCGTGTACTTTTCATCGTAACCATCGAGGCTGCCGATCAGTATCGATGCAATATCTTTTTCTACAGTTCCTTTCCAATCATATTTTTCCAGCAGCTTCAAGACCATAAAAATTTGCCTTTCGCAGATACGGAAAAACGTTTCCCGGTGACTGTCCTTATAAAACTCTTGTTCCGTGAAGAAGAGTTTTTTCAGAAGCCTGAGAAAAAATTGAGTCAATGCAAAATTGTTGTCATAAACGGACATCAGGTCGCGATACAGGATAAGCAGCTTTCTTGAAATGGAGTTCCTGTCAACCTCCAATATATAATATTCGTAAATAAAGACAAAATTTTTCTCTTTATCGGACAGCGCGTACCATTTAAATTCGTCCAGTAGAAGGAATTCCCTTATCTTAAAAAAAAGCGCCTTGTCCACCTTTTCCAACTGGAAATTATCCGGTAGTATTGAGCCCAGATAGTGGAGGTATTTTTTTGTTTTCCCATTGGCTACAGCGTCGAAATCCTTTAAAAAGTCGCCGGTATGCAATTGGTCCACACAGATTTCCCGATCAAGGATACTTCTTTCCATTAAACCCTTCAGTTCAGGTAACCACGCCGGTTTGTCTTCACCTTCGTTAAGGTCGGCAATAAAAAAGGGGAGGTTCTTTATCGCCGATATTTGACTTCTCCCCAACTGCATAAGGTAATAGCATACGGAAAAAAAATTGATCTCTTTTGAAAAGGCTTCGTATAGGTGGTAGAAAGAATATACCAGGCTGGCCAACACCCACTCCCTGAAACGGTCCGTCCCACCACCAGCCGGTTTAAATTCCAAATGGACATCGATTTTATTCAGATCTTTATAGGTGATGGTATTTATATCATTTACAGCCATCGTTTCCAGGTGGTGGATCGCCTTTAATAGCCCCTTTATTTTTTTTTCCGAGGGCTTTGCCCCTTGTTTTTCCTCCCGGATGAGCCTTTCTTTTTTCCCGATGGCTTTCCCGATTTTTGCTTTCAGGCTCTCTTCCGTCAGCTTATCCCTAAAGATCAATGAGTAAAAGGGATCCGAATTTACCGGTTTATTCCGATTGTTTTCCAGGTACAGGCGTCTCCCCTCCCCTTCCAATGCCTCCAGGAACCTCCTGAAAAATGAAACGGCGTTTTCTTCTTCCGTCGTGCTTTTTTTAATATTCCCGTAATCCGTAAGGAACTTTATTTTTTCCTCTTTTCCCTCCTTTTTCAAGTGCCGTATGTAAAGGGGCAAAGCAGCAAAGGAGTGCCTCAGGGCATGTTTATTTACTGTATTAACCACATTTCCCAGGATAAAATCCTTGACCTCCCGTTTTTCCGCCATTCGCCGACCCAGTTCGGAGGCGGCGGGATAAGATATATTTACATTCTCACTGGCAAACAATCGTTCAAGTGCCGCATTGTCCAAACCCTTCGCCTGTTCTCTTTGTTTCGCTTGTTCTCTTAAATTGTCCATGGGGCCTCGCTGTTTCCTTTAATCCAACTTTAATCCAATTTTAATCCAACTCAATCCAACTCAATCCAACAATATATTTTTCATATCTTTGCGGACCGCTTTTTTGTTTTTCGTTTCATCTCCAGGTATCCCCAGGTGATAAACCGAATATCCATTATTATCGCTATTATCATTGTTTTTCACTTCATAGAATTTTTTCAACTCTTCTTTTTTCGGTTTTTTCACCCCGGAGGGGAGTTCAATGCTTTTAACATATTTCAGTTTTATTTTATCCGCTTTATCCCTCTCGCCGGTCAGTTCCAGCAGGAATTTCAGTTGAGCGATCAGTGCTTCTCCGCCAAAGCAAAAGAGTTCGAAAATCAGTTCGATAAAGTTCGTCTCTACGTTAGGAACAACCGCTTTACCGACGTTCCTTAACCACCTTATTTGGTCCATAAAATGAAACCCGTCAGAATGATTCAATCGTTTAAAGATCATTTTTAATGTGTCCACCGCATTAAGGGAGGCGCAGAAGGCATCGAAGGGAGATGCGTGCATGGCATTAAACTGCCCACCGAAATTAATATCTTTTTCCGCGAAGGATGTCGATATTGATTCCCCTTTTTTCTCTTTTTCAAATGAGAGGCAGGGTAACTCTTTGTTAATTTCCGCAATTAAATCCATATGACTGCTGAACAATTCATCCACGGGGGGCTTTTCTTCTTTGATAACGTGGTCCTGGATTCTTTTAACAAAAGCGCTAAAGGCGCCCCACATATCCTCATTTGAAAATAGCGAGTCAAAGTCTTTAAATAGTGGCTCCAACTGCCCGGCGTCTCTCATAAAGGCCAATAGTTTGACTTTACCGTTTTTATCCAAACCTTTCAGTTTCGCCGTACAATTGCCGGCGGCTGGATTTTCACGCTTCAGAATTTCATCCAATCTCTTTTTATCCGCCGTAGAGAGTGTTTTATAAATGGTGTCCAGGCGGTTCCCATTCTTAAGTTCCTCCACCAGTTTATTCAATTGATAAGAGGAGCGGTACTGGTCGTTCAACTGCATGGACCTGGTAAAAATATGGAGCGCCTGGATCTTTGAGTCTACAAATACGTCCATTGTCGGTTTCAGATAAGTAAACAGGTTGTTTTTGCGGAGGGGAGCAATTTTGTTTATTAGCGTCCCATACCCATTGCATGCGGCAATGGTATCGTACATTTTTTCCAATTCCGTTGCATCCGCCAATTTACCCACCCATACGTTATACGCAATAAAGGATATGGGAAGCACATTATTTAAAAAATCCTCCAGGTATTCATAGGCTTGCTTCCGTCTACCCGTATCCATCCAGAGCGCTTCCATTTCCCCGTCCCTTATCCAGCCAATGAACCGGGTGATGTAAAAGGCCCATTCTTCGGGTAAATAGGGGCATTGATTCTCAAGCGCCAACAAACGTTTCCCCATTTGATCGATCACGTCGTCCAGGTACTTATGATGGAGGCGCGTGGAGGGAAACACTTCCGCAAGGCTGAAATGATCCGTCTCCACCCACAAATAGCGGCCCGCTTTTTTTAGTTCCTTATTCAATGCGATGGGAAGCGGGTACTTCTGGTGCGGCCACCTCTCCGCGGACAAACGGGACCACTCATCACTTGAAATCCCTTCATTCTTCAATAATTTCTTTATGGCTTTATGTTTTAAAAATCGATACACCAGGTTTAAGTCGTCAAAATTACGATTTAATGTATACTGATCAATCAATTCCAGTAAAACGGAAAGTGAAAAATTTTCCCACCCGGCTTCTTTTTCCTCGGCAATTAAGGCCTTGTTTTTCCCCACATCATGGTCCAGGCTGTAGGGGAATTGCCACGACATCGACAACCAGAGCCTTAAGGCCCTGGGCAGCCATTTTTCTTTAAAGCGCTTCGCATAACGCTCCGCCGATAGGTCCTGTTTTAAGGTTTCGATACCGATATTCAGTAGCTGGGAACATTCAGGGGGCTCCCCCTCTACCAATTTTTTTTTCATCTCCAGGGGTTGTTTTTTTATCATATTGCCGAGGCTGGATTCCATTTCAAATAATATCTCGAAGGGATCCGAAAGCCGGGTGGCCACCTCGCCGGATTCCAACAACATCACCCAACTGATGGGTTTAACCAATATTTCCGGGTGGGCCAGGTAAATATCGTCCAGCCGGCACTCATGGTCTCCGCATGGGATGACCTGGTTTTGAAATACCAGGTTAACGGAACGGCGGATCAATGATTCCCTGGCAAAGGAATCGCCAATGCGCACCGACGGGAAATCCTCGTATATAATTCGCGGAACCCATTCGATTTTTTCCAGGTATTCCTCGGAGGATTCATCATTGGGTAAAATGAAATAGACAATGCCGTCGGGGTCTTTGTTACGTTTAAACATTTCAAAAAATTCATCGGGGCGGGTTTTTTCTACATCGATTCGTATGGCCGTTATATTCAAGTTGTCGGAAAAATTTTCAATTTTACCGATATGAGGCTCGTTCCCGGTATTGATATATCGAAAGGACACATAATCGGGGTAGTTTTGCACCATGCTGTTTATGGTGACCAGCAAGCACTGGGTGATAAAGGCATCGCCATGCGCCTCGGTACACCGGGACACCACCACCGACCGTTTGTGTATCGGTGGGCGCGATTCCCAATGTTCCACAAAATCTCTAAAGGAACTGAAAAAAGGAAAATAAATTTTGGCCAGTTCACTGCTTTTATTTGAATCGGCGTGAAGCACCCCGAGGTTGCTTTCCGTTCTTAATCCATCGATCACCGGTTCCAGGGATACCCAGCTTATATTGGCCCGAAAGTGTTTCAATATCGAATGCATCAGTGTCCCCGGCAGCTTTTGTTCGCCGGGATTTTTTTGATAAAAGGGTACGGTAGCCAGATCGTTTTCCACCAGTTTTTGCTTAATATTGACCGCCGTTGACAGAAAAACAAAATTGATACCTTTTTTTTGCACCAGTTTTGCCAGTTTCACGCCGCGATCCGAAGAGGTGTTCTCTTTATCCCCCTCATTTTTGGGGATATACAAATCGAGGATGCAGAAAATATAACAGCCCTTTTTTTCGAGGTCCGAGAGTTCTTCCACGATTTCTTTTCCCATATCGTACGTGGTTGCGATTCTCAACTGCAAATCCATGAGGCGAAAAACCTTATCCGATTCCTCTCCAAAGAGGTTCACCCAGGTATCGGCTTTAGGGTCAAAGGGGCGGTCGATAAAATTATCATCCACCCAAAACAGGATCCCCCTGTGATATGTTTTTATTCGTTCCATGTTCTCACCTTTATATCGTTAAATAGTGTTCAAGTTTTTCAATCAGGTCGATATATTCTCTCAAACCACTTTTTCCCCGGTTTTGGTGAAACGCGGATATGGTCGCCTTAAAGAGACCTTTGAGAGTGTGGGCGTCCTTAACCCCGTGTTGTTTCAAAAAATCGACAACCTCTTGATCGTTGCCGCCGCGTATACCGTCGTTACGCAGCATTTTTTCAAGTTCGAAATCCGCCCCTTCTCCGGTAAACAGTAATTCCCTTTCAAGTTTATTGATTTCCGGCAGCAGTTTCTCCAGGTTGCCGCTCATTTTATTCTTCAAATCATGCCTTAACCTGCCCAATGCGCCTTTCACTCCGTGTGGCACGGATTTCCAACCCGCCGCGACCTTATGATCGATGTCCCGGCTGCAACTGATCAATATGTTCCGGGGAAGGCACCAATACCTGAATTTATAATTGATTAAGCCGGTTAAGCTCGGGGGAATAACGATCCGTAAAAAAATCGTCCGATAGGTTTCGTTGCCGGCAAGGGGATACAACTCCGGTTCATCTTTTTCATCCGGGTAAAAACTCCGCAAGCCTTTGTGTAAAAGCCAACGGGAGATTATTTTTAACAAGGCCAACTCATCCGCCGCATTGGCAGTGGCAACAAATAAATTTTCCGGGAATAAATCGCTGATGTTATCCTTTCGATACAGAGCCAGTTCATCATCAAAGGCTTCATCGTCAAAAGAAATTTGCTTGTAATTATTTTGTATCTCCCCTGCCCCAGTACCATTCTTCTCTTCCGTGCCCGAAAAATTCCCATCCACCCATTTTTTTAATGCCCGTAGCAGTACGTCCCCTTCAGAAGACAAATCCTTTATACTTGTCGATATAATCGTGCGGTCTTCTATTTCCAGCTCCTCCCTATCCATTGTCATATGCCGGTACCCGCTTCCATCCAAATCAAATTCCCGATCAAATATTTCGTTGATTTCTTCAGGGGATTTACCGCTCAAAATGATAATCGGTATATCTTGCTGTTTCTCCAAAAGAAATTTTAACAGTTTTTTCCCGTTATGCTCTCCCGATGAATCCGCGGCTTTTTGATTCTTTAGTATTCCCAGGTCCATCAAAACGATAGATGGGCAGGAGCGTTCGATTTTTTTCTTTGCATCTTGAAGGTTATTGAAATCCGCTAATTTGCCCGGGTCGTTCCCCACGATATCTAAAAGAGCGGACCGGGAGCCTGCCCTGATCTTTTCTTCATCTTCCACGTACAAAATATAGTTTGATTTAAGGCCGATGGTTTCCGGTTTATCGTCTCTCATTTCAGTTGCCTTTGCCGGTTCAGCCGACAAGATCAGTTTTGCTTCCACCCAACCGGCCCCCACATTATAATACTTAATATCCGCGTCTTTCCCCAATACATTTTTTAGTTGAGTCCGGGCGATGAAAACGCCGATACCGGTGGAATGTTTCTTATCCATATCTTTTTCCAACTCTTTCGGTTCCGACGCGTTCAACTGCTTTAACCGCGTCGGGTCAATTTCAGATACGTTTTTAATACTCAATTCAAAACTAAAGGCATCCATGCCGGTTTTTGGAATCAGGTTAAAGGAAAATAACACTTCCGGCCTTTTGCCCGTCTTG
Organism: uncultured Planctomycetaceae bacterium; assembly: GCA_942492165.1. Classification (GTDB taxonomy): domain Bacteria; phylum Planctomycetota; class Planctomycetia; order Planctomycetales; family Planctomycetaceae; genus Gimesia. The sequence goes on from CALOEF010000079.1 coordinate 250,305, forward strand.
TGGGCATAAATCGCCGTATGTTCCAGCGCATTGTTAATCAATACCTTAACCGCTTCCTGTACAAATTCCTCCACTAAAGTCAAACGGATTTCCGGGAAATAGTTCCGGTTCAATGTGCAGACCAATTTATCTTCCGCCACCATAACCGAACCATTCCCCTTCCTTTTTTCCTCGATGTATTTCCTGCAAGCCTGACTCAGCAAAAGGCCCGTCTCTTTATACCAGGATTCCAGGTTAGCCCCTTGAGTCCGATGGGCCAGATCTTGTCCCGTTTGTTCTTTGATAAAGGGTCCCAGGAAAAATTCATGGACATCGCTTATAGAGGCCAATTTTATTTGTCTCGGTTTAAAGGATTCGTTTTCCAACAGCCGGTAAATTTTCCGTCTCAGGTGATCGATTTCTTCTTTTTTCCGGGGATCTTTCAGATAGTTCTTGACACGGTGTAAAATCGTCGGCATTAAGGTTCTAAAGGTTTTCGACTGTTTTCGAATCGCGTCTTTCTTTAGTTTTGCTTCCCGCAACTTTCGTCGGATGAACATTCGGATCAATTGTTTCAGGTTACCGAATTCGCCGCTGATATCGAAATTATTCTTGCGGGTATCCTGGTCCGAGACAATAACCATCGTGAAACCCATGGTCTCATTATCCAGGTACCCGCCTTTATTATTGATGTTCTGGGCCGGATCGAAACTGATTAGAACAATTTTCGATTCCCTCCCCCACAGCCATTTTTTGTATTTCACTTCATCCGGTTGGTTCGTCTTATTATCCGACCATTTGTAATCTTTCCAATAATTTTCGTTATAATTGAAAAAGCTTTTGAAGTAGGCTTCTTGCAGGACATTCAGACTCGATACATTCCCATTTATATTAACGGCGAAATCAGAAATAAAACAAATGCCGTCATCATCGTAAAAGTCGTATGTCGCCTGGCAGAGATCCTGCGGCGTTCTCCGGGAAGGGATAAGACGGGCCGTCAAGGAACTGATGACTGCGTCGATTTGTTTCGCTTTATTATCTTTGATATTGCCCCTGTCTTTTCCCAGGTCGTGTAAGAGGTGCCAATTTTTTTCCATAAATCCCCTGACAACGCTATCGCCTACTTGTTTCATTTCCCTTGTTTCTTTCTCCCTCCTGATTTTTTCATCTTTGAGCAATTCCAAGAAGTCAGGGGTACATTTGCTCTCCGGCTTTTTTTCTTCGTCATCGAGCTGGTAAAAATCTTCATTTGTTCTTGATTTAAGGGTTTTCGGCAACTCTTCCCTATTCCCTTTAAACCCATCGAGGCAAAAGGTGATAAATGTATTATACCCGATTTTTTTCCGCGTTATATCGAAATACCTTCCCACTTCCGCCGTTTGGCGTTTCTCATAATCAAACCGCTCCATTGAACTCAGATACGCGCCGCCATCCCCGGGGCGTTGACTTTTGATGGCCCCTTCCATAACAAGGTAATTCAGCTTCAATCCCTTTGCCTTGATTTCCGCGATTCTCTTCCCCGTGTCATATTTTTTGTTCTCTTCGGGGCTTTTGCCGTCTTTGACCATTTCTTCTTTGGCCATTTCCTCTTTGACCGATTCTTCTTTGCCTGTATCCTCTTTGACCGCTTTATAATTTGAACCGGGGAAAATGTATATCCGATCGAAGGGAAACACCTCGACATTTTTTAATCCGTCAATGTCGGCGCATAATATTTCTTTACAGATATTTATGGCAAAATTCATCCCTGTTTCATTTTCAACATCCAGGTGGTTATCCGGGAACAGCTTTTCAATGCCGTCGGAAAACCAGTAATTGGAGACTTTGGCTGATTCGTTGGCCAGGCTGTTGAAATCTTTATTGGTCCGTGCCGCTAAAACCGTGTGGGATAGATAGCCAACGGCATTTCTTAAAATAAAGCTGATTTTTTTTAGATGGTCGTTAAACAGGTATAAGTACCTGGAATTAAAAATAATAAAATGTATTGGGCCGATTTTGTCGATCTCCTTAACCTTTGAATCCACGTAATTATTATCCAGCCTGGATGCGATGATCAGTCCAAAGGTATCCAGGTGGGGATCCAGCCTGACGAATTGGCAGAATGGATAGACGCCGTATTCCTTTTTGCCATCGCCTTTTAACAAGTTATCCCAGGTGATTAGATTCGATTTCAAATAATCATTAAGGGGGATATATTGATTCTCTTCTTGTTGCTTCTCGCCCGGTTGGTTCTCTTCCTGTTGATTCTTTTCCTGTTGACTCTCTTCCTGTTGCTTGCCTTGCTGTGTCGGACTTGCTGCCAGGGCTTTTTTCTTGATATGGTTTTGATAGATATGCAGGAAAAGCGTCGAAAAGAGGTTGAAAGCCATATCTTCTTCGTTTTTTTGTTCTTTTGTTTTTTCCGGGTTGTTAACGGATTGGACTAAATCCTTAAAAAGGCAAGAGAGAAAGTCTTTTTCTTCATTTGAATGTTTCAGGTTCATTTCCGTTGAGCAGTATTTTCGGTCTATATCGATATTAATAAAAAAGCGGAAATAGGCCTTTATACTAGCAAAGAGATCCAGTTCGCCAAAATCATACACATTATTTTTTTTGTTTTTTTCCAGTTTAAGTCGTGCGCGTTCGCGTAAGCGTTCGATAAAGTTGTAAACATCTTCCCCTGTGATTTGAGGGTTTGAATCGTCCGTCACGCTTCCTTCGGTAATTTCGTCCAGGATTTGCGATATGGTTCTTAAAAAAGAGACGTTTTCATTTTTTTCCATTTCCCCCGTTTTTTGGGGGTTCTTTTTTATCTCCACCGCATAGCCGACTTTTCGGTGCTTCATATTCCCTCCTATCGATACGATTACCGCTGGCGATTTTCTCACATTTTTTTATTTCTACGCCATTGGTGGGACGGTGCGCTTCCGGCCATTGGGGATGTTCTGAACCGTTACCCCTTTAAGCATCGTCAACTCAGATTCTCTCCTTCCATACATCTACGGGGTTACGTGGCGGTTACTATTTTCTACGCCTTGAGAAAAAAAGTCAACCCCTTTTGTAAAAAAAACTCCCCGGGCGTTACAGGGATGGAAGAGGGAATCGGGACCCGTCCCACACATTTGCAATCCAAAATCAATTCCGTTATAATCCTTTCATGAGGAGCGAAAAAGAACTTAAACGGGTCAACGAGTTATTATCCCAGTGGTTCACCCAGTTGGAAACCGATATCGCCAATGGCTTTACCGATAAACACCGGGTATCTGAAGGCATCGCCTGTCAGTTGTTGAACCTCGTTTATGGCCTGAACCTGTCTGTATTGGAGCATGAGTCCCGTGATATGCCGGGTATCGATTTGGGTGATAAAGAAGCCGGTATTGCGTTCCAGGTGACGTCCCGTACCGACAACCGCAAAATCAAGGAGAACCTGGAAACCTTTGACCGGCTGCACCGGGAGACCTATCCCCGGGGGATTCGTTTTTTTATCCTCAACAAGGCCAAACCCACGGCCGCCACCATCGCCCCAACTCTTTACCCCTATTTCGACCCCGACAAAGATATCATTTCGTACCGGGAATGTTGCCGGGCAATCAGCCGGTTACAGGATGAAGAACCCCAGCGTTTCGCGGAGGTGCGGGAATTACTGGAACATGAGTTCGGCGACAAAACAAAGAAGGGGTTCACGCCTGCGCTTAAGGCCATATTTGGGGTCGTTATGGTTGCGGTAATCCTGTTGATTGTCGTGTTAATCCGACAGCCGGAAAACACGGTGATGACTAAAGCCGATTACGAGGTTCTTCTTAAAGAGACGATTGAAAAAAGTTTCGCCGAAAATTCGAAGCTTAAGGAAGAGAGGGATGCGGCATTGGCAATGGTTGATAAGTTGTCCGAAGACCTGGAAAAAACGAAACCCATCGAAGGCGCCGTGTTTTACAACCGGGTATTGGAACTCATCCAGGCAGGCAAGCTGGATAAAGTCACCGATATCATTCCCGATCTGGAGAAGAACACGGAGGAAAGCAAAGAAAATTTAAAAAACAATGCCAGAACCTACATACTCATTGCAAAAGCGTATATCCCCAAACTGCAATTTGACAAAGCGGAATACTATTTCCGGAAAGCCATTGATACGAAACCGGGATATTATGATTCTTATTGGGAACTGGGCGCTTTTCACTATAGGCAGAATCAATTCCATAAGGCCCTGCCCCTTTACCAGGAGGTCCTTAGGTTAGTTAAAAAAGAAGAAGACCGGGCGGGGATTCTCAATGACCTGGGGAATCTATATTCAAAAACCACCCGCTTCAGGGAGGCGGAAAAGGCATATAAGGAAGCACTTGCCAAATACAGGGCACTGGCGCAACAAAACAGAAACGCTTATCTACCTCACGTCGCAATGACTCTCAACAACCTGGGGAATCTATATTCACACACCACCCGCTTCAGGGAGGCGGAAACGGCATATCAGGAAGCACTTAACCAATACAGGGCACTGGCGGAACAAAATAGAAACGCTTATCTACCTCACGTGGCCAGAACTCTCAACAACCTGGGGATACTATACAAAAAAACCACCCGCTTCAGGGAGGCGGAAACGGCATATCAGGAAGCACTTGCCCAATACAGGGCACTGGCGCAACAAAACAGAAACGCTTATCTACCTCACGTGGCCGGAACTCTCAACAACCTGGGGATACTATACAAAAACACCACCCGCTTCAGGGAGGCGGAAAAGGCATATCAGGAAGCACTCGCCCAATACAGGGCACTGGCGCAACAAAACAGAAACGCTTATCTACCTGACGTCGCAATGACTCTCAACAACCTGGGGACTCTATATTCAGACACCACCCGCTTCAGGGAGGCGGAAAAGGCATATAAGGAAGCACTACAAATCAGAAGGGCACTGGCGCAACAAAACAGAAACGCTTATCTACCTCACGTCGCAATGACTCTCAACAACCTGGGGACTCTATATTCAGACACCACCCGCTTCAGGGAGGCGGAAAAGGCATATAAGGAAGCACTTGACCAATACAGGGCACTGGCGCAACAAAACAGAAACGCTTATCTACCTGACGTCGCAATGACTCTCAACAACCTGGCGGCATTATATTATCAAACCACCCGCTTCAGGGAGGCGGAAACGGCATATCAGGAAGCACTACAAATCAGAAGGTCACTGGCGCAACAAAACAGAAACGCTTATCTACCTGACGTCGCAACGACTCTCAACAACCTGGGGGCTCTATATTCAGACACCACCCGCTTCAGGGAGGCGGAAACGGCATATAAGGAAGCACTACAAATCAGAAGGGCACTGGCGCAACAAAACAGAAACGCTTATCTACCGAACGTCGCAATGACTCTCAACAACCTGGGGAATCTATATTCAGACACCACCCGCTTCAGGGAGGCGGAAAAGGCATATAAGGAAGCACTACAAATCAGAAGGGCACTGGCGCAACAAAACAGAAACGCTTATCTACCGAACGTCGCAACGACTCTCAACAACCTGGCGACATTATATTATCAAACCACCCGCTTCAGGGAGGCGGAAAAGGCATATAAGGAAGCACTTGACCAATACAGGGCACTGGCGCAACAAAACAGAAACGCTTATCTACCTCACGTCGCAATGACTCTCAACAACCTGGGGATACTATACAAAAACACCACCCGCTTCAGGGAGGCGGAAACGGCATATAAGGAAGCACTTTCCCAATACAGGGCACTGGCGCAACAAAACAGAAACGCTTATCTACCTGACGTCGCAATGACTCTCAACAACCTGGGGATTCTATATTCAGACACCACCCGCTTCAGGGAGGCGGAAACGGCATATCAGGAAGCACTTGACCAATACAGGGCACTGGCGCAACAAAACAGAAACGCTTATCTACCTCACGTGGCCGAAACTCTCGACAACCTGGGGACTCTATATTCAGACACCACCCGCTTCAGGGAGGCGGAAAAGCTACTCCAGGAAGCACTACAAATCAGAAGGGCACTGGCGGAACAAAACAGAAACGCTTATCTACCTTATGTGGGAACGACTCTGCATAACCTAGGCGAATTTTATTTCCTAATATCGAACACCCAAAAGGCCAAAAAGCTGCTTCAGGAAGCACTCGCCATCCGGGAAAAACTGGCAGGGAAAAATCCCGATAGTTTCAACCTTAATCTGGCAAACACCCTATGTACCATCTCCGAAGTGTATGCAAAAACAGAAACGGACGGCAACAAACAAGCCATCGCCCATGTGAACCGGGCCATTAAAATTTGTAGCCAATACCCCGGTGTCCCCCAGGCACAAAAATACCTTGAAGGAGCAAAAAAACTGAAAGCCCACTATATGAAACAAACATCCACCCAAAAATAAAAATCCACCTGCAAGACCGTTTCATTTCCAGTTCTACCAGTCAAAAGGATGAAACCCCGTGTAATTTCTTTAATCAGTAAAGTTTTTTGGAGGTGCGGAAGGGGGGCCCACCGCCTTCCCAAAAAGAATTGAAAAATTCTTTTCCATGTGCTATAAAGAAGGCGATGATAAAAAAACAGCAATTGAAAAATCCAACGTTACTTTATGATAAAGTCTTGACCGTGCTGGAAAAGGCCCGCCGCTCAACACACATTGCAATGAATGCCGCCATGGTTCAAGCCTATTGGCAAATTGGCAATTTGATTGTGGAAAACGAACAAGGCGGTGACGGAAGAGCTGAATATGGCAAAGGGGTCCTAGAAGAACTTTCCAAACGCCTGACGCTTGAATTTGGTAAAGGCTACTCCGTCCAGACATTGAGAAACATCCGACAATTTTATACAACATTTCCAAAACGCTCCGCACTGCGGAGCGAATTGACCTGGACGCATTACAAGTGCCTCATGCGGGTTGAAAATAAAAAGGCTCGTGAATGGTACATAAATGAAGCCGCCGATCAGAACTGGTCTACCCGGCAACTTGACCGCCAGATATCGGTTTTCTACTATGAACGCTTATTGGGCAGCCGGGATAAAGAATCAGTAAGACAAGAAGCTGGTGAGAAAATCGCCTCTCTTGAACCGACGGACTTTATCCGCGATCCATATGTGCTTGAGTTTTTAGGTCTCAAAGATTATCCAGGGCTAAGGGAATCGGAAATTGAGCGGGCCATTATAGATAACCTCCAGGAATTTCTTCTGGAATTGGGGAAAGGGTTTTCCTTTGTCGCCCGCCAGAAGAGAATGCGATTTGGAGATGAGGATTTTTATGTTGACCTCGTTTTCTATAATTTTATTCTTAAATGCTTTGTTTTAATCGATTTGAAGATCGGAAAACTTACCTATCAGGACATTGGGCAAATGGATGGTTATGTACGCATGTACGAAGAGAATCTCAGCAGGGAAGACGACAACCCAACAATCGGATTGATTCTGTGCTCCGAGAAAAACGAAACCGTCGCCCGCTATTCCGTTTTGAAAGAAAGCAAACAGCTTTTTGCTTCAAAGTACATGCTTTTCCTGCCAACAGAGGATGAGCTTCAGCGTGAGGTGGAACGGGAACGCAGGTTGATTGAGGAACAAAAAGGCGCCGAAGATTAAATCCTTTCAATATCGATTCACCCTTCCTCCATGATCATCAACCGGTGACCGGAGAAAACCAAGACCAGTTTAATTAACGTCCCTTTGCCCGAAGGGCACAACTTCCATTTTTACTTTTTAATTTTGCGTTTTTCATTTTGACTTTCTTTTCATTTCCCCTTACTTCCGCCGCGGCAAGGTTTTTCACTTCTTCGCCATCCCTTTCGGCGCACCAGTCGTCCCCCGCCTCGCTGAGACCGGGGAATTATTTTTTGACGATTTTTCCGCCGACCGTTGAAAAAAGATAGCGCAAACACTATCATAAGGATATGGACAAAAGAATTTTGGATAACCCGAAAAACGTCAAATTTATTGATCTGCTGAACCTCTGTACGGAATACTTCGGAACTCCGAGAAAAAAGCCATCGAAAAATTGGAGGACTTAAATGAAAGACATAACCGATAAATATACATACCGTATAGAATGGTCTGAAGAAGACGGCGTCTATGTCGCCAGATGCCTCGAATTTTCCGGTCTGGCCGCTCATGGCGATTCTTACGAAAACGCATTAAAAGAGGTCAAAATTGTCGTGGCGGAATCCGTTAAATGGCTAAAAGAAGACCATAAACCCATCCCCGAACCCTTCAGTACGAAAACATTCAAAGGCAATCTCACCTTACGTGTTCCCCCCGCACTGCACCGCGAACTGGTGATAAAATCCGCGGAGGAAGGGGTTTCCGTCAATCGATATATTCTATCAAGATTGTAGACAATAGAGGGCGTATCCAATCCCAATTGAAACGAATCTTTTGCCGGGAATCCAAAGCCATCGTCACCATTTGCAATCCAAAATCACTTCCGTTATAATCCTTTCATGAGGAGCGAGAAAGAGCTTAAACGTGTCAACCGGTTATTATCCCTGTGGTTCACCCAGTTGGAAACCGATATCGCCAATGGCTTTACCGATAAACACCGGGTATCTGAAGGCATCGCCTGTCAGTTGTTGAACCTCGTTTATGGCCTGAACCTGTCTGTATTGGAGCATGAGTCCCGTGATATGCCGGGTATCGATTTGGGTGATAAAGATGCCGGTATTGCGTTCCAGGTGACGTCCCGTACCGACAACCGCAAAATCAAGGAGAACCTGGAAACCTTTGACAGGCTGCACCGGGAGACGTATCCCCGGGGGATTCGTTTTTTTATCCTCAACAAGGCCAAACCCACGGCCGCCACCATCGACCCAACGGGTTACCCCTATTTCGACCCGGACAAAGATATCATTTCGTACCGGGAATGTTGCCGGGAAATCAGCCGGTTACAGGATGAAGACCCCCAGCGTTTCGCGGAGGTCCGGGAATTACTGGAACACGAATTGGGCGGCGAAACAAAAAAGGGCTTCACGCCTGCGCTTAAGGCCATATTTGGGGTCGTTATGGTTGCGGTAATCCTGGTGACCGCAGTGTTAATCCGGCAGTCGGCAACCCCGGCGATGACTAAAGCGGATTACGAGGTTCTTCTTAAAGAGACGATTGAAAAATTCCCTGCCATATGTTATAAAAGGCGTGATGATTGAAAGACACCAAGAAAAAAAATTAGAAAACGAAAATAGCTACTCAAAGTTATTGACCGATATAGGCGGTTTGCTGTCAGAAGGCCGGAAACTTGCCACGCAAAGGATAAATACAATCCTGGTGGAAACCTATTGGAATATCGGTAAAAGCATTGTTGAATTCGAGCAGCAAGGGCAACGGAAAGCTGAATATGGTTCAACGCTTCTCACCCGGTTGGCAAAAGACCTCAAACTTAACTATGGCAAAGGATTCAGCAAAAGCAATATCTATTTAATGCGTCTCTTTTACCTGAACTACAAAAATTTCCAGACAGTGTCTGGAAAATTGGGCTGGTCGAAGTATTGTGAGTTGCTTGCCATCGATGATCACCTTGCGCGTTCATTTTACGAAAACCAGTGTATTAAGGAAAATTGGTCGGTACGGGAACTGAAGAGACAGATTAATGCTTCTCTTTTTGAGCGAGTTGCTCTGAGTAAAGACAAAAAGGGCGTACTTGAACTGGCAGCGAGAGGTAGTTCGATTGAGAAGCCTAATGATCTGATAAAAGATCCTTATGTGTTTGAATTCCTTAATTTTCCAGAGCGGGATAGATATTCTGAAAAAGACTTACAAAACCAGTTGGTTGAAAAGTTGGGACATTTTCTGTTGGAATTGGGTAAAGGGTTTGCTTTTATCGGTCAACAGTATCGAATCACTCTAAACAATACGCACTATTATGTGGATCTTGTTTTTTATCATCGCATTTTAAAATGCTTTGTTCTGATCGATTTGAAACGAGGGAAAGTGAATCATCAAGATATTGGACAAATGAACCTCTACCTTAATTATTTTAAGCACGAAGAGAATACCGAAGGTGATGCCGAACCGGTTGGCCTTGTTTTAGCTGCCGCAAAAGATGAAATTCTGGTCAAGTATGCAACAGGAAGCATTTCAAACCAGCTTTTTGTTTCAAAATATCAAATTTATCTTCCGGCAAAAGAGTTGCTTGAACAGGAATTACGAGAATTGCTTGGGGAAGGAGCCAGGGAATAATTTTTCCAACACCCCCAGCCACGAGGATGAAACCTCACCCCACTCTGTTGACAAGAAACGGAAAAGGACTTATTAATATAGACGTAAGGAGTACTACAAAAATGATAAAAACCGTTACCTTTCATACCCAACCCCACGAGGGCATTATAAAAATCCCCGAAAGGTATAGACATCTCGAAGCTGAAGATGTCGAGGTTACCATCACATTGAAACCTTCAAGCCCTCCCCCATCTCCCGAAAATTCAAAAAAGCCGGACAAACCTTCTCAAAATGCCAGGGGTATCCTTAACAAATACAAAAATCCCTCCCTGATTCCCGAAGAAAAAAAAGCCTGGGAAAAGGCCGTTAAAGAAAAATATGCTAATCGTTGACGCCAATGTAGTCCTAAGATATCTCCTTTTCGATAACCCCGAATTGGGCACTAAGGCCGCACCCCCAGTAAATCCATAACGGCAAAGGAAATTAGAGGCGACGTATCGATAACAATTTTCATAAATCGGCAATGACGTCCAGCTCTTTGGCGTAATCATCAAAATCAATCAACGAAATGGGAATCTCATTCCTGGAAAGAAACTCTTCAAATTCCCACTTCGATGTCTCTGCAAATTCCGCTGCCATCTCTAAGGAGATGTCTTGAGACCGGTATAGATTCACGGCTGTAAGTATTTTCATCTGACGCACAAGTTCCTCCCTCGATTTATGAAGGGGCGCCAGGATATAGGCTGGGACTTCCAATTCAATTTTTTGCATTTCCATTTTTGCACCTACTTATGTAGATATACAAATTTCCTCTATTTGTCAACTTGTTTTTACCGAAGGAAATGGGGACCGGCCCGACTCACGACTCATCTCATTTATTATTGCCGCTTGAAACAACCTGGTATTTATATTTGACAAGCAAAACGTCGTCTTCCTCCGGGCCCGTTTCGTAAAAATAAATGAAACCTTTCGATATATGGTAGGGAATACGTTTAACACTCAACTTTCCCCGGAAGGTTCCATCAAGATCAAACAAATCCACCATAATGGGAGCGTTTTCGCGGGTGATATCGTCTTTTATCCGAAAACCCCAAACATACCCGGGAGACAGAAGCAGGTGACTGAAAAAATTCTTATGCGCCGGTAATTTTTTTTGCAGCATTCGATTGACGTGAGCCGGGAACTTGTTGTTTTCTGAGATCTCCTTCGCAAGATGTTTTCTTTCTTCCGGTTCAAGAGCGGGAAGCGGGATATCTCGGGCGATACTCCTGACGACGGTTCCGTCATTTTTCAATAGAAGAATTTTATAAGTGCCGCTGAAAGCCACCGCCGAAAACTCATTATAGTGATAAAAAAGAAAATACGGCGAGCACTCTTTTGCGAAAAAGCGAAACACCACGGAACGCCCTGTCTCATCGGGCAGGTTTACGGCGAATTTATCCCGGGGCATCGAGAAAAAAGTTCGTACGATTTTGCCGTCCCCATTCAAAACCACTTGTTGTTTTCCCTTTTCCGTCCAGAGCCAGCCATAGAAAAGGTCATCACCCAAAAGGTTAAGGTTAAATCCTTTTGCTGCTTTAACGTGTTTTAAAAACGTCCCATTGGCATCAAATAACGATGATAACCCGGAAACTTCATTAACCACCAGTTGATCACCGGAATTGACATAGAGTGTGTGGGGTCTTGAAAAATCGCCGGGCCCACGCCCTTTATTACCAAATGACCGGATGAGTTCACCCCCTGGAGAAAATTTATGCACTTTACAGGCCTTGAAATCAAGAACGTAGATATTTTCGTTTTTATCTTCGTAAATGGACGCAATGCTTTGAAACAGAACGTCCTGCTTTCCCAGCACCAATTGACGTTCCAGTTTTAGCGTCAGCCTTTCTTGCGCAACTAGACAGAAGGACAGGAAAGCCAATAAATAAACCAGTATTGTTTTTTTCATTTTCACTATTTCCAACTGTTTTTTAAATGGTATTAAAAACTCCACGAATGGCTCATAACCCTTCCCTAAAATAGTTTACAAAATCATTTCCCACATCATCCGTAGATAACCACGTGGCTTTCTCCAGAGCAATGTATAAATGCGATTCATCAACTTTATGATACGATAGAACCAGTGGCAATTCAATCCCCTCGTTGATGTCGAAATCCTTTTTAACCATTTCGATCTTCACTTTCTTTTTTGCCACACGCATTCTCCTCTCTATTGACGCGATTCCTCCGTAGAAAAAATCTTTTAAAGGCTATCACCCCACAAAAAGAATGTCAAGGGATATGAAAAAAAATCCACCAGGAAACAAAAAAAAGTAAAAACGAAAAAGTCAAACGTGAAAAGTGAAAAGACCTCGCCGAAGGCGTACCCCCCTTTGCCCGAAGGGCACAACTTCCATTTTTACTTTTTAATTTTGCGTTTTGACTTTTTACTTTCTTTTAATCCCTCTATCCTTCGCCCATATACATCAGCCGGTGACCGGAGAAAACCAGTACCAGTTTAATTAACGTCACTTTACCGATGGTTTTTTTATATTTTTTATCCAGCACGTATTGTTTCAATTGGTCCCGTGCTTCCGTGACCAGGGTTTTCACCTCTTTGTCATCCGGCTGGGCCCCTGCTTTCAGGTATTTAATCTCCATAATGCAGCCGTATTCAATCCCTTCGTACCGCGCAAGGAAAGGCTCCATGACGAGGTCGGCGAAACCTTTATTCAGTTCTTTTTCGCTGTGGATGATAAAGAGGTCGCTCAGCCCCAGGTAGACATTTAAAAAGGTTTGGATTGATTTTTCGCCGGTGATCAGGTCGCGCAGGGAGAGGCTTTCCGCCATTTTGTCGGTAATAAACTGAAACAGCGGGAGCCATTTGCCGTCGTAGGCCATGTCGCTCATCAGGTCCGCATAGGTGGAGAGGTCCAGGGCAAAGACCCCGGTTTCCCGGTAGGCGGATTCCATATAATCGTAATACAAGCGCCGGATGGTTTCGTTTGGGATCACCAGTCGTAACCGGTCTCTTTCGGGTCCTTTGATGGTTAACAGGCCAAAGTAAAACAACAAGGATTTAAAGTTGTGGGGTTGGGCTAATTGCTCAACCGGGAACCCCGTATTAATGGCCGCCGTGGTGCCGCCGTCTTCGATAATTTGTTTCAGCTTGCTGAAATTGCCGTTGGTGGAAGGCAATTCATTTTTGCCTTTATCGATAATAATCAGGTGGCGCAGTTTCCCGTAGTCCATGCGGACATTGCGGTCGATCAATTCCTTGGGCATACTCTGCCGCGTCATGTATTCCATCAGGAAATAAAGAATCATATCGGAATTGTACAACCGTTGATCGCCGGGCGCGTAATCGGAAAACAAATAATTACCGTACCAATAATCGAAGATCTCCATCAGGTCACCGGGCTTATTGGCGATTAATCCGGCGTCCCGGTAATAATTGACCATTTCTTCCGTTTCCTGCCTGGAAAAACCGACCAATTGATTTAGTTCGGCATTCATGGAAATATGGTGCCCGATATTGAAACCGGACGTCACATCATCCATGGTCACCGGGGAAACGCCGGTAATGAAAAGACGTTTAATGGGGGCGTCGTTCCCCGTTGTACCGCTTTTGACCATATTAAAAAATGAACGCAATATGCCTTCCCCCTGGGTCAACGCATGGTAGGCCGATTCGCCGGTAGTGGTCAAAATGGTATTGGTGAAATTATCATATTCATCGATCACCATGTACATGTTTTGGTTGGCTCCCTCCACAAGCGCCGCCAGGTGGGAAATAATATCGGCGGCGGAATTGGAGTTCACAATGGTATCGGTGTAAAAATCCATCTGGGCGTTAACGGAAAGAAGGGCGTCATACCGCCGGAAAAAATTGACCGCCCTCTCCTTTACATGACCAATGAAAGAGGTTTCCAGGTTCTTCAAATTGGCGTCAACCCGTGAAAAATTAAGCGAAAGTACGAGGTATTTCCCCTGTTCTTGAGTGGGGTTCTCATAAATGCAGGTGCCTTTAAACAGTTCTTCGAAACGATCTTTATGGAGGACATCGTAATAAGCGGCCATCATACTAAGCAGCAATGATTTCCCGAAACGGCGCGGGCGGATAAAAAACAAATACCTTCCAGCCGCTTCTATTTTCGGCAGGTACCCCGTTTTATCCACATAGTAATAGTTCTTGCTCCGTAAATCAACGTAATCGGAAATACCGTAAGGATTTTTTTTTACTTGCTTCGTGTCCATAGTGCCTCCACTGGTTTATTATATACTAAACGAAGACAATTTTCAAAAGCAGAATCCCGGTGCAAAGGGTAACATAAAATGAAGGAGCAAAAGAAAGTAAAAATTAAAAACGAAAAAGTCAAAAGTTAAAAGTGAAAAGACCTCGTTTCATCCGTTTCATCGGGCGTTTTCCGTTTTAAGTCTTTTCGCCGAAGGCGTTTAACTATCTGCCCGAAGGGCACAACTTCCATTTTTACGTTTTAATTTTGCGTTTTTAATTTTGACTTTCTTTTCATTTCCCCTTACTTCCTCCGGGCCAGGTTTTTCACTTCTTCGTCATCCCTTTCGGATCACCAGTCGTCCCCCGTCTCTTTCGGGTCTTGCCGCTCATGGTGATTCTTACGAAAGCGCATTGAAAGAGGTAAAAGTTGTTGTGGCGCAATCGGTTAAACTGCTGAAAGAGGAACCAAAACCCATCCCTGAGCCTTTTAGTATATAAATTTAAAACCCGCAGGTTGGGAGCTATCGCATGAAAAGAATCGTTCCCCTTTCAATCGACCACTGCTCCCGGTGGAATTCAGTCAACCTTTTTACTCTTCTTGGTTAAAACATACCCACCGGTCTTGGAAGGGCCGACAAAATTTAGGACCCCTTTCTTTTTTAATAATGAAATATCTCTTTCCAATGTTCTTTTGGGAATCCCAAGCTCAACAACCAATTGATTTATTCTTTTGGGGGTATCTTTTTCTAAACCTAAAAGAATTTTTTCCTTTCTATCATTAAATTCTGAATTTGCACCGCCATTTGCACCGCCATTTGCACCGCCATTTACACCGCCACCTGATAGAGGAGCATATTGTTCGGCTGGAGTTCTTTTAAAAGTAACTGTAAAAAAATTTCCAAATTCAAATTTTATTGGATGAAGACCGGCTTCTTCAATTAACTTTTGCATTCTCATTATACCGGTCCCCAACTTCTCAATATAACCGATACGATGAAGAAGATTGGCAATATTGGGATTACGCAGGACACTCTTTCTTCCGAAATCTTCCGGTTTCAGTCCTTTCACAAGGCCTCCGAAATTAGACATTTCGATCCTATCGTCAAAAATCTCTACCATAACGTTGCTGCCCTTCTCGAAATAATCACGATGGGCGACTGCATTAATAATTGCTTCACGTAAGGCTTCATAAGGTATTTCCGGAATTTCCTTACGTCTGGGCTCACCTGTCATTTCATAACGAACGGGAATATATTGTTTAAGGAAATTCATCGCTCCATCGATATTACTGACAATGTCCTCGTTAAAATCCCTACGATCAAGTACGTTTACTTTCTCAATTCCTTTATAGAGCACGCAGGTAACCGCTGTATGATAATAAATTTCTTGTAAACTTTTCGCAAAGAAAAACACACCTGTATTATTGAAAATCAGCTTACCTTCCTGCTTTTCCGCTGCTCCAAGATTAAATAAGATATCCGCTGTATCCATTACCCTGGAGATACCGGCAAGCCGTAAGAATTTATCAAACTTCTTTATGTCGAAATGGATTTCGAAATCAAATTTTAAATTACTTAATTCATCGTATCTAACTTTACCTTCGGATTGAAAAAATTCCACAATCTCATTCCGGGTAAGTTTTTGAGAATTGGGCCCAACTCTTGTATAAAAACCGGAAGTGCATTTGTAAGGTTTATCTTCTCCCTCTCTGACATTAATAATCAATATGTTTTCATATTCATTGATGGAAATTTTTATGGTAGGTTGGCAATTGTTAGCAATGTCTTGCACCTGTGATTTAAGTTTGTTGCTGTTCCTGACTCCGGTAACTTTATTGTCATCGGATATTCCCAGAAATATTCTTCCGCCGGAAGCATTCGCAAAAGCGACCATCTCTTTATCAAGTCCTGAATAGGTTTCTTTGAACTCTATTCTATAGCCTTCTCCTTCTTCAAGGACCAACTGGAGTTCTTTTTCTGTCATTTTCATTTCGCTTCTTCCAATTTTCTTTTCCATTCTTCCTGAGCCAACGGTTGAAAGACTCTTTGGGAAAAGCTGCTCATATGATGATGATAAATCAGCGCCTGCATTTTGTCAACTTATGTTTCGGGAAATTTAAGAAAAAAAACCTGGGAAAAAGCCGTTAAAGAAAAATACCGCTGAACCTCCCCTACCCCGAGAAAAAAAGGGACGCCCCGTCCACCTTCGGCACTTAAATTTTTACTTTTTAATTTTGCGTTTTTAATTTTGACTTTCTTTCCCCTCCCTTTCCTCAAGTTTTCAACACTGATTTTAGACTCAACAATTGTCCTACTGCTCCCAACAATTGTCCTAGTACTCCCAACATTTGTCCTAGTAGTCTCAACATTTGTCCTAGTAGTCTCAACATTTGTCCTAGTAGTCTCAACATTTGTCCTAGTAGTCTCAACATTTGTCCTAGTACTCTCAACATTTGTCCTAGTAGTCTCAACATTTGTCCTAGTAGTCTCAACATTTGTCCTAGTAGTCTCAACATTTGTCCTACTAGTCTCGACATTTGTCCTAGTAGTCTCAACATTTGTCCTAGTACTCCCAACAATTGTCCCAGTACTCCCAAAAATTGTCCCAGTACTCCCAAATCAACGCCAAATCATCCACTCACAGACCATTTGTAACCGCACCCATCCCCATATCACTTTAATACTTAAGAAACAATCACACCTTTAAATGCCGACAACCCCAACTACTTTTCCTTAACCCCCGTTTCCGTCTCCAACTCCTCGATCACTCTCACGATGGCCTGACTGCCCGGTCGCATCTTTTGCAGTTTGCGAAACACGTTTAACGCCAAAACCTTAAAACCCAAATGTCGATACAAAAACCCCAGGTTCGCCACCGAACGCCAGGATTTCGGGAACATGCGGATGTTCAAATTCAAAATCTCGATCCCTTTCGCACGCTCATCGAATTCCGTCAACCTTAACCCCACCTGCGCAATCTCTTGCTCACTAAACGCCGGGCGGGGAAAACGCTTCTTAATCC
The DNA here is from genome assembly GCA_942492165.1 of uncultured Planctomycetaceae bacterium. GTDB lineage: Bacteria > Planctomycetota > Planctomycetia > Planctomycetales > Planctomycetaceae > Gimesia. The sequence goes on from CALOEF010000079.1 coordinate 267,643, forward strand.
GATCATAACGGTCCATCAAATCCAGCTTATAAACGGTCTCCTTATCCCGCGCCCGGCGATTGCCCGGGAAATAGGTCACCAAACGGCGGTCCTGTTTGCCACGTTTCAACTCTTCCGCCATGTCCAGCGTCACCACCGTTTCATAATCATGAAGCAAATAAATATATATTTTCCCCTTCTTCAAATCAAAAACCGTCGAATATAACGTCTCGTTATAACCCTCCAGGTGAACCGCTTCCAAAACCTTTTTCGCATTTTCCACCGTCACGCCCGTTCCCTTTTTTTTAAAACCCTTCAGCATCCGTCGCGCCAATCCTTCCCCGTTCCCCAGGACCTGGATATTACCCGAATCACGGATAAACCGCAACTCACCATTCCGCCAACGGACAATCGCCGAGGCCCCCGTCCGGTCCGCCAGCAATATCGCCGAATTATAGAAATAAGGTTCATTGTATTTCTCATAAAAAACCAGGGCTTCCTCCACCGTGCGGCAGGTTTCCAGGATGCGTTCCGCAATTAAACCCTCAAAACTCTTTTTTCCCGGCGCAGGCCGCCAGTCCGTCGAGTAACCGGCCACCCAATCAAAAAACAACCCGTGCTCGTTCACTCCACCCTGGGGATAATTAAAACTGTAACCAAAAACAATACGCCCGTATTTCCCTTTTTCCGCCGGTAAAACCAAAAGCTTGGTAAGGGGATCGTGAAAGTCTTCATTATTGCCCACCAACAGCGCATCGCCATCAACAACCTTGAAAATATGACAGGGGTATAAATTAATACCGCCCACCGCCGCCAAAACCAATAGTAAAGCCACCACCATTACCCCGGATATGTTCTTCATCCGCGTCTCCTCTGGAAAGTCCTGGTATTATTTCATGATATCATCAATTATACCCCAGGATTAATGAAAATTCCAGGTCCTTTCAATCGTGCCTCCCGGAAGCGGGCCCTCTCGTCCCGGTTTCCCCCACTGTAACAATTCATTACGCACAACCAATATACTTGCATAATCCCACGGTGCGATACTATAAAGAAAAAAACCGCTAAAACCCAAACATTTAGTCGTAACGTATCATTACAATCGATCAATTGCCGTTTCATCTGCATATAGGCGCAGCAGGAAGTTTTTTTACTTTTCCAGCGGCCGACAACGTTACAAAACGTTACGCCCGGCACAACCGTTAACTTCAAACCAGTGAATCAACCAACAAACCTAAAGGCCCGTTACGAAATGCCCTCAAGCATTTTCGCCATTTTGGCACGAATTTTGCTATAACAACAACGAACCCATCAGAGTTCAATAGCTAAAAAAAAACGCCGGCCAACCAAAAAGGAAACCGGCTAAAAGGAGAAACACGAATATGAAAAAATCGTTCAACAAAAAACTAGTTGTAAACAAAAAAACAGTCGCCAATTTAAACTCCAATCAGATGAACAATGTAAGAGCAGGAGAAGGCTCCTTCTTTGAAGAATGCAACACCGATATCTATTTGTGCCAAAATACTTATAAATTCTGCCCCACCTATACCTGCCCCTGCGTTACCATCAATCCCGACTTATGCGAGCAGCCCAGAACCTATACTTGCCCGCCAAAGACAGAACGCTGCGCCTGATTCAATAATCCCTAAGTAAGAAAACCTTGACCCCCCGGGGACGACAGGCGGCAAGTTGCCGATAAACTATCGGCTTGCTCGCCTCCGCCCCCCGGGGATTCGCGTCTTCATCAATTCACCCCCAAAGATATCCCCGTCTGAGCCCAAATACCGCCAAATACCAGAAGAAATCCCAAAAGCCTGTCAAATTACCTTTTCAAAAATCTGTTGCAAAATCGATTGCTTTGTGGTAGCATCCTATCGAAATCGCCAGAATGTGTTTTGCTCAAGCGAAGGGCAAAGGTAATATCCTTCGTGACAAGATTCAGGAAAATATTCAGGTGAATATTCAGGTGAATATTCCAGTTAGAAATAACGCGAGGCTTAAAAAATGCAACATCGTTGGGACAGGATAAATAAAAGCGTTCGGGGGCCCAAATGGAATCGATAGGTACGTGGATTGAAAATTTCTCCGGCATTGGCCCGGTGATGCAGCATAAGCTTTTTGCCTCTCTTTCTCTTTTGCTGTTCATCTGGTTGGTACGTAAGTTTGTGATACGAGTGGTGCAACGCAAAACGGAGGATCCCTATATCCGCTACCGGTGGCGTAAGAGTACCGCATATGTCACCGTGGTGATCGCTTTTTTGGCCGTCGCCCGCATCTGGATCGAAGGGATGCAGCCCATCGCCACATATTTAGGTTTACTAACCGCCGGTTTGGCCATCGCCCTGCAAGACCTCATTAAAAGCATTGCCGGTTGGGCCTTCCTCATGTGGCGAAAACCCTTCGCCATCGGCGACCGCATCCAGGCCGGCAACAATGCCGGTGACGTCATCGACATTCGTCTCTTCAAATTCTCCCTGGTGGAAATCGGCAACTGGGTGGATGCCGATCAAAGCACCGGGCGGTTGATTCACCTGCCCAACAGTTTGGTTCTGACCGACATCATCGCCAATTACACGCGGGGGTTCGAGTTTATCTGGCACGAAATACCCGTGCTGATCACCTTTGAAAGCAACTGGAAAAAAGCCAAAACAATTTTACTGGAAGTGGCGGAACATCATACGCCACGTATTACCGAAGACGCCGAAAAACGAATCAAGGAAGCCAGTAAGCGGTATTTAATTTTTTTCGCCACGCTGACGCCCACCGTATACACGACAGTGAGGGACAGCGGCGTGTTATTGACCATTCGTTACCTGTCCGCTCCCCGCAACCGCCGCGGCAGTGAGCAGGCCATTTGGGAAGAAATCCTCACCCGTTTCGAAACCTGCCCGGACATCGATTTCGCCTACCCCACGCAGCGGTTTTACAATAACATCAGCGAAGGCAAGCCCGAAGCCCGCGCCCCTGGTGGGATTTAAACGCGGTCGCCCTTGCTTTAATGCGACTATTTGCTGTTGACAAACACCGAAGATAAATGTAATATTTAGTCGGAAGGCGTTGAAAAACAACGGTTTCCAGGTCTTCTAAAAGGAAACCATTATGGAGAATCTTCAAATGAATGAGGCGGCAATTCTTAAGCAAATCGGCAAAGGCGAAGACAGCAAAACCCAGTTCAAAGAAACCCTTAACAGCAGCGAACAATTGGCCGCGGAAATGGTGGCTTTTTCCAATTCCAGGGGAGGAACCATTATTATCGGCGTTACCGATGACAACCAGGTAAAAGGCCTTGAACCTAAAGAGATTAATCGCCTCAATCAGCTCATTTCCAATACCGCCACCGAACTTGTAAAACCGCCCATCACCCCCTTTACCGAAATTATAGAAGTCAAAGGCCAAAACCTCTTAACCATTGAAATCAAAGAAGGAATCAATAAACCCTATTGCACCAATAAAAATGTGTTCTATACCAAAGTCGGCGCCGATAAACGGAAAATTTCCCGCGAAGAAATGCTGCGCCTTTTCCAGGCCAGCGGGCACCTGGCCGCCGATGAGATGATCGTTTATGATACCTCGGCAGAGGATTTAAACATAGATCTGTTCAAAAAGTTTTTCCAGAAAAATTACGATCAAACGGTCAAAGAAACCGGGATTCCTATGGACAAGCTGCTGCAAAACCTCAACCTGTTTAAAGACGGTCACCTCAACCTCGCAGGCCTTTTGCTTTTCGGTGAGAATCCCCAACGATTCAAGCCTATATTTATGATAAAAGCCGTCTCTTTTTTCGGCAATGACATGGCCGGTACCCAATACCGCGACAGCGAGGATATTACCGGCAATATGGAAGCCCTTTATAAAGATGGCATGGGTTTTTTACAACGTAACCTTAAAAAACTACAAATGGAGCAGGATTTTAACAGCCTCGGCATACAGGAAATATCCAATATCGCCCTCCAGGAAGTGATGCAAAATGCCCTGATTCACCGCAATTATTTTAAAAATGCCCCTATTCGTATTATGATTTTCGACGACCGCGTCCAGATTTTCAGTCCCGGCCAATTACCCAACGGCCTCACCATCGAAAACATCAAATACGGAAACACCGTCGCCCGGAACCACGTCATCGCCTCTTTTGCCAGTAAACTCCTCCCCTATCGCGGCCTGGGCACCGGCATCAAACGCGCCGTCAAAGAGCAGCCCAATATCCAATTCATCAACGATACCGACGGCGAGCAATTCATCGTAACCATCCCACGCCCCCAGGAAAGTTAAGATCGCTCCCGTATTTTAAACCCGTGGAATTCGACAGGTTTAAAGGGAAGAAGGAAAGAAGGGAAGAAAGATGGGACAGGGAAGAAATGATTGATAGATAAGTACACGATTTTGCCATCACAAAACGTGATACCTTCAAAGCAACTGTCATGTAGGCATTTAAATTTCTTTCTTCACGAAGTGGATTGGGACAAAAGGATTTCCCTCACTTTCTGATTATAAGAATTACCGATGGGCAATACATTCTCACCGATCTTTATCTTTCCCTCTTTCACTGCCTCTACTTTTGAAATAGGCACAATATAACTCTTATGAATACGCAAAAACAACTCCTCCGGCAACCGTTTCAAAATCCCCGACATCCGCTCCAATACCAGCAATCTCCGCTCCCGCATATGAACCTTGATGTAATTACCACAACCCTCGATATACAAAATATCATCAAAAACAACCCGGTGATTCACCCCATCCGCTTTCAAAAAAATAAAATCCACCGCTGTTCTCACTTTCTTCCCGTCCACACCCCCGCTTTCCAATTTCTCAACAGCCGCTCCGCCTATCCCCTTTCGTTTCATCACTTTATTAACCGCTTTCAAAAAACGGGGAAACTCAATCGGTTTCAACAAATAATCCGCTACCGAATATTCATACCCTTCAAGGGCATACTCCGAATAAGCCGTTGTAATAACCACTTCCGGCGGGTCCGTCAAAGTCTGCAAAAACTCCATCCCACTCATTTGAGGCATCTTAATATCCAAAAAAATCAAGTCCACCGCCTCCTCATGCAAAAATGCCGCCGCCTCCACCGCATGACGGCACTCTTTCACCAACTCCAAAGCCGGAAGCATGTCGATATACCTCTCCAAAACACGCCGCGCCAACGGCTCATCATCAACAACCATACAACGTAGCTTCATAATCCAAGCTCCAGGTTCACCGAAAAAAGACCGGTATTTGCACGACTTGCCTCCGGCGGCTCTCCGAGGGGCCTCCCGGCGGGCCAGGGGGAGGCATTAATCCCTCCCGCGTGGCGGGCCCCTGGACCCCCATCCAGCACGGCTTTGGATGAACTGCTATGCTTTGAGGAAGCACTCCCATTGTTTTCTTGCGATGTTATGTGGGAGGGTTCGGGGCTGCGATCGGAGATGAGTAGGTTATGTCTTTCCGGATATAATAATTCAAGTCTTCGTTTTACATTTTTTAACCCCATTCCCGGTGAGGACTGTTTGGCCCCCTCCCTCTCAACCCGACAATAGCTGTTGACCACCGAAAAAGACAAGGCGTCACCCACCACCTGGACATTAATCGTCAAACGAAACGCTCCCGCCTCAACCGACACACCATGTTTAAAACTGTTCTCAACAAAAGGAATCAATAACATCGGCGAAATCCCTTTCCCTTCGATATCACCCGTAACCTCCAGGGTGATGGCCCCCGGCTCGCTTAACCGCAATTTTTCCAGGGCAATGTAATTGGTCAAAAAATCCAATTCCTCTTTCAACGCCACTTCTGTTTCCCCCGAACTCCGCTCCATGTAAACCATGATGTCACGCAGTTTCAAAATCATCTCCCCTAAACGCCGCGAACCGTCCAGGCTCAACGCATAAAGGTTATTCAGGGTGTTAAACAGGAAATGAGGATTCACCCGCGATTTCAACAAACTCAATTCCGAATGAAGATGACGCCGCCGGATTTCCTGCAACTCCATTTTTGTTTTGAACCCCTCCGCCACTCCACGGATGGCCGTGGTGATACCTATCCCGAAAATCACCTCCAACACCCATTGGGACACCCCGATGGGATGACCCAGGAAACGTATAAATAAAAAATGGTTCATAAACGCCGACGATACCACCAACCCCCAAAATAACAGGAAATAAAGAATGTATTTTCTCTGTTTGAAGAAATGATCCACCAGGAATAAATGGAAATAACCCGGCAAGGTCACCACGACAAAGAAAAAGAACTGGTCCACTTTGTCGATCACAAAGGTGTTTGGCCCGTCCCAACTGGAAAAGATAAGGCCACCCAGGAACAACCAGAGATAAAGGAAATAAGCCAACCGGGAATTAAAAACACCTTTCAGACCAATCCCCCGAAAAGCGGAGGGTTCTTTTTCGTTTTTATCCACTTTACCAATGTTATCCGCGTTGTCCACGCTGTCCACATTGTCCACGTTGTCTACGTTGTCTATGTTGTCTATGTTGTCTATGTTGTCTATGTTGTCCACGGTTCCCGTCGTTTCCAGGTCCTTTTCCGTCGCCGGGCGTTTAACCAGCGAGCGCATTTTCAGTGCATATTGGAGAATTTTTCCCGGGACCGCGTCCGCTTGCTCACGGCTCAGGGAATACAAGGTATCCAATTCAAGGCCCACGTCCTTCATGTCCAGGGAACCCCGCACCGTTTCCAATTCCTTTTCCAGTTCAATCAATTTGTCCCGGTGCGCCGACAGGGCCAGGTGAACATCGCTTTTCAAAAATTTTAAGGCAGTGGTCACCACCAAGAAAATAATCACATGTACATAAAAGGCCGTGAAAAAATTCAGGTCCCCCATTAGGGTTCGCAGCACATAAGCGTTCAGGGTTCCGCTTCCCAGAACCATCCCAAGGGTAACCAGTCCGTAGGTCCAATACTTTTTCCTGTTGAAGAGCCCCGCAATCAAATAAAAATTAAGGTAGACCGGCACACTCAACAACCCCGCATACACCGGCCCCCTGGCCGGGCCAAACAACACCAGGAAACCGAGGCAAACAACCGACCAAAAATAAACATGGTAAGCCGGTCGTGCCGTCAGCAGGCGAAACAGACTGTTAGAAGGATTAAACATTTCTCGCATTTTCATACTTATAACTATACACCAAATCATCCATGAATCAAGACTCTGATGCCAAATAACCCATAAATTACCCCTAAAATTTGACCAACGCCGTTGGTCATCAAATACGGTCAATTGGTCAATAGCCATCCTTTATTGGTCATTTGGACGTTGAATGAAAGTAAAAAGAGATACATAATCTAACTACCAAAGATCAAGAAAGCTTCTTGTAAAATTAAAAAGGCAGTTAACCCCTAAACTTGTTGGGGCATCCCAAACGTACTGCCCGAAGGGCTATAGGGGGTCCAGGGGGCGCCGCCCCTTGGCGCTCCCCGCGTAGGGGCCCCCGGAGGGCCGCCGGAGGCATCTTTTCAAGAAGCTGGAATGGTAATTTGAAAACCATAGGAGAAGAATAAATGAAGAAGAAACGAATCGTTATTGTGTTTATTTTTATGCTTTTGTTGGCTGTCCTTCTGCTCAATGTGAAGGTGTGGGGCGTGGAAGCGCCGGAGCTATTAAAACCCGCTGATATCAAAATCGACGGGGACCGGGTTTATGTTTCCGATAGAGCCGCCATTAAGATTTTCCGTTTGCCCCGGATGCAACTGGAAAAGGAAATGGGCCGTGAAGGCGAGGGGCCCGGCGAGTTCAAGACCATTCCCACCATTTTCAGGGGTTCCGCGGCCATCCATTTACGGGAAAAGGATATCGTGGTTTCCAGTATCGGACGGGCCACCTTTTTCACCAGGGGCGGCGAATATATTAAGGAGATCATTAACCCCTATATTCTCACTGAGTTTGTCCCTTTTGGTGACCGTTACGTCGGCGCCGGTTTCGATAAAAACGCCAGGAACGAATACCTGATTGTCAACTTTTACGATCAAAACTTAAAAAGAGGGAAAGAGTTGCTGCGTCAGGAATCCTTTGGTTCCGGGGCCTCCATCGACCTCGTGAGTATTGGGATTTTCCCCAGCATCCAGGTCGGTTCCGGGAAGGTATTTGTCAATGATTCCAAAGGGATTATCCACCTCTTCGACAGTGAAGGGAATCAAATCAAAACCATTGATATCAGTCATTTGGAGAGCAAATACTCTCCCGTAAAGGTAACGAAAGAGCGCAGGAATCGGTATATTGATTTTGCAAAAGCCCATCACGCTTTTAAGCGGTTGTATGAACAGGACAAGAACCGTATTCGATTCCCTGAAGTATTTCCCCTTATGAAAGACCTCTGTTTATCGGAAGATCGTCTTTATATTTTCACATTCAGGGAGAAGGATAATCTCAAAGAGTGTTACATCACGGACCTGGAGGGAAATTTAATCAAAAAGGTCTGGCTTCCGGTTAAAGACATGAACCCCAGGGACCTCTACCCTTACACCATCCACGGCGAAAAGATCCACCAACTCCGGGAAAACCTCGAAACCGAAGTATGGGAACTAAAAACAATCGCCATTTACTAACTCACCTCCCGCCAAGATCGAAAAATCACAATGGGAGAGTATTTAAAAAAGCATCGCAGATCATCCAAAGCCGCGCAATATGGGGTCCAGGGGAGCCTCCCTGGCGCCCCCCGCGTAGGGGCCCCGGAGGGCCGCCGGAGGCAAGAAAGCCCAAACCCTCTTGATTTTTTTCCCGGGAGTGCTATATTATAACAGTACTAAATAAAAACCAGAGGATGAACGCATGACCGAAAACAACATTGATTTCAGAGCGCCGGTGACACTCGGTAGAACCGGTTTAACCGTCAGTCGTCTTGGTATCGCTTCCGGTTACGGGGCTCCGGCTGAGGCCGTTGAGAAGGCTTACCATGAATACGGCTTAAATTATTTTTATTGGAGTACGCCCCGTAGTTCCAAGATGGGGAATGGGCTGCGCAACCTTGTTAAGACCGACCGTGAAAACATTTTCATTGCGCTCCAGTCCTATGATCATTCCGGGATACTCACGCCCAGGGCGGTTAACAAGGGTTTGAAGAGTCTTAAAACCGATTACGCCGATATACTTCTTCTCGGTTGGTACAACTACTACCCAAAGCGGGTTGTGGAGACCGCATTAAAATTAAAAGAAGCCGGTAAAATCCGTTTTATAGCCATTTCCGGTCACAACCGCAAGCTTTTCGGTCAGATGGCGCAGGATCCCGACAGTCCCATCGATGTTTATATGTGCCGTTACAATGCCGTTCACCGTGGCGCGGAGAGGGATATTTTCCCATTTCTTCCAGCCGATAATCCGCCGGGGGTGACCATTTATACCGCCACCTGTTGGCGTAAATTATTAACCGCCAAAAAGATGCCCGACGGAGAGCAGCCCTTGACCGCGGGTGATGCGTATCGTTTTGTACTTTCCAATCCCAATGTCAACTTGTGTATGAGTGGTCCTTCCAGTGTTCAGCAGTTGGATGAAAACATGAAAGCCCTGGACAAAGGTCCTCTTTCCGAAGAAGAGATGGCGCGTATTAAAAAGATCGGCGATCACATCTACGGGAAGAAAAGGTAAATTCACTGAGTGACGAAGGATAACAAAATATCCATTTTTCCCACCCATTCCCCAATTTCCCCCTCCCCCACTCACAATTCCCAAAAAGAATGACGCAGAAACTCTTTTTCCCTTCCCTCTATTACCGTTTTCTGGTACAATAGACGGGTGATGAACCGAGGAAAAAGATGAAAACGAAGTGGGCAAACGAAAATAACCCGAAAAAGGTAAACTTTTACCTCCCTTTATCCGTAAATAATACCAGATAGGATTAGAATAGGAGGACAAGTGAAACGAAGAATAATATTAAGCATCACCACTCTGGTTGCCGCCGGGCTCCTGCTTTCCGGGGTGCTCTTCACCAAAACTGAGCCCAAACGGGCGCAGCTCCTTTGCCAGGTCATCTACAGCGGTCTCGACACCTGGCATTTCAGCGGCAAAAACCTGAACGATGATTTCTCACAAAAAGCCTTCGGCGAATACCTCGAACAACTGGATTTCGGGAAACGGTTCCTGCTCCAGGAGGACATCGACGAGTTTATCAAATATAAAAACAAAATTGACGATATGTTTGTCAACGGCGATACCGCTTTCATGGAATTTGCCGCCCAACGTATCAAAATACGGGTCGAACAGGTCGTCGGTTTCTACGAACAGTTCCTGGAAAAACCCTTCGATTTTTCCAAAGACGAAGATATCGAAATGGATGCCGAAAAACGCAAATACTGCACCAACCAGGCTGAACTAAAAGAATACTGGCGCAAAATCCTCAAAGCACGCACACTCGGACGTTACCTCACCTACCTCAAATCAGAGAAAAAAACAAAACACGATCCCAAACTGGAAGAAAAAGCACGAAAAGCCGTTGCCAAAAGTTTTAAACGGATTTTCGACCGGATTCAACAAACCAATAAAAAAGACGCCCTCTCCATTTATATCAACTCACTCATTCACGTCTACGACCCCCACACCAACTACTTACCCGCCCTCGAAAAAGAGACCTTCGATATGCAAATGTCCGGCTCTTTCGAAGGCATCGGCGCCGTTCTGCGCGAGGACGAAGGCTATGTCGGCGTTGCTGAAATTATCCCCGGCGGCCCCTCATGGAAACAAAAAGAATTAAAAGCCACCGATAAAATTTTAAAAGTGGGACAAGCAAACGATGAACCCGAAGATATCGTCGGCATGCGCGTACAGGATGCCGTTAAACTCATCCGCGGCAAAAAAGGCACGTTGGTCAAATTAACCGTCCAAAAACCCGATGGTCGCGTCGTGGTCATTCCCATCATACGCGATGTCGTCATACTGGAAGAAACCTTCGCCAAATCCGCCGTCGTCAGCGACAAAGAATCCGATAAACGGTACGGCTATATCCTTTTACCCAAATTCTACAATGATTTCGGACGCGCCAATGGCCGCACATCCACCGTCGATGTACGAAAAGAAATCGAACGACTCAAAACCCAAAATGTCGACGGCATCATCCTCGATCTCCGAAACAATAACGGCGGCGCACTGCGGGACGCTGTCCGCATGTCCGGCCTCTTCATCCCCGAAGGCCCCATTGTCCAGGTGAAAGATAGAAATACCGGCATCCGGAAACTACGGGATCCCGACCCCGAAACCCGTTATGACGGCCCCCTCGTCGTTTTGATCAATACCTTCAGCGCTTCCGCTTCCGAAATTCTCGCCGCTGCACTTCAAGACTATGGCCGCGCAGTCATCGTAGGCAGTCCCAACTCATTCGGAAAAGGCACCGTCCAGGTGATGGTCGATCTCGACCGCTTCATCATGAACAAAAAAGAAAAAATCGCCCCCCTGGGAGCCATGACCATTACCATTCAACAGTTCTACCGCATCAATGGCCATGCCATACAACACCGGGGCGTTAAATCCGATATCGTTCTACCCGATCAATTCTCCGCTTTCGAAATCGGCGAAAAACACCTCGATTTCTCACTCAACTGGAACGCCATCCCCGCCGCATATTACCAGAAATGGACCCCAAAACTTCCCGATTTAAATATCCTGGCTGAAAATAGCCGGAAACGACTCACCCAGGAACCCCGTTTCAAGTTGCTCGAAGAAATGATCAAAAAACAAAAAGAGCGACTCGACCATACCCGCCAGCCCCTCCACCTCTCAAAAGCATTGAAACGGCAGGAAATGCTCCGAAAAGAAGGCGATAAATTAAATAAGCTTCAAGAAAAATCCTGCAATATAAACGTAACCCCCTCTCACCAAATGAAAAAAAACGGCAACAAAGAACTCAATAAAATCCAACTGGAACGACAAACCGAATGGTTCAAACAAATCGACCAGGATATACAAATCAAAGAAGCCATGGCCGTCCTCTCCGATATCAATACATTGCAGCAAGGCCCAACCAGTAATTGACAGGCGATTACGTGCCTCCGGCGGCTCTCCGAGGGCCCTCCGGGGGCCCCTACGCGGGGAGCGCCAGGGGAAGGCTCCCCCTGGACCCCCTGTTAGCCCTTCGGGCTGTAGGTAAGAAACAGCTGACGGAGATAGAGTTTAGATAGTAGATTTTTTTTTGAGAATTAGAATTAGAATTAGATTTGGAAATTGATAGATACACAATGCGAGTCGCAGGAGCGGTTCGATACTTTTTGAGGTGATTTAACATGATTACGAAATTTGATATTGGCGTGACTTCTGAAATCGGCGAACTGCAAGGCGTCATTCTACATCCCCCCGGAAAAGAGATCGAAAATATGACGCCCAAAAACGTCGAACGTGCCCTTTATAGCGATATCCTCAACCTTTCCGTCGCCACCGGTGAATATTCCCAGCTATATGGCGTCCTCGATCGCGTCACACAAACCTTTTCCGTCCGCGACCTGTTAAAAGATATACTGGTAAATCAAAAAGTAAAACAAAACCTATTGAAAAAAATTAATAAAAATGAAGACCTTTCCCTTATCTTCGATGACCTCATGATCCTCCCACCAAAGGAACTGGCCTCCCAATTACTCGAAGGAGTGGTCATGGAAAAAGATACCCTCACCAAATACCTGTGCAAAGATTATTATGCCTTACAACCACTGCATAATTTCTTCTTTACCCGTGACGCCGCCATCTCCATGGATGAATGGGTGCTCATCGGAAAAATGGCGGGAAAAGTCAGGGAACGGGAAACCATTATCATGGAATCCATTTTTGATTCCCATCCCCTGTTTAATATTAAAACAGAGGCCCCCCCACTCATCATCAATGGGAAACCCAATGATATCGTCATCGAAGGCGGAGACGTACTCGTCGCCCGTGACGACGTCCTGTTAATCGGTATCGGCGCCCGGACCACGTCCCAAGGTGTCGATTTCATTATCCAACAACTAAACAAGCGAAAAGAATTTAAACACATTATCGTCCAGGAACTCCCCAAAAGTCCCGAATCCTTTATTCACCTCGATATGGTTTTTACCTTCCTGGATGTAAATAAATGCATGGTTTACGAACCCGTTATTTTTAAGAGCGGCCGGTTTCAGACCGTCCATATCGTCCTGGAAAACGGGAAAGTCAGATCCATCAGAGACGAAGAGAATTTACCCACTGCACTAAAGGGGCTCGGTTTCGACCTCGAACCCGTTATTTGCGGCGGTACCAAAGATACCTGGATGCAAGAGCGGGAGCAATGGCACAGCGGTGCGAATTTCTTCGCTATTGGACCGGGAAAAGTCATCGGCTATGGACGGAACGTGCATACCATTGAAGAGATGAGCAAACATGGTTTTGAAGTCATCGAAGCCAAACAAGTCATAAAAGGAAACGTTCACCTCGAAAAGTATTCCAAATATGTCGTCACCATTTCCGGTTCCGAATTGTCCCGCGGCGGCGGTGGATGCCGTTGCATGACCATGCCCATCAGCCGCAAACCCGTAGACTGGGGCGTCAAAAACAAAGAAAAACAAGAAAAAGCCCTAAAAAAATAGTACATTTTTGAGGCATTAAAAAGCGAAATACACCATAACCTAACCCATCGGTCGGTTCCAAAGCACTGCCCGAAGGGCTATAGGGGGTCCAGGGGGAGCCTCCCCCTGGCGCTCCCCGCGTAGGGGCCCCCAGAGGGCCGCCGGAGGCACAACAAACTAAAATGTTCGACTACCAACAAAACAACCGATACTTTGCCCAGACCGGCAAGGGGCTTGAGGAACTTGCCCGCGCCGAGCTGGAGGAATTGGGAGCAAAAGAGTGCTCCGACAGCTATTGCGGTGTTTATTTTAACGCTGATGCCGCAACCATGTACCGCATTAATTACTGCGGTCGTATTATCAGCCGGGTTCTGGCGCCGCTGACCGGTTTCAAATGCCATTCCGACCGCACACTTTACAAAAAAGCAAGTGAAATCGATTGGTCACAATTTCTTTCACCCGACAAAACCTTTGCCGTATTCGCCTCGGTTTCCGACAGCAAAATTTCCCATTCCCAGTACGCCGCGTTAAAAATGAAAGACGCCATCGCTGATTATTTTCGTGCCAAAACCGGGAAACGGCCCAACGTGGAGACGCGGGATCCCGATGTATGGATCAATTTAAATATCCGCAATGACAGTGCGTCTGTTAGTTTCGATACCTCCGGCGGTTCGCTGCATCGCCGTGGGTACCGCCAGGCTTCCGTTTCCGCACCGCTCCAGGAAACCCTCGCCGCCGCCATTATTCGCCTCAGCGGCTGGCCCAATGAAGGGGAAGAGTTTAAACCCTTTTGGGATCCCATGTGCGGTTCCGGTACATTGCTTGCCGAAGCGTTGATGACTTACTGCCGTATACCCGCCGCTTTTAAGCGCAAGAATTTCGGTTTTTTCCACTTACCCGATTTTGACCGGAAAACGTGGCAGCAGGTTAAGAGCAGCGCCGACAAAGCCATCCGTGAATGCCCCCGCGATATTATCGAAGGCAGTGATATTTCCATGGAAGCCGTCGAAGCCTCCATCCAGAATTTAAAAGAACTGCCCAGCGGATTCCGGATCCAGGTTCGCAAACGCGACTTTAAACGCATCCCTTCCGCCCATAACCGGCTCATCGTCTCCAACCTCCCCTACGGTGTCCGCCTCGACAATGAAGAGAAACTAAAAATCTTATATAAAGATTTCGGCGATTTTTTAAAGCACAACTGCAAAGGTAGTACCGCTTACATCTTAATGGGAAGCAAAGCGTTGTCCAAATGCATCGGCCTGAAAACTTCCCGCCGCATCCCGCTCTTCAACGGCCCCCTGGAAGTCAGGCTCGGCAAATTTGAGATGTATTGATCGCTGTGCCTCCGGCGGCCCTCCGGGGGCGCCTACGCGGCGAGCGCCAAGGGGCGGCGCCCCCTGGACCCCCTATATGCAAGGCTTTTGGGGATGTGCGATGTTTAAAACATACTCTCCGATTTTTTTTTGACTGCCTTTGCTGGGAAGATAAGGAAAGGGAAATATAACTCATGCCCCTCGCCGGTTCCTACAACTCCTAAGCATATGATTTAAGATACATTTTTATTACCTCATTTTCAGACTTCAATATTTTCAAAACTTGTTAGGTGTAGTATAAGTTTAATAAAAAATACAACCAAAAATACAACCAATGGAGTATTGACAGTAAGTTGGTTAACTTTTAAACTTAATACAAGCTTAATCTTTCCTTAAGTTTCCCGGAGTTGCAGTCTATAGGAGGTTTTTAAATGAATAAATCGTTAACGTTGGTTACACTTTTTTTAACTTTATCCCTGGTGTTTGCTTTTGCAGGCAACGGCAAAGCCGTCAAAAGCACACTCGATCACAATGTACGTCAGGCCTTTACCGAAAAGGCTCCCGGCAATTTCGACGCTGCTGCTTATCTGGAAAAACAGCAGAAAACCTTTGATTGGTTGATGTCCGAAGCCCCTTCACTTTCGCCTGAAGCCATTGTTTCCGTTCACGTGACCGCTTCCGATCTGGAAGAAATGTCAAACCACCAATGCGAAAGCTGTGGCCAAAACCAAAAGCTTTTGATTGGTATGACCAAACCCGTAAATGTAAATGTGTCTTTTGGCCATTTGAAAGCTGAAACCCTTACAAATGCAAGAGGTTTCCAGTCCAACGGTATGCTTGAAACCACCGCTGATGGCGGTTTCGTATGGACTGCTGCTGCCGAATCCAAAAACGCAACAGGCGTTCGCATCCACCTGACCAATTTTTCTCTTCCCCAAAATGCGGCCCTGTACGTTTACAATGTCGATGGTGAGGCTTTCGGACCTTATACCGGTCTTGGCCCCAACCAGGATGGCGATTTCTGGACCAACACCGTCAGCGGCCCTGTAGCTCACCTGCAAGTACGCTACACCGGCGTTGCCACCCAGGAAGACCTTAAATCCGTTCGTTTCAATATCGTAGACGTGGCCCACCTCGGTCCCAAATACCTGCTGCCTTTCTTGAAAAAAGTTAAACCCATGACCCAGGGCTACGATGCTACCGAATCCATTTGCTCCTTTAACGCACCCTGTGTTGAAGACGCATCCTGCTACAACAACAGTGCGATTTCCGGCGCAAAGAACGCCATTGCTCACATGCAGTTTGTCTCCGGTGCTTATATCTATGTTTGTTCCGGTGGTTTGCTGGCAGATACCGACAGCAGCTCCCAGATCCCTTATTTCTTAACCGCCAATCACTGCATCAGCAAAAGCACTGAAGCTTCCAGTCTCGAGTGCTATTGGCAGTTTGCCACCTCCAATTGCAACGGCTCTTGTTACAACCCTGTCGGCGTTGTTCCCAGGACGCTGGGTGCCTCCATATTAAGCACTTCCAGTAGAACAAGCGATTATTGCTTCCTTCAACTCAATGAAAATCCACCTTCCGGTAGTTATTTCATGGGTTGGTATGCTCAGCCCGTGCACGATATCGCCAATTACGCACTGTATCGTGTCAGCCATCCCGGCGGCGCTCCTCAAGCCTATTCTCAACACAAAGTAGATACTCAAACCGGTGAATGCAGAAGCTGGCCCCGGCCCAAATGGATTTATAGTGACGACGTCGTCGGCGCTACCGAAGGCGGCAGCTCAGGTTCTCCCGTACTCAACGCCAATGGTCAGGTTGTTGGGCAACTGTCAGGCGCTTGCGGTTACAACACCGGCGATCCCTGTGACAGCGCTTCTAACGCCACCGTTGACGGCGCCCTCGCCGCTTACTTCTCCGATGTCGAACAGTGGCTCGATCCCCAGGGCGGCACTCCTCCCACCGGTGGTACCGAAACCCACGTAAGCGCTATCGCTTTTACTACAAAAAGCAAAGGCAAAAATACCGACGTAACCGCCACTGTCACCGTAGTGGATGAAAACGGCGACCCCGTTGCCAATGCTACAGTAAACGGCGCTTTCTCCGGCGATGTCAGCGGAAACGTTTCCGGCACCACCGACGCCAGCGGCCAGGTTTCCTTCAAGAAAACCGCCTCCGGTGTGTCTTCCGCCACCTTCTGCGTAACCGGTATCTCCCACGCTTCAATGACCTACAATTCCGGCGCTAACGTAGAAACCTGCGACTCCTTGTAATTAATTTCCTTTGTTCAGCCTGAAGCGTTCCAAAGGGACGCTTCAGGTTGAATGGATATATCGTTAAAGTTGTTCTAAGAAGGTTAGAAGAATTAAATTAAAACAAAGACTGGTAACAGTTGGCAAAACTGGCAAGTCTCCGTTACCACAAAAAACTTGTTTTGATTGTCTCCGTTTTTGATTAAGCCTGCGGCTCTTTGAGTCGTAGGCTTTTTTTGTTTATAGGTATTTAGGATGCCTATGCCTCCGGCGGCTCTCCGAGGGGCCTCCCGGCAGGCCAGGGGGAGGCTCCCCCTGGACCCCCGATAGCCCTTCGGGCAGCAAGCTGGAGCCGATAAATTGAGATAAATTGAGATAAATTGAGATAAATTACGAACTACTTTTTTATTATTTCCTTTAAGTTATTTGGTCGTTTATTTAATTAAAAATAAGATCTTCCGGTTTTCCTTGTATTGAGGGGAAACTGGAAATAGGAGGTAACACAAATGAAGTTTAAGGCTTCACTGTTTGTTTTAATCTTGTTGTTATTTTTCGGGTTGAGCATCACCACTGATGCCGCCCAGGTAGAAAAAGGCCCGTACCTGATTTATGCCGACGACGCCGCGTCCATGACCGTTTTATGGCAGTTGGACGCTACCACCGCCTGTACATTGGAATGGGGTGTCGATACCACTTACTCTTCCGGCAGTATTCAAACCGCCGAATATGGTAGCGATCACCAGCACAAATACGCCATTCCCAACCTGTCGGCCCAAACAAAGTATTATTACCGTGTAAATGCCGGCGGAACGTATCATACCGGGACATTTCTAACCGCCCCTCCCTCAACCGAAGGGAATGTCAAGTTCCTCGCTTATGGCGACACCCGTTCTTATCCCGCCGATCATGACGCCGTATGCGCCCGCATGATCAATGCCTACACAACCGACCCCGGTTATCAAACCTTCACCCTTCATGTCGGGGATTGGGTAAACGATGGCGATAATGAAAGCGATTGGACCACTCAATTTTTCGGCCGCACCCGCCTCAATACCATCGGTATGCAGGCCAACCTGCCCATCCTCGGATGCATGGGAAACCATGAATACAGCGGCGTGCTGTTTCAAAAATACTTTCCGTATCCCTTTGAGCCCGGCGGTCGTTATTGGTCCTATGATTATGGTCCGGTACATGTGGCCATCCTGGATCAATATGTTTCCTATTCCCCCGGTTCCGCGCAGCTCACCTGGCTTGAAAACGACCTCGCCAACTCCGACAAGGAATGGAAAGTAATCGTCCTTCATGAACCCGGTTGGTCAGCCGGAGGTCATTCCAATGACGCCGACGTGCAGCAGTACATTCAACCTCTTTGTATCCAATATCGGGTTGATGCTGTTTTCTGCGGTCACAACCATTATTACGCCCGCTGTGAAGTGGACGGTGTCCAGCATATCACCGTTGGTGGTGGTGGAGCGCCCCTCTACGCTCCCAATAGCAACGCCGATTTTTTGGTCGCTTCCGCTGAGGTTCTTCATTTCACTAAAATAGACATCCAGGGCGAATATCTAAATTTTATCGCCGAAGATGTCAATGGAAATGAGATCGATTCATTTACCATGAGTCACGTGTTTGTGCCCCAATTACCCTGGAACGATGGGTTTGAATCCGGCAACATCACCACCGGCGGCTGGCTTGTTTCCGGTAGCGTAAACCTCCAGTCCGATGCCTATGCCGGAAATTACGCCGTCCAAACCGACCGCAACGCCACACTTACCAAATCCGTCAGCACCGAAAGTTTCACCAATATCCATGTGAAATATGCCCGGAAAACCTTCGGTCTCGATGCAGGCGAATTCCTGGTAGTCGAGTGGTATGACGGCAGTACCTGGCATGAACTGGAACGGACGCAGGCCACCGCCTGGGCAGCCGTGGACCAAGCGCTCCCCGCAGGCGCCGATAACAACCGCATGTTTAAAATCCGTTTCTCCGCTGAAGGCGTCGATAAGAAAGAATATGTTTATATCGATAACGTCGAAGTTGTCGCCGGTACTTCCGGCCCCGATACCACCCCGCCGACTCCCGACCCGTTAACATGGTCGCTTCAGCCCCAGGCCACCGGCAGCGCGTCCATCTCGATGACCGCTTCCACTGCGTCCGACCCCAGCGGCGTCGAATATTATTTCGAAAACGTCTCCGGCGGCGGCCACGACAGTGGATGGCAAAGCAGTCCCATTTACGAGGATACCGGCTTAACCCCCGATACCACTTATAGTTACCGCGTCAAAGCACGGGACAAAAGCCCCAACCTCAATGAAACCGTTTTTTCCGGCACTGCTTCGGCAACAACGCTTCCCGCCGGTGGAAACGAAATCTATGTGGCCGATATCACCATGGGTTTTAAAAAGGCCGGCCCCAATTACTCAGGAACCGCCACTGTACGAGTCGTCGATTCAAATGGAACCAATATGGAAGGCGTTACCGTTTCCGGTAACTGGTCCGGCTCAGTCAGCGGTTCGGCTCAAGGGATCACCCTTGCCGACGGAACAATTTTACTGACTTCACCCAAAATTAAAAACGGCGGTACCTTCACCTTTACCATTACCAACCTCTCCAAATCCGGTTTCACCTATAACCCCGCACTCAACGTCGAAAACTCAGATACTATCGTCGCACAGTAATTAAAATCGCCCAAATCCACTGCCTATATGCCTCCGGCGGCTCTCCGAGGGGCCTCCCGGCAGGCCAGGGGGAGGCTCCCCCTGGACCCCCGTATTGCACGGCCTTGGATGACCTGCGATGCTTAGGGGATACACTCCCATTATGAGTTGCCGAGCTTGGGTGGTGGATTTGGGATGATTGGATATTTTTAGCAGCCCTGCGGTATTTTTGTACAAGGTTTAACCGATAGGCCCCTACGCCAATTGGCTAAACCTTTCGCGGGGCTGCTTTTCTTAACTTAACGGAAAGATTCAAACAAATTGGCTCTCGTTTCAATGGAAATTAGCACTTCATCCCCGGGGAACAAATCTTTTCAATGGCATCGGTAAAGGCGTCGATCTCTTTTTCAGTGGTAAACCAGGAAGGGCTGACCCTGACCGTACCCTCCGGGTAGGAGCCCAGGTTTTTGTGAATCAGAGGGGCACAGTGAAGTCCGGCCCGGGTAACGATGTCAAACACATCTTTAAGAATAAAACTCACATCCGCCGGGGCCATCCCGTCGATATTAAAACTTAATAATGAGGCACGATAAGGGATATCGGGTTCATTTTTTTTCTTTCCATATATCGTTACATTTGGAATTTTCGACAATGCGCGGTAGATTTGAGCCGTTAATTCCACCTTTTTTTGATGAATCGTTTCCGGGCCTGTTTCCTCGATAAAATCCAGTCCCGCATTTAGAGCCGCAATGCCGACACGGTTCGGGGTACCGGCTTCATAATAGATGGGCATTGTTTCCGGTTGGAGAAGTAAATCGCCTCTGACGCCGGTTCCACCGTATTTAAGGGGTTCCGGTTTCAGCCCTTCGCGGATATAGAGCCCACCGGAACCGGAGATGCCGTAAAGGTTTTTATGGGCGGTAAAAGCCATTAAATCTATTTTTTGGGCCATAACATCGATGGGGATGAAACCCGCTGATTGAGAGGCATCAACGATAAACAGGGCGTCTGTTTTTTTGACAGCCGCACCGATGGCGTAAAGGTCCTGGACAACACCCGTAACATTGGAACAATGATTAACGATGACCGCTTTGGTTTTGACGGTGCATGCAGCGGCGATGTCTTCAGGGGCCATCAGCCCCGTTTCGTCGCAATCCACCAGGGTTAATTGGATGCGGCCCTCTTTTTCCAATTTTTTGAGGGGACGGTAAACGGAGTTATGTTCCGTGGTGGTGGCGACCACATGGCCACCCTCCAGGTGGGAACCGAGAATAGCCAAATTAAGGGCTTCCGTGCTGCCGGACGTAAAAATAATTTGTTCCGGCGAAGAGCAATTAAACAGCTCCGCCAATTTCCGCCGACAATTGCCGGGTATGTCGGAATAGTTTTCCTTTTGAAACCCACTCCGCTTCGGATCGCAGGGAATTTGAGTAATAAAATCATTCACCGCATCGATCACACGTTGCGGCTTTGGAAAAGTGGTTGCAACATTATTCAAATAAATCATTATTTTTGTCCCTTCAAAATTATAACTCGTATATTGTCACGCCAAAAGGAAGCTCCAACCCCACCGCGAATTCCCCCAATCTACAATGGGAGAGTATCCCCTAAGCATCGCAGGTCACCAATTGCCGTGCATATCGGGGGTCCAGGGGGAGCCTCCCCCTGGCGCCCGCCGCGTAGGCGCCCCCGGAGGGCCGCCGGAGGCACATCAATTACAACTGCTTCGCTTTAATGCCTTTTTGTTCCAACAGATTAATGATGCCCATATCGCCGAGGAAGTGGGCGGCGCCGACGATGACCAGGTAGTTTTTGCCGGTGCCCAGGTAGGTTTGGATTTTTTCAACCATTTTGACATTGCGGTCATCCAGCATTTTGCGTTTAATGCTGGGGTTTTCTTTCATGCTTTTCAAAAAGAAATTTTCCACATTGTTTAAATCGCCGTTGGTCCAGGCGGTAATCAGTTTTTGCAATTCTGATTCTATTTTATCCATTTGATCGATGGTGCTGGTCAGAAATTGTTTGCTTTCTTCGTTGGTAAAACCGCTGAGCATATTCAACTGGAATTCCAGTCCTTCCAGTTCGACGATTTCCTTTTTATCGGCAGCGGCTTTGGTCAGGAAATGCATATCGATACCGTATTGGGGTTGGAAACCCAGTTTCATTAATTTTACCTGGGTCAGGGTGATGGCAACCAGCCAGGGTTTGTATCGTTGAAACATGCCGATATCCAGCCCAATGAGCTTCAGGTTGTCTTCAACTTTCCTGTAGACATCGCCCGGCAGGTCGCTTTTGAGGGAATTTTCGCCCGTGTACGAGCCCACCTGGAGCATTTTCATCGCGGCTGAGGCGGCGGCGGGGGTCGCCATATTGGCTTCAACCGCAATGACCTGGGCATCGGCATAGGCATCCCGGATCGCCTGTTTCAAGGGATAGGAATCCTCTTTAAGCAGGTGAATGGAACCCAGCATATAGATTTTGCCGGTTGCCGTTTTAATTTCCCACAGGCACGACTTACCACCCTGAGGGGGTTCGGCCTGGAGCAAAAAGGGTGTAAGGAGAAAAAGAGCAATTAAAACAATAATAAAAACATATTTTCCTGTCACGGTAAACCTCCGTCTTACGATTTTAATTTGCATTATAGCAGAATGGAATTCAAATTACCAGTCAATTTTACCTTCCGCGGCCCTTCGGGGGTCCTATACGGGGAGCGCCAAGGGGGTACGCGGGATGGAGTAACGCTCCCCTGACCTGAATGCCACTCATAACCGACTACATTTTATTTGATGCATTTAAATACAGGCCGTATTATCTCCTTTTTTGCCCTTATACGCCGCGTGCATAGGCTCAAAGCAGCAGGTATGAGCCTATCGGGCCCAAGTGGACTTATATCGCCGTCGATATGTTAACAATTTACCAAGGTATACGTCTACTCAGATCCTATATGTTGCGGCAAGTGATCAATGCTCAACATACCGACGGCGATATCACCAATAAGTGGAAGACACATTCGACTATTTTGCACTACCCCTCAATAAGCCCGGCTTTGGATGACCTACGATGCGTTTCAGATAGACTCCCATTGAATGCTCCCGGATTTAAAAAATGAATTGGAACCCCCGTTTGATTTCTAGTAAAAAGTGGTTTAAAATGATAGTCTTCAAAAATGATTTCTCTTTAAGGCTTGGACCTATCGAGTACGGATTTCGTTAGACGTTGGAGCCAATTAGAGGAAACTCAAACCAGCCGAAGGAGTGACTGATGACAATTGCGGACTATTTTTTAGATAATTCCACGGGAAATGAATTTACCGGGAGACTGGAACTCCTGGAAGAAATATACGGAACCATTAAAGACGGCACGGCGGCAGTCGTACTGCAAGGGGCGGGCGGAAGCGGGAAAACGGCCGTTCTGAAAAGACTTTTGACGGATTTTAATAAAAAACAATTCAGCTACCGGCAGTCTCGTACGTGTATCATTGCTCTGTCGTCTACCTAACACACGGCGTTGTAATCCAGCATATTAGGACTGTGTTAAGAGAATGTTGTCTTTAACTACCCGTCGATAGCCATTCGTCAATAGCGATGTCCCACATTTCTTGCGAACGGCCGAAACTTGCGTCTCTTATTCTTGCGCGCAAATTACCGCAGTATACGAAGGTAACGTTGGTGGCCGTAGTCACAAAGGTGCGTCGTTAAAAGTCCAATCTGTTAGAAGTCCAATCTGTTCCGGTTTCTGATACTAACCCTCTCTTGCTGTCTTGCTCGGAGCTCTCTACTCCAATCTAGGAAGACATTGGCCCATTCCTCCCGACGACGGATCACCATGACTGTGTGTTCCTTCTGCCTAGTCGCGTTTGGTACCCTTGGAGCAAGGGCCTCTGTGTACTGACATGACTCGTACCCGACAATACAATGCAATACATCCTCTATCCGAACAGAGTACAGTTTCGGTTCGCCGTTGCGCTGTTGAAACTCGAGACGGTAGTGTGTTACAAGTCGTGTGTCACCAAATGGACCCTCTACAGCCCTGTCAGTCTTGTACTCCGTGGCATGGATCAAGGCCTTGAAGTTACCGTCTTGGTCGTCGTACAAGGCCAGTAACTTTGCTGGGTACTTCTCTGGTTCACCCCCGTCCTCCGTATTAAAGTTGACCATTACCCAGTCGTATCGGCTGCCCTCCTTT
>CALOEF010000080.1:0-83423 GCA_942492165.1 uncultured Planctomycetaceae bacterium
ACGCTGGGCATTCCTTTATCGAATTAAGACCTGACAGGGGTAGTAAGCGAAACGTCATAGGTTCGATGGGAATCATCATCGCCATTATCGTTTTGCGAATTCTCGACTGCGATCTGATACAGCTTGCGACCTGCTTCGGTGGGATAAGTCGTATCAATACAGGCCTGACAAAGCGAGTTATCGGGTAACCCGACCGCTCGGGCAATTGATTCCTTAGGCAGATATTTCAAGCTGTCTGCACCAATTGCCTTCGCCATCGCTTCTTCTACTTCCGGCGTCATTTCGCCACCCTGTAGAAAACGGGGCGCAAATAACTCGTTGATTGTCGACATATCAATGCCATAAAAACAAGGACCAATAATCGGCGGGCAAGCCACGCGCACGTGAACTTCCCGGGCACGGCCACGCTCTTTCAATTGGCTGATCAATGCTTTCATTGTGGTGGAACGTACTATGGTATCTTCCACAAGCAGCACGCGCTTGCCTTCCAGTACTTCGGGCAGTGGCGTGTATTTGGCACGCACTTTATCTTTCCGGTTGGCACCTTCAATAAACGTTCGTCCGATATATCGGTTTCGAATCAAGCCTTCCAGACTGGGTACGCTCAAATTAAAAGCCATACTGTCTGCGGCCGCTTTCGCTGTGTCGGGTACAGGGACCACAATCGTATCTTCATCGATGGGAACGGTCTCTTGTTCGGCCAGTTCTTCGCCCAGCCGTTTACGGACGATATAAACGCTTTGATCATCAAGTGTACTGCAAACATTGGCAAAGTAGATCCATTCAAAGAAGCAGTGTGCCTTCTGTTTTGGCTTGGCATATTCACGAATGCTGAGCTCGCCATCCTGAATCACAACTGCCGAACCTGGGGGCAGACTGTAAATTTCACTGGCATCAAAACCCATGTTGGCAAGAGCCACACTTTCACTCGCAGCAGCGAACAGTGAACCATCAAAGGCATAACACAACGGACGAATCCCGACCGGATCACGCGAGACAAACATATTTCCTAACGCATCGAGAAAGACGATATTGTAGGCACCGTCCAAACGAGCACTCAGTCTTCCCAGAATATCAAAAAGTTCACCGGGATTTTCTTTTGAAAGTTCCTGGGAAATCAGATGCATCAGGATCTCAGTATCGGTCTCCCGAGCAAGATGAAAATCGGATTCAGTGAGAATTTCCTGACAGAGTTCCTGATAGTTTGCCAGTTGTCCATTGAATCCAAAACTGAACCATTTGGATTTTTGTATATGATGCCGTTCGAACGGTTGGGCATAACTCCGTTCATCTTTGCCGCAAGTGGCATAACGCACATGTCCAATGGCAGCAGGACCTTCGTACTTTTTCATCAAATTATTGAACGCATTCTGATGGTTCAACTGAAACACTTCGGTTACAGTTCCTACATCTTTATGTGTGTCAATCAACTGGTTTCTAGCTGGATTAAACGTCGTCATGCCTGCTGCAAGCTGACCACGGTTTTGAATATCCAAGAGTAACCGGGAGATGAGTTGCGATGTCTTACCTGGGTCTCCCATCGGCGCCAAGGGACTTGGGTCTCTGTTGGGAAGATGATAGACGGCGGCAACGCCACATTCGTGGAAAAGTTCCGACATTAAACAGCCTTAGTTCGTGATTAAGGGTTTCAAGATCTGTGTGAACCGGGTGAACTATGCATTAAATTGTTTCAGAGTTGCGAAGGAAAGACAATCAGATTTAGAGAACGGTAGCGAAAAAGCGACGAATTTGTGTGATAATCAACCCGATATACTGCCAAACTCTCTTGGAAGAATGCCTATCCTGCAGCCACTAACTACTATATTATGGTAGTATTAAGAAATAGTGCTCCCGTGGGGAGTGCCTGAAGAAAATATTTTTGCGATTCCTGAAAAAAGTGCAGACTGTGAGTCATACAAGGCGTGAAGTGATCGAGACAGCGGAAACGCTGGTCATTAAAATTGGAACAAACGTTCTCTCTTGCGCGGATGATAGTCTCGATCTGGAACGGATCGAATCGTTGGCTGAGCAGATTCATCGTCTCAAGGAGACCGGTCGTCGGGTGGTCGTGGTATCGAGTGGTGCCGTGGGAGCCGGAATGGGACTGCTGGGTCTGAAAGAGCGACCACGAGATATGGGGCATTTACAGGCGTCCGCCGCCGTAGGCCAGGCCAATTTAATTCATCAATACGATCGATGTTTGCGAAAACATGGCTATCACGCTGCCCAGATTTTGGTAACAGCCAACGATTTCAAGCATCGTACGCGTTATCTCAATGTGCGCAATACCATCCATACACTGTTCGAGTATGGAGCGGTTCCCATTGTAAACGAAAATGATACGGTTAGTATCAAGGAAATCAAATTTGGCGACAATGATCATCTGGCAGCAATGGTAACCAGTCTGGTCAAGAAGCCATTACTGGTGATCTTGTCTGTTGTGGACGGGCTCTTTGATGGTGATCCTCAATCGAAAACCAGTGTTCGCATTCCCCTGGTTCAGGATTGGAATCCGGATTTGTTAGCACTTGCGACGGATGAAAGTAGTTCTTTGGGCACGGGGGGTATGAAGTCCAAATTGCAGGCAATCCGCTCTGCCACAGCTGTCGGAGAGAGTGTAATTTTGGCGAATGGAACAGAAGCAGGAATTCTGGATCGGATTCTCAATGCGGAAGATGTAGGTACATTGTTTCTGGCACAGGGCGCCACAGTCTCAGCCTGGAAACGCTGGATTGGCTATACCATTCAACCCAAAGGCAAATTTTATCTGGACGAAGGCGCAACGAAAGCCATTCGTGAAGGAGGAAAATCGTTGTTGGCAATTGGTATTCATTCGGTTGAGGGAACATTTGCGAGTGGTGAAGTCGTGACGCTGGTCAGCCCGACTGGCGAAGAATTTGCGCGGGGGTTGAGTAATTATCATTCCTCTGATCTATTAAAAATTGTGAAGCAACATTCCGATCAGATTGCCACGATCCTGGGAACCGTGCCTTACTCTGAAGTGATTCATCGAGATAATCTGGCCATACTTGAAAACCATCCTGCATTGTAGGAGAGAAAACCATGTGGATTACCGAAACAGCAATTCCACCGATGATCATCTGCAGTGTCCTGGCTGTGATTTTATTTATACGCTGGCACTTAAAACGTCAAACCAAATACATGGCCGGTTGTCTCTTGATGCTGGGATTGCTGGTCGGCTTTTACTTTCTTGAATTGAGGATCGTTACCGAGCGCGAACGCGTCGAAACAGACCTTTACGGACTGGTTGACGCATTTCAGAAGAAGGAAGCCGAAACGACTTTGAGTTATTTTAGCCAGCAGGCACACGGATTACGGATGCTCGTACAGACGGCTCTCAATCTGTTAACGATCGAGGGAGAGCTGAGGATTACTGATATTGAGACAGAGCTGAAAGCACAAGATTCCATCGCGACAACACACTTTCGTGCCAATGGCGCAGCGACATTTCAAGGGTTTTCAGGCAGGCATCCAACTCGGTGGGAGCTGACATGGCAAAAGATAGGTGGTGAATGGAAGGTGACCAAAGCACGTCGACTCAATCCGATCACTGGCGAAGAACTTCAGCCTATGGCGGCTAAGTAGCGCATCCGGGAAAACATCAAAAAGTGGTTCAGTTCATGGTTCTGATTGAGTTGGTTCAAATTTCTGATCCAGCAAGGTTCGCTTGAAAAACTTTTCCATCAGTGGATAAGTCTCTTTTTGATTCGTTCTAAAGACGCTATGGCCTGACTTTTCGTAACGGTGATAGTTAATATCTTTTGCTCCCGCTTTTTTTAATGCATTCACGAAGCGATCTGCTTGTGAAATATCAACCAGTCTATCATCAGTGCCATGTATCAACAGGAATGGTGGTGCCTTTGCATGAACATAGCTGATGGGTGAAGCCTTGAAAGCCTGCTGTTTCAAGTTAGTGTCAGGTGCATCCAAAAGTCGTCGAATTGTCCGTTTGTTTTCATAACCACCAGGCCAGTTAAGGAAGTCTGTCGGTGTAGCTGCAGCGCAAACCGCATTCAGCAGACTTGACTGGTCTTGCCAGTCGCCATCCCCTTCAAGTCCAGATTTTTCAGCGACCAAACCAAGCATGCAGACGAGATGAGCTCCCGCGGAATTCCCATAACCGCCAACCCGATTCGGATCGATGCCATATTTATCTGCATGAGCACGTAACCAGCGAACAGCGCATTTCACATCTTCCACACAAGCGGGAAAAGGGGCATCGTCAGCCAGGCGATAATTCACACTAATACACACAAATCCTTTGCGGGCAAATTCAATTGCACCGCTGCGAAAATATCCGCTGCTTTTATCCCCATAACGCCAGCCACCGCCATGAACAAAAACGAGAGCAGGGCGTTTGGGAACCCCTTTCGTTTTTGGCATCGCAAGATCCAGTCTCCACGCATAGTGATTACCCTTGCGGTAGGGAATATCTTCAATAAATATGACATCGGCTGGCATCGGTTGAACCGACGATTTCTTAGTCTTTTCAGCATGAGTTTCTTCAGCCAGAGTGCCCGTTGAGTCAGGAATCAGGTAGATAACAACCGAAAATAAAAGTGCTACCATCAGAATTCGAATCACAAAATTTCGCATCAATATTTCCCATTGGCACTTAGATTTGGAAATGGAGTTCTTGTAAGTGAATAAACCCCGGGTAACGAACCCCGGAAAGTAGAACAGGTTTTCCTTTTTTTTCAGTGTTTGACAAATATTTCTGCGTAAAGAAAGGCTCACTGAGCTCAAATGAGTTGACAGGGTATGTGTTATTATATTAAATATTAGAATATTATATATAATATGGCCAACCATCCTGAATTTTATGCCTTTCTAACCGATGATTGTAAATGGCTTCCATAGTTTCCAAACAATTACTGCATGGTTCCCGTCGACAGACTCTGGTGCAACAGGTTCTCGTCAAGTTTTTTCAAGGTGAGTATCAGCCCAATCAACGGATGACAGTCCAGTCATTGGCCAAAGAATGGAATGTGAGTGCCACTCCCGTTCGTGAAGCATTAGTTGAACTCGAGGGGATTGGCATTGTAGATATCTATCCCAATCGTGGGGCAGTACTCCGAAATTTTGGTTCCAGGGAACTTCGGGAAATTTGCCAGGTCCGCCGGATTCTGGAGAGTGAAGCGGCCCGCTGTGCCTGCGGACATATCACCCCCCATGAATTAACGAAACTGGAACAGATATTTTGTGAGCTGGCAACAGCGAAGAGAACCGTTGAATGGTCGGAAACGACACAAGAATGGGATGATTATCTGCACGAACTCATATATCGGCAGTGTGGCAGCGAACGGCTCTCTCATGAAATTAACAGGTATCGAGTATTATATCAAACTTTGAGGCAAGTCAGACATAATCAGAGACAAAACGTTAGAGACTTTGCACACATGGAAGAAAACTCTGAACACTTGCGAATTGTTCAGGCACTGGCAACGGGAGATTCGGAAAAATCAGCCCAGGCGATGAACGATCACCTAAAGCAGTCTTCGATTGAACTCGAATGCGATCTGCTCCAGAATCAGAACGCGTAATCTAGAAAACAGGTTTCAACTACAGGAAATATGTAGAACAAAAATCGGAACGAGACGGGAATAATAATAGTAATGCGAAGTTTCTTGATCAGATTCTGTTTAGCCTGCTTAATATTTACGAGCGCCAATGCATTTTTGCCTGCTTCGGAAAAATCTCCAAAGTCCAATTCAAAAGTTGATTTTGAAAAAGAGATTGCCCCTCTGATTGTTGAACACTGTATTCGTTGTCACAATCCCGGCAACGAAAAAGGAGAACTTTCTCTCGCTTCGATTAAGTCGTTAAATGAGAAAGAGTACCTTACCCCCGGCAAACCGGGAGAGAGCTATCTGCTGGATATGATTCGTGTTGACGCTGACACGGGTAAAGCAGAAATGCCCAAAGCAGAGAAACCGCTTTCAAAAGCAGAATTTGCGTTGTTTTCTCGTTGGATCGAGCAGGGAGCAGTCTGGCCGGACCATTTAAAACTGCAGGAAAAATCGAAGGCTGACTTGAGTTGGTGGTCCTTACAACCTTTAGCACAGCATCAACCACCTCAAATAAATGATATACCGCAAGCCTGGCAGCAAAATTCCATAGATCGATTCATCTACGCTGAGCTTCAAGAAAAGAAACTGGCCCCTTCACCGCGTGCAACGAAACGGGAATTGATCAGACGGGTTACCTATAATCTAACCGGGTTGCCACCTACACCCGAGGAGGTGGCCGCCTTCGAAAATGATCCCGCTCCCAATGCCTACGAAAAATTGATCGATCGTTTGTTAGATTCACCCCGCTACGGAGAACAATGGGGACGCCACTGGCTGGATGTAGTTCGATTCGGAGAAAGCAACGGTTTTGAACGCAATGTGATCATCGATAACGTCTGGCCGTTCCGGGATTATGTGATACGCTCCTTCAATGATGACAAGCCATTCGACCAGATGGCCATAGAGCATCTGGCCGGTGATGTCGTTGGCAAGGGGGATGCCAGTATCGAAGTGGGGACGACGTTTCTTGTTTGTGGTCCTTACGATAATGTGGGAAATCAAGATGCCGTTCAGGCAGCACAGATTCGTGCGAATACGATTGACGACATGATTCGAACGACCGGAGAAGCTTTTCTAGGGCTAACCGTTGGCTGCAGTCGATGTCACAATCATAAGTTTGATCCTGTGAAACAACAGGATTATTATGCAATGTATGCCACGTTTTCCGGTGTCTTTCATGGGAGCCGTGTGTTGGCGACACCAGCAGCGCAACAAAAACGGACCGCACTGTTAAAGCCACTCAATGCTCGGAAAGCAGAGCTGCAGACAGAAAAATCAAAGATCGAAGCAGCAATTCAATCGCGTGCGACACAGAAAGCAGCTGAGTATGAAAAAGCGTGGGTTCGTAAACCAGTCAAACGGACCGGAGTGGAAGAAACATTTTCGCCGACCTCTGCCAGGTTTATCAGGCTGACCGCGCTGGGACTGGATACCAATCCAAAAGTGAGTACCGGTTATCGCATTGATGAGTTCGAGGCCTGGACAGCCGAAGAGGCTCCACGCAATGTGGCACTTGCGAAAAATGGAAGTATCGCGAAAGGCAGAAACAGTCGTGTCGCAGGCGATTTTTCTGGAGCCTATGATGTCAATTTAACCATAGATGGAAAAATTGGCGCCTGTTGGATTGCGGGTAGCCCGGATCTGACTATCGAATTTTCAAAACCGGAATCGATCAATCGTGTGGTGTTCTCCAGCGATCGATCGGGGGCTGCGATGAATCATTCCAAAGCAACTTTTCTGGCGGAATATAAAATCGAAGTTTCAAATGATGGTAAAATCTGGCAGGAAGTGGCGTCTTCGAAAAATCGGAAACCAATCAATAACAGTCATCGTCGCCAGCGGTTATTTAATTTCGAAGCAACACCTGATGAACGCAGACAGCTCAGCAAACTGGCTTCTGAAACAGCAAAAGTAAACCGTGAAATAGCGAACGTTCCCAGTTTGCCCAGCTGGTGGGTCGGCAATCACAAACAAGTGAATGGACCGTTTCATATTTTTGTCGGCGGAAACCCACAGCGGAAAGGGGAGCAGGTTGTACCCGCCAGTATGACAACCTTAAGTCAGGTCACCCCTGGTTACAAGTTGGATGGAAAAACGTCTCAAGGAGAACGTCGACTTGCTTTGGCGCGCTGGATTGTTTCAAAAGAGAACCCACTGACGCCGCGCGTGCTTGCCAATCGACTATGGCATTACCATTTCGGGACCGGCATTGTTTCGACTCCCAGCGACTTTGGATATATGGGAACCCGACCTACTCATCCCCAGTTACTGGATTGGCTGGCTGTTCAGATTCAGAAAAATGACTGGAAGCTGAAAGCCATTCATAAACAAATTATGCTGTCAGAAGTATATCAGCAGGCAAGCACGTTTCGAGCAGATGCAGCGCGTATTGATTCCGATAGTCGCTACCTGTGGCGTTTTCCTCCACGTCGGCTATCCGGTGAAGAAATTCGCGATACACTACTTTCGATATCCGGAAAACTAAATCTCAAAATGGGGGGACCAGGCTTTCGATTGTATGAATATTTACAGGATAACGTGGCCACTTATGTGCCACTTGAAAAATTTGGTCCGGAAACGTTTCGTCGCGCTGTTTATCATCAAAACGCCCGGGCGGCCCGCATCGATCTCTTGACCGATTTTGACTGTCCGGATAATGCGTTCGCTGCTTCCAAACGTAATTCGACAACCACGCCACTCCAGGCACTCACTTTAATGAACCATCAATTCACCCTGGATCTGGCCCAGTATTTAGCAGAACGACTGAAACGTGAAGGAGGGTCGGCGAACGTGGATCAGCAAATTAAACGAGCGTTTCTCTTGTTCTATGCCCGATCTCCTGTAGCTCAGGAACAACAGGCGGCGCGGCAGTTGATTGCAACAAACGGTTTGGATGCATTTTGTCGTGCAATGATTAATTCCAATGAACTAATTTATCTTGATTGAAGTCGTGTGCCTTATGTTAAATCAATTTGATCTATTCTCAATTCGACGTCTGATAAATCAGGTGCATTCGAGACGTTCGTTTTTTTCCAGTGTTTACACGGGTTTAGCTGGTATCGGTCTCACAAATCTGCTGCTCAACGACCTCTCTGCTGAATCTGATAAGAACGTTTTAAAGAACAGCAATGGTTGGAAGCCCGGCGCGAATGAGACACATTTTCCCGCGAAAGCCAAACGCGTGTTACAGATTTTCTGCCCGGGTGCCGCATCACATATGGATCTGTGGGAACATAAACCAGGTTTGGAAAAATATCATGGCAAGCCCTTGCCCGGTGAAGAGAATCTTGTCAGTTTTCAGGGGAAAAACGGGAACCTGATGAAGAGTCCCTGGGCATTTAAACCAGCGGGCCAGAGTGGCAAAATGTTTTCCACATTACTGCCACATATGTCACAACACTGCGATGAAATTGCCTTTGTGCATTCCATGACTACCAAAACAAATACCCATGGCCCCGGGTGTGTCTTCATGAATACCGGCCACGATACCGAAGGCTATCCCAGTGCCGGTGCCTGGCTCGGTTATGCATTGGGCAGTGAAAATGAAAACCTTCCAGCATATATTGCAATTCCCGATATTCGGGGTGAACCGCCGAATGGAAAGGCAAACTGGAGCAACGGTTTTTTACCAGCCCAGCATCAGGCGATTGTGATGAATGCCCAATCCCCGATCCGAAATTTAAAAGTTCCGAAAGGCATCAGTCAGAAAAAAGAACAGGCAACCCGTGAGTTTTTAAAATATCTGGATCAACGCCACGCCGAACAGCGTCCCGGTAATTCCGATTTACAGGCTCGTATTGAAGCCTACGAACTCGCAGCCCGGATGCAGTTGTCGGCACCCGAAGTTTCGAATCTGGCATCCGAGCCCAAATCCATTCACGAACAGTATGGAACCAGTGATCCGAATAAACTGAAAGCCGCTTATGCCGCAATTGTCTGCTCGCGCGACGATTTCTGGAACGGGGTGTGCGCTATCTGAATTTTATTGTTCCTCGCGTGCTTCAGGCGTGGATGGATTATTAAACTGGGATGCACATAAAACATTGAAAGCTGACTACGAACGACATGGTCCGATTTTCGATCAGCCAACCGCTGCTTTATTAACTGATCTGAAGCAGCGCGGCATGTTAGACGAAACACTGATTTTGTGGACCACCGAATTTGGCCGCATGCCCACCCATCAGGCGGGAACACTGGGCCGTGATCATAATCCCGATGGTTTTACATGTTGGATGATGGGCGCTGGTATCAAAGGGGGAACCAGCTATGGAGCCACCGATGAGTTCGGCCGCCGCGCTGAACTGAATCCGACGACGGTCTGGGATTTCTATGCGACAGCACTACACCTGCTCGGTTTTCAGCATGACAAGCTCACTTACTACAATAATGGTCTGGACCGCCGACTGACTGACGTACATGGAAATTTGATTAAAGAAATCTTGTTGTGAATATGTATCAGCTGTGATCGATTGATTACAAATGAAATTGTAAGGGGGTTTCTTTCCAGCAGTTAATCTTTCACTGCCATGGAAACGCTGAATATTCCTTCATCATCAATCAGCATATCGATTTTTCGAAAGCCGACGGAAGAGATCAGTTGATCCATTTCGTTCTGAGTGCGGCAACGCATAACCCAGGGATCACCATCACGGTTGGGTAAGACGCGTGCAATCATTTCCTGTTGGGGATGCCAGGGTTGGTTTGTGTAGAGTAAGTAACCACCTGGAACAAGCGCATCAGATAGACCCCGTAAAGACTCAAGTAGTCGTTCATTCTCGGTAAATAACTCATATAGTCCTGATACAATCGCGATATTCGGCTGAAATTGGTGTCCTGTAATTGCGGCGGCGTTGAAGGCATCACTCTCCTCATACTGCACAGAGCTGATCTGCATCTGTTTGGCTAACTTACGACCTGCTTCTAATCCACCTGCATCACGATCACACATCAGCGCGCTGATTTCAGCTTCCGGATGATTTTTAATCGTATCCAGAATGTAACGCCCCGGGCCTGAAGCAATGTCTTGAATCCGAATGCGTTGTTCGGCAGCACGCAGTTTGTTTATTGCCCGGTCCAGCATGGTTTGCATATGGATTTTACGTTGTCGAATGCCACACCAGCCGGGTGAGTTGAGATAAACGGAATCGATCAATCGACCCAAAGGAGTAATTCCTTCCGGTGTATTTCGATAAACATGGTCAAGCGATTCGCCGGAATCAAATCCCGTCTTCCAACCAACTTGAATTCCCCGACTTAATTTACCTATAGTCTTCATACCAATTGACTGAAGCGCAAAACTCCAGCGCTTGGGCGAAAGTAGTGGTAGTGGCTTTTCCAATTCATCACAAATTTGCTTTGAATAACCTTGTTTGTCTTCATTGAGTAGCTTTGGTGTGTTTACTGGTGATTCAAATTGGCGAATGATGAAATCGCGAGTACGAGAGACAGGTTGATCCCGATCCTGTTCCCAGAAAGTGGAATGATAAAAATCAGAATAAACTTCTTTTTCTTTGACCGTCGAGGACAAACGATCAAAGAGCTGTTCTTGTGGTTTTCGCTTCACAACCCAGTCTTTACCGGAGATCAATATCAGTGTGGGAGTTTGGATCGCACCTGCATCTTCCGCAAGGCGTGTCGATGTATCATGTAAACCAAGCAAAATGTTTGTGGCAATTTGCGGTGAAATGAGTTTGTCGGCTGCATACTCTTTTGCTTGATCGGTATCGTGGGTCAGCATCCCAGGTTTGACATAGCTTTTAATAAATGTTTTTGATTTCAAGTGATTCAGCAAGCGTAGCCCGGCAATGGCAAACGGGACATAAAGCTTAATGCGCAATGCAGGTGTTGCAATGACGAGGGCACGAATCGGGGGCGCGTAATCGTGAACCCAGGTTGCTGCCAGGACGGCTCCAACACTTTGTGCGACAATTGCCATGTTCTCCATCGATAAGTCGAACTCGTCAGCAATGTGGCGAATGAATTCATCAACATCACGCACCATGCGACCAAAGCTTTCCGCATAACCACGTTCTCCCGGTGATCGACCATGCCCGCGCGCATCCCAGGCAAAGAACCAATAGTCGTTTAAATCAATCCGATCAATCAAATCCTGCCAACGTTCTGAATGCTCGTGTCCACGATGAAATAAAACAATGGCTTTTTGTGATGTCGTCTGGGGAGCCCAGGCTCGATAAAATAACTCGGATCCATCGCTGGTAACAAAATGGTGTTCTGTTGCTTTTCTTTGTTCGGATGAAACAGGGGCTTCTGTATTTGTCATCACCATTAAGCCTTTTATATAGCGTGATTTAAAGTAGATTTTATCGATTTGGTGTCGTTGAATCGCTGGAGGTATGAACTCTGGCAGAAGTTAAGGCGGTATCAGAGAAACTATGTCACATAAAAAAGGAGCGAAATTCTCATTTTTTTTGATGTCACTTGTTTTTGAGACTTAATGCACGACGAGCACGATTAATAATAGTGAGAGTTAATAAAATAATGATCACATAAAATACATAACTGATCCACTCTCCGGTTTGTATTCCACAGCCGATAAGTAACCCCATTAAGCCAAATAGAAAAGCACGATCACTCTTACCCATTGGTCCATCATACCGACGCGGAACGCCGATTTGGACAGCGACCACTCCCATCATTTCACTGATGATTGCCAAGAGAACAATAATGACGATGGGGATAGGAGGCAGACCAGGGACGAGCGCAAAGGGCAGGTAGATAGCCGCATCAGCAACAACATCACCAATTTCGTTCAAGATCAAGCCCAGATCGGATTTCATGTTATGCTCTCGAGCCAACATGCCATCAATGGCGTTTAGTGCCATCCGAATGAAAAGAAAAACGGGTACCACCAGAAGCGGCCATTTTTCATTCGAAAAGAGAGCAATTGAGATACCTACAAGAATCGAAAGCACTAAGGCGGCGATCGTGACTTGATTTGCGGTCACATTCTTGGCTGCCAACTTTTGGGTAATCGGACGCAATAAACCTTGAAATTTTGGTTTTAAGTCGTAAATACTCGCCATGTTTCACATTCTACTAAGATTAAAGAGGTCAACCACGACATGTTCTAACCAAAATGATAACTTATCGAATTATGAGGAACGTCGAAATGGAACAAATTTACCAAAATTATCGTTGGTTCGACAAAGAAAATTCGCCTTGAAACTGAGGCAACGTTTCATGTTTCAATTTTTTAAAATAATGAAGTCAGATCACAATCATTGTGTGCTTCAGTTTGACATGGTTTTAGTAAATGACAACAGAAATTTCCCAAGATATTACTGCAGACCGTCCCAGTTTCAACGAGGCTGCCGTTGCCATGGTGGGGTTATCGGTTTTGTTTTTAGTCATTTACAACGCTACGAATTACATCACATCAATTCGAACCGATGTCGGAACTTTATATTTTGCCTGGGAACGAATGATTCCGTTTGTTTCATTTATGATTGTACCCTATATGTCGGTCGATTTGTTTTTCGTCGCGGCCCCATTTATTTGTACCGAGCGTAAAGAACTGGCACTTTTATCTAAACGTATTAGCTTTGCAATTGTGATTGCGGGAGTCTGCTTTCTTTTGTTTCCCCTCAAACTGGTTGCAGAACGCCCCGTCGCATCGGGCTGGTTTGGTGCTGTCTATAATTGGTTTAGTGGTGTCGATCTTCCCTATAATCTCTGCCCTTCATTACATATCGCATTAAGGACGATTCTGGCAGATCTGTTTGGACGACATACACGTGGTCTCACAAATTATGCATCGCATATCTGGTTTAGCTTGATCGGTTTTTCTACGTTATTGCTTTACCAACATCATTTTATTGACATCGTAGGTGGATTTATTCTTGCCACTTTCTGTTTTTATTTGATTCGTGAGACTCCTTTCAAGTTACCCGTTCAGAAGAACTACCGAATTGGGTTTTATTATGGTGTGGGTACGCTTCTGCTTTGTCTTATAAGTTATTTTGCATATCCTTGGGGAATGCTCCTGATTTGGCCCGCCGTTGCAACGGCACTCGTATGTACCGGCTATTTTTACTGGGGGCCAGGAATCTTTCGAAAGGCAGCAGGGCAATTACCATTCAGTACACGAGTCATTCTCGGCCCTGTTTTATTGGGGCAATATTTATCCTGGATTTATTATCGTCGACAGTGTCAAGCCTGGGATAAAGTCAGTAAGTCTGTTTGGATCGGTCGTCGTTTAACAAATGGGGAAGCGGAACAAGCGACTCGTAAAGGGGTGACTGCAGTCGTTGATTTGAGTGTTGCATTCTCGGAAGCAAACGCTTTTCGGAAAGTTGCGTATCACAATTTACAAGTGCTCGATCTGACTGCACCTTCAATACATCAACTTGATGAAGCGGTTCAATTTATCCAAAAACAGGCCGAACATGGAACTGTGTATGTTCACTGTAAAATAGGCTACTCCCGAAGTGCGGCGGTTGTCGGTGCCTATTTACTGGCTGAAAAAATCGTTCATTCTGCAGAAGAGGCGATAGAGCATCTAAGAACTGTGAGGCCATCCATCGTCATTCGGCCCGAGGCTCAGAAAGCAATCTACGAATATCAACAACGCAGCTAAGCTGTTACCATAAATGGACTGGATCGAGGACTGACAGACGTTCATGGAAATTTGATTAAAGAAATTTTGACGTAATGCTGATGAAGTCTTAAATACCTGATGCCAACCTGGCAGTTCAGGTAGCATATTTTAGGAAGAGATGTGGCAGAACCATTGACGCCTTTTGCGTGTCTCCCTAAACTGTGCCTCTAAGAGTCGCGGGGCGTAGCTCAGCTTGGCTAGAGCGCTGCGTTTGGGACGCAGAGGTCGCACGTTCGAATCGTGTCGCCCCGAGTTTTATTACATGTTTTGTTGATTTATAAGCCCTTGCTCAATAATGAGTTAGGGCTTATTTTTTAGCAACAGAACTGGCAGCATTTTACGATCAGCATTTCTGACAACATTGAGAACAGAAAAAGGGTTTTGGTTGTGTGCTGGTTGGCTCAAATTAGTGAATTCTAAACTACCATAGCTGCTTGACGACATTTAGTCCCCCAAATGTCTTTTTGGCGATCCTCCGATTTCCCACACCTTACCTGATTGACAACGGAGTTCATCACGAACCATCTTCATTTGCGCAGAAAATGACACCGGCAATGAGAGCAAGTTTCTCCCCTTTTTCTGAACGGCGTAGCAGCACGTTGTCGCTTCCTCGGTGATAGTCTTGATATGCACAGCTTTGAATCGTTCAATAGCAGCGTGGACTTCGGTGACCGATTTGACCTGAACTCCGAAATGGGATGGGCCGCCTTCGATGGCAACTTAGCCGCTAGCTCCATTTAGTGTTAGATTTACTGATGGATCGAGCGGTTTAAACTTTGTGTAGCGAGGGCGTTCCTTACTCGGCGATGCTCCAAACAAGACTTCGTAGAATTGTTTGGACTTTTCGAGATTGGAGATAGTCAAAGCAACATGCAAGCGCTACTTGCCCGGGAAATCGACAGCAGATGTGGTAGTCATTAAAGTTCTCCACTTTGATCGGTAGTGAGATAATCGTGAATTTTCTCTTTAATCTCATCTCGCACCCTGCGAAAAAAGACCATTTTCTCGTCATCGGAACCAGTTGCATCAGCGGGATCATCGAAAGGCCAATGGAATGTTTGTTTGGCACCGGAAAATACGGGGCACGATTCTTTGGCGTTGTCGCATACCGTCACTACCAGATCAAATGACTGTTCTTGAAACTGATCCAGCAACTTGCTTGTGTTAGCGGATATGTCGATGTCCAACTCATTCATCGCTCGAATCGCAAGTGGATGAACGTAGCCTGACGGTTTCGATCCAGCCGAATCCGATTCCCACTCACCATTGCCCAATGCTTCCCAGAGGGCTTCGGCCATTTGAGACCGACAGGAGTTTCCAGTACAGAGAATTAAAACACGTTTTGTCATCAATTGTATTCCTTTATGTATGTTGCCGCTATCACTGCGTAGCGATGGCTGATTCCAGTGTAACTTTTGCCAGACAGAGCTTATAACAACTATCAAACTCCGGGCACGCTTTGCACTCATCCCATTGTTCTTTATCAGTTTTAATGGATCGGTCAGAGCGAACAGGTAGCACTGAACCTTCAAGTTGACTTAACCGCACAGAGAAGACTTTTCCTTTATTTTGCTGGTTATTGCGTAAATGCAAGTTATCTGGGAACATCGTACCAAAGCAGTCTTTATGCTGAGATTGGCTCATGGCAATTCTCCTCAACTAAGATTTGTTGTGTCGTTTTTTGGTGATTCAGAAAGTGACTCATGGGGAAACCAGTTCTGGGTTCTTACACAGAATTTAACCAGCATCAACATCAGCGGAACTTCAATCAATACGCCAACAACCGTGGCAAGTGCCGCTCCCGAAGATAAGCCGTAAAGCATCGTTGATGTAGCAATGGCTACTTCAAAGTGATTCGAAGCACCGATCATGGCTGTTGGAGCAGCACTTTCATAAGTTAGTCCCAGTAGTTTCGACAGCAGATAACCTAGCGCAAAAATCACTACGGTCTGGATGAACAAGGGAATGGCAATCCAGAGTATGGTCAACGGGTTATTGAGAATCGTTTCGCCTTTGAATGAAAAGAGTAAAACCAGCGTAGCCAGCAATGCCATAATCGTGACTGGTGTTAAAACATGTAAAAATTTCTCTCGAAACCACGTTTCACCTTTGGTGGCAATCAACCACTTTCGAGAGAAGTATCCCGCCACCAGTGGAAGCGCGACATAGATGCCAATAGAAAGTAACAAAGCTTGCCATGGAACCGGGAGTTTTCCCACTCCAAGCAGAAATCCGCCTAAGACACCGTATAGAACGAGCATGGCCAATGAGTTTATGGCGACCATGACCAGTGTGTGTCCGTCATTTGCTCTTGCCAGGAATCCCCACACCAGTACCATCGCCGTACAGGGAGCGATTCCCAACAAAATGCAACCCGCCAGATAACTTCGCCATAGTGGAACCTCAAGCATCTTGACGCCATCAACGAGTACCACTTTTCCCGCTCCATACTCAGCACCTAGGGAGAGATCCGCACCAAAGGGCATTTTGACATAATCAACGGCGTCCGGTCCAATGAATGTCAAAAAAAGTGTTCCCAGAAAGAAGCTGGCAATGGCATACATTGTAAATGGCTTGATTGCCCAGTTGATGAAGAGAGTCAATCCAACCGGACGCATCGCCTTGCCTGCTTTGAGAACCTTACCAAAGTCGATTTTCACCATGATCGGATACATCATGAAAAACAAGCAGACTGCAATGGGGATCGAAACCACGGGAGCTTCGTTGACATAGATCGCCATTCCATCCAATGTCTGTGCGATCCCCGGTGCCACTTTTCCCAAAACAATTCCGGCTCCGATGCACAAGGCAACCCACAGTGTGAGATATCGCTCAAACAAGCTCATCCCTTTAGCGTTTGAAATGGGACAGTTTTCCGTGTTCATGTTGATAGCAGTCCTTCTGGTTTGTGGTGTATGGCATAATTGCCAAATTGCCATGTTATGCGTAAAAAAATGACTTACTTTAGTGTTGTTTTTCGCAATTCAACATCTGACTTTAATACAGTTTCCATGCACGAGAAAAATCCATCGAGACATCCGCATGTCACTCTGTAGTAACTCATCGCCCCTTCCTTGCGGACACCGATCAGACCAGTATCTTTGAGGATTGCAAGGTGCTTGGACACCGTAGACTGATCTGCCCCAACCTCAACCGTAATGTCGCTCACACACATCTCCTGCTTTTGCAGCAGATCGAGCATAAGCAAGCGACTCGGATGTGCCATGGCCTTAGCGATCTTCGCTCTCGCTTCATATTGTTTGAATGTCTTTTCTTTCATGGTGATATTGCCATGTTAGCATTGCGTGCTGGGTTTGTCAATCCTACGTTAAGACCCAGAAAGAAGATTCGAAACTATGTGGTAACAGCGAAGTTTCTCGATTTACGATGTGGACAGATCAGATCGATATTGTTTTGCATCAGCCGTTTGCGCAACGGGTCCAATGTGCCTTAGCCACGACGAGTCGGGACAACTCTTCTACCCCCCCCTTTTTTTAACGAGGCAAACGTACCATCAGCAAAGGTTTCCGAGAAATCAATCTGGCCGGCATTATCCATTCGTTCTAAGATAATTTACCAGGCAGACAAGAGCCGTCCTTCGATTGTCCATTGTTGAAAAGTCGATGGTACGTTGCTTTAGAGGGATACTCTTTTGGTAAATCTTTCCATCGCGCTCCTGTCACCAGAATCCAGAGGATGCCTTCCAGGCAATCTCGCGGGTGGGACTTGGGACGTCCTCCTTTTTGGGAAGGGGGAGTCCAAGAAAACAGTTTTGCGACTAAAGACCATTGTTTCTCGGTCAA
The DNA here is from genome assembly GCA_942492165.1 of uncultured Planctomycetaceae bacterium. Lineage (GTDB taxonomy): Bacteria > Planctomycetota > Planctomycetia > Planctomycetales > Planctomycetaceae > Gimesia. The sequence continues at coordinate 18,012 of CALOEF010000080.1, forward strand.
AGCGACCGGGCATTCCGTCCTTGACACTGATTTTGTGGAAACCCGTTTTCGTCTGGGCCACCAGACGAGCGTCATATACATGAGAAATACTCCTTTCAGGAGTACATCACATGCAAACATCACGCCAAACAGTTTACTTTTTTTGACGTTATGAGACAGCTTCTAGGCAGACAATCGAAATTACCAGAAGCGGCAGTCTGGAGGGAGGCGATAGGTCATTCAGAAATTCATTTAAAATTTCCTTATCTGAACGGCACCTGCGATGAAATGAGATCCAGCGAATTTGAGGTATTGCTCTGATCTCTGCCCGGATGGTGTTGAGGTCATCGTTCCAATCCGGCTGGCTACAATAGAACCGCAGGCGAAACGGACGAGTACTGAGCAAAATAATATGTGATGAGCAGCCAAAAAACAGAACAGCAGATAATAGTGTCCTTATAAGTAGAGTGTCGTTGAAAAAAGCTGCTGCGCTTTGAAAATGATCGCATGCCTGATATGGTTTTAAATTGCTCCAGTTCTACACACGGTGAATCTTCAGGAGAAAGATAAAGTCATGGGAATATTTCAACTCTCTGTCTCTACACTACTCAGTCTGGCTTGTGTTCTCTTTGCAATACCGAACCAGAGTTACTCAGAATTTTCTGCAGGGACATATTCAATAGATGTTTCTCCTGAAAAACTGCCTGCCATTCAAAACGGTGGATTCCTTGCAGTCAATCAGGGAAAGATTCTGGATAGGCTGCACGCGCGATGTTTTGTGTTTAAATCGAGAGACGAAGTTCTCGCCATTGTAGTCGTTGATTCCTGCATGATCCCCAGAGACATTTGTTATCGCGCCAAGGTATTGGCGAGCCAGCAGACAAAAATTCCGATCGAACGTATTCTGATTGCATCCACTCATACGCATACTGCTCCCAGCGTCATGAATCTTTGTCTGGGGACCAGCAGCGATCCCAACTACGAACGTTTTCTGCCTCCCAGACTGGCAGAGGGAATCGCCAAAGCGTATGCCAATCTTGAACCTGCGCGAATTGGCGTTACAGCAGTTAATGCACCTGACCACACGCATTGCCGACGATGGTTAAAACATTCGGATCAATATGCCGCCGATCCATTTGGCGAAAAAACGGTGCGGGCGATCATGCATCCCGGTTATCAGAATCCCACATTTGCAGGAGAGGCAGGGCCCGCCGATTCTGGTCTCTCATTATTGAGTATTCAATCTATAGATGGGAAACGCCCGATCGGTTTGCTTGCGAACTATTCCATGCACTACTTCGGAGCCAAAGGAGGATTTTCCGCTGACTACTATGGCAAATTCAGTAGTCTGATGGAAAAAAAGATCGCAGTCGCCGGTTCCACACGGGTGCCTTTTGTGGCTGCGATGTCTCAGGGGACCTCCGGTGATCTACAATGGATGGATTATTCTAAGCCACGGAAAAAAGGCTACAATATTGACAAGTACGCCAGCGAACTCGCCGACATCGCTTTTGACGCTTATCAGAAAATTCAATACGAGCAAGGTGATCTGAAACTGGCAATGGCCGAAACAACACTCGTTTTGAATCGTCGTCTTGCCAGCGAAGAACGAATTGTCTGGGCAAAAGAACTGAATACCAAACGCGGGAAACGTCGTGCTAAGAATCGTCCGGAAGTATATGCCGAACAGATTACCTGGATTGAAGCACATCCCCAGGAAGAACTCGTTCTACAAGTCGTTCGCATCGGCGATCTCGCGATCACTGCGATTCCAAACGAAGTCTATGGTATCACGGGTCTCAAGCTTAAAGCACAGAGCCCCTTCAAATACACGTTTAACATGGGACTTGCCAATGGCGCTGCTGGGTACATTCCACCTCCCGAACAGCACTACCTCGGCGGCTACACAACCTGGCCCGCTCGAACTGCTGGCTTGGAAACTGAAGCCGAGCCCAAAATCGTCAATGCGCTACTACAGTTGATGGAAAAACTATCTGGGCAAAAACGTAAACCACTGACGACTGATTTCTATAACGTTCAACAGCGTGCAGCGATTAAGAAAGCCAAAGCCGACGACAACAACCGTGCTAACCGTGGCCTGGAGCATTGAATTTAAGTGAATGTCCAATTGTTAGTTCGATAAATACTATGTTTTGGAGCAAATTACATGATTTCGAAATTGCGTCGAGTATTGAGTCATGTAGGTACGGCTTTTGTGATCAGTGTCTGTTTGGTTGGAACGACGAATGCAGCACCTGCAGAGCGTCCGATGAATGTAATATTCTTTTTGGTTGATGATCTTGGTTGGACTGATTTGAGTTGTTATGGAAGTGATTTCTACCAGACACCAAATATTGACCAGCTGGCTGCATCTGGAATGAAATTCACACAGAACTATTCGGCTTGTAATGCCTGTTCGCCCACGCGTGGCGCATTGATGACCGGGATGTACCCTGCTCGCACGCATCTGACCGATTGGATTCCTGGATGGGGTAAACAGTACAGCCAGTTTCCACTTTTGCCACCGAAGTGGAAGCAACACCTGGAGCAGAAGCACACTTCATTACCGGAGGCACTGCATGACGCCGGCTACACGACGCTGCATTTAGGGAAATGGCATCTCGGCGGAAAGGGAAATCTTCCTCAAGACCATGGCTTTGATATCAATATTGGTGGTTCCAAACGCGGATCACCGGCGAGCTACCACTTCCCTTATGGCGGCGCTGCGATGAAGTGGGACAGCAGTTTGACAGAGTCACAGCGCAAGGGACGTTATCTTACAGATCGACTGGCCGACGAAGCGGTTTCGCTCATCAAACAACAGAAAGAAAAACCCTTCTTTTTGTATTTCTCATTTTATTCTGTGCATGCTCCCATTCAGGGACGCCGTGAACTTGTCCAAAAGTACAAACAATTGCCAGCTGGAAAACATCACAAGAATCCTGAATATGCTGCTATGGTGCAAGCCGTCGATGAAGCAGTCGGACGCGTCAGAGACCAGCTTGAACGAAGCAGAATCGCTGACCGAACATTAATCATTTTCACATCCGATAATGGTGGTGTCTGTCGCAAGACGAGCAGCAATGTTCCACTACGTGGAGAGAAGGGACAGCACTGGGAAGGCGGCACGCGTGTTCCTGCGATTGTTCATTGGCCCGGTGTGACGCCGTCTGGCACTGTCTGTAAAGAACAAGTCATCACGATGGATTTCTATCCGACCATTCTCGAAATTACCGGTGCGCCGGGAAACGAGACACACAATAAAAACGTCGATGGTATTTCACTTGTTCCTTTGTTAAAAGACCCGACAGTTTCCCTCAATCGTGATGCGCTCTTTTGGCATTATCCCCACTACAACGTTTTCGTTGGAATTCCATACAGTGCGATTCGAGTCGGCGACTTTAAGCTGATCAAGTATTATGAAGATGGCCATACCGAGTTGTACAATCTGGCAAATGACCTGAGTGAAACACATGATCTGACAGAATCACAACCTGAAATCACCGCGCGCCTCACAAAACAGTTGCTAGATCATCTCAATCAGGTGGGCGCCCAAATGCCTGTACCTAATCCACTATTCAAAGCTCTGAAATAGATTTTTCAAAACAAGAACTTCGCAAGACCTTTCATACAGATTATCTCTCTGGTTTATTTGGCTAAGTGATTTGAACTCAGGTCTTTAGCCTCAACTCGTTCAATGTTTCTTTTTTTTTCAAAAACATGGTAACATTCGGCTCTGTTATTCGCTTAGTCACTCAGATGTGAGTGAAGTGGCTTCGATCTTGCATTGATTTCGATTAAGACGCAGTGAATAGAAATAATTACGAAAGGTGTCAGTGATGTGTAACAATTGTAATTTGAATATTGATACAGAACAGATGGATGAATTTGGACAGAAGTTACTGGAGATTGTCAATCATAGCAGTCTCTCCCTAATGATCTCCATAGGGCATCGCGCTCGCTTGTTTGACATCATGAGTGAAATGGAATCTGCTACGAGTGATGAAATTGCCGCGAAGACCGATTTGAACGAACGCTATGTAAGAGAGTGGCTGGGAGCCATGGTGACAGGAGGTATCATTCAGTATGACCCGGCCATGAAGACCTATTTATTGCCGGCCGAACATGCGGCTTTGCTGACACGGGCTGCCGGGTCGAACAATTTTGCCACTACGATGCAATGGTTTTCTGTCCTGGGTTCTGTGGAAGACCAAATTGTTGATTGCTTTCAGGAGGGGGGAGGCGTGCCTTACTCCGAATTCTCTCGTTTCCACGAAGTCATGGCCGAAGAGAGTTTTAATTCGGTTGTCAGTGGTTTGTTTGAACATATTCTGCCACTCGTACCTGGGCTGGACGAAAAGCTGAATTCAGGCATCGATGTTCTAGACATTGGCTGCGGAAGTGGTCTGGCGCTGATTGAAATGGCAGCCACTTATCCACAAAGTCGTTTTACGGGATATGACTTCTCCGGAACAATCGATCAGTCGCGCAATACAATCTGCCGAGCAGCGCGGTCTTTCCAATGTGATGTTCAAGGTCCAGGATGTCTCTCAGATGAAGGCCGCCAATTCGTTCGATCTGATTACCGCCTTCGACGTGATTCACGATCAAGCGAAACCGGCGCAAGTACTGAGTGAAGTGAACGCCGCCTTGCGAACGGGTGGCACCTTTCTCATGCAGGATATTGCCGCTTCGAGCAATGTGGAAATGAATATTGCCAATCCGCTTGGGCCGATGTTTTATACCATCTCAACCATGCACTGTATGACCGTTTCATTGGCTCAGGGTGGGGCTGGCCTCGGAACCTGTTGGGGGAAAGAGCTGGCATGCGAGATGTTGGACGAAGCGGGATTTCAAGATGTATCTGTACAAGAGTTGCCACATGATATCATGAATTACTTTTATGTGATGACAAAATGAAATAACCGGAGCCCCTCGCCAGTTCTGATCAGGGAGTAAAAAAGTGATGTTTTCTGCTCCCTGATCAAATAACTGGTGTCTGCTGACTGTACCCGCCAGGCATTATTATAGACTCGGATTTAAATTAGATCTATTTGTATACTTTAGGTTGGATGTCTGCCGCTGATGCCTATAATTCCTACAACTGAAGGCAATATTTCATTGCAAGGGAAAAAATCTTAAGAATCACTGAAGAATGTGCTGTTTAAGACCTTTCCCTGTATTGAATTTGGTGTAAGAATGCCGATTGTAAGGAATGTTTCTAATTCAGAGAGTTTACTGCTGAATGGAGCGCAGTAAGTAGGCTCTGATCGGACGCACGGATGTCTTTTGCCGGAACTTCAATGCTCAAAAAGTATTGCGAGGGGATCGTCTTTCAGACTGAATCATTCATTGAATTGTGAGAAACAGGCAAGATCGACTCGAGTGTCTTTCTGTCCATATAGACTATCAAGAACCCCGATTCATGTCACAGAATCTGATAGCGTTTCGATATTTTCAGTAATTGAACAATCTGTTTTCTCGTGATTAAATTAAGGAACAGTACTGATCGTTTTTAGTACAGGTTGTTAGTTTGATTTGCGACGGCTGAAATTTGTAAGACATTATGTTAACTAAAATTATTATCTCGAAAATCTGAGACGATACCGCCTGTAACGAGGCGATAACAGGGAGTAAAAATCAGAATGGCGACCACAGACGTGCCCGGTGCAAATGGCAAAGTCAGCGAACAGCTGGATGCTGTTGTAATTCGTTTTTGTGGAGACAGTGGCGATGGGATGCAGTTGGCCGGTACACAATTTACGAACGTGTCGGCTGTCTTTGGAAATGATGTGAAAACATTACCTGATTTTCCTGCAGAAATTCGCGCACCCGCCGGAACTCTGGGCGGTGTAAGTGGCTTCCAGATTTGTTTCTCCAGCTCCGATATTTACACACCCGGTGATGAAGTCGATACACTGATTGCCATGAATCCGGCTGCGTTGAAAACCAATGTGGCTGACCTGAGGCGTGGTGGTACGCTGATCGTCAATGAGGATGCATTTGAAAAGAGCAATCTTTCCAAAGCAGGTTATGAAGGTAATCCGCTGGAAGATGATATTTCTCTGGCCGCCTATCAGGTACAAAAAGTACCAATGACCAGCCTGACCCGTGATGCGGTGGCGGAACTGGGACTTTCTCCACGTGAAGCAGAACGCTGCAAAAACTTTTTTGCAATGGGATTGGTCTACTGGCTTTATCAGCGCGATGCAACTCCTACGGAAGAATGGGTAAAATCCAAGTTTGCGAAGAAACCTGAACTGGTAGAGGCAAACCTGAAAGCCTTGCATGCCGGTTATAATTATGGCATTACGACTGAAGCCATCACTGTGCATTATCGAGTGGATCCGGCCGAATTACCTCCCGGTAAGTATCGCAAGGTCACAGGTAATGAAGCTCTCGCTTTTGGCTTTGTGACAGCAGCAAAATTATCAGGCAGGCAATTGTTTTACGGCGGCTATCCCATTACACCCGCCAGTGATATTTTACACGAACTTTCCAAACTCAAAAATTTCAACGTCGTCACGTTTCAGGCTGAAGATGAAATAGCCGCTATTACAAGTGTGGTTGGTGCCTCATATGCCGGTGATCTGGCAATTACTGCCAGCAGTGGTCCCGGTATTGCCCTCAAGGGTGAAGGAATAGGCCTGGCTGCAATTACGGAATTACCTCTGGTTGTGATCGATGTACAACGGGGTGGTCCCAGTACCGGGCTACCGACCAAAACAGAACAGTCGGATTTATATATGTGCATGTTTGGCCGTAACGGAGATTGCCCGCTACCGCTGGTGGCACCTGCATCACCTGCGGACTGTTTCGAAATGGCACAGGAAGCGATGCGGATTGCTGTCGAATTTATGACTCCCGTGATTCTGCTCAGCGATGGTTATATTGCCAACGGAGCAGAACCGTGGCAAATCCCGGATGTCTCCAGTTTAAAGCCGTTCAATGTCTCGAACGAGAATACTCAGGACGGCGATGAATTTATGCCTTACCTGCGGAATGAAAAGAAAACCCGTCCCTGGGTCATTCCCGGCACCCCTGGTTGTGAACATCGTGTTGGGGGACTGGAAAAATCAGATGTGACTGGAAACGTTGATTATTCACCTGAGAACCACCAGTACATGACGACACTCCGCGCAAATAAAATTGCCGGGATTGCAGACCACATTCCCGAACAGACAGTCGAAGGGCCTGAATCAGGTGATCTACTGGTAGTGAGCTGGGGGGGAACTTATGGCGCCGTTCGAACTGCCGTAAAACAGTCTGTTCAAGAAGGTCTATCCGTGGCACATGCTCATATTCGCTATCTGAATCCATTCCCTAAAAACCTGGGTGATTTGCTGCAGAGATATAAAAAAGTCCTGATTCCTGAACTAAACACAGGGCAGTTGCGAATGATTATTCGAGGCACGTATCTGGTTGACGCAATCGCCTTGAACAAGGTCCAGGGAAAACCATTTTTAATCAGCGAAGTGAAAGAGAAAATTAAAGAATTGGTTGACGAACAGAAGTAATTGATGAAACAATTTTCAACATTATTGTAAGATATAAGTAATCGTGTTTAAGGATAGAAAATAATGAGCGTCGATGTCACCCTGCCTGTCCTCTCGCCGAAAGATTTTGCCAGCGATCAGGAAATTCGCTGGTGTCCGCGCTGCGGCGATTATTCGATTCTGGCTCAGATGAAAAAAGTGTTGCCAACTCTTGGCATTCCGAAAGAAAAATTCGTGTTTGTCTCGGGAATTGGCTGTTCGAGCCGTTTTCCGTATTACATGGACACCTACGGCATGCACAGTATTCATGGTCGGGCGCCAGCGATTGCCACAGGTGTGAAACTAGCCAATCCTGATTTACAGGTCTGGGTAATCACTGGTGACGGTGACTCACTTTCGATTGGTGGGAATCATTTCATGCATGTTCTCCGTCGGAATGTGGATCTGAAAGTGATCATGTTCAACAATCAGATTTACGGATTAACCAAAGGCCAATACTCGCCCACCAGTCCGACAGGAACAAAAACCAAAAGTACTCCCTTTGGCTCAGTGGATCGTCCTTTGAATCCGTTGGCGGTCGCAATTGGAGCTCGCGCTACGTTTGCCGCTCGCTCGGTTGACGTAGACATTAAGCATCTCTGTAATGTTCTCGAACGTGCTGCTCAGCATAAAGGATCTGCTTTCGTTGAAGTTTATCAAGACTGCAATGTCTTTAATTCTGGCGCATTTGAATTTGCTTCCAAGAAGGGTAAAAAAGAAGAGAATGTAATTTACCTTGAGCACGGTAAGCCACTCATTTTTGGTAAGGACCGAGACAAGGGAGTGCGCCTGAATAGTCACGATCAGCCAGAAGTGGTTGAACTGGGCAAAGGCGTTTCAGAAGACGATTTGCTGTTTCACGATGAAAAGTCAGAGGATATGAATCTGGCGTTTCTTTTGGCGAGTATGCGTCATCCTGATATGCCGGAACCGATGGGCATTTTCCGTGCCGTTGATCAGCCGACTTACAATGATGCCGTCTACCAGCAGGTAGAATCAGCAACGGAACGTAGCGGTGAAGGAGACCTGGAATCGTTGTTTAACACGGGTGAAACCTGGAACGTTTAGTCTCTCGTATCAGTCACTATAAAAAGACGTCACCGTTTTGAGTGTGACGTCTTTTTTGTTATCAGGTGTCTTGCAATGTTCTAAACTGAAAAAACAGGTCAGTTTCTGTACTGCGTCTATTCGGGTTTTTCTTCTCCGAATGAAAGCCGCATCTGTCGTGTTTCAGCGGGATCCAGTTCCTTGAATAGCAGGCTGGGTTGGATTCCCTTGTTGTTTTGATATTTATCGCTGCTGTACTCAACGATATCGCCGATGACGGTATTGTAGATAATCTGACAGATGGCGACTCCTGCATAAATGCGTACTGGCTGTGCAACAGTAATTTCCAGAGTCCAATAACCACAGAACCCGATATCACCAACACCGGCAGTCGCGTGTACAGAAATACCCAGCCGTCCGATCGAGGAACGTCCTTCAAGTAGTGGCACAAGATTGTGTGTTTCCGTGCGTTCGACAGTTCGCCCAAGATAGAGTTGACCGGGATAGAGTACCATTCCCTCTTCGGGAATGGTGTATTTTCCTAATCGGTTCGGGCGAGCCATGTCCAACACGATTTCCTCGTAGACCATCAACTCGTTATGCAGACAGAGGTTGTAACTGTTGGGATTGAGATGGCGTTCATGATATGGCTCAAGGACAATATCTTCTCCCAAGCGTGCTTTGATTTCTTTCCCGGTAAGAATCATGGGCTTCTCATAGTTATAGAACCAAATTGAAAAAGACTCTGCTAACCGAAACATAAACCGCAGCGATGTGGCTTTCAACAGACATGACTTGTGTTTTCAGAAAGAGTGCTAAGTCCATGTATTTATTGCCTGAACTTTTGCGTCTGATTTTTCACAGGGGTTTCAGTCCGATACGGGGGCAAATTTTCAATAGACTACACTCTGTGCATTGTGGGCGTCGGGCGATGCAGGTGGCGCGGCCATGCAGAATGACACGATGTGAAAACCCGATCCACTCTTTTTTGGGCAGGACTTCAATCAGCTCACGCTCAATAATTTCCGGGTTTTTGCTTGTTGTAAGTCCGAAGATATTGGTGATGCGTTTGACATGTGTATCCACAACGACACCACTGGGAATACCAAAAGCAGTCCCTAAAACAACATTGGCAGTTTTTCTTCCAACGCCCGGCAGTGCTACCAGTTCTTCCAATGTTCGCGGAATTTCTCCTGCATGATCTTCAGTCACTACCAATGCCATTTTGCGAATATTGGTTGCCTTGGCACGAAAGAATCCCAGAGGATGCACAATTTTTTCGACGTCGGCTTGCTTACTTACTGCCAGTTTTTTGGCGGTTGGGTATTTTTTAAACAGCGTTGGTGTTGTGGCATTCACACGCTCGTCAGTGCATTGAGCCGAAAGAATCGTAGCAACAAGAAGTTGAAATGGTGAATCATGCGTTAATGCACACTCCGGCTCTGGGAATAACCGGGTCAGGCCACGCACAATTTTACGGGCATGTTTCTTTTTGTCATCATGCGAGCCGTCATAACTGGACATTTTTGTGTTTCGTGTTTGTTTTCTGGTCATATACTTCGTGACTTTTCCCAAATTGAAGTGTTAGTCTGTTTGGCATCATCAAAGCCATTTAGGCATTGGTCTTGCGAGCGCTTAAGTATGTAAGGCCAGGACTTGTTTTTCAATGATTTAAGTGTAGAAATATATAATGTCAGTATTCCATGATCAGTTTGAGCAAATTCAAAACGAGTTTTCTGGAATCGTTCCTGTGTTGGAACTGGAAGATTGTGTGTTACTGCCAGACACTGTGGTTTCATTGAGGATTTCTAAAACCGCTGATTGTCAGTTGATTGCCGCTGCGGTTGAAGAAAATTCATTGATTGCTGTTTCATTAAAAGGGAATGATATCGCTTCCAAAAACATAAAGCATAAAGGAGCTGATATCAATTTTGTCTGTCTGGCATTGATCGTTTCTGCTTATCGATTGGATTCAGATAATTATTCGGTTCTGTTACAGGGTATCAGTCGCGCACGATCTCGAAGATTATCTCCATTGGATGAGCCTTGTCGAAGAACGCTGCTCGATTTGAAACCCGATTACTATTCCGATAATCCTGTGATCCATCGTGAACATCGACAACTCGAATTACTGGATTTGTATTCCAGAATCTATTCGCAATATTTTTCTGATCCTATTTATTATCATGTGCTGCATCAGTCGATCGCACTCGGTAAACTTTGTGATTCTCTTGCGAGTTCATCCAGTCTGGATCCCGCATTATGCCAGCAGATATTAGATGAAGACGACGTGGACCTTCGCAGTGATCTCCTGTTAAGCTTTCTCAAAAATAAATTGCGTAAACAGCAAAACAATCCATTTGCGCACTCAATGTCGATGGAATTCAGCGAGAACTGATCAAAAATCGGCAGGCGACTGAGGTCTGATCTATTTGAGATGTATCTGAATCTTGACAGGTTGTAGAGTATCTTGAGACTCAACTCCGAGTCACATATGATTTGATTTCCCTAAGAACGTCGAATGGGAAAACAATCAGGCTCAGATAATCTTTGCCAAAGAAGTGCTGCAATGAATAGCTATCGAATTCGTTTGTTGTTACTGGTTTTGCCAATAGTAATTTCAGGGGCTGTTAAAGCCAGGGGAGCAGAGGGGCAGCTGACACGCCCCAATATTCTGTTTTGCATTGCCGATGATGCATCGTTCCCACATATGGGAGCATATGGCTGTTCGTGGGTGAAGACACCTGGCTTCGATCGGGTAGCACGAGAAGGGCTGTTGTTTACCAATGCCTATACTCCTAATGCCAAGTGCGCTCCCTCACGTGCCTGCATTCTTACCGGCAGAAATTCCTGGCAACTCAAACAGGCTGGAAATCATATGGCTTTTTTCCCGCCCGAATTCAAAACCTATGTCGAAGCACTGGCAGAGCAAGGCTACGTTGTTGGAAGGACTGCCAAAGGTTGGGCACCGGGAATTGCTAAAAATTCAGCTGGCAAACGTCGTGACCTGGCAGGTCCTGCCTATAATCGCCTGCGCGCTAAACCGCCCGCAAAAGGAATCTCGTCCATAGATTATGCTGCAAATTTTAAGGAGTTTCTCAAAGACTGCTCCGAAGATAAGCCGTGGTGTTTCTGGTATGGCGGGCTGGAACCGCATCGCCGTTATGAATATGGATCTGGAGTCAATCAGGCAGGGAAAAAGTTGACCGACATTGATCGTGTTCCTTTATATTGGCCTGATAACGAAGTGGTTCGAAACGACATGCTTGATTATGCGTTTGAGATTGAACACTTCGATTCACATCTGACACGGATGCTCGATTTATTAGAGAAGCAGAATCAACTGGAGAACACAATCGTTGTCGTTACTGCAGATAACGGTATGCCATTTCCACGTGTCAAAGGTCAAGAGTACGAAAGCTCAAATCATTTGCCATTGGCGATCATGTGGAAAAAAGGCATCAAAACCGGAAACCGCGTCATTGAAGACTACGTAAGTTTCATCGATTTCGCTCCCACTTTTATCGAAGCGGCAGGACTTAAGTGGGAAAAGACGGGAATGAAACCCGCGGCGGGGCGAAGTCTATCAAACCTGTTTCAGTCTGAGCAATCTGGAATGATTGATTCCCGTCGGGACCACGTGCTGATCGGTAAAGAGCGACATGATATCGGTCGTCCCTTCGATCAGGGTTATCCGATTCGGGGAATTGTGAAAGATGGTTTTCTGTATTTAGAAAATTATGAATCAGAACGCTGGCCAGCGGGTAACCCGGAAACGGGATATTTGAATTGTGATGGCAGTCCCACAAAAACCACGATCTTAGAATTATATCGCTCAGCGAATCAGCAACAATTCTGGCAATGGGCCTTTGGCAAACGTGAGGCAGAGGAATTATATTTCATTCCAGACGACCCGGATTGCATGCAAAATCTTGCTGCTCTACCGAAATTCCAGATTGTCAAGAAAGCATTGCAGCAACGAATGAAGGCACAGTTGATCTTACAGGAGGATCCCCGGGTTTTAGGGAAAGGTTTCATTTTTGAGAATTATCAGTATTCAGATGCCCGTACACGCAATTTTTATCAGCGGTATACGCAAGGTAAAAAACTCAAAGCAGGTTGGGTGAATTCAACTGACTTTGAAAGCCGTCCGCTTGATTGATGTGAGACATTAGCAGTTATTTGTTACGGTTTTTCGTCTCGAGATAACCGGCTGAAGACTGAAAATATTTTTTTCTACGACGTTCAGTCTCAGCCGATGCGGTCGACATACCTGCTTTGAGATCTTCCAGGTTCGCTGCACAATATCGGCAGCCTGTCTGATTCAGATGGAATTCAACATAGTTTTGATATTCGGAAGTCAGTGTCTCAAGTAAATAACCTCCCAATTGACTGCGAGAAGGGCAACTCAGGCGATTTCGTCTCCAGATTTCTCCGACAGAATGTGTCCCATGATCACGTTGTTGAGACAGTTGTGCGAGGCGGACGCGCAGCGAATCGGATCTCCTCAATGCTTCTTCGATTTGTGACATGAGCGCGACTGACAACGATTCATTGAGGTAAGACAATAATTCCTGATCGGTAAAAGGTATTTCATCCATTATCTGGGTACCTCATCAGAGTCAGATTCGAGAGTTGTGTCGTTGGAACTCAGATTTCTATTATTGTTGAACAACAACAGGCTTTAAAGACACATTGGGTAAACAGTTGTGTATTTTGATATAAACGTAATTCTGGCCGTTCGCGTATGAAGTTTTTTTGAGTGATTTGTGAATTTATGAAAAATTGCTGGCTGGAATATGCTTTTCCACTTAGACAAGCAGGTTTCTCTTGCTCTTATGGTTGTCGCTGGAAGGATTGCTCGTTAGCATACTTGTATAATTTGATGCGCTGAAGTTGCGCCATGTGGCGTCTGAATGCTGTCATTGCTCGCGTCAAACACAACCTGATCAGATAGCACATTTCTTCCGATCACGCGAATTCAGCGTGTTAAATGTAACTGATCATATGTGGTCCCGAGCGTGGCAAATCTCTTGTTTAGAAGAATTGAAGGAAACAAAGTGGCTTCTCAAGCAAATGCCTTATCGATTGATGAGTTGAAGGAAAAAGGGAAAGTTCTGCGTCGTCTGATCATCCGGATGACAACCGAAGCCGGTAGCGGACACCCCAGCAGCAGTCTGTCTGCGGTTGAAGTAGTGAACGCACTCTGGTTTGGCGGGTTTATGAATTATGACCCTCAAAATCCAACCTGGGAAGCGCGAGATCGTTTCATCTTGAGTAAAGGACATGCAGTACCTGTATTGTATGCTGCAATGGCAGAAGCAGGTTACTTCTCTGTCGATGATGTGATGACTTTGCGAAAGCTGGGAAGCCCGTTTGAAGGTCATCCAAACATGAAACGCCTCCCTGGAATTGAAGCCTCTACAGGTTCTCTCGGGCAGGGGTTATCTTTGGGGATTGGGCAGGCTCTCGGAGCACGTTTGAACAAAAACGGTGCTAATGTTTTTGTCATCATTGGTGATGGTGAAATGGGAGAAGGTCAAGTCTGGGAAGCATTGGCAGCCGCTGAAAAGTATAAGCTTGGCAACTTGACTGCGATCATTGACCAAAATGGATACCAGCAAACCGGTGCCACCAGCGATGTTCTCGATATGGGTTCGTTCGAAGACAAAATATCCGCATTTGGCTGGCATACACAGACAATCGAAGGCAATTGTCAGGAGTCTGTCGTTGCCGCACTGGAAACAGCTTCCAAAGTAACAGATCGTCCCAAGGCTATTATTTCAAAAACCAGGAAGGGTTTTGGAATCTTACCCGTACTGGAAGAAACGGGAGATTTAAACTACCACGGGAAACCGCTTTCTCCTGAATTGGCAGAAAAAGCACTTGCGTTACTCGGTTAATACTCCGTTTGCAATGCTCCAAAAAGCATGCAAGTCAGTAAATGCCTAAACGCAATCAAATCAAAATTTAAAGTCAACATACAGTCAAAAAGAGACAGAGCATTATGTACTTAGGTGAAATGAGTGGACTGAAAATCGGACAAGCAACCCGGGATGCTTTTGGTGATGCCTTAAAAGATCTGGGCGAAATACACTCGGAAATTGTGACCGTTGATGGAGACGTTGGAAATTCAACACGTACTGAAGTCTTTGCGAAAGCATTTCCTGAACGTGCCTTCAATATGGGAATTGCGGAAAGCAATATGGTGAGTGTCGCTGGTGGATTGGCCTCCACTGGAAAAATTCCTGTTGTTGCCAGTTTTTCCGCTTTTTTGTTATGCAATGCCTATGATCAGATCAGGATGTCAATTGCTTTCCCAGGCATGAATGTAAAAATGGTGGGAACACACGCCGGAATTTCGATTGGTGAAGACGGCCCTTCACAGATGGGAATTGAAGATGTATCGTTGGCCTGCAGTCTGCCTGGAGTTACTGTGATTGTTACCGCTGATGCCGTATCTACGAAAGCAGCAACGGCGGCAATGATTGAACATGATGGCCCCGTTTATCTGAGACTGGGGCGACCGAATGTTTCTGAGATTTATTCCGAAGGGGATACGTTTGAAATCGGGAAAGCCAATACCGTTCGTGAAGGCGATGATGTAACCATTATTGCCAATGGCCTGATGGTAGCAGGTGCGATTGATGCTGCAACTAAACTGGCGGAAGAAGGCATCTCAGCTCGCGTAATCGATATGCATACTGTGAAGCCGATCGATGTTGACGCTATTCAGAAAGCAGCACATGAAACAGGTGCCATTGTGGTTGCCGAAGAGCATCTGGCACATGGTGGTCTGGGGTCTGCAGTTTCAATGGTGGCTTCGCAAACGACTCCTGTACCAATGGCATATGTCAATGTCGGTGACTGTTTTGCGGAGAGTGGAGATCCTCAGGGGTTACTGGATAAATATGGTTTGACCGCAGAAGCAATTATTGATGCTGTCAAGAAAGTGAAATAGTGAGCTTTCTTGGATTTTTGGTAGAGCTCTATTCATTATCGTACTTTAAAAATTTGATTCTAACGTCCCATTCACATGTTGTGAGAAAACTTTGTGGCAAAGTTTCGTGCGTTTCATAATTCTGATCCACCACACTTGCTGAGATTATGGCATACTGCGGGACTGGGTAGAGGAGCCGCCGAATGTCTCAGTAACGATGCCTTTGAAGTTTTAATCTTTTCTCAGCCCTATTTCGATCCGAATGGATTGATTGTCGCAGTTGAGAATGATGAAATCGCAGGATTTGTTCTGGCAGGCTTCGGTCCAAATTCTAGTAAATCTGCGTTAGACTATTCACAAGGGATAATCTGCACGGTTATTGTTCATCCGAACTTTCGTCGAAAGGGAATTGGTCGGGAATTAGTTCAACAGGCAGAACAATATCTCAGATTGAAAGGCGCAACCAGGATTACTGCCGGATCGTCCGGACTACTGTCACCTTTTTTGGTTGGCCTGTATGGTGGGACTCGCCCGTCTGGTTTTCTCCTGTCCGATTCCAATGCCGATCCTTTTTTTAATGCGATTGGCTATGAACCCGTGGGACAGACTCGAATCTATCAACGGGATCTGCTTGGCCAGAAACCTCCTATCAAATTCCATCTTGTCAACCTGCGACGAAAAATGCAGTTGATGATCAGTGATGATTATCAGGCACCTGACTGGTGGTGGCTCACTCGTATGGGAAGACTGGAGACTCTGCATTTTGAACTCGTTCCCAAATCAGGAGACCCTGCAGTCGCATCTGCAACTGTTGTTGGCCTGGATTTGTATATTCCCAAGTGGGAGGAACGAGTGATCGGACTGACGGATGTTCTGGTGAAAGAAGACATGCGTTCTAAGGGGTATGGGCAATCGCTCTTAATGGAAATCGGGCGTCGTCTGCAGGACGAGCTGATTACCAAGCTCGAATGGCATGTTGAGGAGTCTAATGCGGTTGCCAGGCATGTTGCTGAAGCGGTCGGCTATCATCAGGTTGATACTGGTATTGTATATCAACGGATTTCTGGTTAGCGTGTAGAGAGAACAGTCTTTCTCTATCAAAGAAAAGTCTACTTTCATTGATTTGTCATCAACCAGGATTCAGCACTGAAATAGGTGATTGTTCATGTCAGCATTGTATATTACAGAAGATGATGTTCGCTCTGTGATGGATATGGAGAAATCCTTACTAATCATTCACAAAGTTTTCAAGGAACTTGCATCCTCTCGTGCTACGAATGTCCCGCGGCAACGCGTCCGTGCGCCGGGAATCATGTTGCATACGATGTCGGCAGCGAATGCGTATCTGAACTATGTTGGTTGGAAAGCATATACAACGACCAAGGAAGGGGCCCTGTTTCATGTTGCCATCTATGATCAGGATACGGGCGAGATGCGTGCGTTGATTGAAGGGGACTTTCTCGGTCAGTTGCGAACCGGAGCTGCCAGCGGTGTGGCAACAGAATATATGGCGCGACCTGATTCAAAAGTGGTTGGCCTTTTTGGCACTGGTTTACAGGCGCGAACTCAAATGCAGGCAATTTGTCTGACGAGGAAAATTGAATTCGTTTCTGTCTACTCACGTAACCATGACAATTGCATACGGTTCGCCGAAGAAATGACGGAACTGTGTAATGTGGAAGTCAAAGCCTCGCACTCTCCAGATGAAACGGCGGCGGAAAAAGACATCGTAATCTGTGCAACCTCAAGCAAAACGCCGTTGTTTGATGGACGCGTGTTGGACGAAGGAACTCATCTGAACGTCATTGGCTCCAATCATCATTCAAAACGCGAGATTGACCGTACAACGATTAAACGAGCTGATGTGATTGTCTGTGATGATGTCGCGCAATGTAAACTCGAAGCAGGGGATTTTATTCAGCCTGTAGAGGAAGGGGTTACTGACTGGCGGCTGATGCATGATTTGTCTGAAATTGTAGCTGAACGTCAGACGGGTCGTGCCACCGATGATCAGGTGACTTTGTTTAAATCTGTCGGTCTTGCCGTAGAAGATGTGGCAATGGCCGCCAAAATTCTGGAACTCGCGACAGAAGAAGGGTTGGGGGTAGACCTGCCTTTTTAATTGTATGAGAGAATATCAGGCTTATCCTAAGAGCTCTGTTTTTCCTGTTGTTTGATTGATTGATATAGCGCTTCCATTTCCTGTAATTCTGCATCCTGAATTGATCGGCCGGCATTTTCCAGTCTCTGCTCAATTTTTTCGACTCGGTTTTGAAATTTGCGATTACTTTTTCTAAGAGCTTCTTCGGGATTGATTTTCCAGCGGCGGGCAATATTAGCGACCACGAACAGGATATCACCTAACTCGCCTTCAACACGTTCTTTCAATCCTGGATCGTCGATTTGTGTATCTGCTATGATTTCAGCATCGACTGTAGCACGTGTTTCCGGGATTTTCCCTCCGGGATAAATTTCGTCTGCCAGTTCTTGAATCTCTTCACGTAACTTGTCAAACAGCATATCTCGATGCGGGAAATCGTAACCCACCTTGGCCGCTTTCTCAGCAATCCGGGCAGCCCGTGCTAATGCGGGTAACTCTTGAGGAAGGCCATCAAAAATGGAACGGCGTTGTTTTTCCTGTTCTTTGATTTGATCCCAGTTCTTGCGGACCTCTGCTGACGTTTCAGCATTCACATTTCCAAAAACATGGGGGTGACGCTCAATCATTTTTCGCGTGAGTCGATCAATTATGTGCGTTAAATCAAATCGATTTTCATCAGCAGCGATTTGGGCATCGAGAATAATCTGTAACAGGAGATCTCCTAATTCTTCGATGATATGCTGATCATTGCCAGAATCGATGGCCTCTAACAGTTCATAAGTTTCTTCCAGAGTATAAGGTTTGATCGATTCCAATGTCTGTTCTCGATCCCAGGGGCAACCTTCCGGGGATCGCAGTTGAGCAATGACATTACAAAGCTTTTCAAATGCGGGAGTCAGTACGTTATAATCGGGAGGTGTTCCCGGGCGAGGATGTGAATCGTTTTGTGCGTGTGTTGGAAGCGATTGTTGATCAGAATCTGTCATTGTTATTCCGTATGATTCACCTGAAAGCCAAAATTGTGTAAGATAATGGTATCGTAGCGAATTTAGTTCGCTCTGAAAATTCACTAGGAAATCATGAGGCATAAAAGATGAGTTTTCTCAAAAAATGTTCAATGAGTGGTTTTGTTTTGTTGCTGGCTATGAGCTCCGGAATCGCCGCAGATTCCACTCAGCAGAATGAGGAAGCAGCCAGGCAGCAGGAACTGGAAAAAAAATTCACACAGCAGATGTCCGGTGCGACATTAGTCGGTCATTTCACTATGGATGGAAAATCAAATGAAAAACCGCCTCGCGTCGAACGATATGAAATTTCGTCAGCAAAAAAAATATCTGGCGATCAGTGGTTGATCACAGCACGCATAAAGTACGGTACGCATGATGTCAATGTTCCCATGCCATTGAATGTTTTCTGGGCAGGGGACACCCCCGTCATTTCTCTGACAAATTTATCGATTCCCGGTTTAGGCGATGCTTTTACTTCGCGTGTGATGTTCTTTGAAGGACGCTATGCGGGAACCTGGCAGCATGGTAAAGTAGGAGGCAACCTTTGGGGAAAAATTGAGTACGCAAATCAGAAACCCAAGGCCAGCGAAGAAAAGTAAGAAGCTAGTGATCATAATAATCAGAGGAGTTCATCCATGTGGCAAATTTTAGTTTCGGGCATCTTGATGTTTGCTCTATGTCTGGTGAATAGTGAAAGCTTAAGCGCGGCAGAAAAAATTAAGAAGACCAGACAGACACAAGCAGCAAAGCGACCTGCTCTGACTCCGATTCGAGTTGAAAGTTCTCTGGACCAAAGTTCACAACCTTCTCTTGTCTGGGTGCCGGAAGCTGCTAAAACAACTTCCAGACCATTGTTTGTTTTCCTGCATTCCTGGAGTGGTAATTACAAACAAAGTAATACCAAGTGGCAGGCTGAAGCTGTGAAGCGTGGCTGGATCTATCTGCATCCGAATTTCCGAGGAGTGAATCAACACCCAGAGGCCTGTGGTTCCAGGCTGGCCCGCCAGGATATTCTGGATGCCATCAGTTATATGATTGAACATTATCATGTCGATCAGTCACGAATTTATCTGGCAGGTGCTTCTGGAGGCGGCCACATGACGATGCTGATGGTTGGACATCATCCAGATCGATTTTCTGCCGCTTCAGCCTGGGTTGGGATTAGTGATCTGGCAGACTGGTATCATTTTCATGTAAAAGATGGAAAACCACAAAATTATGCGAAAATGATATTAAAATCTCTCACAGATAAACCAGGCACTTCTTCAAAGATTGATGCGGATTACCGCGATCGTTCTCCCATTTACTGGATGGCGAATGCAACCGAGGTGCCCCTCGACCTGAATGCGGGTGTTACAGATGGCAAGACCGGCTCTGTTCACTTTGCACATTCTTTAAATGCCTTTAATGTACTTGCAGAAAAGAATCAAACCGCAACAATTACAAAAGAAGAAATACAGCAACTATGGGATCAGGGAAAATTGAAAAATCCTCAACCAACAGATCAAGTGACTGATAAAACTTATGGTCGGGACATTCTTTTAAGAAGGGTTTCCAGCGAGGCCCGTGTTACCATTTTTCAGGGTGGTCATGAAGGCTTGCCTCAACCTGCCTGTGCATGGCTGTCAAAACAGCAACGTGATACGTCTCACTTTGGAAAAAAATAGCAGGCATATCGCAAAACGAAACGTGTATAGAACTGACTGAATAACGGAATTTGTTCATTTGTTACGATTCAGGCTGCGATTTGTTGATTGTCTGGCGAAGCAGCCCGCATCGGGCAGTTTTGCGGAAGATTGCTGAATGCTCGTATTGTATGGATTCTTTCACCGGCGTGCCTGATTTCTATTGATGCAGACTGAATCCGTGGATTGAGTATACAAAATATGGGATTTAATCGCATAGAATAAGAGGAAACCCAGGCTTTAACATAACGCTTGCAATCAATTCAGCCCGAGAGTAAGAAAATTTGGACCGCCAACAGCAAAGAATTGCAGAAGATCTTTCCAGTCTGATTGCAGGAGATGTGCGATGCGATCCGGTGGCATTAGCCATTTATGCCAGCGATGCCAGTCTGTATCAGATTCCACCCTTGTGTATCACATATCCCCGCGATCGAAATGATCTCATCACGATCGCTAAATATTCCAGTGAAATGAATGTTCCCTTAATTCCGCGAGGAGCAGGAACCGGATTAGTAGGCGATGCCATTGGTAGTGGGATTATTGTAGACTGTTCACGCTATCTGACAGAATTTGAATTAATTAATGATCATCTCGTTCGTGTTCAACCTGGCGTCGTACATGCCCAACTCAACCGCTATTTAAAACCGCTGGGACTGTATTATCCACCCGATCCTTCCAATACCGAAGTCACAACGATTGGCAGTATGCTGGCCATTGATGCAGCTGGATCACGTGCGATTCGTGTCGGATCAACGCGCGATCATGTGAATCGTCTGGAAGTAGTCCTAGCCGATGGAACTTGCATTGAAGTCGGGAATGAAAGCCTGTCAATATTGAGCCAACCTGTTTCAGCGGGATCCAGCACTTCGCTATTAAACGATGAATCGTCTGAATCTCGGGCGGAACAGGTTAAGCGAACCGTGTTGAGCAAACTTTCAAAAATACTGACTGATAACCATCAATTGATCCAGGAAAAACAGAATTCAAGCATTCCAAATTGCAGTGGATATTTCTTGAAAGGAATCAAAACCCCTCGCCATCTGAATCTGGCACGATTATTGGTCGGTTCAGAAGGGACACTGGCGCTGTTTTCATCTGCAATACTACACGTTTCTCCTTTACCCGCACATCGTGGTGTAACCCTGTTATTGTTCGGAGATTTAGCCTCAGCAATCAAGTCAGTGCAAACAATTGTTCGTCTGCAGCCATCTGCCTGTGATTTACTGGACCGACGCTTGTTGTCATTGGCCAGAGAAGCAGATCCCCGCTTTGCGTCATTGATCCCGCCAGCGGCAGAAGCTGCTTTATTGGTTGAGCAAGTGGGCTTCAGCGATTCACAAGTACAAGACAGATTGCATAATGTGATTCTCGCTGTAAAAAATATCAATTCCCGTGTTGTGGTGGCAATGGAAACGATTCAGGCTGACGAGGTCGACTTTCTCTGGTCACTGCCACAAAAAGTGGTACCTTCCTTAAGTCGATTGCCTGGAGAATCAAGGCCTCAACCGTTTGTGGAAGATATTGCAGTCCCGCCCGAGTGTTTATATGAATTTTCACAGAAGGCACAAAAAGTATTTCAGCGACATCATGTGACTGCAACATTATATGCACATGCTGCTTCAGGCCAAATTCATCTGCGTCCGTTTTTGCCAGCGTTGACCGTTCAGAATGCACCCATTCTGGAAAACATCGCCCGTGATTTATATCAAACCGTTTTTTCCCTCTCTGGGACAATTAGCGGAGAGCACGGGGATGGATTTGCAAGAACTGCTTTTATCCGCTCTCAATATGGCGATCTGTATCGGGTATTTCGTCAGGTTAAAGATATCTTCGATCCGCATAATCTACTCAATCCCGGGAAAATCATTAATGACGATCCACACGTGACGATTCGGAATTTGAGACCCGTCCCTGAAACAATACCCGAGCTGGTCGAATTGCAGCTAAACTGGACACCCCAGGAGCTACAGGCGGAAGCCTCTCGCTGTAATGGCTGTGGTTCCTGTCGCAGACAAGACTCGGATTCCCGTATGTGTCCTGTTTTCCGCATTGAACCAAGAGAAGAGGCTTCACCTCGAGCAAAAGCCAATTTATTTCGTAGTTTGTTTTCCGGCGAGATTCACCCCAATGAGCTGTCGTCGGAAGAGACCAAGCAGCTGGCAGACACCTGTTTCAACTGTAAGCAATGTCAACTGGACTGTCCCTCGTCAGTGAATATTCCTCAAATGGCACTCGAAGCAAAAGCTGCATATGTATCGACGAAGGGATTAGATCGTACCGACTGGATTTTATCGCGCGCTCATTCTTTTGGGGCGCTGGGGAGTACACTTTCGATGGCGGCTAACTGGGCCATCAATAATTCTTCAGCAAGGTGGGTGATGGAAAAAATGATGGGTATTCATCGAAATCGGAAACTTCCTTTTTTTTCGCGTCGATCATTTTTGCGGTCAGTCCCCAGGAAACTCACGAATCGACCGCGCCCCGGCAGTGATCCTGGTATGGTAATCTTTTTTGTTGATTATTACGCCAACTATCATGACCCTGAGCTGGCTCAAGCGTTACTGGCAATTTTGCAACATAATCAAATTCCTGTTTATATCCCCCCCGATCAACTGGTATCAGGTATGGCCATGGTTTCAGCCGGTGATTTGATTGCAGCCCGCAGTTTAGCAGAAGAAAATATTCAGCTCTTGGCTGAATTTGCCAAGGAAGGGCATCCCATTGTCTGCTCTGAACCCGCTGCGGCACTCTGCCTCAAGCAGGAATATCCGATGCTGGTACAAAATGAAGAATGTGAAGCAGTTTCTGCCCAGGCTATTGAAGCAGGGGCGTTTCTGTTGCAATTGCATCACTCAGGTCGCTTAAAGACCGATTTTGGGCCTCTCAAACTTGAATTGGACTATCATACACCGTGTCATACCAGAGCATTATCTTCCCGTTCACCACTTGAAGAACTTCTCGCTTTGATTCCTGAGCTGCAGGTGAATACAATTGAGAAAGGTTGTTCGGGAATGGCGGGGACATACGGGCTCGCCAGGGACACCTTTGAAACATCAAAACAGATCGGTCGGGAGCTGATCGATCATATGAAAACAACGAGAGTTCAAGCTGGTGCAACTGAATGTAGCAGTTGCAAAATGCAGATGGAACAGGAAACCCGGATTCCGACCATTCACCCGATAAAATTACTGGCACTTTCCTATGGATTGATGCCGGAAATTGAATGGAAGCTGCAGCCGCAAAAGAAAAAACTGGTAGTTTCATGACAGACCATCAAATTAAAGTCAGGTTGTTTGCCCGCGCGAAAGAGTTGACGAACAGTGAATGGGTCTCAGTCAATTCTGCTGAAGCAATAACCGTCGCCGAGCTGAGGCTGGCACTGGCAGAACAGTATCCACAGCTACAGCCTTTAAGTGGTCAATTATTAATTGCCATTGATAATACTTATGCAGGGGAAGATCAGATTGTGACTGTACAGCAGGAAGTTGCCTGTTTTCCACCAGTGAGCGGTGGGTGAACTCGTATTTGGTTAAGTGAAATATTAAAACATCTGATTGCAAATTATGATACAAGACTATATTTCTATTACAGATCAAATCATTGATTATACAGCGGTAACAGAGCGCGTTCGTTCAAATGAATGTGGGGGCCGTTGTGTTATTTATGGGGACAGTCCGAGAAATGACCGGTGATCGTCAAACAGTGGCGCTGGACTACGAGGCCTATCCCGAAATGGCAAAAAAGACGTTGCAACAGTTAATCTCAGAAGCACGCGAACAGTGGCCTGTGCATTCGGTGGCAATTGAACATCGAGTAGGCCACCTGTCACTGGGAGAGATTAGCGTTGCAATTGCTGTCAGCTCACCGCATCGGCCTCAGGCATTTGAAGCAGGACGTTTTCTGATTGATCGTTTGAAACAGATTGTACCTATCTGGAAGAAGGAGAACTGGTCAGATGGAACAACGGAGTGGGAACATCCAGAAATCAAGATGAAATGAGCACGAAATGGTTTGAGCCGACTATAATAAGAATAAGAGAACCATTGACAGTAGTAAATAGACCAAAATTAGTGTTTGAGTGTTTGTTGTGAGAGGCATTAATGGATAATCAGAATCAGCTCATCGATTCATTTGGGCGCGTACATAATAATTTAAGAATCAGCGTCACTGATCGCTGCAATATTCGTTGTTTTTATTGTATGCCCGCGGAAGATGTTCAATTTGTACATCGCAGCAAGATCATGTCATTCGAAGAGATTGTCAGATTTGTGCGCATGGTGGTTCCTCTGGGCGTCAACAAAATCCGTTTGACTGGCGGGGAACCCCTTGTACGTAAAAATATTCCTGACCTTGTTAACATGATTTCGGAAATTCCAGGTATTGAAGATATCGGCATCACAACAAACGGAATTTTACTGCCACAATATGCGCAACAGTTATACGACGCCGGGTTAAGACGGATTAATATCAGTCTGGATGCATTGAATGCAAAGAAATTTGAAGAAATCACTCGTCGTGACGACTACGAGAAAGTCAGAGAGGGAATTCGGTCGGCCCATGCTGCGGGTTTTAATCCGGTGAAGATAAATGCAGTTTCGATTCGCAATATGACAGAAGAAGAAATTGTCCCCTTCGGTCGTCTGGCACGGGAAACAGGAGCAGAAATCCGTTTCATTGAATTTATGCCTCTTGATGCTGACAATCGTTGGGAGCGGGAAAAAGTCTTGTTCGCACATGAAATACAGGAGATATTGACTCAAGGCATTATGCCTCTTGTTCCAGAAAAACAGTCTGATAAAAATGCGCCGGCAACAAATTTTGTCTTTGAAGATGGAGTCGGCCGGATTGGATTTATTGCCTCCATCAGCAATCCATTCTGTATGAGCTGTAATCGTTTTCGATTAACCGCCGATGGCAAACTCCGAAACTGTTTATTCAGTTTGGAAGAAATGAATATCCGGGAATTATTGCATTCGAATGTCCCCGAAGAACAGATTATCGAAGCAGTACGAAATAGTATTGCTGCCAAAAAAGAGGGACACGAAATTAATACGGCGCGATTCATTCAGCCTGATCGTCCGATGTATTCTATTGGTGGCTGATCCCTGGTACGTTTGAGACTGGTTGGTTTGAATGAAATGAATGAGCAGCAGCTAATTTATCTGGATAATGCGGCCACCAGTTTCCCAAAACCAGAATCTGTCTACGCAGCCATTGATCACTACAATCGGCATCTCGGAGCTCCCATCGGTCGCGGTGCTTACCGGAATTCAATTGAGTTGCAGTCATCGGTAGATCAGTGCCGAAAGCTCGCTGCACAGGTATTGGGTGCTAAGCGACCTGAAGAAATCGCATTCAGTTTTAATGGAACCGATAGTCTAAATACAGTAATTCACGGCGTATTGAAACCCGGTGATCATGTCGTGACTTCTGATGTCGAACACAATTCCGTTCTCAGGCCGTTACAGACACTCAAAGATCGCCTTGGAGTGGAGACGACCTATATTCCGGCGAATGACTATGGAGTTGTGGATGCCCTCTCATTTCGTGATGCCATTCGGCAAAACACGCGATTGATCATTCTGAATCATGCATCCAATGTTACCGGCAGTATTCAACCTGTCTGCGAAGTGGGAGAGATGGCACGTCAAGCTGGAATTCTCTTTCTGGTTGATGCGGCACAGACGGCAGGACATCTGCCTCTCGATGTTTCGCAGATGCCTCTGGATTTTTTAGTCTGTCCGGGGCACAAAGGACTGTTAGGACCTTTGGGTACCGGCTTGATTTATCTGCGATCCGAGAGCGCTGAGCAGGTTGCCAGCTTCAGACAAGGTGGTACCGGGACGCACAGCGAAGAGGAAAGACAGCCATCCCGTCTGCCGGATAAGTTTGAGTCAGGAAATCATAATGCACCTGGACTGGTCGGTTTAAGAGCTGCGTTAGAATTTGTGCTGGAGCAGGGTGTTGAGCAATTGCGCGAGCATGAGCAGCAATTGACGTCACGTCTTCTCGAAGGTCTGCAGCAGCTTTCTGGTTTCGAATTACCAGGACCTGAAGATCCTGGTCAGAGAGTCGGCGTTGTCAGTCTGATAAATCCGATAGTGGATCCTCAAATCCTGGCTTCAATTCTGGATGAGAATTTTGGTATTCAAACCAGAGCAGGCTTACATTGTGCACCTCGTATTCACCGTTCGATTCAGTCATTGGATTATGGAGGGACATTGCGGTTCAGCCCTGGTCCATTTACAACAATGCCTCAAATTGAAAAAACGATCAACGTAATGAATGAGCTGTTACATTCATTTCAGGCCTGAAAAAAGATGGATTCCGACTTTGAACCTTTCTGAAACGGGACTCTAGTACTGTTCAGACCAAAGAAAACTATCACAAGTATTTTATGTATAGCGATTTACATCCTTGACACTCTTCAGGATCTACCGCAAAATTGAAAGCAGACAGTTCTTGTCTACACATCTTATAATCCTTATTCCTGAAGGAACGTTGGAAAATTCGAGATCCGTCCAAAGTATTAAAGTGGATATGATAAGTGATTTCAGAAACAGGATAAACTTGCTGCTGGTTTGAATATAGCCTGCAGATCATAAATTTCAGAAACCAGATTTAGCCACAGTATTGATTCCTCACCCGTGATATGGGAAAAACAGAATTGATACCGGTTGAAATAGAATCTATTCCGTGGAGAAATTGAATGGCCGATGATTGGATGCAACAGTTAGTGGATGATGGGTTTTTGGGTCCAGCTCAGTTGGATGAAGCCTCAAGTCTGGCTGGATCAATGGGCATCTCTCCTGGTGAAGCACTGGTTAAGCTGGGCTATGTTGGAGCAGAGGTGATTGCACAAGCCCAGGCATCTATGTATGGGTATGAGTTTGTCGATCTGGAAACAATCGAGATTCCCCAGACTGTCATTGAATTAGTTCCCGAATCAATGGCGCGGGAAAATACGGTGATTCCAACTGGTATGAAAGGGGATTCTCTGCAAATTGCACTTCACGATCCAATGAAGTACGAGGTGTTAGACAAGCTGCGATTTATTATTAACCGTGATATCGATGTTGTGATGGCTCCGATTGAAGCAATTCAAGCCGCGATTAACAGGCATTATGGCCAGAGTGAAACTGAGTCTGTTGATACGATGTTGAAAGAGTTTACTGAAACTGCCATTGATATCACGGCGACTGAATTGGCAACTTCCGCTAATGTTGAAGAGGAAGATGATAGTGCCCCTGTGATCAGGCTGGCGAATCTGATCATTAGCGAAGCCGTGAATATGCGGGCCAGTGATATTCATATCGAACCCTTTGAGGATCGTATTCGTATTCGCTATCGGATTGATGGTGTGCTCATTGAACGGGACAGTCCCCCTCGTCGGTTATTGATGGCACTGGTGTCACGATTTAAAATTATGGGACAAATGGACATAGCCGAAAAACGTCGTCCTCAGGATGGTCGAATTAAAACCAGCATCGGCGGGAAAGACTTCGACTTGCGTGTGAGTATCCTTCCGACAAACCAAGGACAGGCTGTGGTAATGCGTATTCTGGATCGCGATAACATCAAGGTGGGCATTCGAAACCTTGGTTTTTCTGAAGAAAATTATCGTCGATTCCAGACGATCATTCGACGGCCGAACGGAATTTTTCTGGTAACAGGCCCTACAGGGAGTGGGAAAACCACAACTTTGTACAGTGCTTTGGGGGAGTTAAACCGCCCAGACAAAAAGATCATTACTGCAGAAGATCCGGTTGAATATTACCTGCCCGGGATTAATCAAGTGGAAGTCAGACATAATATCGGACTCGATTTTTCCCGCATTATTCGTGCGATGTTGCGACAGGCACCCAATGTAATTTTAGTAGGCGAAATTCGTGACGTGGAAACGGCTGAGATGGCAATTCAAGCCTCTTTAACAGGACACTTGGTATTCAGTACCCTGCATACGAACGATGCGCCCGGTTCTATTACACGTTTGATTGACATGGGGGTACAACCGTTCCTGGTCGCTTCCAGTGTGATGGCAGTCATGGCACAGCGTCTTGTCCGGGTGGTTTGTGGCAAGTGTGTCGAGACATATGTACCAGATCAAGGCGAGTTAGATTATCTGGGTTTGACTTCCAGTCAGTTGGAATCGGGTGTCTTTAATCGGGGTAAAGGTTGCAACACATGTTCACATACGGGTTATAAAGGTCGCAAAGCCGTGTTCGAGCTGATGATGATGAATTCGGCTATACGTGAGATGACATTTCGGAGTGAACCCTCTCAAAATATTCGCAGACAAGCCTGTCTGTTCGGTATGAAATCGCTGGCGGAAGATGCTTTGGATAAAGCATTGTTGGGGGTTACCACTCTCGAGGAGGCGATGAAGCTGGCGAAGGGTATGGACTAATCAATTTTGAGTCATTGTGCCCACGGGCAATACAGGATATTAGGATCAAATACGGGATTTCAGATAATCATTCCTGAGGTTTTCATGTAAAGATCCTGATCTATTTTAATGGGTTTTGTTGAGTTTTGAGTTCAATTAACGGATAATTCAATTGCATTCGTCAATTTTAAAGGCGAATTTCATTTATACATTTCTAAACAGTCTTATCTAATTTGAATTTGCAGGATACATGATCTTAACTCAACCAGTTGCGTTTTGAGTGAAGTTTCAGAAACAGCAAATCGTTCAGGGAGTTGTAATTAAGCAAATCAAGGATTGGTGAATTTGTTTGAATCGCCCCCAATGATCCGAGATTCACAGTGGAAAGCTCACATTTCAGTTATTTAGTTTTCAGAAAGTTCTTTTGATGGCAACAGTTCAGATTGACAAACTACTGGAAACGGTCGTGAAAGAGAGTGTGAGTGACTTGCACATCACCACAGGTCAGCCTCCGGTGGTTCGGGTTGGAGGTCATATGGTCCGCCTGGAAACTAAAAGCCTGGAACCAGATGACACTGTGGCACTGATGAAAAGTATTACTCCTGAAAGAAATCAGCAGGAATTACAGGAGGTCGGAGGTACCGACTTTGGATTTGCGTTTGGTGACAAGGCGCGGTTTCGAGTTTCCGTGTTCAAGCAGCGAGGCCATATTGCGATGGTTTTGCGGCGTATTCCAAACGAGTTTCTTACATTTGAACAACTGGGTCTGCCATCGGTAATTAATGATTTGCTGGAACGGCCCCGAGGGCTGTTTCTGGTAACGGGACCTACCGGAAGTGGCAAAACCACCAGTCTGGCGAGTATGATTAATCATATGAATAATACGATGGATCACCATATCATTACGATGGAAGATCCGATCGAGTATTATCATGACCATAAAAAATCGACGATTAACCAGCGTGAAATTGGTGTCGATGTTCCCACATTTCCTGAAGCTTTAAGACGTGCATTGCGACAGGACCCCGATGTGATTCTGGTGGGGGAAATGCGAGACCTGGAAACTATCTCAGCGGCAATCACTGCCGCTGAAACGGGACACGTTGTTTTTGGAACCCTGCATACAACGGGTGCCCAGGGAACCGTGGACCGAATTATTGACGTATTTCCAACGAGTCAACAAGACCAGATTCGGACTCAGTTGTCGAGCTCCATTATCGGTATTCTCAGTCAGGCCCTGATGCCTAAAAAACCGAAAGGGCTGGTCGCCGCCTACGAGATGCTGGTCTATACACCTGCTATTGCAAACTTAATTCGTGAAGCAAAAACCTATCGTATTAATTCCAGTATTCAAACAGGTCGTAAATTCGGAATGCAGTTGCTGGATGATGCTTTATATAATCTGTGGCGTGATGATCTTTGTGATGAGCGAGATGTTGTCATGCGGTCAAACAATCCAGGTGAATTGAAGGCCAAGATTGCAATGGCCAAAAAAGGATTACTTGAAGGCGAAGAAGGTGAAGATGACGACGATGATTATGAAGATTAATATTGGGAGCAGAAATTCCCTTTATTGAGTCAAGGCAATGCAGATTAAAATGTAGATTACGAGTTAGTTTTAAAGGTAGGCACACATGGCAGCAAGACGCCTTGGTCAAATCATGGTCGATCTGGGTTATATCTCCGAAGATCAATTGTGGGATATCCTGGAAGAGCAAAAACAGAGTCCAGGTGAAGTGATCGGTCAGGTTGGGATCCGGATGGGGCTGGTTACTGACGAACAGGTAACCCAGGCTCTTGCAGAGCAGTGGGGAATGCCTGTTGTTGAGCTGGAAGAAATCAACATCTCGCCGAAAGTACTGGAACTTGTTCCTGAAACGATGGCAACAATTTATAAAATTATGCCGGTCTCATTGAAAGATGATGTGCTGACTGTCGCGATGGCCGATCCTCAAAACGTGGCTGCGCTCGATGATCTGAGGAACTTTCTGGGCTATGATGTTCGAGGCGCGGTATCCAATTTACAGGATGTGGAAGCAGCGATTGCCCGTTTTTATTCTGAGCATCAGGACAGTATCGAAGATGTGATCGGCACGATTGAAGATGAGCTCGGAGAAGATGCAAGCAAAAATGTTTACGATCTTTCGTCTTCAGAGGAAATTGCCGATGCGGCACCGATTCGGAAATTATTGAACATGGTGATGTTACTGGCCATTAAAGATCAGGCAAGTGACATTCATCTGGAACCATTCGAAGATGAATTCAAGATTCGTGTTCGCGCGGATGGTGTTTTGTATGAGATGGTTCCCCCTCCGCGTCACCTGGCAAATGCCATTGTCTCACGTGTCAAAATTATGGCTGACCTGGATATTGCAGAACGGCGATTACCACAGGATGGTCGTATTGAGCTGAACGTGGGAGGCAATCCGGTTGACTTGCGTGTGAGTGTCCTGCCGACACTGTTTGGTGAAGCCGTGGTTATGCGAATTCTCGACCGAACTGTCGTCCAGTTGGACTTAAACAAGATTGGCATGGATCCGGTGACCCTTTCCAGGTTCCGGGAAATGATTCATCGACCGAATGGAATTGTACTGGTAACAGGACCTACGGGAAGTGGTAAAACAACGACTCTGTATTCTGCTTTGAATGAGCTGAATGTCATCGAAGAAAAAATTATCACCACCGAGGATCCGATTGAGTACGACATTGATGGTTTAATTCAGGTTCCGGTGAATCCCGACATTCAAGTGACGTTTGCTTCCGTATTGCGGGCGATCTTACGTCACGATCCTGATCAGATTCTGATCGGTGAAATTCGAGACTTCGAGACTGCAGAAATTGCCGTTCAGAGTGCGTTAACAGGACACCTGGTGTTTAGCACTCTGCATACCAATGATGCACCGTCGGCAATTACGCGTTTACGTGATATGGACATTCCCAAGTTCCTGATCACCGCGACAGTAGAGGCCATTCAGGCACAACGCCTCGTGCGTACGATCTGTAAAGAATGTCGCACCGAATTCGAACCTAGTGACGAATTGCTTCTGGAGCTTCAGCTTCCGATTGAACAGGCGCGCCAATATAGTTTTTACTACGGGAAAGGTTGTGCGACCTGTAATAATTCGGGATACAAAGGCCGAACCGGCCTGTATGAATTAATGGATGTGACAGATGATATTCGTGATTTGATTACAGCAGATGCATCAACAGATGACATACGGAATGTGGCCCGCAGCCAGGGAATGACGACATTGCGTGAAGCAGGACTGAAATTGATTTTTGACGGAATCACGACGATCGATGAAGTGGTTCGAGAAACTGTGATGGAAGATATTGAGTAATATTGAGCCGTGAGGTTGAGGCAAAATACTAACACTTTAGATGACTTTTGACGGAGTAACGCCGTGCCAGTTTATCAATATGAGGCAATGGATAATACAGGGCTTGAGGTGAAAGACACCATCGAAGCACCTACCGAAGCGGATGCGCAGACACTCATCAAAGAGAAGGGCTTTTTCGTTACAAAAATCGCCGAGAAGGGTCGCGGCAAGAAACAGAAAAAAGGGGGAGGCGGCAAAGGGGAGGCTGGCAAAAAAGGCGGTGGCGCCAAGAAGGGTGGTTTTTCTATTGGCGGTGTTCGCTCCAAGCAGTTGACGACTTTTACACGTCAGCTTTCAACACTGCAGGATGCGGGACTGCCGATCTTGAGAAGTCTGCGCATTCTGGAAGCACAGGCCAAACCAGGCCCGCTCAAAGCATCGCTCGATGGTGTGATTGAGGATATTGAGTCTGGCAATACACTCTCGGAAGCAATGGCCAAGCAGCCCAAGTGTTTTGATAATCTTTATGTCAACATGGTCAAAGCGGGTGAAGCCGGTGGTGCACTGGAAGTGATTCTGCAGCGCCTGGCCGAATTCAAAGAACGTGCTCAGAGTTTGAAGAAGAAAGTTCAGGGAGCCATGATCTATCCGGTGGCCGTGATTACGGTTGCCACATTGATCGTTGGTTTCATCATGTATTGGATCATTCCGAAATTCAAAAAGATCTTTCTCGATTTCGGTACGGAACTGCCTGATATTACACTTTTGTTAATGGCGATCAGTGATATCGTTGTTTCCTACTTTTACCTGTTCCCTGCAATACCGATTGCGTTCTGGATCTTCATCAAGATTGTGAAAAAGAACAAGAAAGGTGCGTTTGTTGTCGACTGGATTTCCCTCCGGATACCGTTATTAGGAAAGATTCTCAGTAAGGCAATTACCGCGCGAACCTGTCGAACGCTGGGCACCTTGATTGCGTCTGGGGTACCGATTCTGGAGGCCATTATTATTGCCCGTGATACCGCCGGTAACATGGTATTTCAGAAAGCGTTCGACACGATTTACGCAGCTATTCGCGAAGGGGAAACTATGGCAGTTCCTCTGAGGGAGGCGCGAATTGTGGATGACATTGTTGTGAATATGGTAGACGTGGGTGAAGAGACAGGGGCACTCGATGTCATGCTTTACAAGGTTGCCGATGTCTACGATGAAGAAGTAGCAGTTCTCGTTGATGCGCTGGTCAGTTTGCTGGAGCCTCTGATGGTGATCATTCTTGGTCTCATCGTCGGTTTTATCGTGATTGCGCTCTTCATGCCTTTGATTAAACTGCTGAATGATCTTTCGTAGTATTTTGATTTGAGTGTTGCATAATAATACAGTTTTTCTCGTAAATCGAAGTGAACCCTTGAGTTTGGATAAGCTGTAAGATTATATATATCAGTATGTTACGTTTTTAGTCGGTTTTCGGGCACAAAACTTGCCCTTATAATTAGTAGAGAATTCCCGGCTGACTTCACGACAGACAGAAGTCGGCGGGCGTTTTCTATTTTCAAATTGTTGTTCTGAAAAGAGTTAGGAGTTAGCAATGAAACGTCGGTCGCCAATCTCTCTCGCGGCGTCACAACGCATCAGGCGTGCCTTCACGCTGATCGAACTCATGGTTGCGATTGTGATCATCCTGATTCTACTTGGTCTGCTAATCCCCGCCATTGGTGCCGTGCGGCTGACTGCCCAGAAAGCGCAGGTACGCACTGAAATTGCCAATCTGGAAGCAGCGATTACTTCTTTCAAGGCCGATTTCGGCATGGATCCACCCAGTGGAATCGTGTTGTATGAATCAGGTGGTGCCACCTGGGATCAGCGCAGCAAAGGACTCGTCCGCAAGATGTGGCCTCAATTTAATTTTGCGGCCAATAAAGATATTAACGGAGACGGCGATTCGGCAGACACCATCGCTCTGAATGCGGGTGAATGTCTGGTCTTCTTTTTGGGTGGCGTCTTTGAGAGGACTGCCGATGGAACATACCGGGTTTACGGTTTTTCCAAAAATCCTGCCCAGCCATTTCTCAATCCTGGTTCGAGTGTGGCAGCGCTCTCCGCAACGAATTCAGGTCGACGCGGTCCTTACTTTGAATTTGACAACAGTCGTTTTGTCGATACTGATGGTGACCTTGCTCCAGAATTACTGGATGCATTTCCCAGTCAGCAGTTGCCTTATATTTATCTCAGCAGTTATGACGGTCGCGGTTATCGTAATGCCGATTTCGCGGGAACGGGTTTGACTGACATCTACCGTCAGGGGGATCCGAGTGCCACGCCACCTACTTCAGATCCACCCTTTAAGCCCAAGTCATATCAGATTATTTCACCCGGCATCGATTACCAGTTTGGAACCGGTGGGAACTATGACCCCAATAAAAATTTTCCTCCAACCCGGAGCCTTGATGCAGATAATATCACCAATTTTGTCAGTGGTTCTTTGCAATAGAGTTTTCTGAATTAGTGAAGTGGATCGTTTTCCATGAAAACAGGTTTTAGTATGCAGCGTTTAGAAAATCATCACTCAGTTCGCAGAGCACGTCGCGGTTTTACAATCGTCGAGTTGATGATGGTGATCGGCATTCTGTTGTTTTTGATTGCGACGTCCGCTGTCGTCGTACGGAACATTGGAAATAAAGCGCGTGAAAAAGCGACGATGGCGACCATTGTGAAAGTGAATGGTCTTGTCCAGGATCGCATTGAAGCGATGCGAAAAGCCCTGGATTCCGGCAAGAACCAACAGCAATTGCGCTCACTGGTCGGTCAGAAATATAATAGTTTAGTCAGCAGCTTTGGTGCCAAGTACCGTGGGTTGCCTCGTCCTGTAGTCGACATCCTTGTTCGTAAAGATATCTTTCGTCAGAATTTGCCCCAGTATATTGCCGAAAATACCAGCGTGAACGCCTCTATGGGGGCTGCTGCGGGTGCCCTTGGCTCTGATAACGGGGCCAGTATCAGTTCCGAATATCTCTATTATATTTTAACCAATCACGAAACCTATGGGGTTCCCCCCGTTGGGGAAGATACTTTTATCACAACAGAGGTCGCCGACTCAGATGGCGATGGACTGAAAGAGTTTGTCGATGCCTGGGGGAAGCCACTTCGCTTTTATCGCTGGCCGACCCGTCTGATCAAGCCTGATGGCATTAATATCAATCGCGACATTGCCGGTGTTTTCTTTGCCGGGCTGCCGCCCGCTTCCGCTGCGGGTTTTAATGAATCTGATCCATTAAATGTGGATGCCGATGATCCCCAGGGGCGTATCCTGTATGAGGATGACCGGTCGGGAAATCTATTGGCTCCTTTGTTTAACGCATCAACGAGTTACGCCACAGTTCAATATGCGACAATGAATACCTATTGGGTTCCTCTGATTGTTTCCGCAGGCGAAGATGGCATTCTCGGGCTCTATGAGCCTTCCGATGAAACGAATAATGGTGTGTTGGCACAGCCCGTTTCTGTCACAGCAGTCGATGGGATTTTTGACAACATTACTAATCATAATCAACGAGCCGGAGGAAGGTAATCCCGTGCAAACCTTTCAC
The DNA here is from genome assembly GCA_942492165.1 of uncultured Planctomycetaceae bacterium. Classification (GTDB taxonomy): domain Bacteria; phylum Planctomycetota; class Planctomycetia; order Planctomycetales; family Planctomycetaceae; genus Gimesia. The sequence goes on from CALOEF010000080.1 coordinate 53,596, forward strand.
AAGGACAACCTGTTACAACTCAGGCTATGCCGGAAGAAAAACACTTCTGTCATTTTCCGGTCGGGGTTCACTCTGGTGGAATTGCTCGTCGTGATTTCCATCCTGGCGATTCTGGTTGTCATGACGGTTTCGACCATTAATTTCGCGCTTTCCGGCGACCTGACACGTGGTGCATCCCGACAGGTGCAGTCTTATCTGGCAGGGGCACGCGACCGTGCCATTTATGCCAAAGAGCCCCGGGGCGTTCGTTTTCTGATTGATCCAAACAACCCGACGGTCGTCACCAGCATGGTTTATATTGCACCCAGTCCCAACTGGAGTCAGGGCGTGATTCGTCTAGAACGGATCGACGCCAGTAATCCCGCTGATGGCATTCTCGATACCGTGATGCATGTACGCGGTGCCGGCACGGACTGGGAGTTTCTGCGAGATCGGAATCAGCTCATTGATGGGGCGAGAATCAAGATCCCCGGTGACGGCAGCGGTACCTGGTACACAATTGATTTACCCAATTCCCCCGTGATGACTCCCGGTGCAAGCCCGCCAGAAGTTCTGCGTTTGACAACCGCGTATCGCGATGCGGGAACATCGAAATCCACCGAACTTGTTGCGTTCGCGCCTGGCAGTGGTCCTTCCACTTATCTGCTTGAGTTACCCCCCGTTATTCTCTCCGGTGAAGAGCCTACCTTGTTACCCAATGGTACGGGCATTGATCTGGATCGTTCGTTCCTGCCGGGCACGTGGCGGGTATCGGGAGTTTCAGGAGGCGACGATGGCCAACCTGGTAGAGCCGGTGTTGATGATGATGGTGCTGGCGGGGCTGATGACAATAATGAATATTTATGGCCCGGCTCCGATGACTATCGCCTCTATTCCAGCCAGCTGGATCTGATGTTCTCGCCCCGTGGTTCGATTTCGGGAAGTGAAGCCGCCAATGGAAAAATTCATTTTGTGCTCGACACTCTTGAAAACATCCAGGCAACCTGGAAGGCAAACACAGGCTATTCCGAAGGAGAACGGGTACTCGTGCCCGCGCAACTTATTACTCCTTCTTCACCGACCTGGGATCTGAGTTTCAAACCATATGATCGTGTCTATGTTTGTACGACTCCCGGAACCAGTGGCACAAATCCTGGTATTTTTCTGGGTGCAACAGCACGCACGGAAGGTGCCACCTTTACCGATGGTGGTGCTGTCTGGCAGGTCGAGTTGAATTCGACTCCTTCCCTGTTGTCGATCTTTACCCGTACAGGAAGTGTGAGCGCTTATCCCATGTTTTTCGATAACGCAGTGGCTGTTCCCTCCGGACAGGCACCTGATGTGTTCTATTATTCTGAAACCGGGGAGGCCGCCAAATGAAGCAACTCTGCCCGAAAAGTCTCAATAAAAGTGTTGCAGTCACACTCGCCAGTCGCCGTGGTGTGACTTTGATGGAAGTGCTGATGTCCGTCATGATCATGAGCATCGGCGTTGTATCACTGGCGTCTCTGTTTCCGATCTCAATCTTGCGTGGCGTCCAGGCAACCAAACTCACCAATGCTACCGTCTTGCGCTACAACGCGGAAGCACTCATTGATGCTTTCACATTGCCGTTTGTATTTGATCCGGATGGTACACTGAATGCCAACGGGCATATCGAGCACCAGCGGCGTAATCGTAATTATATTGTTGACCCGCTCGGTGCCTATTACGCGACTTTAGATGCGACCGGACTCGAAGCCAGTTTTGGAAATGACGGTGCCGGCAGTGCAGTCACGCGAATTCCCCGCTGGAATGCCGGGCTGACGTCGCAATTAGCGGCCGTCAATTTCTTTACCCAGCAGGATAGCTGGACCTTACTTTATGAAGGTATTCCCGACAGTATTAATGGAACCCGTGATATCATTACCGTTGATCCCGTTGATATCAGTTCGAATAATCTGAATCTTACGGAACTCGCTCAGACGTTGACTCCTTCCACCGGTTCTCTGGTCGGCGGTCGCCTGCTGATTTATGACACAACAGGCAAACAGATTCAGGAACGTTTGATTGACGGTACCAATATCGATACCAGTACTGGCGAATTCAGCTTTGCTGATCCACTGCCGGACAATGGCTTGTATGATCAAGCCAGTGGTGGCATTTCGAAAATCCGAATCGAGACACTGGAACAGCGTTATTCCTACCTGTTAACAGTGCGTCGTCAAATTGCCAGCGATGTGGCCTCGGTTGATGTTGTTGTTTTCTTCCGCCGTAACTTCGATCCGGAATATGAAGCACTGCACAGTACAACCAACTTTGTGGCAGAGTGGTTACCGGGCCCCGATGGTCAGTGGGGCGTTGCAGGCTACGACGATGACAACGACGGTGCGACCGATGAAACTGCCGGCGAACAGGGTGCGACTGCTTCAGATGACTTTCAGCGGCGTGCCTTTACGCTGCACTTTAATACCAATGTTGAAAAACCATTGTTGAAAAAAGGGGCTTACGTGTTCGATGCCATCAATGCCCGCTGGTATCGTATTCAGAAAGTGGAAAATGAAACGACAACCAGCGCTGATCTGACATTGGATCGGTCCATAATCGGGTCAATCAATTCGTCCGGAAGTCCGTTGACACAAACGCCGGGGATCATCGTGATGCCGAACGTCGTTCAGGTTTATCCACTTGGAAACAAGACCCGATAAGCGGTGTCAAAAAACATTGTTACTAAAACGAGTAGTTATAGAGTGAAGTCTGTTATGAAAATATCAAACATCTTTGATCGGCGGCAATCAGACCGAAAATCAGACCGTTCTCGCGCCGGGTTTACACTCGTCGAGATGCTGGTTTCGGTTGCGCTGGTGCTGTTAATGATGTTGATGTTCACCGAGATTTTTCAGATTCTTTCCAACTCAATGACAATTCAGCGCGGGATCTCAGAAAACGATCAACGTGAGCGGCTGCTGGTTACCGTCTTGCAGGCCGATCTGGATAATCGCACATTTCAGTACCTGTTACCCTTTTCTCGTTTCACGGCTTTTACAACCCCGGCCGGTGTAGAGCCAACTGCGACAGATCCACGCAGTCGTTTTTATCATCAGGAAGACCGCAGGGGTATTTTCTATATTTCCGAGAACGATCCCAACGATGATACCGATGACTTACTGCAGTTTACGGTCTCCCGTCTTTCCGATCCCAGTCAGGATGATGACACGGAAGATTTTTACTATGGACGCGCCACGGACTTGAGTGGCCGGACTCTCAGTGGCGGTACTTTGTTAGTTAACCATCCCAATCAGCCTGAAGCCGACGATGGCCGGATTGTCGCAGATGGCGTTTCGCAATCCTCGGCAGCGGAAGTGACCTACTTTCTGCGAGGCAGTAACCTGTATCGTCGGGTGATGTTGATTCGCGAGCCGTTGGAATTATCCAGTACACAGAATACTCAGCCGGTTTCTTCCGATTCGGGACCTTCTCCCTTTTTCCAGAGAACGGGGGTGGCCATTTCCCCTGTATGGAGAAGCAGTCAACACCGACGATAATTTCTGGCGCGATTTTGATTTTTCTGCCTACATTGATAATTCCGGTAATCGCTACGCGCGATTCCATGATATGGATGACCTTGATAATTCTGACTTGAATATTTTTTTCCCACTGGGGAAACCGCAGTATCGGTTTGGGTTTAATCATGCAGATAGTACCTCGGCAGCTGGTCTCTCGCGGGAATATGCTCCCAGCTCGGCTGGCAGCAATCCTCAGTTATTTATTGGTCGTTTTACCCATGAAGAAACATCACATAAAGATTTCAATTATCCACACGATTTAATGGATTCTTCTATTGGTGGAGGGGGAAATCCCATGAATCCCGCCGGTCCCAATCTGCTGGTCAATCCCAACGACCGCATGATTGATGCACTCCGGGGCGGCACGCGTCGTTCTGAAGATCTGGTGCTTTCCAATGTGCGCTCGTTTGACATTAAAGTCTTCGATGATATTTCTCTCGATTTTGTCGACATTGGTGGTTCCGCCACCGGTCGATTTGGTACCGGCGCAAAACAGAATACCGCACATGGTAATTCCGTTTGGAAAAATGTATTTGATACCTGGCACCCGACTGCCGTTGTAGGCGGTGATGGTGATCCACCTTATCCCATGTTATCAGACAGCACGGGTGCTCCCGTTTATGATCTGGCAAATCAAGTTCCAGTTCCGACGGCTTCACCTTTAACGGCGATTCGCATTTTAATTCGTTATGAAGATCCCGCCTCCGGGCAGGTAAGACAAATGACTCTCATTCATCCGTTAAGGAACAAGGGTGAGGGATAAATTGATACAACAAGCAGGTATTTTCCCCACTGTGCCGAGCCGGGCCGCGGCCTTTGGTCACTTTGGGAGGTTTTGAAATGAAACCGGTTTCCATGAAGAAAACAAATCAGACAGGCAGGCACTTGACTTCGATACACCAGAACCGTCGCGGATCGACGCTCCTGGTTGTGATCGCCTTACTGGCAATGCTTTCGCTGCTGGGTGTGGTGTTTTACACCTTCGCCTCACAGGAAGAGCGGAGCGCGCAATACTTTACGGAAGCTTCACTGAACGAAGCCGACCCCGGTCTTGATGCCGACGTCTTATTCAACTGGGGACTCCAGCAATTAATCGTCGGCCCCGACGATAGCCTGTATAACAGTGCCCTGCATGGCAAGCGTCATTCACTTTTGACAAATATGTTTGGCTCCGACATTCACCCGTTTAACGGGCAGGGCATCAATGTCCTTTTGGATGGTTCAAATGTGCCTGTAGTTGACCAAGATTATGATGGGGTGGCCGATGCCGATCAATCACTTCTTGCCTTAAACCGCAGTCGTGTTGCCCATGGTGGACCGGCACCGACCAGCCTTGCTAATTATCCAGAACCAGACGTCGATTATACATCTCCCGATATCAATAACCTGTTTCTGGCCTTTGATGGTTACACACTGCAGGGAACGACTGTTCGGCGTGTCATTATTCCTTCGTTTGTACGGCCTCAATATTTGAGAGACAGAAGCGCTGGCATTGGTAGGGGGGATCACATTAACGACTGGTACTCCAATGACGGGTCTGGCACATCAACCCAGAATACGCGAACGATGGTCTTGCGACCGCATCCGGCGCATCTTTTTATCAATCCTGATGGGACCGCTTCAGGAACGAATCGTTTTACGGGTTCCTTTCCCTTCCAGCCAACGGCGAATGCTGGTGGCGATGCTTCAAAAAACGGTGAGTTGGGGATCTTTACCGAATCATTTAATGTCGGTACTCCGATTCTCGAACTCGATGTGGACAATGATAACGACGGGATTACCGAAGGCATCTGGATGGACCTGGATTTTCCTCCGATCGAAGATCCGAACAATCCGGGGTCATACATCATTCCCCTGTTTTCCTTTACGGTGAAAGATCTGGATGCATTGATTAACCTGAATACCGCTGGAAACATGCGGCGCCCCACGGATATCGATCTGAACTATGATCCCACCAACAATTTCTTTGGTGAACACAGCTCCATTTATACCGACAAGTACCTGTACCTCTCCCGATCCAATATGGGCCTGTCTTCACCCGGAGAAATTAATCCGCAGTGGGCACTCAACGCCCGACCTGCTACCGGGTCCGGTGGTGACTTACAGGGGTCGGCTGTCGCCGCCGATGTTTTTCAGCAGCACCGTCTGTTCTTTGGTGACTATCCTTATCCTCATGGGTCGATTGCTGCTCCGCGTGCTTATGCCGGCGCCGGTGATTTTCAGACCGCTTATGAGCTTTCACGCGACTGGCGGGAAATTTCCAATATGGAATATTTCTTCCTGTGCCATGGTCGTCCTGAATTCAGTATTCCCAGTCCCATCGCGAAAGGCACAAAAACCGAAATTACTGACCTGTATCCCGGCCGCTGGGGAGAATCCAACCGTCTGTACGATGCACAGCGCGTCAGTTCCGGCGATAACATTTTTGTGGTCAATACCGGCGTGAGTCCTAATATCGCATTTCCCCGTCCCGGCCAGACACTGATTGACGATAATGGAAATCGCTATGAAGGGGGCACACTCAGTGGCTCCTTGAATGGCACACGCGCCGACGTGCATGCCTTCTTGCATCCTTTGGCTTATAATGGTTCAGGCAGAAGCAATAAAACAGGGGCTAACTCCAATAAAGCAATGATTTCGCAAAATGGCTGGAGAGCTTATGAAGACATCGAAGTTGCCGGCTCCATCCGTTACAACGGCGGCCTGACGTTCTTCAAAAATTCGTCTGCCAATGTCTCAGCCAATCTGGGGACACTGGTGGATGAACCCGATGAAATGACCGTCGATCTGGAAAAAGTGCAGCGCCCCTATGATGAACCATTTACTGCCGATGATCTCGCCTTCCTGCACATGTCACAGACCGATCAGGATAATACCGGTGTGAATTCACGCCTGGAAAACCTCGCGCCGTTTAATTTCGGCCGGGCTGCAACCGTGAATATCAGAGGCGATGCGATCCGCCGACAATTTACGACGATGAGCTGGGGACGGAAACACTTTGGGATGTCGATTATCCCCGGTCTGCGCGACTGGGAAACCAGTGGCGGATTCCCTCCCTTTGGTGCACTTGCAACTAATGTGGATCCATTTCGCCCGGCACTCAGAGCACTGCTGACCGTCAATCCCGGGAATACAACGACGCCCCAGCTGCAGATGAAATTGAACCTGAATGAGCTTCTGGTCTTTGACCAGACGGGTACCGGACGGACTGTCACCACGCGTCCGCTGACGCCACATCCGGGTGAAGATGTGAATGATAATGCCACACTGGATGCGGGTGAAGATCTGAACGGAAACGGTGTTCTCGATACTCTGGCGGCAGCTGCCATCAACAGCAGTTGGGATGGGTTTAATCTTCCCGCGTATCCGCCGAATTCAACTGCTGTGCAGGAATTCTGGGCCCGCTATGATCGCCAGTTGATGGCCCGTGACCTCTTTGTTTTGCTGTATACACTGGGGGGAGGTAGCGATGCGATTAACTACAGTACCAATACCACACCGTATACGGGAACAACACAACTCAAAGAGATGGCGCAATTTGCCGTGAATGTGGTAGACGCACTCGACCCCGATGATGTGATTACGCGTTTTGAATATGATACCAACCTGAGTAATGGCTGGAATCTGGATGACAACCCTTATAGCACAGGAGATTCAGATCGCGCTGAAGTCTTTGGCGTCGAAGCCCAGAAGTTGACACTGAGCGAGTTCATCGCCCTCAAAGCACTCAAAGTGACGAATGCCGGGACCGACGAGGATCATGGTGCGACTGAATACAACGATGAAGAGGACCGCTATTTCTCGTTCCTGGAATTACGCAACGCAGGCCATCAGACTGTCAGTTTTGCCAATGACGCCTGGCAGATTCGTCTTGAGCCACGGGCCGATGGTGTGAATGCCGATTATGCTGATCTTGACAATCTGCCAACCGATTCCCGGATTCCCAATGACTCTGACAAACGCAGAGTGACACTACGCAGTGGTTCTGTGGGTGCCGCAGGAATTTTCTCAATCCGCAGTGCCGGCGATGCGGATAACGTCGATTCAATGACATCGATGCCACGTCCCAGTTATTTCCGCGTTGATCCAGATTATACTGGTAGTGGGACAGCAACTTTTTCAACGATCATACCCCAGGATACTTCGACGGCGGCTCTCGATTTGATCACCGACGATGATACCACCGAATTCTTTATGACCAGCGAGGCTGATACCGTCACTGCGATTTCCAACAGAGGTGATTTTTTAAACGATTCAAATACGGATGCAGGAACAACGGATTTCGATGATTTGACGTTCGTTGTCCGTCTCATGCGACGGGCTCATTTGGGACGCGGTGCGCCCGCTTTCAATAGTGCGGTCGACAATGCTGATAATCCCTGGGTGGAAGTTGACAGTATGGTTGTCTCGGGAATGCATGAATTCGAGTTGACTCCTGGCGATGTCACGACAGCAATCCAGGGCAAATTATATCCCCTGGAAAGTTACGAACGAGAACAACCGTTCTATGCCCGTGGTACAGGCAGCACAACGCACGCCAGCGGTTCCGGTACAAATTACCGGGCCAATTCTGTCGGTGCGACCAATTCCAATACGACAGCGGGCACGGTCGGCGCTGATGGGTTCAATGGAATCGCAACTGTGGACGATGACCTTCAGAATGGCGCCGACGATTCAGGAGAACGTGGCTGGGCCTTTTCAGATGACACCCCCCGTTTTGATATCTGGCAACCACACTTTGATCGTGATTTTGCTTCGATCATCGAGCTGTTAAGCGTGCCCATTGTGGGGCCCAACCGTATTACACGCGATCTGGCAACGGAAAGTGGCTGGCAGACGCGTACGGATACGACAACGACCGTGGATCGAGCCAATGATGTCAAATTTGCCGGCATTCAAAAATTCCTGGATCCCAATGGTCCCGATGATACTGTCAGTATCACTGCCGATGACAATCGCTGGTACCGGCTGCTGGAATTTGTCGAGGTACCAACGCGCATGCATCAGCAGCTAGGAAATCCGCTGAACGATCCGCGTGTTCCAGGGCGTATCAATTTGAATACCCTGCGTCATCCTTCGATACTGGCAGCACTTTTGGACGATACAGACACCTTTTATATGAATCTGACGATCAGTTCACGCCCGAGTCTGAATGCGACTCACTTAAGCGGAACTGAATGGTGGGGAGAATTCATCAACTCCCGTGATAACGCAGACGGTGGTATTACGGATGCACCCAGGATACCGGGGACACCCGGTTCCAGACCGTTCCGTAGTTTCCATCATGGGAAAGGTTTTTCGACTGCGACCAATGTCCAGGATTTACGCGAACATACGATCTTGCGGACTTTGCCTGTTGATGTAACTGGCGGTAGTAACAATCCGCGATTACTGTTTGAAGTAGCCTTTCCTACTGAGCATCTTGGAACAGCGGGGGCGGCTGATAAAGTCGACTTTCATACCAGAAACCGATTGCTGTCGAAAATTGCCGGGAATACGACGACCCGCAGTAATACGTTTGTGGTCTTCATGTCGGTGGCTTACTTTGAAGCCAGTGGTGCTGGCACGACAACTTATGGCAGTCCTGTCGTAATCGGTGCCCGTGCAAACAGTTTGTCTCCCAATGCACCCGACTATCGAGGATTTTTCGTGATCGATCGTACGCGTGCTGAGGAAGCGTTTGAGCCAAGTACCGGGCAGTTTGACAACTGGAAACGACTGATTCGCTATCGTCACCAAATTGAATAACAGGCAGAACAGGTGAGTCTGTACACGATGCACCTGATCATCATGAAACAGAATACAGAAGAGAGGGGGAAAGGCATGTGAATCTAATAGTCTACTCTGGTTGCGGGCCGCTATCAGAGTCTGTGAGAGTCAGTCGTTTGCAACGTCTGTTCCTATAGATTCGATTAGATCATAGTTCCTTGGGTTTCCTGAAGAATTAAGCTGCTTTTGAGTTTGTTTTTGCTAATCGTGAACATGTAAAATATAATCTGGTTGAACCGTATTTTTAGTGAGGAGAATGACAATGAAAACTCGTCAAATCAAACAAAAGTTACAAAAGCGTAAAGGGTTTACGCTGATCGAATTACTGGTGGTGATCACCATCATCGGCATCCTGGTCTCTTTGACATTGCCGGCAATTAACGGTGCGCGTGCTGCCGCCCGAAAAGTGACCTGCCTGAACAACATGCGAAACGTGGGTCTGGCCATTGTGAACTTTTCATCAGGATCCAATTCACAAATGCCGCTGCTCACAGATACGAATATTGTCGCCGGAAGTTCACTGGATGATCTTTCCTGGTGTGTCACTATTCTGCCGTTTCTGGATCAAGTTGGTTTTCGCCAAAGATGGGATACGACCGCAAGCACAGCTGCCAATGGTGGGAGTGCTACTCAGATCGCTGCCCTCGGTACATTAAATGGCACTAGATTCGATGTATTTACTTGCCCTGATGATCAGTTCAATACAGAACCCGGTGCGTTGTCCTACGCTGTGAATGTTGGATACGTCATGGATAACTATAATTCTGCAACTGATGTGTCTCATAACTCTACCACAAATCTAATTCTCGCTGCGACGACTCCCGCAACTCCTGCCAAATTTGCGTCAGGTGTATTTTGGAGAGGAGAAACCGGGGCTGCTCGCATGTCACTTGACTACATCGCTGCTGCAGATGGTATCTCGAACACAATCATGTTGTCAGAGAATCTGCAGGCTGGTGACTGGTCAAGTCTGGATACTGGTAGCTTGGGCTTTGGCGTTAATATGGAAGGGATCTTGCCTGTCGCCGCTACTACCGGATCACTGTCTTTGAACCTGCCATCAGCATTCAATTTACAGACACCGCTCACTGGAACAGCGACGACTTTGTCTCGAATTGGCTCAAACTTATCTGCCACGAAATCAGCAGCCTGGCGTCCCAGTTCCAACCATCCAAGTGGTGTTGTCAATGTTATCTTCTGTGATGGTAGTGGAAAGTCATTAACACCTCAGATGGATGCCGGCTTGTATGCTCGCCTGTTAACACCCGCTGGAATGCGTTACGGCCAGGATGTAGTTGACGGGTCTTCTTATTAAGACAGGAATTATCTGAATACGAGATTTTTGGGGACATTGTTCTCAAAACGGTTCAAACAGATAGACGCCAGAGATCGAAAGGTCTCTGGTGTTTTTTTATGCCTGTTTTGAGTATGTGTATTTAAGTACACTTTTTGCCCGCGTTCAGAAATCCTAAGCTTTGCTATGCAGGCCGATGTGGAAGTGAAGAGAGGGTTGAAGAAGAGACACGTCATAGCGATATCTCTTTATAACATCTCTTGACGGAGAACCCGTAAATCGGATAAGGAACAATATAAAATTAGCATCGAAAAACAGAGAGCCGTTTTGCGCACAGGCGACAGGCACATATCGTGGACTTCTCACCGCGTATAAGGTATTCATTTCAATACAACTTGTCGGAAAAAGAGATTGCAGACTAGTCCATCAGACAGATTTATGTGAGAGTTAGATTTGATTTAACCTCGTCACGAGAAACGAAATAAAACCATTACATCTCAGGATAAAAACATGTTCGACCCCTTATCAGGGCAGATGCCGACTCAGGCGAATCAACGTGCCAGAAGCTACTCACAACAGCGTCAGATGGGGATTGGTGATCTCCTGTTGGACAACCGGATTATCTTTCTGGATAGTGTCATCAACGATGCCAGCGCGAATCTGATCGTCATGAAGCTATTGTACTTACAGTCAGAAAACCGCCATCAGGATATACATTTGTACGTTAATTCTCCAGGTGGTTCAGTCACGGCGACGATGGCGATCTACGATACGATGCAATTCATCGAATGTGATGTCGCCACGTATTGTGTCGGGTTGTCTGCAAGTGGCGGTGCGATTCTGGTCGCTGGTGGACAAAAAGAGAAACGATATATTTTGCCGCATGCCAAAATGATGATTCACCAACCCTACGGTGAAGTAGGGGGTCAGGTCTCCGATATTGAGATTCAGGCCAAAGATATACTTGATACGCGTGAAATTCTGAATCAGATCCTGGCGAATCATACGGGGCAAAGCATTGATAAAATTGCCGAAGATACATCCCGGGACCGGTTCCTGACAGCGGCGGAATCCGTCGAATATGGACTGGTGGATGAGATTCTGATCCGCGATAAAAAAGACTCAGATAAAGACAAAAAAGAAGACAAGTAAGAAATTGAGTCGACAAACACAATGTCGAGTGATAATCAACCATTAAATTTAGCATCTATTGAAGTGAGTGTTATATGACGGTCCTGACTCCTTATGTGATCGATAAAAATGGTCGCGACGAACGCGCCATGGATATTTACAGTCGTCTTCTGCAGGATCGCATTGTAATGATGGGTTCGCAGGTCAATGATCAGGTGTCGCAAAGTCTGGTTGCTCAGCTGCTGTTTCTGCAGTTTGATGATCCGGAAGCAGACATCCATTTTTATATTAATTCTCCTGGAGGATCTGTTACAGCCGGGATGGCCATTTATGACACGATGCAGTACATCTCGTGTGATGTCGCCACCTATTGCATCGGGCAGGCAGCCAGCATGGGTGCATTATTACTGACGGCAGGTGCACCCGGAAAACGGAATGCATTACCCAACAGCCGCATCATGATTCACCAGCCATTAGCGGGCATGCAGGGGACGGCAACGGACCTCGAAATTCACGCCAAAGAAGTGCTGAAAATGAAACGGCGCCTGAATGAGATCCTGCTGCATCACACAGGTCAGACACTGGAAAAAATTGAACAGGATACCGACCGCGATAATTTCATGGATTCGCAAGAAGCAAAATCCTATGGGTTAATCGATAATGTCCTTGAGCACCTCGAAGCTCCTGGAACAAAAAGCTAATCTAATTTTACTATCAGGAGAGTAGAGGCGTAGACTTCTGCTATATCAATTTCCGATGAAGCAAACTCTTTCGACATGGATGTCGTTGTTGTTGATGCTCACCCTTTCGGGGTGTGGAGGGCGTGGCGCTACCGATTTACTGGAAGCCCGCCTGCGAGAGCAGGAAGATAGTATTTTTGCATTGCAGCGTGACCTGAAAGATTCTCGCCAGGCGTTGGAATCGGCACAGCGACAATCAGAAACCATGCATCAGCAGTTCGCAAAAATTTCCAAAGGAGCATTGTTGCCTGAACAGACCGCGGCGCTTTACAAAGTGACGGGCGTCAAAGTGAACAGTCTGCTGACTGGTGGAGTAGACCTGGACGATCAAAAAGGCGATGAATTCTGGACGACTCTGATTACACCCCATGATGCAGATGGTGAAACCGTAAAACTACCAGCCGACATGGAACTCGAACTCGTTGATTTGAAACAATCGGGAGAGAACCGAAAAATCGGTGTCTGGACCTTCAATAGTGAAGAAACCCGGGAGCACTGGTATTCCGGGTTTGCTGGTTCCGGATTTCGATTTGAGCTTCCCTGGCAACGTCAACCTGCCAATAGCGAACTCACGCTCGTAGTGCGTATGAAATCTCAAGATGGCCGGGTTTTCCACGCGAGCGCTCCCTTAAAAATAACACAATCTGAGAAACCTGCGCTCATTCAGGCAGTCTCTCGAGAACGGTTGACGCCTGTTGAACCCGCGCGAATTTCATTTGAAGAGCGTCCGGAAACCTCGTCGGAAACTCAGCTCGATGAACAACTCAGACCGGTTCCGAAAGATTTAGAAAATCCGTTTCGCGAACTCGCCCCATCGTCGAGTCAGGCAGACTCCGAGCCGGCGTCCCCTTTTCGGATAATCAATGAACGCTGATCTTCAGTACTGCGAACTAAAAAAGCTCTCACGATCTTTGAGACCGGAGAGCTTCATCAACTGCAGTGTTTTATCTTCTCAACACGTGGACTATTTTTTCGGACCGACAGCGTGTGCTTTTGCCATTGCGTCTTCAGCTTCGGGAATTCGACCGCAACGCTGGCAAATCACAGAGAGCTGAATGAATGAGAAGTTATCATCGGGTTCCAGTTCGGTGACTTTGGTAGCATGGGCGATGGCTTCATCAAAATTGCCCAGTTTCTGGTTGTAGACAGCGAGCGCAGAAAGTGCCAGAACATAGTTCTCATCAAGAGCCAGTACTTCATTCAGTTTCTCGACGGCCTTTTCGATCTCTCCACTTTCGTAGATTTTGACTGCTTCATCGTATAGCTTTGCAGGAGTGCTCATCCTCTTATTCTCTCTAAAATGATTCGGTTAATATTTGAGGCTATGGTCTCGTAATGAACTGTCAACACGACAGGAATTCGATTTCATCAATATGAGAATTATAGTCTGACGAGTCAGTTTTCAAACAACCATTCTTCGGCTGTATTCGAAATCTGAGGCAGACACTTATGATAATTGACAAATTGCCGGGAATCATAGGCATACAGGTTCGGTTCCTGTAGAATTTATGAACTTAGATTCTAATTGTGAATCCCTTGAATTGTCGAAAGCAGGATGTGCCTCCAACTACTCTAACTGAACAAGAATCTGCTTCACTGACCCGGCAGGAAGTAATCATTATCGCCGCCATCTTTTTGCTGGGGGTACTTTGTCGCGTCCTTTTTATTTCAGACACGGCGATCGAACATTTTGATGAAGGTGTCTATGCTTCCAATTTGTGGTTCGGTTCAGACCAGGGAGCAGAATATCCGGAACGATATTTTTATGCACCACCACTGCTGCCATTTCTAATCGAGTGGTCAATGATATTCCTTGGCACTGGTCCCCTTGCCACGTTTTTACCTTCACTGCTATTCGGGATATTGACCGTGCCTCTGGTCTGGTGGGTGGCCCGAAGCTGGTTCGGTCCTGCTGCAGGACTCGTCGCAGCAGTTCTGGCCAGCTTCAGTGATCTGCATCTCGTCTATAGTCGAGCTGCACTGACTGATATTGCTCTGGGGTTCTTTTTATTATTAAGCGTGTATCTAATTTGGAAGAATTATCTCAGTCGAGGCTGGAAGTGGCCTGTTCTGGCAGGGGTCGCTGTCGGAGCAGGCTGGTCTGTGAAGTACAACGGCTGGCTGCCATTGGCTGTGGGTATTTCCGGAATGGTCCCTTGGCTCTTGATCCATCGACGTCAACTCAGTTCCAAAACGAGTTACCTTTTGCGTTGGGGAGTGGTGGCGTGTATCGCCTTCCTTGTTTGGTTACCAGTGCTCATCGGACTTCAGAAGTGGGGTGGCTATTCTGTCGTGGCCGCAAATCATCGAAGTTATGTGGTCGGATTTTCTGGCTGGTGGGAATCTATATCACGACAGATCTTGAACCACAGATTACTGGAAGGTTCTCTCGGATATTTGGGGGTTGGCATGGTTTGCCTTGTTTTTGCCGTGTCACTCATCTGGATGAATGTGCGTTGTATGTCTGAGCAGAAACCGAAATCAGAGAAGGGGCGTTCCACGTGGAATGTGATTTTAACAGGATTGTTCGCAGCTCTGCCTCTGGTCTTGGCTTGTGTTTTGGGAGTCAGTCCCCTTCTCGGTATCCTGGGCAGTTCCGGGATTCTTCTGCAATTGTTTTTTGTCAGTGGGATTAGGGAGCAGGGTGGTGACAGCAGTCCGTCTCAAGCAGAATATCGGAACTGGCATCGTTCATTGGCAGCCTGGCTATTGGCAGCCTGGTTTTGTGGATTGCTGCTGGCGACTCCCCTTTACTATCCCTATCCTCGCTTAACGATACCCTGGACCATCTCAGCCTGGTTAGGAACAGCCGCATTGGCAGGCTGGGTAGAGCAGCGTTGCCCGGGGGATTTGTTCCAAATGGAATTCAGAACTGATGCGCGAGATTCGAAAACATCGCCTTTTATTCCGGGAGTCAGTGTCGTCATGATTGTCCTGATTCTCGTCCTCTTTTTGAAACCATTGCGGGTAACAGCCTGGCAGCCACGCAATGGTTTGGCGTTGATTTCACAGGAGATGCTTTCCGATCTACGGGCAATCACTGGTTCGGATTCGATTCTCTATGTCTATGCAGAGCCGGGTTTGTTTTTTAATCTCCAGGCACAGGGGCATGCACTCACCGGTCCCGTAGCCGATTTTCAGTTTTTGAATTCACTCTCTCCTCAAATTCCCGTTTATCTGATCACGGGACCTCATGCTTCCACCGATTCCAATTTCCAACAGAAATTTGAACAGGTTCGAGATCGATTCGAATTAGTCAAATCGTATGACTATACACCGAGTCTTCTGGTAAGAATGAATCAGGCACGTGTGGATGGAAAAGCAGAGTCAGAACCAGTACTGCTCTACCGGGCGAAGTAAGAATGGCAATGTAGGCGTTCCACGTGAAACAGCCATCGGAGTCAATTCAGGTGAAGCATTTTTAGAAAGCCCTCTTGCCTCAATCGGGAAATCGAAATAGAATCCCGCGCCTCGTGTGATGCACCTATTTTTGTCAGGTAGTTTTATTGTAAGAAAAGAAGATTATGGAAGAACAAAATCAGCCCCAAACCGAAAATCTGTCTGAGCAGTCAGAAACGTCTGGCGCTCCCCGTCGCAGGTTAGGGCGTGGTCTCAATGCATTATTAGGACGTAGTAGTTCGGACTCTGATTCGGAAAGTCAGTCAGATCCAGCTTCAGCAGATCTTGAGATGAAGTCAGGTCCATCGGATCAGGACGAGATCGATATCGAACTGATTGAGCGAAATCCTTACCAGCCTCGTCAAGACTTCGCCGCTGACTCGTTAAAAGAGCTGGAAGGCAGTATTCGTCAGCACGGAATTCTGCAGCCTTTGCTGGTACGCCCCTTCGAGGGAGCCTATCAACTGATTGCCGGAGAACGGCGACTGAAGGCAGCTCGTGAAACCGGCCTGAAGACAGTTCCCTGTCGCGTACTGAATCTGGAAGAGCGTCAGGTTTGTGAAGTGGCGATTGAGGAAAACCTCAAACGTAAAGACCTGAATGTTCTGGAAAAAGCTCAGGCATTTAAAAATTATCTGAGTCAATTTGAAAGCACAATTGAGCAATTGGCTCAAAGACTCAGTCTGGATCGTTCGACCGTCAATAATATGATCCGTCTGCTTGATCTGGCAGAACCTGTCAAACAGGCGCTGCAGGCAGAGAAAATTTCAGCCGGTCACGCACGGGCACTTCTCAGCCTGGACCAGCAACAACAAGTTGCTGTCTGCGAGCAGATTCAGTCAGAAGCATTGTCAGTTCGAAAAGCCGAAGCCATGGTTCGGAAGATCGTTAAAGGTGAAGCAGATACGGTCCCGTTTGAAAAATCAAAGAAGGAGTCTGCTGCTCCTGAAATGACCAATCATTTGCTGGATCTCCAACAGCAACTGCGAGAGCAGCTTGGTGCAAAAGTGGAGATCAAACTGAAAACAGATCACTCAGGTCAGATTGTGATCCCGTTTGAATCGAATGAGACGTTCGAACGAATTACTGGAGTGTTACGAAAGTCTGCCTGATTGAAGAATCGTTTTGTTGAATAACGTGAACTCAAGTAATACCCGGAAAACAATCATTTGTTTTTCGGGTTTGCTTTTTGTTGCATGTTAATGAAGATCTGGCGGTAGATGGGGTTTTCTGGCTGGAGTCGAACGAGTCGCTCCGCCGAATCGAAAGCCTGTTTCCATTTTTGCTGTTTTTCATAAAGCAGGGTGAGCATGAGTCGGAAGTCAGCGGAAGCAGGTTCCAGTGTGCAGGCCTGCTTGAGAGCGATTGCTGCCTCGTCTTCTCGTCCCAGAAGATAATAAAGCAGACCCAACCGGTATTGCAGGAGTGCATTCTCCGGTAATAGCTTTGCATCGCGAGCCAGCAACTCAGCTTCTTTAGTCCTCAATTGTCTGGCCTCGTCGGTTCTTCCCAATTGTTCGAGAAGTTGAGCCAAATTCGATCGTGGACCTGCTGCCGCTGGCGAGAGTTTGATTGCCGTACGGAATTCTGCTTCAGCTTTTTTGAGATCACCCTGGTTAGCATACAGAATTCCCAGGCCCATGTGAGAACCAGATTGGTCTCCGTTTGTGAGTAATCCGGTTTTATATTCTTCAAGCGCATCATGCAATGCCTGCTTGTTTTGTTTTGTATCTGGTAAAATTGGAAGCGCTGACAAAATGCGTGCTACTTCAGTCCGGACACCCCGCGAAGAATCGTTGAGTCCCTTTGCAAGTAGTTTGCCAATCTCACTTGCTTCCATTTCAGAACTCGGAGACCAGCCATCAAAACCACGTAAGGCAGCCAGACGGACAATTTCTTCTTTTGATTTGAGCGCCTTCTCGATAGCGAGCCTGCTTTCTGGTGTCTGGTATCGGGTAGCTAATAATGATACAGCTGTCGCACGAACAATTGGTCCCACATCTTTTTCGCGAGCCAGCTTGATGAGATCGCGTTCGGCTTGTGGTTGTCCCAATCGGCCTGCAGCCAGGATTTCTCCATAGTGCGGATCATCGCGTCTCTTCTTTCCATACCACTCGTCAATTTTCTTTGCCGCCCATTTCGGTGTTTCATTGGGCTTGGTATGGCATTGGTTGCAGGCATTAGGCGTACCCAGTTTCACAGTCAAGTCAGGTCGTGGTATACGCAGGCTATGGTCTCGTCTGGGATCAACCACCATATAGTTTTTTGAAGGCATATGACATTCAACACACGAGGCACCTTTACTGCCAACTTTGTGGTGATGATGACTGGGAACATCATATTTGGGTTCGAGGTGACATTGAGTACAAAGTTTGTTTCCTTGGAATTTGAGCTGAGTGGAATGCGGGTCATGACAATCAGTGCAGCGGACACCTTTGCGATACATCTTGCTTTGAGTAAACGACCCAAAGACGTAGACTTCGTCATTGATCTGTCCGTCTGGGTGGTATAAATTCTCTTCCAATAAAGAGAGAGCATAGTGATCGTGGAATCGGTCAAGTGGTGTATGACCGGGGGCGACATGCCGTCGACGTGAGTGGCAGGGAGCACAGCTTTCCAGTTGTGCAGTCGAATCTTTTCCCTTCAATTCAGCCAGCCCGTAACCATAGTGACGATCCCAGAACAGCGATTTCGAATTAGCAAGTTTGACATGAATGGATCCCGGGCCATGACAGGCTTCGCAACTGACTCGCATTTCTGAAAAAGAATAGTGATGTGTATCGGAAGCGATATCGTAGTTTTTGGCCCAGTTCGTCGTGTGACATTCTGCGCACATATGGTTCCAGTTCTGAGCAGAACCTGTCCAGTGCAATGGATCATCAGGACCAAAGGGTTCATCAGGGTTAGCATAGTACCAACGTTTTTTTTCTGTGTCCCATGTTGCCGGCAAGACTTGAATTTTGCCTCGCTCCAGTTCCGCCAGATATTGTTGTAATGGTCTGACGCCTATGACATATTTGACCTGGAATTTTGCTCGCTTCCCATCAGGGCCCTGGGTGGTGACATAATAATGGTCTCCTTCCCGTGTCATCGTTGATTTGATACCGAAATGTTCCAGTGTTGTGTTATCAAAATCACCCAGAACGAATTCAGGCGTCGCTGGATTCATGGCCCGATCATGATCCGAACCTTTCCAGAGTTTCGCTTCTTTCTGGTGACATTGAAAACAGGCTTGACGACCCACATAAGTTGCCTGTTCGCCCTCAGGAAGTCCAGACCACCAGTCGATGGCAATACCGATTGACGTGATGCTCAGAAATATGACTAATCCGTAAATCCATCGTTTCTTCATTACGTTGATACTTTGTCAGTCTATCTTGAGAAGCCTGCTCAATTGAATTAATACAGTCTGACTTGACACTGTCAGTTTAAGATGACCTCAGTTGAGATTCATGTTTTGCATAGTAAGTGAAAACGATTTGACTGAGGTGTGAAAGTGACATGCAGGAAATCGAGATTAAAATTCTTTGACGATTTCTTCATGGATAAATTCCTGAGGTAACAATTGCTCTTCTTCCTGTATTCTCAACTCTGTTTCTTTGTCCAGTTTTAATATGGTTAAAAAACGTCGTGCCATACGAGTTTGAATTGTGACGCGTGAGTCATCATCGGAATACTCTCGTGAGATGATCGTTGAATGGTCTTCCAGTTGAGAAAGCAGCTTCCCATTTCCAACAGGTGTTTCAATTTCTACAATCGCATATCCAGAGGCTAGCCGGTCGATGACTGTTTGCGAAAGACGGTCCAGTCCTTCACCGGAAACGGCGCTGACACTGATTGCGTTTTCATATTTTAAACGTAAAACATCAAGTTTAGATCTGTCTTCAATTTTGTCTGTTTTATTAAACACGAGGATGGCATTTTTGTGCTCGATATCAATTTCATCCAGCACCTTGTTGACGGTTTTAATGTGATGCTCTACTTCCGGGTTACTACAGTCTACCACGTGCAGCAGCAAATCAGCTTGCCGCGCTTCTTCCAGCGTTGATTTAAATGAAGCCACCAGATGATGCGGTAAATCTCTCACGAAACCGACTGTATCACTCAATAATATTTCTCCCCAGTGCGGAAGTTCCCACCGTCTGGTTCGTGTATCCAGTGTCGCAAAAAGTTTGTCGGCAATGTAGACATCGGCCCCCGTAAGCGCATTCATCAGAGTGCTCTTACCGGCATTAGTATAACCCACGAGTGAGACAGTAAGATGCTGAAACCTGTGCGAAACGGTTCGCTCTCTACGACGTTCGACTTCAGAGAGCTTGCGCTTTAATTCTGCGACACGCCGATCTAATAATCGGCGGTCAGTTTCGAGTTGCTTTTCACCAGGACCACGGCCTGCTCCGACACCCCCTTCGATACGTTCCAGGTGAGTCCAAAGTCGTTTCAATCTGGGGCGAAAATAGAGCAGTTGTGCGAGCTCGACCTGCAACTTCGCTTCATAGGTTTTCGCGTGTGTTGCGAAGATGTCGAGGATCAGTTCACTTCGGTCGACGATGACAGTTCCTGTTTCCTCTTCAATGTTCCTCCCCTGTGATGGAGAGAGATTGTTGTCGAAGACGATCAGTTCAGCGTCGACGTGATTGACCATTTGTTTGAGTTCAGCGAGCTTTCCTTTTCCCAGACATGTTGCTGGATGGGGATGCTCACGATTTTGAATGAGCGTACCCACGACTTTGACTCCAGCTGTTTCCACTAAGCCTTTTAATTCATCCAATGCCTGATCTTTATTAATGTGGTTTGCAGAGGAAACAACAGATACCAGAATGGCCTTTTTTTCTTTGACTTCGAGTTCTTCTCGTTTGGGATCCGCCAAGGAGACACAGCCTTATATTGATAGAGTATAGTTCGATATTGATAGAACGTATTAAACGTCACGGCTCCTATTTCCCATTTTAACAGGTTGTCCCTGAGAGAATAGGCTATTTCTATTCTTCAGACACTATTTCCGGTTCGTAAGTTCATTGCATTGTTGAATTAAAATCCAGGTTCAGTACTGGAAATATTCTGTTTTATTTTTCGGAACAAATGTTTATTGACGGTTTTTCATTAATACCACATCCCACGCATCTGCACGGGTGCATGCTTCCCAGTATTCTTTGAATTCCTGATACTGTTCTTCAAAGACAATGCCTCCTGAGTGATCGACTTCGCGTTCACAGATGAGTTGCGAATTTTCAGATCGAACTGACACCTCGTAATGCCCCCACTGACATTCCAGCCTGTGTTTGTAGGGCAGCCCATACCCGTGATAGCCCTGTGGAATTTCAATTTTGTGATGATCAGTGAAACGGATGGGATTGGGGGCCTGTAATGCGGACGTTCTTTTTTGAACGTTCACGACTCCTGCTGTCTGCATTGAACCAATCCAGGGAATGCGAAATAAAATAATGTCTTCGATTTGCCTCGACCATTGATGAAGTGTTGTTTGATAGGTGTAGCTGACGTCCTGAGTAATATCTTTGAGATTGAGAAACCGGGGTGATTCAACGTGCGCACCAGTTAAGTGAGCCGCCAGTTCTTTTTCCAGACTGAGTACCGTGGATTCTTCATTCCGATTAACATATTTTAAACGAAGTTCCATCGCCGTATCGCCGGTTGTCGTCACATCAGCAGTAAATTGGTAACTGCAGTCTTCGGCCAAAACGCCGTGGCAGATACGAGCGATCTGGTGGTTTTTGTGGACCACGGTCGGGAATGGTAGTCAACTCTCCACCTGTCTCATTCAGAAGAAGAGCTTGTGTGTTCTGATCGTTAAACGGCAAGTCTTTAAAGGTGACAGGGCCTCCGGCAGGATCTAACCAGAGTCGGTCGCCATTTTTTAAAATAACACAAACGATAGCGTGATCAAATCGTGCTCCTGGTAGAAACGATGTCATACCATTCATTCGTGTTAGTAGAATGGCAATGTAAGATTTGATCCCCTGATGTCTGAGCATAGAAACCATAAGTGCGGATTTGTCTTTACAGTCACCGCGCATGTCTTCCAGCATAGATCCTATTTCACGCGTCTTTTCCAGGTTAAGTTCGTTGGGGTGTCTGCCGTACCTTACGTCTTCAGAAGAATATTTATAAATCGAACAAATTTTGTCTGACTCTGTTTTATCTTCCTGGGTGAGCTCTTCCGATAGTTTCTGAATTTGGGAAGGTATCTTTTGCGGTGGCTCCAGATCCTTCATATAGAATTTTGTTATCGGTTCCCATGAGTGAAGTGTTGTGATATCGACCCATGGAAGAACATCGCGTGGATGAGGCGTTCCATCATCTGTTTCGTAGCCGGGGATGTTGTGCAGATCCCATTGGTAAACCTGATACTTTCCCTGTTTCCATTGTTGAGGTTCTTTGTCTGTCAGATGCAATTTGTATTGGAGAGAAAATGGTTCCGCGATTGCTACAGTGTATCGTAGTCGACGACAGGGAATTGCAAAGCGAAGAAATTCCTGGCCCCACATACATGCTGTGACTCGATCGGGAATAAAAAAATCTTGTTGTTCTTCAAGCTCAACAGTCACACCTGGACGAAGAGGGTGAAAACTTAAGAAGATCTGCCCGTGTGGTTGAACAACTTTTTTGGCATTCTTAACACTGCCATCGGGGAGGTGCAATTTTGATGTCTGGATTTTGTGGAGCGATGTTTGTCGATCATAAAAGCGATAGACTTCATCCCATTGTGCTAACGAATCATTGGCGTCAAGTTTTGTGAGATTGTGCGCGCGTCTTGTAATCGTTCCATCGCGGTGTAAGACGCTGACAGAATCAGATAAAAAAATGTATTCACCCCAGTGCTGCAGATCGATTTCAGAGATATCCGGTTGGCAAACTTCCCTGGCTGAAATGCGCGGTGCAAACTGAAACGTATTGCGCGCCATTTTGAAACGGGTACGCCAAAGCTTACGTTTTGATTTCACGTTCTATTCTCTACTGCTTTGATTTCATGCTGGGTCGGTTGTTACTTGACTGTAACATTTCAAGTGATGAATAATTTATCGTTTCTATAAATTAAGTCCCAGCCTGTTGTCAACAGCGAATGTGTATAAATGAACACTTTCGTTTGGCGGTTCTCAATTTGTTGATTAGAGTGAAGTAGAAATAGAAGAAGCGATCGAAATATCGATCGCTTCTTACTCGTTATGGCTTGTTGTCTCCAAAAGCTAAAAAGAAAAATTATCTTTTCCTTTTAGCAGCTTTTTTCTTTGCCTTTTTCTTTGGAGCCGCTTTTTTCTTTGCTGCCTTTTTCTTTACTGCCTTTTTCTTTACTGCTTTTTTCTTAGCAGCTTTCTTCTTTGGAGCAGCTTTCTTCTTAGCGGCTTTCTTCTTTACCGCTTTTTTCTTTACAGCTTTTTTCTTAGCTGCCTTCTTCTTTGGAGCAGCCTTTTTCTTTGGTGCTGCTTTTTTCTTTGCCTTTTTCTTTGCCACCGCAAATCCTCCTTTGAGAGTTAGACGAGGGCTGCCTTGCCGCTGGCTCCGGGCTATAAGTCGGCAAAGGTCTGCCACAACGAATAAGAATTGAGTTTGTCAACCTTGACAAACCCCGATGCTTGGCCTTGTTGAAAATGAAGTATCATTCAATCAAACGAATTTCTTAATTGACACTCATTACACAATAAGGACTTACATCTATTTAATGGGAGTTATGGTAAATATTTCGCAAAATTCTGCAAGCCAATTCTTTTATGAAATGCCTGTTTTGAGCTAGTTGTAAAGCCACACACACTTTGATGTTAATCATGAAAATGCGCATGCAATGAAACGGATTCATCTTATTGTTGATGAGGCGCATAAAAAGAGAGGTCGTTTTCACACTACTATTATAGTATAAAAACGACCTCGTTGTTTTATTTCTAATCACATTCATCTTGAAAAATGAAATGAAAATGACAGCATCATGATTTTAAAAACGGCATAAAAAACGGTCCAAATTTTTTTTGATGTTTTCAAAAATATTTTTGCAAAATCGCTTTTTTTGTGGGTATCAGACGCTTTCCCAGACTTCTTTCATGTAACGAAAACTTTCGCGCGCGATAAATTCACACCCTGGTTCGTAGTCAAAAACTTCAACAGAGATCCAACCTTCATAGCAACTTTCTTTCAGCGCTTTGAAAATGGGACGGTAATCGGTATCGCCCATTCCTGGTCCCAGGAGGTTAGAATCATTCACGTGAAAGTGTCCTACTCTTGTGTCATGCTTCCGAATTAATTCAGGGATGGAGTCTGTTTCTGCACCCAACATGGCTTTCACATCCTGGTGCAGAACAAAATTCTCTGCTTTCACCATATCAATCAGTTTGAGTGCTTCCGCACAGGTATTCACAAAGTTCGTTTCTTTTGTTGTTAAGGGTTCCATGCAAATCCGAACACCACGCTCAGCAATGACAGGCAAACATTTTCGAAAAACATCTGCCGCGTTTTCATATGCTTGATCAAGCGAGACACCATCTTCGAGGTTACGTTGAAAGGGCGATCCAAAGACCATTAGATCGCCACCAAGATCCGCACACAGGTGTCCAAGTTCTATAAGGTAATCTGCAGTCTTTTGTCTGACGTCACTATTGGCAGTGGTCAAATGTAACCCTTCTGTTTTTGCCAGAAGCCAATGCAATCCAATGATTTCCAGTCCCCGGTCTTCAGCTGTTTTTCTCATCGATGCGCGTTGGTCTGCAGAAATATCTGAAGGGCGATCGGCAAATGCAAACGGGGCTAACTCAATTCCTTTGTAGCCGATTTCTGCAATCAGATCGCACTGTTTTTCCCAGTCCCAGTCAACAAACAATTCCTGGCAAATAGCAAACTTCATTTAAGTGTCTCACTTTAACGATTGAAAAAGATTCAAGATTTATTTCATTCTCTTGAGGATAGCAGGCTATCAAACTTTCAGCGAGGTATAGCGGCTCATCTTCCTGCAGTTTTTAAGATTACCGTAACAGGGGTTACGTCATTTTGTATTAATGACACACTCTCTGGTGATCTTGTTTATGTACTCGACCAGGGAGTCAGGGTGTCGATTATAGTGATCGAAAGGTTTGTGGTGTCTGATTAAAAAAGAATGTGTGGTAAGGCGGGGGAAAATAGGTGTGTCGGTTAAGCAAGTGTGAGTTTATTGACGAAGTAGATTTTAACTGTTTCCAGTTTTCAATTTTAATTGCTGAAATGATTAAGTAGAGGAATAGACCCATGAAAAATACAACCTGGATTCCCCTTCTGGCGGCCGCATTATTGATGGCCTGCTTTGGAGAGAATGCCCAGGCAGGCTACCTGGGAGCAGGTAGTTATAACTGTTGTCCCACAGAAGCGTGTGCATCTTGTGGCGATTACTGTGCTGCCAAAGAATGTTCAAGTACTTGTTATAAAACAGTTGTTGAAACTGTTTGGGAAAAGCAGAATTATACCTGTCATAAAACAGTGTATGATACGATCTGCGAAAAAGTTCCCGTCCAATACACGAAGAATGTTTACAAGACTTGCTACCGGGATGAGTGTTATACGGTTTGCAAGCCTGTTTATCAAACCTGTTACCGCGACGTCTGCTACAATGTTTGTCGTCCCGTGTACAAGACCTGCTATAAAACTGTAACATGCAAGCGTAGAAGGCCAGTCTATAACACCTGCTACCGAGATGTCTGCTACTCTGTTTGCAAGCCGGTTTATAACACTTGCTACCGCGATGTTTTGCTACACTGTAAGACGTCCTATCTGTGAAACACATTACCGGGATGTTTGCTGTACGACTTACAAAACGAATTACAAGACCTGTTATCGTGATGTCTGCCGTACTGTTTGCAAGCCCGTTCATACATGGCATAACGTCGAAGTCTGCTGTGGCGAATGGAAAACAACAACAGAACATTGTCCCGGTCCTGTTGTCGAAAAATGTGTCTGTGAGCCCGGTACCTGGGAATATGATTGCAGTTCATGCTGCCCGATCTATAAGCCTGGATGCTGCAAAAAAGTGAAAGTTCAATGTCCTGGAACAACAATTTGTCGTCGTGTCTGGTGTCCAAAGACGATAACCAGAAAAGTATGCTGCACGACTTATCAGCGTGAAGTCAAGCACGAACGTGTTCCTTACACAATATGTGAGCGAGTTCCTTGTACAATCACCAGGAGAGTGCCATACACGTGCACCCGTTATGAGTGTGAAACACGAACCAAGCGAGTGCCTTACACAACCTGTAAAATGGTCCGTGAATGCAAAACTCGTAAAGTTCCTTACACTACTTGCTGCTGGAAAGAAGAATGTTTTACGAAGCAGGTTCCTTATACAACTTGCACCATGGTTTCAGAATGCCGGACCCGCAAGGTTCCTTACACTACCTGCAGCTATGAGCAAAAAACCTGCACTCGTAAAGTGCCTTACAGAACTTGTGAGCAAGTATGTTGCACAAGATATGTAACGCGAACGAAATGTGTGCCACGAACGGTTTGTGTCACCAAAACACGATGTGTGCCAAGGCAAGTCTGCCGTAAAGTACCAGTTCCTGTCTGCTGCCCCGCGCCGCGAACATGTACTGCACCGGCTCCTAAGACTTGTGTCAGCAACTAGTCAATCTGAAGCCAGAAGATTTTTCAGCAACTGAAAATTGAAACTGCGAGAGGGCGGTTGATCTAAGATCAACCGCCCTTTTTTTATTTGCTGCGTTTCAAAAGTCATAAGGTTCTGATTTACAGCGTAGTGTGGCTTTCTTCTTATTTCGACTTAGTGCCATTTGGGTACGGTTACGTAAAGCATTACATGGCCGCGCCTCAGCAACTTCAAAAAGAGCTACTGGTACCCTCTCTGCATTCCGGCCAACGTAGAATTTGAGATTGGTTCTATTGATTCATGTCATATCAGCAACATTCACAGCTGAGGTATGATCAGTCGAGCCCAGCGTTCTCCCAAAGACCGTCTAAGGTCATAAGATGATGCAAACTTTTCAACGTAAGCTGTTACGTTTGCTTTTCTGTCATTTGTCTCAATTTTCATTGGTTGGTTTCATTTCTGAATGATAATCATCGTATTTCATTACATCGCGTTACAAGGCATCCTGTGCGATCCTGAGGTGTTGTTAGAATTTGCAGTTACTTTTTCCGTTCAATCATTTAAACTGCGTTTGTTAGATATCTTTTGAATGTAGGTAGTTCATATGTCTGAAAAAAAAACGCTCAATATTTATTCTGGCTGTATATTATGCTGTCCTGGATATTGCTTAGTGGCTTATGTTCTTGAGTATTGGTCCGTATATGGTTGGACATGGGAAGTAAGTGATAATAGCTTCTCTACAACGCAGTCTGCTGATACCTTGGACTTTGTTGTTGATTTCTATGCTCCCTTGAATTGGTGCGCTAAGCATAATTCTTTATTTAAAAAACTAATCAATAAATACATTTTACTTTTTGTTGGTGATGGGTGGTTCCCTTTTCTGCTAGATGAAACTGAGGAATATGATCCTCAGAAACATGGACCCCCCGGCTTGACTAATGCCAAGCCGGGAGAAACCAAGACGCCTATTGCTGATGAATGACTGGTTCAGCACAATCGAGAATGTCAGACGCCCATAGTTCGATTGTCCGATTTGCTTTCTTTGTATTGCACTGCCGGCAACACAAGACCAGATTCCAGAGCTGATCGCCGCCACCGTGACAACCAAGTTTGTGCCAATAATGATACTGGATAGATAGGGCCGAGTCCCTTTGGAATCGTTCCAAGGGGCTCAGCCCTGACAAATCGCCGGTAATTTTTTCTAACAGTGTGATATAAAGGGGATATCAGTTTTCGTTTCATTCTTCGCTGAAGTTATCCAAGGGCCAAGCATTCATTATTTGTTTTGAAAGAGAGGTTTAAGCTTCGCGGTTAGCATTCTCTCTCCTTCCAGACCATAAAAAGAACTGCAAAAATTATATCCTAATAATATTTCATAAAAAAATCCCCGTTCATTTGAACGGGGATTTCAGTGTATCTAATTCTTTGGCTCAGTGACCACTTTGCGTTGGGGGTCTTCGCCAACGCTATTTGTGAGAACATCAGGGCTGTTTTGCAGCTCCATGTGCACAATCCGTCTTTCGTTGGCGGGCATTGGCTCCGGGTTTTGTTTTTTTCCGGTTTTGACGACTTGTTGCGCCATCTTTTTTGCCAGTGCGGCGAAGTTGCTGCTCTCGGCGGTTGCGGTACGCCCTTCCACGTCGATGGAAGGCGTACCCAGCGAGACATTTCCTTGCTGACGATCAAAGCAGCGATGCGTTGAAAAGCGTCAATGGTCGCGCCGCGTCTCGGCGATCAGCACGCCAAGTTCTTTGCCTTTCACTTCTACATAGACCGATTTTCGACCTTCGCGGTCGGGGTCGTCATAGCGGGCAGAAGCGGTTGCTTCGAGATTCATTAGCCTGGAGGAGTTTATTGACCACTTCTTCGGAGCGTTCGAGGAGCGGCTCATCTGTTTCGGGATCGGCTGAAGCGCTCTTTTTAACGGAAGCAGGTTTAGGGTCTGCGGGCGTTTTGGTGACTTTATCTACAGCGGGAGCGGACTTGTCTTCAACTTGCTTCTGAAAGTCAGTTTCGGGTTCACCGTTCACGAGTCAACCGGATCCGCACCTGACGTTGTCCTAATCCCAAAAAGCCTTTGCCGCCAGAATCCAGCACTTCAAAGGAGACATCTGCCGCAGTTAGCCCTAGATCTTGCAGACCTTGCGCGAGTGCCTCTTCAACAGTGGGGGCGATTACTTCAAGCGTTGTTTTCTCTTGCATTTTTTTTCTCCCTAATTCTTTTTGCCAGGAATAAGATTACTCCAGTTTGCACGTCCCATCATGGCGTATTGTGCAACGCCGAGCAGGTTGCTGGTGATGAAGTAAAGTGCCAAACCTGAGGCAAATGTCATGGCGAAATAACCCATCAGGAAAGGCATATAGATGCTCATCATATTGCCCATCGCTGCGCTTTGATCGCCGGGGTTGGCGGGCGGGGTCATCAATTTGGATTGGATATAAGAGGTGATGACCACGATAATCGCTAAGGTGGGGAGGGCGAAACCGAATACGTTTACAGATTCGGGGCGCCCCTAAATCCATCCACAGGAAGGTGCTGTTGAGCGGAATGATCTCTTTGACATCAAGGAAGGAATATAGACTTCGCGAGAAAGTTGAGCAAAGAGAGCGGGGTAGCAGCCAAAGAGCGGATGATGGCCTGATAAAGACCGATGATGATCGGAAATTGATCAGCAGGTGGGCAAACAGGAGCCAAAGGGGTTGATGCCGCGCTCCTTGTAGATGCGCATTTGCTCCTGCGCCTGGCTTTTCTTTGTCGTCTTTATATTTCTTCTGGAATCCCAAGCCATTCTTTGTCGGTTTGCAGTTCTTAATCCCTTGTGTACCTTTGAGTTGCTGGGCTGTTAGGGGCCAGGTGATGGCACGGATGAGCATGGTGAAGAGAATGATCGCTACGCCAAAATTATGTCCGATGATGTCGTAAATCCAGAGTAGGACGTTGGTCATCGGGATGATGATATAGGTATCCCACATAGTGTCTCCTTATTTCTCGGGGGTAATTGCCAACCTGTCGGCCTTCAGCATCGAGTGGCGACAAGCATGGAGTCATTTTCCATTGGGGCGAAGAGGATTAAATCGCCGCCTTGTACGGGCGCAGTATAAAGTTGCCCACCAATGGCTTGCTGCCAAAGGGTGGCACCTGTGTGGTCATAGGCGTAAGCTGTACCAGATTCTGTGCCGATAACGACAAAATCGTCGGTGACGAGCGGGGTGCCAAGTATGGTGCCGTTCGGTTTAACTGGTCCCCAAAGAAGACTACCGTCAAGGGCGTTTACTGCATAGAGATTGCCCTCAAGACCACCTACATAAAGATTTTCACCGTTGAGAGCGGGGGCGTCCCAGATCCAGCCTTCTGTATCCAAAGTCCATTTTATGCTTTGAGTAGCGGAATCTACTGC
>CALOEF010000081.1:0-48629 GCA_942492165.1 uncultured Planctomycetaceae bacterium
TAGCAACACTCTGTGAACTGGCGAAAGACTGGAGTCAAAGTCGTTACGGAGATTGAATTGAAGCGATTGTTGATTCACCTGGTTTCGTCGCTTCGACAATAATGCCTCCCAGCTTGAGGAACTGGTGGATGGGAGTAAACCAGTGCTGCTCTTTCCAGGGCAATCCCGATTCTTCAAACGCCTGCTGCAATTCAATTCGATTGTAGGTTTTGCACTTCCAGGTACGACTATTCAACATACCGGAGAATTTGTCTTCGGTAGCCAGCAGAAAGAGACTGCCTCCTGGTTGCAAGACACGATAAATCTCTGATAAGCCATGCTTTGGATCTGCCACATACTCCAGTACCCAGCCACAGGTAACACAATCAAAAGATTCATCCTGAAAAGGCAAGTTCGTCATATCGGCCGAAAGATAGTGAGGCCGTTGACTGTCCATTCGGTTTCGGGCGCGTTTTAACATTTGATGCGACAGATCACAGGCAATCAGACGTGCCTCAGGATGAGTTTCGCCTAACAAATGACCAAGGATCTGACCTGCACCCGATCCAATATCCAAAATGTTTCGAAACGCAGTCACATCAAAACGTCGCTTTTTGATGATGCGCCCTACCAGGGGATCGTGCAAAGATAATTTGCTTGCCAGATAGAGCACAGCTCCTGCAGGTCCATCATATAACTTGCGTGTTGTCGATTGTAACTGACTCTGATCGGTTTCGTCGCCGCCACGAAATTCAATCAGCGATCTTAAAGACTGTTTTAAGCGTTTCCGTTTTTGACCTGGTTTCTTGGGAGAACTTAATGGAGCCATAGTTTGTGATACTTGTCTCAAACAGTAATGAAAATATGAATAAAATCAATTGTTGTCGGAACCGGTTTGGAATATCTTAACCAGCAGGCCTCAGAATTTCGTCATGGTTTTCTCTTTTCTCTAAAAATCGCGGAAGATCATTCTTTCCTAAGCGACATAACTGTTCCAGGAATAATAACTTATGATTGGCGATTATTCCAGCAGCTTGATCAATCCAATTTACATGGGTATGATCAATACCATACTAAGTATATTGAAATCAGTATTAACTTAGCAGTGACACACTGATCGTGATTCGTTGCGGGCCTGAAAATCTTGATATTTTTTACCGTTGGATTACGCCAGAAAAGCAGTTTCTCCAAGGAAATCAAGGCTTAACTTGTTCATGACCGAACGAATCAATCTGAAACAATCTGAAGACCTTCGTGATGTGATCCATCTTGCTGTTCAGCACCTGGCCAATGGTGAATTAGTCGCATTTCCAACAGCTACCGCTTATGTGATAGCAGGTCAGTCACTTAGTACCACTGCTATGCAAAAATTACGTTCACTTTCTGGGGATGGTGAACCGCTGGTCCTTTGTGTGAAAGGCTTTGATGAAGCAGCTGACTTTCACCCGAATATTCCCGCCATCGGCCGTAAGCTCGCAAAACGCTGCTGGCCTGGCCCCGTCATACTGGAAATGGATTGCCCCGGTCCTGACAGCCTATTTTCGCAGATCCCCACGGAAATTCAGTCACTTATCTGCCGTGGAGAGAAAATTCGTCTCCGGGCACCTGCACATGAAATTATTTTCCAGACCATGCGGCTCTCTCCCTCGCCGCTTGTATTATTGAATGAACAGTCAAAATACCAGACTGCAGACTCCATCATAGAGGATTTTGATGAACAGATCGCGTTGGTCATCGATGATGGGCCGTCCCGCTTTGGTGATCAGTCGACAATCGTCTCTATTTCTGACAATCAATGGAGTATCCGCCAGCCAGGTGTCGTTACGGAAACCACTTTGAAAAGACTTTCCAGCGAAATTTACATGTTTGTCTGCACAGGCAATACTTGTCGAAGCCCCATGGCAGAAGGCATTTTTCGAAAATTACTCTCAGAGAAATTTGGCTGTCAGGAAGACGAATTATCTGATCAGGGATATATCGTTGGTTCAGCGGGCCTGGCCGCCTCAATGGGTGCCCCTTCAAGCCCTGAAGGAGTTTCTATTCTGGCAAAGGAGGGAATCGACATTCGTGGCCATGAGAGCCAGCCACTGACTGAACGATTGCTTGACCAGTCAGATCATCTTTACACAATGACACATGGGCACCGTGCGGCGATTCTCGCGGAGCGTCCAGATCTTGAAGAGGTCGTCAAACTCCTTTCACCTCAGGGAAAAGATATTTCCGATCCGATCGGGGGAGGGTTTCAATGCTACCTGGATTGCAAAACAGAAATTGAACACAGCTTGAAATCGATTATCGCCCAGATTAATGTGTCCTGATTTGTCAAAGCGCCTGATTGCCCTGACTACCTGAATTGCACGATTTATATTCAATCTAAAATTTCTTTATCTGCCGTAAGGGCACTCTTGCTATAATAGGTTGAAAACC
Organism: uncultured Planctomycetaceae bacterium; assembly: GCA_942492165.1. Taxonomy (GTDB): domain Bacteria; phylum Planctomycetota; class Planctomycetia; order Planctomycetales; family Planctomycetaceae; genus Gimesia. The sequence continues at coordinate 2,407 of CALOEF010000081.1, forward strand.
ATTACTCTTTACATTTGAAGAAGAGGTTGACACCTCTGATCATGGATGATTGTAAATTATTAAATGCAAGAGACATGGCTCTATCATACAAAGCCCAAAAAAGTGAGGGGAAATCGCAATAGTTCTTGATAATCTGAAGAGATTACGTATTGTTGATTTTAGTCTCAAATTGTTTCCGTTTTGATTTCCCCCCATGGAATCTATCAAAATACTTGAAAGTTAAAGAATTTCGATGAAAATTGCCGTTGCCAGTGATCACCGAGGATTTGCAACCAAGGTCAAGATCCTCACACTATTGACCCAGTTAGGGCATGAGGCTCTTGATTATGGTCCTGAAGATGGTGAAAGCGTCGATTATCCAGACTATGCTGCAAAAGTCTCAAAAGATGTCGGCCAAAAAATAATTGAGCGTGGTATCCTGATTTGTGGTACTGGTATGGGAATGTGCATTGTTGCCAATAAATTTCCTGGAGTGAGAGCAACCCCGTGCCATGACGACATTACCGCACAAATGAGCCGCCTGCACAATGACTCGAATGTCCTGTGTCTCTCGGCCGATTTACTGGGAGACCGGCTCGTCAATCGGATGATCGAAATCTGGCTGAAAGAAGAGTTTGAGGGAGGCAGACACGCGCGCCGTTTGGATAAACTGAATAAAGTTGAAAAGGAAAACATGCCCCCCCAATAGTCCATGGGTGGTTACGCAAATCGAAACGAATTTCCCCCCCATTTCAGAGCCAGAAACCAGCAAAAGATTACTCTGGAATCCTGATCCAGCCAATTCCATTGATTCGCAGCAGGAATCAGGTCTGAAATCTGGCAGATATACTGCCGTTGTCATGGAAATTCCCGTACCGATTCCTTTTCAAACGGGCTCAATCTCTGTATCGTCAACGAAGAGTTAACAGGGAACTTTAGACATCGTTTCTCAAAACATTCAGTGTTTTGAATTCTTGTGAAACGAATTAGAACAGAGGGTTTTGTAAACATGGATCAGGCCAACTTAAAATATACCAAAACTCACGAATGGATCGGCGTGGAAGGCGAAATTGCCACAGTCGGAATCACTGATTTTGCTGTCAATCAATTGACGGACCTCGTCTACATTGAGCTGCCGGAAATTGGCTCAAACTGCGAAGCAGGCAAGGTATTCGGAGAAGTGGAAAGTGTCAAAGCTGTCAGCGATTTATATTCTCCGGTCAGCGGTGAAATCACCGAAGCCAATACCGCTCTGGTTGATGATCAGTCACCACTGTCTGATGACCCATTTGGCTCTGGCTGGATCACCAAAATCAAAATGTCAAACGTTTCTGAACTGGATCAGTTCATGAATGCCGACGAGTATCAGAAATTTTGTGAATCGGAAGCACACTGAAGAAATTGAATCCAGCACGGTATCCGGCTGTCCGGATCGACTTTTATTAGACCGACTATACGAATAGACAAGACTATTCTCATTGTCAAAAAAAGTGGGTTCCCACTTTTCTCCCACGACTATAATCAGAATAGTGGAATCGATCTACGTTATCACAATCAAGTTTTATCACGAGTGAACAGTGCCTTACCTCTTTAACACACCACAACAGCAACAGGAAATGCTTCAGACCATCGGCGTCGACTCTCTCGAAGCGTTATTTACCACAATTCCATCCGACTTACGGCTCAACCGTCCCCTTGATATTCCTCCTGCTTTGACCGAAATGGAATTACAGTCTCATGTCACGAAACTGGCAGAGAAAAATGTTGGTCCTGGATCTCGAGTCTGCATGCTCGGCGGCGGTGCATACGACCACTTCATTCCTGCTGCCGTGGATGAAATTGCCCGACGTGGTGAATTTTATACCGCATACACTCCCTATCAGGCAGAAGCCAGCCAGGGGAGCCTGCAAACGTTTTTCGAATTTCAGACGCTCGTCTGCCAATTGACGGGAATGGATGTTTCGAATGCCAGTTTGTATGAAGGCGGCACCTGTGTCAGCGAAGCAGCATTCATGGCAATGCGTGCGACAAACCGCCACGAACGAGTCGTCCTGCTGGGGTCACTCCATCCCGAATATCGACAGGTTCTTGAATCTTATTTAAATCATCTGAATTGTGAAGTCGTTGTGGTCCCCTGTCAGAACGGCTATGTGGACCCTGCTGAAGTTGACAAAGCGATGAATGACCAGACCGCTTGTCTTGTCATCCAGCACCCTAACTTCTTTGGAACTCTGGAAGAGGCTGAGCAACTGACAGAAATTGCTCATAAACATGGCGCTTTATCTGTGGTTTCCTATGACCCCATCAGCCTGGGGCTTTTTAAACGTCCCGGCGACTACGGAGCAGATATTGCCATCGCCGAAGGACAGTCACTTGGAACGCCACTGCAATTTGGTGGTCCCTATCTGGGCCTGTTTTCCTGCAGCAAGAAATTTGTCCGCAGAATGCCCGGACGCCTGATTGGGCAGACCGTTGATCGTAACGGAAAACGCTGCTTTGTGTTGAATCTGCAGGCTAGAGAACAACATATTCGCCGCGATAAAGCGACAAGTAATATTTGCAGTAATCAAGGGCTGATCGCGATTCGAGCTGCCGTCTATCTTTCACTACTGGGAAAACAGGGCATCCGCGAAGTGGCTGAACTTTCTTGTAGAAAAGCACACTATGCCGCCGAACAACTATCCCAGATCGAGGGAATCAATCTCGCATTTGAAGATCGTCCGTTCTTCAAAGAATTTGTATTAAACTGTTCTGAAGGCCCCGACTATCTGCTCCGCAAAGCGCGGCAAGCCGGCTTTGATCTGGGCCCCGAACTATCCCGCTTTGAATTTCCGAATGGTTCCGCCCCTGATCAGACCGGAGTTCTTGTTGCGATTACAGAACAAAGAACACGAGCAGAAATCGATCAGCTGGTGCTGGCATTAAAAGCGTAATCTCTTCACAGCGACTCCTTGACACGTTTTCACTAATTTAAAATATTTTGAAGCTATCAACATGCGAAATCAATCGGCCACTGAACTGTTATTTGCTCTATCTCAACCAGGCCGCCGTGGTGCCCTGTTTCCTGAATCAGACGTCCCAGTACGACCACTGGATGAATTACTGCCTCCCTCGGCTCTGGCAACGGAGCCAACGGACCTGCCAGAGGTTGCCGAATCTGACATCATTCGACATTTTGTGAATTTATCAACGCAAAACATGTGTGTGGATACTCACTTTTACCCACTGGGTAGCTGCACGATGAAATACAATCCCAAGCGTCACGAACGACTGGCAAGTCTTCCGGGAATTGTGGATCTGCATCCCTATCAAAATCAGGCTGATCTGCAGGGCATGCTGGAATTATTATATGAAACACAGGAGATGTTGGCCGAAATCTCGGGACTTCCTGCAGTCTCCCTGCAACCGGCGGCTGGCGCACAAGGCGAATTCACAGCACTGCTTGCAGCAAAAGCCTATTTCGAAGATCGCGGCGAAAAACGAACCAAAGTACTGTTCCCCAACAGTGCACACGGAACAAATCCCGCAAGCGCCGCTCTGGCAGGCTTTGACTGTGTCCAACTGGCAAGCAGTGATGCCGGGCTCGTCGATCTGGAAGACCTACAAGCACACCTGGACGACGAGACTGCCGTGTTTATGGTGACCAATCCGAATACTCTGGGACTGTTCGAAAAAGATATCAAACAAATCGCACAAATGGTTCATGATGCAGGCGGACTGGTCTACATTGATGGTGCCAATATGAACGCGATTCTTGGATATACCCGACCTGGCGACTTTGGCGGCGACATGATGCATTTCAATGTTCATAAAACCTTTACCGGCCCCCATGGTGCCGGAGGACCGGGCGCTGGCCCCATTGCCGTTCGTGAATTCCTGGCTGACTTCCTCCCGGGTCCCTTAATCAAACACGATTCAGCAAATGATAAATATGTATTGGAAACTCCTTCGAAGTCGATCGGACGAATCCGCACTTTTTATGGAAATATCGGGATTCTGGTCCGCGGTTACTGCTACCTGAGAACACTGGGGGCAGCAGGATTAAAAGCGGTCTCTGAAAATGCGGTCCTCAATGCAAACTATCTTAAAGCCATATTAAAGGACGTACTTACCAGTGCCGAATGGCGACCTGTGCATGCATGAATTTGTGGCCTCTGCTTCAAATTGTAAATCGGAAAAAGGGATCACAGCAATGGAAATTGCTAAACGGCTCCTCGATTTCGGTTTTCATGCACCCACCGTTTATTTTCCACTGGTTGTGCCTGAAGCGATTATGGTCGAACCGACGGAAACCGAATCAAAAGAAACGCTGGATGCTTTTGCGGAAACGATCCGGACCATCCTGCTGGAAGATCCCGAATTTCTAAGACAGGCTCCACATAGTACCGAGATCAGCAGACCTGATGAAGTCGTCGCCGCCCGAAATCCCATCCTGCAATGCTGTCGGCCTGAATAAGTTATCTGAGACTGCATTTTACTATCACACTCTACAGTCTGGTTCCTGGTATGACACGTTCTTCAATCCCGGATCACTGTCGTCTGATTCCTGAACCTGCTCCTTTATCGGGGAGCTGGAACATGGCCATTGATGAATCTCTGTTAGAGTCTGCTGTTTCACAGAATCGCTGCTCGCTGCGCTGGTACCGCTGGAACCATCCCACGATCTCTCTTGGCTATTTTCAAAAGAACGAAACCGAACCTGGAGATGACCTCTGGAAAGAGCTCCCACGTGTGCGCAGGCTCTCAGGCGGAGGAGCGATTTTGCACCACTATGAATTAACTTACTCATTCGCGCTCCCTGCCTGCCACCCACTCTCTCAATCACCACCAGAACTTTACCTTTCCATTCATCAACCACTGATTGATGTCCTGGCAACGCAGCATCTTAATGTCGAATTTCGCGGTACTTCTTTCACTTCTGAGACAGAACCGTTTCTCTGTTTCGGACGAGGCGATCAACGAGATCTTGTACATCAAGGCCACAAGGTTCTGGGAAGTGCTCAACGACGCAGACGTGGTGCGATCATACAACACGGAAGCCTCTTGCTGCTGACTTCAGAATATGCACCCCAGTTTCCGGGTCTACTGAATCAACATGAACAGACCAGCCTGTACCAAAATGCATTTCTGGCGCAATTGACCGCCGACTTTTCAGAAGCCATTTCTGAAGCAATCAGTCTCCCCCTGGATTCTCAAAACCTAAATGAGGAAGAGTTCTCACTTGCCAGCCAACTGGAAGAAGAGAAATATTCTCAAAATACCTGGACATCCCGAAAAAAATAGTTATATCTGGTTTAAGGTCAGGAGTTAGTAGAATTAAAAAACTGACGAAGTCTACAAATAAATGTTTTACATATCCACTGATTGATTTATGATCATTGACAGAGCCCGACAGGCCTGATAGCGTTACCTATACAGAGGGTGTTTTGATTTAGTACAATAGAGTACAATTTTGTTATAGATAATAGCAGTGGATTTCTACTTACTCTCAGGTGAGTGAAGCCACACAATGTGGGCCACATAAGAGCATGACGATTGCTCCTTAGCATTCAACGACGAGAAGTTATTTCACTCATATCTATTTCTTGTTCATTTTACACTTCTTTGCTATTAGAACCAAACACAAGTTACAGAAGAGTGTGTGATTGAGAAAATTCAGTCATGCCAGCTTGCTGAAATGAGGACATGTTCCGCATGTAACCTATGGAGTGAATGATTTATGTTGAGCCCTTCGTTGAAAGTAGTCGGCGGACGTCATGATGGTAAACTCATACCCATCAAAGGCAAAAAGTTTTTAATCGGTCGCGAAGAAGATTGTCACTTACGTCCTAACAGTGATATGGTCAGTCGACATCATTGTGTATTCACTGTTGATGAATACAGCGTGCGATTACGGGACTTTGGCAGTACCAATGGTACTCTGGTTAATGACAAACGAATCAAAGGCGAAGTTCAACTGACTCAGGGAGACAAGATTCAGGTAGGCAAGCTCGATTTTGAGATTATGATCACTGTGACCGATAGTGATAGCAACAAACAGGCCAATCCAGAGGCAACCAGAGAAGCGCCTCCCAGCGGGGAAATATTGACAGGATCAGATACGGTATTTGATATTCCCGTTCATAAAACTGAAGATCCACAAGCACCTGCGAACGTTCCAGCCAAAGAAGACACTCCGGCTCCGAACCACGACGTCTATTCTGGTGAGACTCAAATTCTCTCTGCAGAACAGCAACAGCAAGCACAACAAGCCTACGACCAGGCAGCACAACAGGCTGGCTATCCGCCACAACAATACGGTTATCCTCCACAACAGTTGCCACCAGGACAACAATACCCATACCAGATGCCACCACAGTTCTACCCGCAACAGGGGTATCCTCAGCAGCCGATGCCTGCTTATCCGCAACAATATCAGATGCCCCCGCAAGGTTATCCGCAGCAACCACTACCTGAACAGGCAAGCGATCAAAATGAACCAGCCGTTCCTGATTTGCCTCCCGTTACACTACCACCTCCTGAAGAAACCGGTGTCAAAGATCAAAAGGAATCGAAGCCTGATTGAAAATCTGGTCAGGGCAATATCCTCAGACAGCTCACTTTCTCGCTGAGTACCTTTGCAGTTTCGAGCATACCCCGTTTTTAACCATTTCGAATCCTGGCATAGCTCTCTGCATTCTCCAGACTTCCCATTGCTTTTCTGAATTGTGTTTGGCAGAATCATAGAAAGAGCTTAAACTGAATGGGATTTATCTGAGAGTTATCACAGCCGATTCCATCTCTGTTTGCCTCTGACAAATCACGTGAATTCGCAAACCATGATGCAAGAAAAGAGGGAGATACTGCAGTGAATGATTCAGCCAACGCCAGCAATGATATTCAGCGACGATATCGTGAGTTTCTCGACCTGCTGCCTTTGACTCTGTCACTTGCCGGTCTTCCCGAGAGTGAACATGGAAAATACTACACGGAAGAGCAAGTCGAAGCACGAGCCTACACGATCAAGCACGCCTTCAAACAGGCACGAACTTTAACGCGGGAATGTGTCCAAAAATAAAAAACCAGGACTGACTCACGATTCCCCGGGATGCTGGCAGCTTTGTTCAATAACAGCCAGCGAGCCATTGATGATCTTGTTAACTTTCTGACAAAGCCGGCCCCGGCTCAATTCCGCTTTCCGATTTCGTTTCAGAAATCCAAAAAATCTATACATAAGTATCGATTCTCATCCATTCTGTAATTTATTTACGCATACTGAAACTTGAGTTGTAAATAATTGGTATATTTAACTGAATGGCCTGAAGTTTTGATTCAGATTTCTGTTGTAGTGAGCGCCGTTTTGAAAAGCGTGGGGAAGGGAAAACCCGCCATTGTCGGCTGCAAATTATAACTAAAAACGGGATTCATCCGTGAATGAAAATGATGCGGCGCAAGTCCAAAGTTGCCTGGAAGGTAATACAGAGGAAATGCGCGCATTCGTTGCACGGTTTCAGAGTTCTATTTTTGGACTTTGCTACCGAATGCTGGGACATCGACAGGACGCCGAGGATATAGCACAGGAGGTCTTTGTTCGCGCATTTCGCAGTCTTCACCAATGGGATCCCACACGAACATTAAAACCCTGGTTATTGACAATCGCCGCCAATCGATGCCGAACATTTCTGAGCAAACGGTCGAAACGACCCATTCCCACAGAGTTCGCCTCTGAACTGGCAGTCAGTCAATCACCGGAACAGGTACACGATTTGAGTGAAGAACTTCAAAACGCCATCAACCTGTTACGCGAAGATCATAGAACATGTTTTATTTTATTTCATCAGGAAAATATGAGCTGTCAGGAAATTGGAGAAATTCTGGAGAGACCGGAAGGGACCATTAAAACATGGTTACATCGCTCCAGACAGGAATTGGCCACAAAATTAAGACAGCGCGGAATTGTACCAGAGGTTAGACATGAATCTCGTTGAATATCAGGCAGAACTGGAAAAGATGATCGAAACTCATCGTTTGGATCAGCGTCCCCAATTGGAGAATCTGGCAAATTTGTCGCCTGAACATCTTAAAATATGGGAAGACTACCTCATGATTGAAGATGCACTGCCTGCCTGGAAGCAAGCTCTGCCTGAGATCGATCTTGTCGAGTCTGTCCTGTCCCAACTTCACGCATCTCAGGAAACGCCGCCTGACGTAAGGCGTTCTCTGAAACCCTCTCCCGGTCTACAAACCAGACCTCGATCGGGTGTCCGCTGGGTTTTTGTCAGTTTTCTCTCTGTTGCGACGATCCTGGTTTTGATCTCCTTGAAATTTTCAGGGAGCCAGTCCAGTGTATTGCCGCCACTTGATTCTGTTGCCGTAAACACAAATGTCAATTCAGAACATAATACAATCTCATCACAACCAGATCAAAAAAAACAGAGCTTTAACCAGTTACTGCATCATGCAGGTGCGGCTTCCTGGGGACTTGCTCAAAGCACTGCAGGAGCAATGACTGATGTTGTGACACTGGTACCTGTCACGCCGCAAACTCCTGAAACGACGGATCGATTGTCCGATGACTCAAACTGGGTGAAAGATATTAATAATGAAATGCAGCCTCTGAGAGATCAAATCAGTCATGCATGGAATTTCATTATTCATTCTGTTCCCGATAAATCTACAAACATTTAACGCCTCTCAGCTACTGGATTACTATGCGCCATTATCACTCACTTTTTAAAAAAACTGTCGGGAGTGCACCAGGTATGGTACCCATCAGACAGATGTTGTCTGTGAAGCAAGGCCTGACTCCAAGTCCTGGAATCTTAATCGTACACGTAATTGTCTTTATTTTTTTGCTGCCTGCTCACGCTTCAGCAGAAATCGCGACCGCACCATTAAGTCAACTGGTCGATCAGAAAGCAGGAGTTTATATTGAAACCACTGATCTGAATTCACACGTACATAATTTTATGGTCTCTCCTCTGGTCACTCGATTTCGACAATCACATGTCTTTCATTCATGGCTGCAGAGCAAAGATGTCAAAGAACTAAAACAAGGCTTACGTGATATTGAATCGGTCACACAACAGCCTGCTCTCCCAATGCTCAATAATGTATTTGGGAAAGCAGTTGGTCTGGCAATTTTTAATAATGGACCCAGACAATCCCCTTCATTCCTCTTATTAACAAGCATTAAAGATACGAATGCCACCAGGAGCCTGTTCGAAATATGGTTTAAAAAACGGGTCTCAATGTCACTTCATCAACATTTCAGAATGTTCCTTACTCAGCCGTAACCCAACAAAAGGATTCTACAGGGAAATCATCACCTCCCGTTTATTATTCATTCCTTGATCAGACGCTCATTGTGACTGAGAATGAAGAGGTCTTGCATTCAACAATCAATCTGTATGTCATTCGGAAAGACAAAAAAGAACCTCTTCAGAATCAGTCCAGCCTGTTTAATCTGAAAGCGTACCAGCGTGCGCAATCTGCTTTGTCAAACCAAGTTGCCGGTTCGGTCTTCCTGAATCCACGAATCTGGGATGACCATATCAAACCACCGAAAACCAAAGTCGAACAGGGTGTCGTCAACTGGTGGAAAAAAACCGATGCCGTTAGTGCCGGCCTTCATCTCAAGAATACACTCGCACTGGAAACAGTCGTTCTGTTTAATTCCGAAGCGCTCAATATCCCTCTGCTGGATCTCATACAGATTCCGTCAGAAATTCCAGACACCTATTCTCTGATACCCAAAGATGCGCTGGCGGTCATTTCCGGTCAAATCAACGTCCATTTGCTGACACGAAAAATCGTTGACTTTTACGCTGACAAGAATCCTGAAAAATGGGCTAAAATTCACGCTGTCAGTATTGGTCTGCTGGGTGGGCTGGACCCGGTAGCAAATCTCTCCAAAGTACTTGGACCAAACTTTCTTTTATACTCGGTTCCTCGTAAAGCACTTTCATTTGATGCCATTTCCTTTGATGGCCTTGTGGCTTTACAACTCTCATCTTCAGATCAGCGGACAGTGACTACGGATAAAAATCAATATCGAAGCGCTCTGGATAATGTATCTCAGTATCTGTTAAACAGTATGATCACTCACTACAACTCAGAATCTGAGCATCGAGATCAGCCTGCTGTCATCAAGGCTGAAAAACACGACTCATTTCAGATGCGTTGGATCGAAGGCTTTGCATCTTATGAACCCGCTTACGGGATAAGTGAGCGGCAAATTGCATTTGCCAGTTCTCCAGAACTCCTGCGAGACTTTTTTACTTTGAAATCTGAGGACAGCCTTGCTGCTTTGCCTTTGTTTCAAACATGGCGTGAAACTTTTTTTCAACAGGAAAATCAGCTCTGTTTCCTCAACGTTTCTTCAATTAGGGCATTTATCGATCAGAATTTCGACTTTCTGGCGCAGCAGATTGCACAAGGTCAAGGCGGAGATCTCAAGAAGGGACAAAATAAGCTGTCAGGTCTCAAAAGTATCCTCGAATCATTCGATGGACTTTTCATTGCCGCTGGTGTGCAGAAAAACCGGATTCGTTTCATCGTGGGCCTGGGTTCACTCGAACCCACGCAATAAAAACCCAGAGACAATGTACATAATTCTGAACATCGTCGTGAATATCTGCCCGGAGAATTGGGATAACCGGGATAACTACTCAATCGGCAATCTCAATTTGTCTTATCAGTGTTAATTATTTTAAACATTCCCCCCAAACCGGCATTCATGTGGGAATAATAGAACAGGTTAGCTCCACATTCTTTCCCTGGCCAGAAAAAATTTGGTGCTGAAGATCAATTTTCACAAATTATCTGTGAATCGGAAATCGGACAGTCACTGATTATACCCCCAATCAATGATCCCTGTTCCATCTCACATTGTTCTTTATCACGACATTGATTCACAGATCAATTGATTCAGGCAAAATTACTTCCCTCTAATAAGGCTTAAATTCAAAATGGTAAAACAACTTGATCCCCCCTCCGAATTGGTTGTTGATCGTCGTCTAGTCAGTCGGCGGACTTCTTCTACCAAGGAAGCAATACATGAAAAACATGAAGTGGTCGACCGACGAAAGACAGAACGACGTCGTCAGATCGATCCTACAACCTGCGAACGTGACTATAGTGATCAGGAAGTTGATTTCATGAAATGCATGGATGATTACAAAAGACGAAGTGGACGCCAGTTCCCAACATGGAGTGAAGTTCTGGAAGTACTGCACAGTATGGGATATCGTCGTGTTGCAGAGCCAACCGAAATTTCTCTGTAAAGGCATCCCGTTAAAGAATTGATTCGCATCAATAAGAAACTTGAAAAAGAAAGAGAGACGTAATCGAATTACGCCTCTCTTTTTTTTATATCGCAGCACGGCCTATAATGACCAGAGTCAAATCATCGTATTGCTCATTTTTCCCGACAAACGATTTGACTTCTTGCAAAATACGCATGCCCAGTTCACTGGAACCAGTATTGCTTTTTTTGATAGCCGCTTTCAATCGATCGATGCCAAACAATTCACGTTGCTCGTTCATGGCTTCAGTAACGCCATCAGTAAAGAGAATCAATTGTTCGCCAGGCTTTAACTGATACTGGATCGTTTTAAACTCATAGTCTTCCATTACTCCCAAAGGAACGCTTGGTTTATCTGCAGTCAATTCTCTTAATGTCCCGTTTTCTTCAAGCAATAAAGGGTCCAGGTGCCCCGCATTGATAAATGAGATCATATGGGCTGCGAGATCGATTTGCCCCAGGATGAATGTAATAAACCGACCATCATGTGCCGATTCATCAATATGATGATTAATTCGATGTACCGCGTCAGTAACATCGGTCACAAATTCAACAGTGCTGCGAACAGCGCTGCACACTCTGGACATGACCAGTGAAGCGGGAACCCCTTTACCAGCGACATCTCCTAATGCAAACCAGATCAGTTCATCGTTTGTCTGAATGAAATCGTAATAATCCCCGCCCACAGCACGCGCTGCCTCATATGAGACAAAAAAATCATAACCTGGAACTTGAGGTATATTTTCAGGCAACAAACTTTTCTGTACCCGGGCAGCGATCTCCATCTCGTTATCATAACGTTGTTTTTCAACATGCGAGATCATTAAACGAGCACTCTCATATGAGAGCGCTGTTTGACCTGCAATCACCATTAAGAGCTCCAGATCGTCATTGGAAAACATCTGACCTGCAATTTGTGTATCCAGATTGATCAGGCCAATCACAGATCCATCCAGACCCAACATTGGGGCACACAATATCGATCGAAGTGTCAGTGTAGAAACCGACTCACTTTTTTCAAATCGTTCATCATTGGTCGCATCTGCTGAAAGAACTCCTGTTTTATTCTCGGTCACAGCTTTGAGAACTGTTCTGCTGAGCTGCAGCGCCTCTTGATCATTATCTCGCCGATGGCGAACCGCTTTGGGGAGAAAGCGTTGATTTTCTTGATCTTTCAATAAGATACATCCCCGATCTGCAGCTGGAAACATGCGAAACAAACCGTCCATGACCTTTTCGGCCATAGAGTCCAGATCAGCAGCGGCTGCAATGGAACGACTGATTTCCAGAATCGCCTTTAACTTAATTTCCGGATTCAACTGGTACTGAGTGGTGTCTTCTGAACTCAGAGCTGATTTCAAAATTGTGGACTTGTCGATCGCCGGCAGCCTGACTGAAACCGTTTTTAACGAAGGAATCAGACCATAAGAAGTGAGTAGTCCCTCATGCTGACTGTTTTCAAATTCAGTATCACTCGAAAATTCGAGTAAAAAGGGACCTATCGTAATCTGATCGCCTGACAGCAAGGCAACAGGTTCTTTGATGGGTACATTATTCACAAAAGTTCCATTACCACTTCCCAGGTCTTCCAGTTGGTACTCTTGATTCTGATCTATTGAAATCCGTGCGTGATAACGCGAAACCGTATTTGACTTGAGACAGATTTCACAATCCGGGTGGCGGCCAAGAGTAACTCGTTCTCCCTTGATTTTCAGTCTGGAAGAATTGCCGTTATTTTGCAAAAACAGACTGGCGGTCATCATAAAGCCATCAAGTTGGTAGTAATGAAAACAGCATTTTCAGGAAACACGCCCGAACGTCATTATGGTAATATCATCATTCTGTGGGCGACCATTCGCATGCCTTCGAACATCTGCCAACAAAGCCTTCCCGAGTTCAGCAGCGTTTTTTTCTCGATTGGTTTTGATAAATTCGCGCATTCGGTCCAGTGTATATAACTCACCATCAGGGTTCATTGCTTCATCTACACCATCGGTAAACAGGACAACAATTTCGCCCGCTGCCAGATCACGCTCCACGACTTCGTATGGAAAACCTTCCATAACACCAATGGGTACACCGATACTTTCTTCTGGAAATTCATCCAGAGAACCATCTGGTTTTAATATCATGGGAGACATATGACCTGCATTCACCAGCGACAATTTATGATTGTCGGTATCCAGAATGACAAGCACATACGTTACAAAGCGTCCTTCGACAGCACTATCGCACATATGATCGTTGATGGCTTCGACAGCAGGACCAACCTCGTGAACAAATCGCATGGTATTTTGTACGCAGCTAGAGATACGCGCCATGATCATTGCACCAGGAACGCCCTTACCGGCAACATCACCAAATGAAAGCGCGATATTGTTTTCGGGTAGTTCGAAGATATCATAATAGTCGCCTCCGACCGCTTGTGCCGAATCATAAGACGCAAAAAATTCATACCCTTCCACAACAGGGACGGAACCTGGTAATAACCCCTGCTGCACTCCCCGGGCGATATCCATCTCATTGTCTTGCTTCTGCTTAGCCATATAAGAAGTCATCAGCCGCGCACTTTCATATGACAGTGCAGCCTGGCCTGCTACTGACATCAACAACCCCAGATCTTCTTCCTGAAATTGCTTCAGTGGATTTTGAGTATCAATATTAATAATGCCAATCGGCTCTTCAGACAGACCCAACATGGGGACACACATCATCGAGCGAATCGACAAATTGGAAATGGATTCACTGGCATCAAATTGTGAATCACTGGCTGCATCGGCTGACAGGATACCCGATTTTTCTTCAAGTACTTTACTTACAATCGTTCGACTTAATTTGACTGTCGCATCTTCCCCTTCACGCCGATGCTTAAATGCACGCGGAATCATTTCGCCAGTGTCATCATCTTTGAGCAAAATACAACCACGGTCTGCCGCAGGAAAAATGTTGAAAAGGGTCGTCAGAATTTGGGGTAACAGTTTTTCCAGATCGACAGTCCCGGCAAGGCTGCGACTGATTTCAATCATTGCTTTTAATTTGGCTTCTGGATGAACATCAAGACCACCAAAGCCTCCGACTCCGGAAACGGCGCCCATAATCGTAGCAGAACCATCATCTTCTTCAGACGAAAATCCAATATCGAACCCTGTCTCCAGCATGGCTCCGACTGCAGCCGACTTTGATGCGCCTGTCTGATTTTCTTCAAATCGAAACAGAATCGGGCCGACCTTTAATCGATCCTCATGCGCCAACTGTGTTCGACCTTCAATTTTTTTGCCATTAACAAAAGTTCCGTTTCCGCTGCCCAGGTCTTCGACAAAAAACGTTTTGCCCTCGCCTATAACGTGCGCATGGCGGCGAGATACCATATTCGAATCCAGCTGGATCTGACAATCAGGATGCCTGCCCAGGACGGTCTCCTCTTCAGCGAGCGGATAAGGCACAGCTTGGCCGGCTTGCAGCATGACCAGATTAGCCATATAAGAAACCCTTGCAATGAAGTTGTTCGAGATGTGATAATAAGAATATGAGTCCCATTTTATAGCGATAAAGTCTCTGATGCAATCGCTTTAAGACGTTGAGTCAACTAATTAGCAACCGAAAATCGTCTCTACATTCCCTCGTAATACCAGTTTACCGAGTTCTACAGCACGTTGTTCAGACCAATTACGGCTAATTACAAAGTCGGTCGCTAATATATTTGCTAATACGCGGCGATACATGCGAAACTTCGGTAAAGCGAACTCCAGTTTGTACATATCACTGTAATAACCAATCTGCTTCGTTTTCGGCACTGCTTCCAGACGACTTTTACAGTCGAATGTAATGAAGGCGGGTGTATTCGAATACCACCAATGGCCATTGATGACAACATTCGGAAAAATCCAGCTGTAACTAACCAGCTCCTGATTACTGGTACTCGTCAATACAGAAACAGGAAATGTCACTTTGGGAAACGCGTTGAATAATTCCTTGTAGAGGATCAGTGAGGTACGTTTATCGTACAGATCCTGTCCCTGATAAACGCCCGCTTCATAAACCCGACGATTGACGCCGATCATCAGATCAAATGGCAGTTGATGTTCCGCACAGTATTCTGCCAGTGTCCAGAAG
Source organism: uncultured Planctomycetaceae bacterium (assembly GCA_942492165.1). GTDB lineage: Bacteria > Planctomycetota > Planctomycetia > Planctomycetales > Planctomycetaceae > Gimesia. The sequence continues at coordinate 17,783 of CALOEF010000081.1, forward strand.
ACAAATTGACTGACGATGCGCGATGCTTCACAACTTAGTTCATCTCCAGCATATAACGACCGAACGGCAGATTCTGCTTCACTGACAGAAATGGAAACAGGAGAGAAGTCAGGCGGTAACGAAATTGCACAAGCACGAGCCCCTTTGGATTTAAAATGTTCAAACAATTTTCCGATTGCTGCTTTTAATGTAGTCGCACATCCTATATCCATCGATGTTGCTTTACCCAGACGGTCCCTCGTTTCACTTTTTGCAAGGTGAAACACCAGGTCGTCGGTACGCAGGCAGGGAATGTAAAGACTTGTATCAAAACCTTCCAATGGGTCATCGAAATCGTTGGTCAAAAAAACCTGTTCCAGACCACTGTGCTTTAAGACCTGCTGCTCCCAGTCTGGTTGCGCCATTTTCTCTGCGGCCGTATCGTAAAGTTTCTCCCAATTTGATTCCGTAATCGCATCATCTTTGAAATCAAAAAATTCACTGCAGATATCCAGCAACCAGCTCAGCTGAATCGTATTGTCCAGGTCACCCAACTGCGTCACAAGTCGCCCCACTTTTTCTTTGGGGTCGATACCAGGTTCTTCAATGAGCTCTTTAGGCAACCCTGCTGAGTGTGCCAGTTCGGTGTAGTAATGATATCCCATGATATCTGCCAATGTTGTGGAAGCGGCAGAGTGAGGGTTAATATGTGTATGAGGGTCGATGAGAACAAGATTCTCTAATTCATCAAAAATACGATGATTTAACTGGTCTGACATGGTGAGCTGATTCCCGCTGATATGAAATAATTGATTGAATAGTATTCGACTATAATCAGTCCGCAGGAACAGTGCAATCAGGTAGAGATTTCTGATCGTTTACAGCAGAGAAAATAAGACGGTAAAGAAAATAATATCGTAGAGAAAATCAAATCGTAGAGAAAATAAAACACGACTCTGCAGCAAAGAGCCACAGAGTCGTTGAAATACCATTCGAGTATTCTATTCTTGAAATAAATTACTTTCCAGCCTTAGCCTGTTGATTTGCTGCGGGAGCTGGTGGGGGATTAAAACTATTGCGTAGTTTACCGGTTTTTGCATCCCAGACTCGCAGGATCCCATCTTCTCCACCGGCAATCACAATCGTTTCATCGCGGTTACCAGCAACACTATAAACATAATCCGTGGAACCACTCAAATTTCGAAAGTTAGAACCGTTGGTTGTCAAATGCAGGCGAACCGTTTTATCTCCGCCACCGCTGACAATATTGGCGCCTAATCCGATAAAACTGATTGAAGTTACCTGTTTCGAATAACCTTTAATCGTTCGCTTTTGTTCGCCGGTTTCAATATTCCAGACCTTAATCACGTTGTCTGCTCCCGAGCTGACAATCGTTGACTCATCTGCTTTCCACGAGACATCCAGAACGTGATGTGTGTGCCCTTCAAACGACTTCACAAACTTGCCTGATGCCACATCAAATATTTTCACAAACTTGTCAGCAGCACCACTCAATAAAGATTTTCCTGTTGGTGAAAATCGGAGTCCGAGAACCGTATCGCTGTGGGCATTTTCAAAAGTACGAACCACTTTTCCCGTAGCAATATCCCAGAGCATGATTTCTCCGCTACGCGAAGGATCACCGCCCCCAACGGCTAAGACTTTGCCGTCAGGGCTGAAATCCAGACAAAGTGCCCGATTTGAAATGGGTGAGTCACTTACGTTCGATGGATTTTTAGCATCTGCACCTAATTGAGCTACCAGTGACCAGACAGGCTGAGTGCTTTGAATCAAAACAGTTTTGTCTGCACTGCCAGAAATCACAGAAGTTTTTGAAGTATAGGCAACAGCAGAGACGATGCCAGTATGGCCAGTCAATGTATCCAGCTCTTTACCAGAAAGGGTGTCCCAAAGACGCACTTTCTGACTGTCATCACCGGTAACAATCTGCTTGCCATCTTCTGAAAAGGCGACAGACTTAATCGGTGACAACACAGCTGCCTGTTTTTTTGCTTCGGCCAGGGCGGCATCAGCTTGCTTGGCAACGCCGTCCAAAGCAGTCTTCTCTTTGGTTCGATCTACCAATCTGGCTTTGATTTTTACCAATGTCGTGCCGGCAACTTTAACGGAACGCTCGGAAGACGTGATCTTTTTGGCTGCCGCTGTTGCCGCCGCTGTCAGTTTTTTGGACTCCGCCTCGGCAGCGGTCACTTTTTTATCAACAGCCGCAGTATTTGCCTTGGTCGCTGCGAGCTTGGTTGCTGCTGTCACAGCTGCCGTCGCCTTGGTCTGTGTCTGCTTTGCCGCAGTTATGGCTGCAGTCGCTTGCTTAGTATCATTTGTTTGCTTTAACTTGGCCGCTGCCAGTTTTTTCTGAGCAGCATCAAATGTTACCTTCGCTTTGGCAACAGCGTCTTTCTTCTTTTGCTCTGCTGCTTTCTTTTGCTCTGGCGTTTTGTCAGCAGGGTTTGGCTTGATTGCATTCGCTGCATCCAAGGCGGCCTTCGCAGCAGCAACTTCCTTATTGACAGCAGCGACCGCTGTCAGATTCGCTGCGTTGACTTCCTTCAATTTCGCATCAGCATCTGTGACCGCTTTATCAGCAGCGACTTTCCCGGCATTGGCTGCTTTAACTGCATCCTCACCCTTTTTCTTGTGGTCTGCCAGCAACTTAGCTTGTTCGGCTTTAGCAGCCGCCAGCTTCTTGGCAGATTCTTCAGCTTTCTTCTGTGCTTCTGGCAATGCTTTCTTCGCAGCCGCCAGCTCATCATTTCGTTTTTTCACTTCCGCTTCACGATCTTTGACGTTCTTCTCGGCGGCTTTGACTGCTGCATCACCCAATGCTACTTTTTGTTTTGCAACTGTTTGTGATTCGGTTGCCAGAACCATTTGACGTTCTTTCGCTAAATCACCACGAAATTCCTTCAACATCTTGCCATTACTTAAAGTCCAGATCTTCCCCGTACCATTTGTAGAAACTGAAACCAGATTCTTTCCATCCGGACTCACATCAACATCACTCACGGGAGCGCCATGAGCAATAGACCGAATTTGTTTTTTCCCGTTGATGTCCCAGACGCGTACCGTGCCATCATCGCTTCCCGAAACCAGTTGCGTACCAGCTGGTAACACCAGTTTGAGCGACGTGACCGGCTTAGCATGTCCTTTCAGTTCAGCGAGTGCTGGAGGAATTTCTGGTGCTTTAGCACCCTTTTTCGGAGCGGGAATTGTCAATGGCCAGACATAAATAATATTATTCGCACCACCGGCAATCACCTGCTTACCATCTTTACTGACAGTCAGTGCGTTGAGGACAGCAGGAGTTTTCATCGTTGAAATCTGTTTTCCATCCGCGGCATTCCAGACACGCAGACTTTGATCAGCTGAAGAGGTCACCACTTTGGTACGATCTGGTGTAAATGCCAGACCGTTAATGACACCGGCATGACCTTTTAAATCGACCAGTTTGTTCCCCTCTGGTAATTTCCAGAGAGAAACAACATTGTCGGCAGAAGCGACAGCCAGCACACTCCGGTCGGCATTCAATGCCAAACCTGTGACTGCTGCGGGTAAAGCCAACTTTTTAGCAACTGCGCCCAGTGATTTCTTCCAGAGTTTCACAACACGGTAACCACCTGAAGCAAGCATGCTTCCGTCGGAATTAAACGCCAGTGAATGCACAAAATCGCGGTGGGCAGCTCCAAGTGGATAAAAAGGTTTTCCATTTTTTTGCAATTTCACGAGGGCAGGATCATTTAAAGTCGCTGCTTCTGTTCCAGAAGCAAGATCATAAACGGCAATCCGATTGGCACGTCCGACTGCTGCATAGCGTGACCAGGGAGAAAGTGCTGTACTATAAATGGAGTTTAATCCGGCTGGCAATGATTGCCAGACAATACCAGCGCCAGAAGACTTTCCGCTGGATTTGGCCCCTTCAAGAATCCATTGACGCAGAATTCCAACCTGCTGCGGTGTTAGCGCTTTTGCTCCGACTTTATTCGGTAGCGGCGGCATAAAACTTTCTTCTTTACGGGCAGCAACATTATAGAGGTAACTTTCATCTGGTTTGCCGGCTACCACTGAAGGACCACTGTCGCCTCCTTTGAGTAAATCTTTGACGTTCTCCAGAACCAGTGCGCCTTCTTTTTTCGCAATGTTATGACAGGCAATACAGTTTGCATCCAGAATCGGAAACACATCTTTCTCGAAATTGACGGGCCGCCCCAACGCTACTTTTTAGCAGGTTGAATCGGTTTTTCTTCTGCTGCCTTCAGGCTACCAGAAATAACGACCACAGCTAACATCACAGCTAAATCAGCAAACCGGTTCCACATAACATGCCTCTCTTTTATCACTGTTGGAACAGTTGAAATATACGACCAACTGTCTTGTGTTCTAATTTGATTCTTACTTGATCTCAAATCTTTATTTTACTTCGTAACCTTCAACTTGATCGGTGCATCCACCAGCGCTTCGCCCTGGAATGCCGCTTTAGCCTGAACAACTAAATTTGCCAAATCCCCTTCAGTGGCGTCGGCAGCAGCTTTAATCTGTAACGTCGCTTCTGTCTTATCTGCGGGAATTTGCACAGTGGCTGCAGTCACACCTTTTACACCAGACGGAAGTGGTAATGTTAATGAAACAGGCCCCTTAAATCCATTGATTCGTTTCACGGTCGCCTTCACAGCAATGGTCGCACCTTTTTTCAACGCGCCTCCACCGGGAACTGCTAATGTAAGTGTAACTGGAGCTGGCACAACGCGAATCACCAGAGGAGTCGAAGGAGCATACACTTTGACCGTTTTCGCAGTCGCCGCTTTGACGGCAGCAGCAACCCGTTTGTCAGATGCTTTTTTTGCAGCATCGGCGGCTTTCACTTTCGCAGTAGCTGCATTGATTTCTGCAGTGGCTTTTGCTTGTTCCGCTTTCTTTTGCTCCGGAGTTTTCGCTTTGGCTTTGGCAAGTGCATCACGTTTTTTTGTTGCAGCGGCAAGTTCTGCCTGGGCAGCTGCCAACTGTTTCACTAATTCAGCCTGCTCCTTTTTAGCCTGATCAACCTGACCCGGATTCCGACGATAGGAGACATCAACGGTTGACTGCAGGTACGTTGAATACACACCCGGCTTGGCATTGTTTTTGACAAACAACTGGAATAACTCGTCCTGTTTTCCCTTGGCGATTGTTTTGTTCTGAATTGTAATATTGCTGTTTTTAGGAATTCCGGTCCAGGCGAGTGCGACCGCGTTATCGAAACCGGTTCGTTTTACCACTTTGACAGGTACCAGAATTTGCCTGCCTTGATTCACTTTTACTTCTTTGACATTTGCCACGACCTGATAGGGAGCCACTTCATCAATCACCGATAAGCCCAAAGATCGAGAAATACGCGAAACAGCACGAACCTTAACTGCAACGGGACGCAACACAGTTCCAGCCCGGGCAACTCGTTCCAGTTTCTTGGAATCTGCTCCCACTGCCGTTCCAACGATTTCAATTTTTCCAGACCACTTTTTCGCAGACTCATCAGCCTGAATCACCATCTCGGCAGTATTGGAACCAGCGCCAATGCTGGCAGCCGCACATGTGACACCTGCAGGCAAGCCTTTCACTGAAAGATCAATCGTGCCATTGAATCCATCCTTGCGTAATGCCATTACAGAAATCTTGAAACAATCACCTTTTCGCAAAGCAATCGCAGCGGGAGCACCTCCCGTATTTACGGCCTGTGGATATAAAGGCAATGCAACCAGACGATAGTCGGGTTTGGGTTGACGAACAACAGCACGATACACCATTCGAGGATTCCCGCGTGTTTCAAACTGCAGATCACGAATGGTAACTCGATATTCTCCATCGGCGGGCGCAGTTAAAAGATAGTACGGGTCATCAGTTCTGGTATCGAATAATTGACCGCCCAGATCGGGAAAAACACTTGTTGCGCCGACAGATGCCAGTCGTTTAAACGTTTCTTTTCCCGCCTTATCCTTAATGACCTGATCAACGACAATCACAGGATCCATTACGACTCCATTCCGCTGGCCATAGACTTCGATTGAATATTTCTGTTTTGCCTTACCAGTAAAACGAAACGTATCGACATCATTTTTTGCTTCAAATTGACCGACGAACTCAGTAGGAAGGGTGACTTTTTCTTCGATATTCTGTTGGTCTCGAACAATTTTGCCTTCCGCATAATAGATTGTTACTGGATTGGAACTTCCAGCAGGTGTCTCCCAGACATAAGAAAATCCATCAGAACCGACTTCGTGTGGAAAGCCCTGCTCACCCATATCCAAAGTCGTTGGTTTGGCAGGTAGAGCCACTTTGACCTGCACTTCCTGAAGTGGTTTATCACCGATACTCATATCGGAAACTTTCCCGCCCGGAAGATTATAGCCGTACAACTTATAGTCAGAAGTTGTACCCGGTATACCGGATGGAGGTAAAATGAATTCAATGTGGGGTTTCTTATGAACACTCACACGATAATTATGTTGTGCCCCACCTGAATAGGTCAGATCATAAATTTTGACCTGATACGTTCCATCCAGAGGAAGGGTGACATTGACGTAAGGATCATGTCGAAATGTATCACGGGCACTTGCAATTCGCTTTTGATCGGGTCCATAGACTTCCATAATGGAAACCATTGGTGAATCAATGCGTGCTGCCTGACAATCGATAGAAACCGTTTCCCCTTTTTTCCCGGTGAAAGAAAAATAATCAATATCGGTTGCGCCCTGCAAAGCAGCATTCATTACCGAATTTAAAACCATTGGTGTTGCCTGCTCCAATTTATTATTGGGCTCCACCTCTGATTTTTCAGCAAGATCACTAACGACAAAAGATCGGGGGTTACTCAGTCCATACATTCCATGTGCGCGAACATCATATATTCCAACGGGAACAGTTTTCGCGATCGTCACCAGGAACGTATTCGCCACAGGTTTCTCTTTACCGGCACTGCCCTGCATTTTGGGAACTGCCGTGATACCGGGATGACTGAACCACAATGCATCCAGTTTTTCCAGATCTTTTCCATTCGATATCTTGAATTCAACAGTCTGTCCTTTTTGACCTCCCGAGGGAGAGACAGCGTACACAACCGTCTGAGGTAATTGAGCCCATAACGACTGGCTGGATACAAGAAAGAATGAAGCGAATCCTGCAACGAGAAAACAGATCACCCTTGCAAAAAAACGACGTCGAACAATAAATCGCGTTTGCGTCATAGTACTGCTACCAATATTCTGGATGGAAGTTTCTGGGAGGAATCAAGGGGGGAGACTGCAAAGGACTCTCTTCCCTGACGAGAGGACCGAAACCTGCAGTCTGTCTATCATGTATTGTAAAAAAGTTGACAACCATTGTCTAAACATAAAATGGCTGTCAACTTGAATTTTGGAGAGTTTTATCAGATTTCCTGTTTAGTGGTTAAACAGGAATTCCTTCGTATTGATCAAAGCCCAGATAATATCTTCGTAGGCAACCTGTGGTTTCGCTTTGTGCTTTTCAATATAGGAAAGTGCAAATTTCATTTCCTGATCTTGTGGAGCACGCGAATAAACCCAGCGATAAAGCTCTTTGATTTTTTCTTCGTTTGGCCGTTTCGTATCCTTGGCAAGTAATGCCGCCCGGCTGGAACCACTGGTAATCTTGTTCTGAACTTCTTTACTGTTCAATAAATGTAAACTCTGGGCCAGGTTAGCACTCTGAGAACGCTCACACTCACAAGCCGTGTCCCCCTGCGGTTGCCCAAACACTTTCAGAAAGTATGGTGCTGATGTTGCGTCTGTAATCTGAATCGCTTTGGAATCTGCAGGAAGCCCCGAGAAACGCTGCGTCGATTTTGTTACCTGATGAAAGACATCATACAGGACTTCTGCTGTAAGTCGTTTAGGATAGTAACGAGAGAAATTCTGCTTATCCTTCAAGTTATGCTCATTGGGTAATGAACTCAACTGGTAGGCGTTCGAACGGCAAATGGTTCGAACCAGTTCCTTCATATCAAAACCGCTTTCAACGAAGTGTTTTGACAGACCATCCAGTAGTTCTGGATTCGCGGGAGGATTTGTGGCCCGCATATCATCTTCAGGTTCCACAATTCCACGACCAAAGAAATGTTTCCAGTAACGATTGACTAGTGCTTTTGCAAAGAAGGGATTATCTGTCCGGGATAACCACTGCACGAGAGCCACACGAGGATCACGCTCTGGACTTAATTCCAATGGTTTCATTCCCAGAGCAGTCGGTTTCAGGTTTTCTCCAGAACGAATATTCCTGGCTGTTGCTGGTCCTTCTTTATGGAAAATTCTCTTATCACGGAAACCGCCTGTCCCAACAGGTCCTGCTGTAGGATCTTTCGTTCCCACTCGACTGAAGAAAGCAGCCAGCCCGTAATAGTCATTCTGGCTCCATTTTTCGAATGGGTGATGGTGGCAGCGTGCACATTGAATTCGCAGACCCAAAAACAACTGAGCTGTATCTTCTACCTGCTCTTCGACCGTATTTACTTCACGGTACCAGACAACGGCAGGATTTTGCCGGTATTCACCAGATGCAGAAAGTATCTGACCGACGAATTCATTGTATGGTTTGTTCTCATACAAACTGTTCCAGATCCAGTGATAGAAGGCATTGGTACCTGCAATATCAATGGGCTGAAGTTTTTTATTACGTAAAACCATATTCCATTTGTTGGCAAAGTAATCGGCATAAGCGGGGCTGTCGATCAGCTTGTCGATGAGCTTGTCCCGTTTGGCGGGATCTTTATCTGCCAAAAATGCTTTGACTTCTTCTTCACCTGGTGTTGCTCCTGTAATATCAATGTAGACTCGTCGCATGAATGTAGAGTCATCAGAAACAGGAGAAGGAGGAATCCCCAGCACTTTTAATTTATTGAAGACAGCTTCATCTATTAAGTTGCGGGATTTAGGCAGCGATGCAATGGTCACTCCCAGAGGAATTGTAGCCCGAAAAGTCGAGACCTGTCCCTGGTATCGGGCCATGATCGCCACTTCACCAGACAACTTCATTGTTTTGACAAGACCTGTTTTACTGACTTCGGCCATTTCAGTGTCATTGGCTTCGAATAACGCCATACGTGTGACATCTTCTGTAGATCCATCTGAATAAGTGGCGATCACAGAAATCTGCTGTTCATTTTCCTGGCCCATCGTTCGTGTTGGTGGAAAACATTCTATTGAAGCAACAGTCCGATCTGAGTCACTTCCATATGGCATTCCCTGCTCAATCCAACGATAAATCAGACGATACTCATACGAATCTGGTTTGATCAATTTACCACCACCGTGTGGTGTGATTCCGGTTCCCTTTAAGAGTAAGAGACTTTCTGATGGTGAATTGGGAAACAGCCGACGACCACGTCCCTCTTTGACCAGGAACTCATAATCATCTTTGGGATAAAAACCAAGCAACGACAGTTTAAAACCATTCTGCCCACTGGCTTTTCCATGACAACCACCACTGTTACAGGTCAACTTAGTAAAGATCGGAGTAATCTGATTTTTGAAGTTAATCGCCTCAGGTGTTGCGATACCTTTGACCGAGATGGGAATCGATGCGGTTTTTCCATTACTGGCTGTTACCGTTAAACGGGTCTCGCCATCTTTATGAGGCGTGATATAACCATCTGCTGAAATGGTCGCAATTTCTTTGTGCTGAATTACGTAAGTTACATTTCGAGTCAGGTCCTGTAATTTGCCATTCGTTTGAACGCCAGTCACAAAGACCTGTTGCCGTGCATCAGGTCCTCTCATCGTCAGCAATTCTTTACCACCGGGATGGGGGCCAATCTGAATTGCCTTATAATCTATTTTTGTTTCAGCAACAGGTGCCGCCAGAATATCTCTCGCAATATTTCCTGTAGCAAGAAATAGAGTCAGCACTCCGCATAGCATGAGGATCTGGGGTGTCCGAGAGCCCTTGATTCGGAAATCCATTCTTTAACTCCTGTGCAACTGGTTTTAATCTTTAAATGCAGGTCTGACAGAAAAAAAATGCAATCACTGGAAGACCACTTAAAGTGTGTTTAAATTTGAAAACGCAAATTCGCTGGCTGGATTGTAAGGAAAGTTTTTAAAGGCAAGTTAACCAACGAGTCTTCACGCGTTGATTGAATTCTGCGGATCAGGATCAGTCCACTATCATATGAACTTTCCCTAATGATTCAATGTATCAAAGTTTATTGAATTGTCAACTTTTAACTAGATCACCTTCAATAAACATGTCCTTTTGAACACATGCGGATTATTAAGCCTTAATCTGTTTCTATTCGATTTTTCCAGTTGTTCTGACCAGAACAACTGTCAAAGACCTGTCGTAGCGAAAAATCCTTACAATGATTAAAAAGAAATATCCGCTGTAAACAACAGCCTATTCTCTTTAATTTTGATGGAATCAGGCAGTTCTTTCAAAAACAGGATATCTTTGATTGCCAGTAAATGTCTCGTCTATAGAATAAAGTTAGCACAAGTTCTGCATGAGGACTTCCACTCTCAGTGAATTTTTTTAATTTAATTTCGTTACCAACTTTTCGGGCGGCTATAAAACAAACCAATGTCTGATTCAGCAAATTCCAATTCTCCTGCGACTCACATCCAACATGTCTTCGAACAATTGCGTGCAGGGAAACCGGTTATCGTCACCGATTCCAGTGAGCGGGAAAACGAAGGTGATTTCATTGTCGCCGCAGAATGCATCACTCCACAAATTGTGCAGTTTCTCTTGAGATACGGTAGCGGCGAACTCTGTGTCTCGCTTCCCGAGGAAGTTGCCGATCGACTGCAACTTAATCCGATTGTCGGACCAGATGAAAATACTGCCCCCAATCAAACACAGTTTTTAATTCCCGTCGACCATAAAGATAGTGGAAGTGGTGTCAGTGCCGAATTCAGAGCACTCACCATTCGCGCATTGAGTGACGAAAACTCCAAAGCATCAGACTTTGTACGCCCCGGCCATATCCACCCCCTGCTCGCCAAACAGGGAGGCATCCTTCGCCGAGCGGGTCATACAGAAGCAACTGGCGATTTGCTTCAGATGGCAGGATTAAAGCCGGTCGGAGTGCTGATAGAAATTCTCAGCCAAAAAGGGTTTGGCATGGCTGACTCCGCGGAACTGCAGGAAATTTCAGAGCAGTTTGACATCCCCATCATTTCGACAGCAGAAGTCATCCGCCATCGATATATCAGCGAAAAACTGGTTCATCGGGAAGTAGAAGTTCCCATCAAGACAAAAAAGTATGGCGAATTTCAAGTCATCGGCTATTCCGTTGAACATGAAAACCAGCAACCCGTTGCTCTGGTCTGGGGAGATCTTTCCTCGATATCCGCGCCACTGGTGCGAATGCATTCCTCTTGTTTTACAGGTGACCTGCTTGATTCACTTCGCTGTGATTGTGGAGATCAGTTACACATGGCGATGGCAGCGATCTGCCAGGAAGAAGCGGGAGCAGTCGTTTATCTGCCACAGGAGGGACGTGGCAAAGGCCTGATTCCTAAAAAAAAGGCATATGTGCTTCAAGATCAGGGATTTGATACGGTCGAAGCCAACATTCAACTGGGATTTAAAGCGGACAGCCGGGACTTCACAGTTGGAGTCCAGATTTTGAAGGACCTGGGTCTCACCAAAGTCCGCCTGCTGACAAATAATCCTAAAAAAACAGATTCTGATGTTTATACAGGCTTTGATTTGGAAGTGGTGGAACAGGTGCCGGTCGTTGCCCCACCCCATAAAGATCGTGAGTTCTACCTGCAAACGAAACGTGACAAAATGGGTCACATCTTACCAATTACGCCTGCCGACTGATTTCAAACAGAAGAGAATCGATTAGCTGAGAGAAAATCGACAGGACAAGCAGTAGAACCTTCTGTCACCAGATCAGCCAGAATTTCCCCGATGACGGATGCAAATTTGAATCCATGTCCGGAAAAACCAGCGCCATACACAACCCGTTCATTTCGTGGATGACGATCAATGATAAAGTGCCCATCGGGCGTTTTTGTGTACATACACGTGCCGTGCCGGATGGGTGTTGGTTCTAATTCGGGCATGACTTGCCTGACAAAACGGGATATCGCATCCGCATCATTGGCCAGTAATTCCCGGTTCAAGTTTCCTGGATCGGTAATCACCTCACCGCCAGAATGCTCAGCCAGCTTAACGGTTTCTCCGTCAAGTGAGGGGAAACCATAAAACTCCCCCTCAGGCATATCAAAAAAGAAGCCACCATTCTTTGCATCCAGGTTGTAGACCGGCTGCTTCACTCTGTTCCAAAAAAGAAGTTTACGCACTACCTGAAGCGGCAAATTCAGTTCCTGCAGACAGGAACTGCTCCACGCCCCGGCAGTAACGATCATTTGCGAAGCGGTATAGTGTTGCGTGTTCGTCCGCACTTCAATCAAGTCATCAGAAATCGAAATCGCATTAATGTTCTCATTCAGACAGACCTGAGCTCCCCGTGTTATCGCACACTCAATGTGAGCTCTCACACATTCTTCCACAAACAGAAAACCAGCCTCAGATTCATAAGTGACTTCAAAACCAGGGGGAATTTGAAAGCCGGAAAAACGTTGTGCCGCTTCTTCTGTGGATACTTTCTCGACATCCACACCATACAATCGTGAAGCCAGATGCACACCTTGAATCACCTCTCCTTCGGAAGGACCTGCCACCATCAAGCCACAGGGAACGAAAAGTAGACTTCCTGATTCCTGCTCCAGTTCACTCCAGAGTTCATAAGCGCGCTGTAATAACGGAATATAATTGGGATGTTCGAAATAGGCCTTGCGAATAATTCGAGTTTCTCCATGAGAGCTACCTCGGTCATGGGCGATTCCAAACTGTTCGATCCCCAGCACCTTCAGACCGCGACGTGCTAAATGATACAAAGCACTACTGCCCATACCACCTAAGCCAACAACCAGATAATCAACATGCTGCGACATGGAACGGATCCGTTATTTTGATGATGATACACTTTCAGACACTTTGATTTCAAAACGAACAAGATTCGATTCAATTATCGCTCCCGTTGAACAACGGCGTCAATACTGCTGGCTGATTATGCCTTTGGTGATGTTGTAATTGGGGGGTACTTCTAAAAAGGCAGCATTTGCAGCAGAACCAAACTGAGTGAGGAAACGTTCCCGGATAAAAAATTACCGGGTGCTCAGGAAAAGACAGTCAACCTACCCCACATACACACTGACCATCAGATTTGAACACCCGGTAATTAATGACATCACAGAAAACCATCAATAGATGATCATTTCCTGTTATTAAGATCTGTAACAGCGACGCACGGTTTGCCACTTCACGTTCACAACCCATACAAGCCGAGCTTGTTGCTACAGCATCTGTTTCGTCGTACTCCCTTCCGGTTTCACCGCACACGCATACTCCAGCCCAATCAGAATCTGCCCGACTTCTCAAGCACTTCCGACTTGAAAAATCCCCCCTGGGCAGATCGTAGCCGTCAGCAGCAGATATCAGGCATCGATTTCGTTTAACAAACCAGACGGGCCGCTTCAACGACGGTCAGCATCCCGGTGGGAGCAGGCTTCAGACAGATAATCGCCGTCCTGATGCTTTCCCAGCCCTTTGACCACCGGTTTGCTTTTAATTCTAACCTGTTTCTTCCTCAAACAGCTCAGCCTCTCACGACGCGCAGTCGATCGGGTGCATCAATGCCGATTTTGATGGAACCTTTTCCCGTCCGAATCACTTTTACCAGAATGTCATCACCAATTCGGATTCCCTCAGCCAACTTCCGTGTCAAAACCAACATAATCCATACTCCTTTATCCTTAAGATCCTGTTCCAGATGCAAAATTGGTTTACTTTTGTGCAAGAATGCTTGTCCACAAGCGATGTCCTGTCTCATGGTGTAAAACAATATGCGATTCGCGTGCCAATCAAATCATCCCCTGACCATAAATTCCCATAAGCCTTTAAATATAAATGACTTATAATTTTCATATATCATTCAACTGATGGCTGTCATGGAATCATTTTTTCAAAAACAAGACGCCAATAGTACAAATTTCAATTTGAAATGTATTTTCAGGACACCAATTCCAACTTTTCCAAAAGCAGGAAACGATATATAAGTGGCATCGGTTGCATTATGAGACGTGACAAATATACTATTGGGTTCCTAAAGAAGGACCGAAGGTTCAAACATCGGTCATTTTGCGTCAATTAAAATCAGCAATAGCTGAAATTTTTAGAACCCACTAGATAGTTAAAGAGTTTACAATGGGTCAAAAGTGTGATTCCTGTGGCAAGGCTCCGGTAGTCGGTAATCGAGTTCGCCAACGTGGTAAGTACAAATATCTGGGTGGTAACGGTCGACAGACAACCGGAATCTCCAAGCGAGTCTTCCGTCCTAACCTGCAAAAGATCCGGGTTCAGGTAGGTGGCAGCGTTGAATCTCAACGTGTTTGCACTCAATGCATCCGATCCGGTAAAGTAACAAAAGCTGTTGCTAAAAAACCGTTTACGCTACCGACTAAATAATTCTCCCCTGCTCTAAAGTAGATAAACGATGAGCACTCAACTCACTCAGGATGAAGTACTGAAAGTTGCTTCCCTTTCCCGACTGAAGCTTTCCGGGGAAACGGAAATCCAGTCCTTGGGGACGCAGATGGGGTCTGTGCTGAAATACATCGCCATGCTCGATGAGCTGGATACAGCAGCGATTGAGCCAATGGCGCATGCGATTGAAATCTCTAATGTCTTTCGAGAAGATCAGTTACAAACCAGTCTTCCCCGAGACGACGCGCTAGCTAATGCTCCTCTAACGGATGGAAATTATTTCCTCGTACCCGCAATCCTTTAGCTGCCCGGCTCCCGTTAATTGAGCATATCAAATCGAACATTTAAGGCCCGGCTTGCTGACAAGTCGGGCCTTTCAAACTTATATGGAGATGCGACAATCCATGTCTATCACATCAGTATCCGCGAGTGAATTAATTGCAAAGATGAATTCCGGAGAGATCAGTAGTGAAGAAATCACGACTGCCTGCCTGGATGAAATCTCTCGTCGTGACGGCAGCATCAATGCTTTTCTATCTGTCCAGCAGGAAGCCGCTTTGGAGAAAGCCAGAGAAGTCGACCAGAGACGAAAAGCGGGAGATTCATTGGGAAAACTGGCCGGAATTCCTGTCGCTCTCAAAGATAACATGTGTGCAAAAGGAGTCCCTACGACATGTGCCAGTAAAATGCTGGAGCAGTTTTCACCTCCCTATGATGCACATATAGTAGAACAGCTCAAAGCCGCCGATGCGGTCCTGATTGGCAAAACGAATCTGGACGAATTTGCCATGGGTTCGTCAACTGAAAACTCGGCATTCAAGACAACCACCAATCCCTGGAACTCCACATATGCTGCCGGGGGTTCAAGCGGCGGCTCTGCAGCAGCTGTGGCAGCTGGATTCGCACCGCTCTCGCTAGGCAGTGATACCGGCGGGTCAATTCGTCAGCCAGCCAGCTTTTGTGGTGTCGTCGGTCTGAAGCCCACTTATGGCCGCGTTTCTCGATACGGATTGATTGCCTTTGCCAGTTCACTGGATCAAATTGGCCCCTTCACAAGAGATGTCACTGATGCGGCGTTAATCCTGGAAACAATTGCCGGTAAAGATCAGCGTGATACCACCAGTCTGGATGCTGCGGTTCCGGAGTATACCGCCAGGCTGGAACAGCCGCTGGAAAATCTCAAAGTCGGTTATGTCGAACATCTACACGAAGAAGGGTTAGACGAAGAAGTCAAAGCAGCCACGCTTCGCGCACTGGATGTCTACAAATCATTGGGTGCCGAACTGGTTCCCATCGAATTACCGCACGCAAAATACTGCGTTGCCACTTATTACATCATTGCCCCATCTGAAGCATCCAGTAATCTTGCCCGCTATGATGGAGTCCATTACGGCCGACGTGCTGAACAATTCGAAGACATGATTGACATGTATGCCGCCAGTCGTGGTGAAGCATTCGGTGCTGAAGTCAAACGCCGCATCATGCTGGGAACTTATGCACTTTCATCCGGCTACTATGACGCCTATTACCTCAAGGCCTTAAAAGTCCGACGACTCATTCGCAATGACTTTGAACAGGCATTTCAATCTGTTGATATCATTGCTT
This sequence comes from uncultured Planctomycetaceae bacterium, assembly GCA_942492165.1. GTDB lineage: Bacteria > Planctomycetota > Planctomycetia > Planctomycetales > Planctomycetaceae > Gimesia. The sequence goes on from CALOEF010000081.1 coordinate 33,926, forward strand.
CCCCGGTCACTCCCACTCCTGCGTTTGCCATCGGCGAACTGGTCGATGATCCGCTGGCCATGTATCTGGCAGACATCTTCACAACCAGCGCCAACCTCTCCGGCATCCCTGGTATTTCGATTCCAGCAGGCATGAGCAAAAATAATCTTCCGATCGGTTTACAACTACTGGCTCCACCTCTGGAAGAAGAACGGCTCTTACGTGCAGCCCGTATGTTTGAACGAGAAACGGAATGGCATTTAATGCATCCTGAATAAATATAACCTGTCGTACCACTGACAGTATTACTTGAAATTGAATCACTTGAACATTGAATTAAAGGGTAGCGTGACATAATGGACTATACGGTCATCATCGGTCTTGAAGTCCACGTACAGTTACAGACCAAAACGAAACTATTCTGTGGTTGTTCCACAAAATTTAATCCGGACCAACCCAACACACAAACTTGCCCGGTCTGTCTTGGATTGCCTGGTGCACTGCCTGTATTGAACCGGGAAGCGTTTCAATTGGGCATGAAAACAGGATTGGCAATCAACTGCGAAATCCCTTCTTTCACAAAATGGGACCGCAAACAATATTACTATCCTGATCTTCCCAAAGCTTATCAAATCAGCCAATTTGATCTGCCGATGAGCCAGAACGGCTGGTTGGAAATTGAAATTGATCGGGAGACCCGTGAGAAGAAAAAAATCGGTATTATCCGCGCACATTTAGAAGAGGACGCCGGCAAAAACAGTCATGATGAGTCAGGACGCGGACAGGACAGCAAAGTCGATCTAAACCGATGCGGAACACCACTCATTGAAATCGTTTCCGAACCAGACCTGCGCTCGGCTCAGGAAGCACGCACCTATCTGGAAGAGCTGAAACTGCTGCTGACATATATCGCCGTTTCCGACTGCAACATGCAGGAAGGGAGTTTGCGTTGCGACGCAAACGTGAACCTGCATGTTCACAAAGAAAATGGTGAGACCATACCAACACCCATTGTCGAAATTAAAAACCTGAACAGTTTTCGCGGCGTGGAACAGGCGATTGAATATGAAGTCGATCGCCAGTGGGAAGAATGGCAGGACAAAGGTCTGAGCCTGCATGACGTTCCCAAAGAAACACGCGGCTGGGATGCTGCCCGTGGCGTAACGCTGGAACAACGGGGCAAAGAAGACGCCGCCGATTACCGTTATTTCCCCGACCCTGATCTGGCCCCGGTCACCGTAACCGATGCAGAACGCAAAAGAGTCTTATCAGAACTCTGCGAGCGGCCCGCTGAACGCAGAGCCCGCTTTGAAAATCAATACCAGCTCTCTGTCTACGACGCAGCTGTCATCATAGACCAGGGATCTGATTTTGCGGACTATTTTGAAACCATTGCCGAAAGTTGTGAAAACGGTAAACAGGCCGCAAACTGGATGACACAAGACGTACTCCGTGAATTGAAAGAACGCGAACTGGCAATTTCCGAGTTTGCAATCAAACCAGAAGTTCTCTCGACCGTCCTGCAAAAAGTCAACGGAGATGAAATTACAATTAACAGTGCACGGACCGTATTTCAAGAGTTGCTGAATCATTCAGAAGAGATTCCCGGAGTGAAACAAATACAGCAAATCATTGAGGATAAAGGTCTGGCTCTCGTCTCAGACACCGGAGAGCTCGAAGCCATCGTTCAAGCCGTCGTTGATAAAAATGAAAAGGCAGTCGCTGACTTCCAGAGTGGAAAACAGGCCGCCGTCGGTGCGTTAATTGGTCAAGTCATGCGTGACATTAAAGGTGCTGACCCGAAAGTTGTTCGGCAACTCTTAATCGAAAAAATGAGTTAGCACAAATTCGGGAATTCGACTTCACCACGTATCAAACCTGAGTTAATCTGAACAGATCTCGGGACATGGTTCTTTGGCAGTTGTGCATTTGACCTGACAAGAAAAGGGATTTTTAAAAAATCCCCAACTCATCTCGCGCATCGTCTGTCATCAAATCGGGCGACCAGGGAGGGGACATCGTTAATTGAATACTGGCTTCGTCTACATCATCAAGACGCTCTAATGCCATCTTTGCCTGCTGAATAATTTGTGGACCAGCCGGACAGGCAGGGCTCGTTAAAGTCATTGAAACATTTACTTTCTCATTGCTCTCTTCGGTGCGCTGCACTCCGTAGACTAAACCTAAATCGACAATATTAATATTCAGTTCCGGATCAATCACCTGCTTGAGAGCTTCTACCAAAGCTTCTTCGCCTCCGACACCTTTCATCGCAGAAAAAAGGGGCAGCTGTGCTTCTCCACTATTTTCCTCTGGCGTGTTGTCTGGTTGATCTGACATTTCTCTCCTTTTCACTTTATGAATCGAAAAACAATCTAATAAAACAGCTTAAATATCAATGGTTCAAATGAAGCCTGTACATCTCTGAAAATAATCATGAATAACTAATTTAAATTTTGGGGACGTGCAAATATTTGTTGATCTCTGATTTCGATTTCAAAAGTCTGCACTGCCTTTGTAGCTGGCATGCAAAGTGCTTTCCCTGTTTCCAAATCAAAACGGGCACCGTGACGTGGGCAGATGATCGCACCTTCTTCAATAGACCCATCAGTTAGAGGTTGTCCATCATGTGTGCAGACATCTTCGATCGCAAAGTACTGGTTATTTAATCGAATGAGTAAGACGGGTGTATCATCAATAAATACTTCCAGACGATCAGCTGTACCAAATTCATCAATGGAAGCAATTTGTTCAAATTCAGACATGACGCTACTTAATTATTGTCTACCAACAGTCAAAAACTACCGACCAAATCCCAATTTTTTAATAATAGCCTGATTCAGAGTTTCGCGGACAACTTCTACCGGAATCCGGTCAAAGACAGTCTGAAAGAAACCTTCTACAATCATATGCATCGCTTCATATTCTGACATACCACGCGACATGCAATAGAATATTTGCTCTTCATCAACGCGTCCTGCGGTTGCACCATGCGTACAACGTACATCATCGGCTTCGATTTCCAATCCGGGAATGGCATCAACCCGCGAGGTTGGAGAAAGCATCAACGAGTCATTTCTTTGATAACCGTTAGTCTGCTGACCTTCCTCTTCTACTCGAATCATTCCACGCCAGATCGCGCGAGATTCATCACGTAGCACCTGTTTATATAATAGATCAGAGCGTGTATCAGGAGCGTTGTGACCTTGTTGTGTATAGAAAGAATGAATTTGTTTATCGGTAGAAAAAGTAACGCCATTCACTTCGGCTTCGGCACCGCGACCGTCAAGCACTACATCCTGGTGAATATGCGCTAACTTCGCACCAATCCCGCCAACCGTCCATTGCAAAAATCCGTTACTGTCAACGCGCCCCGCCTGATGTGCAATATGCCAGACTTTGCTATTCCAGTTTTGCAATTGTACGTAGCGCAGGCGTGCTTCTTTTGCCAGGATCAGTTCCACAGCGCCTACATGTAATCCGAGATTCGCTTCCGAAGTAGAAGCAGTCTCTTCCAACAACGTTGCCGAGGCGCCCTCTTCAAGAATGATGAGCGTATGACTGAAATCAGCGGCTTTCTCGGCCTGAAGTGTAATGAGACTATGTAAAGGCGCATCAATCACGACATTACGAGGCACATATAAAACCGTTCCCCCCGTCCAGAATGCAGCATGCCAGGCTGAGAAACGATCCGTATCACTGTTGACTGCTTTGGCCATAAAGTGTTTTTGAATCAAATCGCTGTGCTCTTGGACAACTGTAGAAAGATCGCCAAAAATCACACCTTTGGCTGCCAACTCTGAAGACAAATCAGTTGAAATCAGCTGACCATCGACATGGGTCACGTGTCCGGCAAATTCCGCCTGACCTTTGAGCAATGTGGCTGTCTCTTTATCGTCTACAGAATCGTTTGCGATTTCAGAACTGGAACTCAATTGAAATCGATCCGGACGCATGGCACGTAAATCGACGCGGCGCCATTCCTCTGGATCCAGATCGGATTCTAGAAGTTCGCAGTATCGCTTGAATCCCTGTCGTCTGGATTGAGTGACCCATTCTGGCTCGCTCCGAGTTGCCAGGAATGCTTCAAAAGCCGCTTCACCAAATCCTGCTGGGATTTCAGCAGATGTTTTAACCGAAGGAGTACTCATACTATTATCTATTCTTACTTCAATATCTTGCTTGTAAATAAACTAATTCGTTTGTATCGAATCTTTAAAAACAAAGAGCCGGATTAACCGATGGAACCTTCCATCTGTAATTCGATCAGCCGATTCATTTCCACCGCGTATTCCATTGGTAATTCTTTGACGAGCGGCTCAATGAATCCGGTCACGATCATCGAAGAAGCTTCGACTTCAGTCAAACCACGACTCATCAGATAAAACAACTGTTCTTCACCAATTTTTGAAACGCTGGCTTCGTGCTCAATGGCAACATCGTTCTCTTCAATTTCAATATATGGATAAGTATCGCTGCGGCTATCAGGATCGAGTAGCAGTGCATCACAGACTACGTTTGATTTACATCCATCCGCTTCCGGATCAACCTTGACCAGCCCACGATAACTGGATCTGCCGCCATCTTTTGAAATACTTTTCGAGATAATGCGGCTTGAAGTATTCGGTGCACAATGGACCATTTTGGCCCCTGCATCCTGATGCTGTCCTTTGCCGGCAAAGGCAATCGAAAGCGTCTCGCCACGAGCTCCTTCGCCCATCAGGAAGATGGCCGGATACTTCATGGTTAACTTGGACCCCAAATTGCCATCAACCCACTCCATGAGCGAGTCTTCATAAGCAAAGGCGCGCTTCGTAACCAGGTTATAAACATTATTGGACCAGTTCTGAATCGTCGTGTAACGGAAACGCCCGCCCTTCTTCACAACGATCTCCACCACAGCTGAGTGCAGACTATTGGAACTGTAAGTCGGAGCCGTACAGCCTTCGACATAATGGCAGGAAGCCCCTTCATCCACGATGACCAGCGTGCGTTCAAACTGCCCCATGTTTTCCGAGTTGATTCGGAAGTAAGCCTGAAGCGGAAATTCAATATGTACTCCGGGAGGCACATACACAAATGAGCCACCCGACCAGACAGCCGAATTCAAAGCTGCATATTTATTATCATCGGGAGGAATCACTTTACCGAAATACTCTTTGAGCAGATCAGGATGATCCTTTAATGCAGAGTCGGTATCAGTAAAAATGACACCCTGCTTGGCAAGGTCTTCCTGCAGGCTGCCATAAACCACTTCGGATTCATACTGCGCTTTCACACCGGCCAGAAACTTTTTCTCTGCTTCAGGAATGCCCAGACGGTCATAGGTTTTTCGAATGTCATCAGGCACATCATCCCAATTTTGACCTTGCCCTTCCGAAGCACGGACAAAATAATGAATATCCTGATGGTTGAGCTCGTTCAGATTCCCACCCCACTGTGGAACAGGTTTCTGGTCGAAAATCTCTAACGATTTCAACCGAAAATCCCGCATCCAGGCCGGCTCATTTTTCATTTCAGAAATCTCAGCAACCACCTGAGGACTCAAACCTTTTTTCGCTGTAAATACATATTTGTCGGTGGGGTCGTGAAAGCCGTATTGGTAATCACCAATGTCAACATTTTCGTTTTCAGAATTGGTATCCAACCTGGTCGCCATTTCAATTTCTCCCACTTTGTATTTCAAAATGCGTCCCAGAATCAGGAAGCAATTCCGTAGTTGATTAATAATTTTCTTGACTGATTGATCAATCTTTGACAGCGTGATTTGCATGATACTGACGCTGTAATAAATCCATTCATAAAAGTTATACGGCTTCAACAACTTCTTCCGCTGCCGCTTCAGGGTGGCGTTCGCGAACACTGGAATAACCATGCTCGTGTAACTCTGCCGCTAATTGAGCATTGCCTGTTTCGACGATTCTGCCAGCCAGCATCACGTGTGTAAACTGAGGTTGATTGAATTCCAGTAACCGTTCGTGGTGCGTAATAATCAGGACGCCCATCTCCGGTCCCGATAATTTGCTAAGCCCTTCGCTCACCACTTTGACGGCATCGCTGTCCAATCCACTGTCTGTTTCGTCGAGAACGGCGAACTTGGGCTGAAGCATTGCCAGCTGGAGAATTTCCATGCGTTTCTTTTCACCACCTGAAAACCCATCATTCAAATAACGACGTGCCATTTCCAGGTCCATGCCCAGTTCGCTCATCCGCTCTCGCAATTCTTTGCGGAACTCACGCATCGGAATCAGTTTTTCGCCTTCTTTCCGATCTGGGTTTCGCACATTGGACATCGCATGTCGCAGGAAGTCAGCAACTTTGACGCCAGGAATCACGACCGGATACTGAAATGCCAGAAACAGTCCCAGTCGAGCACGTTCATTGGGATCGAGTTCGGAAATCTCGGTTCCGTCGATCTCAATTTTCCCTTGAGTAATTTCGTAGCTGGGGTGACCTGCCATTGCATAGGCCAGCGTACTTTTTCCGGAACCGTTGGGTCCCATCAAAGCGTGAACTTCACCTTGCTTAATTTCCAGGTTGACACCTTTTAAGATCGGTGTGCCACTGACTGATACATGTAGATCTGAAATTTTTAACAAACTCATTTAAGCATTCATCCTGTCATCCAAAATTCGATTCGAATTCCGAACCTGATCTAAATAAACTGATTTGATTTTCACATTTAAATTAACTGGTCTGTGCTTCAAACTCACAGCAATGATGTCCGTCCAGACAACATTCCGAGAGATTCATTTTGGTACCCAGCACGCGTTCAAACACTCGTTGCTCCAGTTCACAAATCGAAGCATCTGCCCTGGCAATATCGTGGTAAGGACAATTATGTTCCCGCAAAATGGGAAGTGGACCGGTTTGATCCAGTTCGACCACAAACCCGCGTTCTTCCAGAGCCTGCTTCAACTGCTCCATCCGCCCATGCAGGGAAGGTGCATCCACGTGTTTTCCATACTGCTGCACCAGGGCAGTCTGAATTCGTGAAGCCAATCGGCAGCGTAATTCTTCGTCATCGATGCCTTTCAGTTCTTCCCAGAGGATATTCGCTAACTCAGCGTAATTATCTCCCAGCAAACGTGTTCCTGAACTCGTCACAGAATAAACATAATGTGGTCGACCCCGGCCTTCTTTGACCTGAGTGCGCGCGATTAAATCCAGTCCCTGTAAACGGACGAGTCGCTGACGAACAGCAGTCGCGGTGACACCTTCTTGCTCACAAATTTCATGGATTGTCGCAGACTTAAGACGGTTAAGCCCCAGCAAAAAACTACGATCATTATCATCAATTGAAACTCGCATGGATCGTTTTCCACAATGGGAAGGAAAAACCCGTTCATTTTCACGAATCAAACAAAAACCGGGTTGTGATTAGGAGCCAACAGAATCAACACCCTTTGATTCTTTCTTTATACCAGCATCCTAGGCAGATTTGTTATTTTTGACAACCAATATTGTCAATAATAAACTATTGAGATTCAGTTTCAAAATCGCCCTGGAATTCGCGCGTTTTTCCAGAATCGTCTTGGAACGTAAACTGTTATTTGATAACCTCATACAACTTTTGAGGCATGAACGGTGCAAACAACACGCACGTGAACATAAAGCCACAGTCCCTGCAACGAATCGGCGGGACCGACTCGAATCAAAAACGAGATGAAATACGCAAATCCATCCATTTTTATCACTTTGACCTGTAAACAAAGTTTGAAATCTGATTTGATTTTCCATCTCCGACAATCCTGAACAGCAATTGGAAATCCATATTCATGAATTTTGACCATCGACATCGCCCTGCAAACCGAGTTTTGGGTTTGGGACTGCAATTGTTCTGATCTTCTTGGATGATCCCAGCACGTTTCAGGTCACTCCAGCGTCCGAAGCAGCCCGCCGAATCTGGAAAAACCAGCCGAAACAAGGATCTTCAACGAAGCAGAAGAAGCCAAAACCGAACTCCATGGTTTTAAACTGGTCGAACAAAAAGTCGATAAGCTTTTCGGAAATTTCAACGAAGCAGTCGCAAGTGTTTTCTTTTTTCCGGTTCCTTTAACACCGAGTCAGGTCCGACACAAATCAAAGGAAACAAAGGGTAGCGAAAGGAATTCCGCTGGCCGTACTCTGGCTGGTTATTGGAGCCACTTATTTCACCTTCCGCATGAACTTCATCAATCTGCGCGCATTCAAACATTCTATTTTATTAGTGATGGGCAAATATGATGACCCGAAAGATGCGGGTGAAGTCACACACTTTCAGGCTTTAACCGCCGCCCTGTCTGCAACCGTGGGACTGGGTAATATCGCCGGTGTGGCCATCGCGATCGGCACAGGTGGCCCCGGAGCCATGTTCTGGATGATGCTGGCCGGTTTACTGGGTATGACTTCCAAATTTGCTGAATGTACGCTCGCCCAAATTTATCGTCGCATCAGTCCGGATGGTCGCGTAATGGGGGGACCAATGTGCTATCTGTCTGTCGGTTTAAATGAACAGTTCCCCAACAATGCTTTTCATGAAAGGTCTGGGAAAATTCCTGTCCATCCTGTTTGCCATCTTGTGTATCGGCGGCTCACTGGCAGGAGGTAATTCATTTCAGGTCAAACAATCTCTGGGTGCTGTAGCAGAGACCATTCCCTTACTGAAAGAAAACAACTGGGTGTACGGCCTGTTAATGGCATTTTTCGTGGGAATTGTGATTATCGGTGGCATTCGCAGTATTGCCCGAACGACAGAAAAAATCGTCCCCTGATGTGCGGTATTTATGTTCTGGCCTGCATGGCGATTATTATCATGAATATCCGGAAAAATCCCGGCGTCGTTTATGGCAATCATCGAAGGTGCCTTTGACCCGGACGCGGCATGTATGGCGGTTTTATGGGCGTTTTGGTCATCGGATTCCAGCGTGCGGCTTTCTCGAACGAAGCTGGCGTCGGGTCAGCGGCCATTGCTCACTCAGCCGCCAAAACCAAATTTCCCGTCCGCGAAGGAATCGTAGCCTCTCTGGGTCCCTTCGTCGACACCATCGTGATCTGTACAATGACCGCACTGGTTATTATCATCACGGGAGCTTATAACGATCCGCAATATGCAGACCTGATCGCATCCAATGAAGGTGCTGCCCTGACAGCAGAAGCAATGGACTCACAGATCCCGTATTTTAAATATGTGCTCTCTGTCTCTGTGATTCTCTTTGCCTACTCAACAATGATCTCCTGGTCTTACTATGGAGAACGATGCTGGGCATTTCTGTTTGGCGACAGTAAACGGGTTCCACTCGCTTATCGAATTCTGTTTCTGGTATTCGTGGTACTGGGTTCCATTGTTTCTGCAACCAACGTACTGGACTTTGGTGATCTGATGATCCTGGGTATGGCCTTTCCCTAATATCCTGGGTGTGCTGCTGCTCTCTAACAGGGTCAAACAGGAACTGGATAAATACTGGAGCCGTTACAAGACTGGGGAATTCGATGAGCAGGCCAGTAGTTGACCTGTCGTAAATCTCTAACAGTGCTGTTGCCTCTGACGTCGATTACATATTAATTAAAACAGTCGTTTGTTTTCACTCTCTCCCATTCAGGAAAGCATGACATCATGAGCTACTTTCATGGGAAAAAAATTCTGGTTCCCTGTCGATTTTTCTGAAAGCTCTCTGGAAGCCATCAAGAAGGCCATTCTCATTGCAGAAGCCCCGCAGTCGGTCACCGTAGTGCATGTGATGGTCCCACTGGATTTGGTTTCGCCGGGCGTTTTGTTCGGCGGACTGACTGATGAGAAACGAACCGAACACGTGAATCAATATGCTCAAACCGAGTTTGAAAAACATCAAATTGAGGGGGTCAAATTTGAAACAATGGTAGGAGATCCGGGAATCAAAGTTGCCGACTTTGCCAAAGACCATGATATCGACCTGATCGTGATTCCCTCGCACGGTTATACGGGAATCGCCAGACTGGCGCTCGGATCGGTTGCGGAAAGAGTATTACGACACGCCCCCTGCCCGACAATGGTTTTGCGTCATCCCCATAAGAAGTAATGGAGGCGTCAAGGAAACACCACTCGCTGAATCAATCAAAAGTCTAACCGAAATTGCAGCTCAGGAGCCTTTGGGCTTCCCGGGAGGTACGGGATCGGGCGGGAGTACTTCAACAACCAGCTTTCGAAAATGAATTTCTGACCCTTCGCTCTGGAGGGCAATCGTACCTTTGCTGGGATCACAGCCAGCCAATTCGCCAAGCTTCACCCCGTTGATCGTTACAGAAATGGTGCCTTTCCGGCATGTTAATACACATTGATGCCATTTACCAACCGGTAAGTTCAAGGGAGTTGTGGGAGAGAGTCCAGAGAGTCCATTAGCCGATTTGGCCCCACTACCCGGTATCGGAAACACGTTACCGACTTTGGGACGATGCAACTGAATCTGAAATGCTTTTGGCCAGACTTTATCAGGCCCTGTTGTAAATAACAGAATGCCGCTGTTCGCATTCGGATCTTTCGGATACATCCACTCCATACTGAATCGAAAATTTTCATACGATTTTTGTGTGCGAATATAACCGTAAGGTTTTCCGGTACAGGTCAAAATACTGGGTTGATCTTTACCACCACTGACAACTTTCCAGGTGACGTTCCGGTTTTCTTCTTTGTCTTCCTCACTAAAATATTTCCAGTGATCCCAAAAATTTCCACCATTTAATAATTTTTCTGGTCCCGGCAAAGGCTTTGATTCAGTCGCTGGATTCACTGATTTTTTTTTAGCTGAACCGGTTCCTGCTTTGTCAGGAGATTTGGTTTCCTGGGCGATACCGGAAGATGCAACAAAGAAAAGGCAGGCAAATCCTCCTGTGATAAACAGCGAAGAAATCAGTTTTCCTGTTGCCTTTCGCATTGAACAGTCAGAATTCTGTCTTTGCTTATCCAAAATTCGAAGATGAAATTTCAGCACGCTATCTGTTGCCCGACTAGACTGTTAAAAGAACCTGATTATGGAAATGTAGGTAAGGGAACATAGTATTCTAAACCCATACTCATCAACATTCAATTATGCCCGTCACTGCTTCTGCCATATTTCACAAATGGCCCAACCCCCATCAACTATACACAGGGACACACCCAGTGTGACATGACAAGAACCGGGTTACCAGAGCTAACACAGCGCAATTTCCAAGATAGGCAACAAATCAGACTAAGTTGAATGCGGTAGAATCCTGATGGTTTTTGTTTGACGTCTCAGCCAAATGGTTGATAAACTAAAATATCTCTTAATCGAATCTGACTCTACTCCGTCATCACAAAAACAGATTGGTACTCTCATGGAATTGAACTCTCTCTCTCCGTTACATGCCTTCTCTTCTGATTCTCTGCAAATCCCACGACGTCATTTTGTCAAAACAATGGGGGCTGCACTGGTTGGTTCACAATTTTTAGGCACAGATACTCTTCTCTCTGCCGGGCAAACAAAGGGGGATCCAAAATCAACTCCGGAACCACTCGTCAAGAAGCTCTATGAAAGCCTGGATTCGAAACAAAAAAATAAAGTCTGTTTTAAATGGGATCACAAAGACAAGCATGGACTTTTGCGCCAACACATCCGGGCAAACTGGAATATTACGGAGCCGCTTGTCACAAGTGATTTCTTTAACAAGGACCAACAGGAACTTATTGAAGCGATTTTCTTTGGACACTTTGACCCAAGCTGGCACAAGAAAATCCGCAAGCAGCTTCAGGATGATCAGGGAGGTTATGGTGAAGATCAATCGATAGCCATTTTTGGAACTCCAGGTTCTGATCAATTTCAATTTGTGATGACAGGCAGACACACTACAGTGCGTTGTGATGGGGACAGCGCAGATCACCTTGCCTTTGGTGGCCCTATTTTTTATGGACACGCAGCTGATGACTTTAATGAAAAAGCAAATCATCCGGGAAATGTTTTTTGGGAACAGGCAATAAAGGCGAATCACGTATATAAAATGCTTGATGGAAAACAACGGAAAGTTGCCCTGGTTCCTCAGGCACCGAAGGAAACCAAAATCCAGTTCAAAAAATCGGCAAACAAGATCACCGGACTGCCTGTTGCCGACATGACCCGCGATCAAAAGCAGGAGATGCAGAAAGTCCTTAGTTCACTCATTGAACCCTTCCGTACTTCAGATCAAAGTGAAGTTCGAAAATGTATTAAAAAACAGGGAGGTCTGGATCAGTGCCGCATTTCCTTCTATCAATCAGGCGATATTGGCAATGATCAGGTTTGGGATAACTGGCGACTGGAAGGCCCTGCTTTCGTGTGGCATTATCGCGGTGCTCCACACGTCCATGTCTGGGTGAATATTTCGGATGATCCTCAAACTCAAATTATTGCCAGTTAATAAATTTCAGTTCTGAGCTTCATTCGATGCCCCTGTGCCTGTTACTGTTGCGCAGTGGTATGAACAAGCCTGAAGTCATTAATGTGTGAGATCATCTCGTTTTTCGCAGCGAATGATGTCATAAATCTCTCTGGACACGGAAGGCAATCGATTCTTGCTTTCCTGTCCATTCTGAATCGACTTCTCTGCCAGCTCAAAGACAGTCGCATCATCCATTATTTTCAGTACCATAAAAACATTCATGTACCAGCCATAGATCTTTGACACAAAAAGATCAATTGATACATCAACAAGTTCATTTAATTTTTTCATTTTAAAAATTGTTTGAGAATGAAACAAAAAGAGAGGTGAAAATAAAATCTTTTCATCTCTTTAAAACGTTTACCAATGTAGGTTGACTTTCTGAGTTGATAAGCAATATTGGTCCTTAGTGAATTTTGTTTTTTAATTTGCTATGGAAATTTTTTTGCGATTACTTATGATGCTCACATAAACACAAAACGACATTCCAATTGTAAATTAAATCAGCTGACAAATACACATCCAAGACAACATACCTGGTTGTCAGCTTATCGTTATTGACAATTAGAAAGATAAATTCTAATTGAAAATATATACCTGATCTCCTCTCCAAGACAGCAGGTGACCGAGTGACTAAAGAGCTTCTCTCACAGCATGAAGTCAATTCGTTCTCTACTCCTTCTTCCACACTCGAATCGCAAAATGACGATCATTCGCTTTTGCTCTTCGATCGAATTTCTGTAAATCAGATCACGACCTATCACTGGTCGCTTAAAGAAAGCCTGAACGGGCTGCTCAACAGCAGTATTTCAGCAATGGGGCTCTGGAATCGAAAAATCCTTGATATGGAAGCTGCGCAGGCTGCTGAGATCATCATTGATTCCGGAATGAAAATTTCCACGATTTCACTTGCTGCGAGTTCCAGAATGGTGGCCACCAGGCGGTCATAGACCACCACATCGGCCATCTGCAACAAGCGTATCGCACGGAATGTCAGCAGGTCGGGATCGCCCGGCCCCGATCCGACAAGATACACTTCACCGACTGGATGCGGGTTGTCTTCACTATTGTCGAGAGCGCTTTGCAATTGATTACGTGCGATATCATCCCGTCCGGCAAACAGTAGCTCGGCAACTTCCCCCTGCAGGGCGTTTTCCCAGAATTGACGCCGCTGTTCAACACGGCTGAAGCGTTCTTTAACCTGGTCACGGAAACTCTCTACCAGCTTCGCAAGGCGTCCGTAGGCCGCCGGCACATAGCTTTCAAGCCTGGCTCGCAACAGGCGGGCGAGTACCGGTGAATGTCCGCCGGTAGAGACCGCCACCTGCACAGGCGAACGGTCAATGATGGACGGTACGATAAAGCCGCACAACTCCGGCTGATCAGCCACATTGACAGGGATATTCTGCTGTTTGGCAAGCCCGGATACCCGCTGGTTAACCGCCTGCTGATCGGTGCAGGCAATAACCAGCACCTTACCCGCAATATCAACGTCCTCGAAGTTCCGCCGGCTGTAGGCAATCTCGCCGGCATCCAGTTGCTTTTGCAATGTATCGCAAAGCAATGGCGACACGACTTTCACCCGAGCGCTGGCACGCACCAATAACCGCGTCTTTCTGGCCGCGACGCTGCCACCACCGACAACCAGGCAGTCCCGACCCTCCAGGTCCATAAATATGGGGAAAAAATCCACTGCAATAAAACCTCAGCTCTGGCTGGCCTTGAGGACAGGTTCCAGCAGTTTGTCGAGTTGGCCGTCACGCTCAAGCAAGGCAAGGTCATCGTAGCCGCCAACGTGGTAGTCACCGATGAAAATCTGCGGTACCGTATTGCGTCCCGTCAACTGTTCCATTTTTCCTTACTCGCATCTTTATTAGTAGCCTTGTCTATAACCCCTGTTTTGGCAAGTTATTTACTGAAAGGCAAAAAGCAACTTTCCAAACCCATTGAAGGAGGCAATATATTGGTGCGAAAAAAATGAACATTTTTGATGCTAATTTATTGGGACGTTTATTAAAGTTCAAAAAACTGGTTATAGGGAATCCCCGTAGCATTATTTATTATCGCGTTAATAGTGCTTCTAAATTTTGGCAGAAGCTTTCTTCCTTGAGTTTAATGAGGGTAAAAGCAATCCATAACAACAACAACGGTTCCCGGAGTATCTCTAGATGAGAGCAATCGTATTACTTTGGTAGAAGATTTTTTTGCTTGAGTTACCAGAGATAGATCAGGTTACCAGGCGTACAGGTAGAGCCGAGATGAGTGAACATGCTCATGGAGGTTCCAATTCTGAAATTGATGTCCCCTTTACTTTAAAGGATAGGGATATGGATGA
>CALOEF010000082.1:0-14959 GCA_942492165.1 uncultured Planctomycetaceae bacterium
AACACTCACAAAAGAACTTTGGATGGATATTCCAAAGCGACGACAAATTGTTTCCATTCATAATGACGTAGAACAACTGGTCACAGAAAGCGGCGTGCAGGACGGTCTGGTATTGATCAACGCAATGCACATAACCGCGTCAGTCTTTATCAACGATAACGAACCGGGTCTGCATCATGACTACGACAAATGGCTCGAAGAACTGGCACCCTTTGATCCCAGTCCCGAACGAGCTACCACCATAACCGCACAGGAGAAGACAACGCTGACGCCCATCACAAACGCCAGATCATGGGCCGCGAAGTTGTCGTTGCCATTACAGATGGGAAACTGCACCTGGGACCGTGGGAACATATTTTTTATTATGAATTTGATGGCCGCAGGCGTAAGCGGATTCTGGTGAAAATTATTGGGGAGTGAGCTATGGGCTCGACATATCAATACAAATGCAACGATTGTGGTTACACGGTTGAAGTTGGTGGTGGCCCCGACACAGGTTTCGTTGTGAAAACGCAAACTGGAGTTTGCAATGAATGCAATGAGCTTGTAGATTACGTCTCAGAGATATGCTCTGCAGATGGAGAAACTGAGGAAGAGATTATTGTTGGTGCCTGCCCGAAATGTAGAATTCATGTAGATCAGGTGTGGAATGACGGTGACGCTTGCCCAAAGTGTGGCGGAGAATTTGGGGAACGGGAATTTTGCATGCAGTGGATATGAAGTTACAACAAACAATAGTGTGTGACCACTGCTCAACCCTCGAATGACCGGAGCAACTTCACGATCTGTTGAGGATGTCGCCACGGTTTACCAGTTCGTGTCTTGAAACCAGGGTTGTTCAAAGCTTTGCAGACTTCCCTGTGCGTCCTCCCCTGATCTCGGAGTTCAGCGGCCTTGGCAGCAACCTCGGCGTACACATCTCGAAGTTCTGAGGGTATGATGTTCTTTGAGCGTTGACCTTGGGATGTCGGTGAGATCGTTTTCCCGGTTATGACAAAAGGCAGTGTGTTATGAAATCTGTTTGGGTAATGCGTATAACCGCCTCGGTCTTCATCAACGATAACGAATCGTAGCTGCATTCACTCGTTGATCCAATCTCGCAATAAAGCCATCACTTCCGTGCGGTACTTCTTGAATTCTTTTCCCTGTCCGTTTCTGACCATCGCAAAGACGAGGTGCTTTTCCGGATTGATAACAAGTAGTGTGCCGCATCCGCCGCCGTGCCCGTAGCTGCCTGGACCCAGATATTGAGACTCGTCTTGCAGGCCGATGCCATATTTCATGTTCAACTCGGGCAAGTAGGGTTTGAGCGACGTCGGCAGGATCGCCGCGTGTGTCTCTCTGGAAAACACTTCCCACTTGCCGTATCGGCCACGGTTGTCGAGCAACACACCAATGCGCGCAAGGCTTTCGGCGGAGAAACCGGTTCCGCCCGGCAGCACGTTATGAATTCCCAATGGCCGAAACAGATCCCTTTCCATTGCATCCCAGTAATTCCTGCCGCGCAGCAGCTCCAGTGCCCGGACAGACAGAATCACGCCGACGACTCCGTATCGATATCTGGTTCCGGGTTCCCATTCGCGCTTGCAATGGGCGATCAATGCCTCGTTCCAGGTATAAAAATAGAACAGTCGCTTGAATGCGAGTGACCATGGGAAGTGAATGCCGGTCGCGTGGACATGTGCGGTCCGGAACGTCAGACTGCGATCGCGGGGCGTGTCAAAGTCTGGAAGGATGTCGCCGATCGGCTGGTCCAGACTCAAAATTCCGCGATCGAGGTACGTCGCCAGTTGAAGTCCGATCAGCGGCTTCATGGCCGAGTCAAGCTTCATCGGCGTATCGACAGTGACAGCCTGCCCTTCAATGGTCCCATAACCTCTGGAGGTAACAATGACACCGTTGCGTGCGATCACGACTGCCATCGGCTCAGAAGAGGCGGCGTACCATTCGTCGAGTTTATTTTCGATGTTCCTCTGTTGAGTTGCGGTGATCTCGGCCTGATCCAGGGGTGCGTTTCGTAATACGGGCGCAGGTTCTCCCTGCAGCAACTGAGGGGTGACCTTCACGACTGGCTTATGGTCCAGGTCCATCAATTTGCGTTTCAGTCGCACGTGCCGGGTGGCATTGTCCATCTGCCATTGGCCCCGTCGTACAGGACCTGGTTTTAGATCTGCCTCCAGTAACGCAGCCAGCTCCACCGCACCCACTTCAGACATTTTCCAATGGCGCATCAGTTTTGCTACATCGTCTGGGTTGGGATTGGAATCAGATTCGGATCTTTGGGACAGCAGCTTTTGCTGAGCGAGTTCATCCAGAGTGACGTCGTTCCCAATACAGCAGCAGGTCATCGCACGACGCAGAACGGGGCCATCGGGAACGGGTGCTTCACCATAAACGTAATAGCGGCCTGTTTCACGTGCGGTATTGACTTCCTCAAAGCGTTCGTTGAACCAGCGCGTGGGTATCCCGGGTTGCTTGACCACCCTGGCAACCAGCTGAGGATGTTCCCAGACAAGGTCAGGGAGTTCCTGGCCTTGTTTGAGAATGAACCCGCCTGCGGGCGCGAACTGTTGCTCACCGAAGCGTTCCTTGAGCTTCGCGTCCTCGACGCCAGCCTGAGTGATCGAAGCGGCAAAAAAAGCCAATATAGTGAAGGTGCACCCAATGAAACGCTGGATGTGACTCATGAAAATTTCCTCTGGCCCTCGGGAGGCGGCGATTGATTATTGGTTGTAGAGTCTTCAATTCTATCCAACGCAATAGCGGGTCGATAGTCGAATCAGGACACCTGTTGCCGTTACCCGGAAACCGATGGTAAACTATAATTAGAGCCGTGGGAGCATATTTTTATTACGAGTTCGATGGACACAGGCACTTGCAAATACTGAGGACATGTTGACGGACTGGCAACAGGGAACCGAACGCGGCATAGCATGGCTGCAAAAAAAAACTTATCGAATATCGATAAAATTACTTCTGCTCTGTCCTTCCTGAAACACGATCACCTGTGTGTAACGCAATGTGTTTGGAGAAAATGAAGCGCATCACCGCGTTTATCTTCATTAACGACAACGAATCGGGTTTACATTACGATTAGGACAAGTGGCTCGAAGAGATGGTTCCCTTTGACTCTTCGCCTGAACACGACCACCACAATCGACCAGCAATTCCAATAATTTGCTCCTGTCTATTTAAATTTCAGGCGAGCAGGTAATCACTTATTGCTTGCATGATGTCGTTCCCTGCTTAACAATACAGGTAGACCAACATGGCTTCTATTGAGTTGCGATTTTAGAAATTTGAACGAAATTCTCGAAAAAATAACAGAAATTGATCGCCGCAATACAATAATAAGAAGAAGAGTTGTATTCACCCGTCTAAAGTGTACTTGAATCAATAGCAATTCAACGGCAACATTTCACATTGACATCATTATCTTTGAGGACCCTGCAAATGAGAACCAAGCTTCTTTCTCTGTCATTCGTCGGACTCGGCGTGCTGTTAGGATATATCGCAGCCAATACTGACATCGATTCAGTCAGGCCAGCTGAGGCCACTCAAAATGGAGGACAGTCCAGGTCCGAACAATCATCGTCCACTGAACCTGTTAACATAGAAAATAATGAGGATCGCACCAAATCCAAATTACTGGTTGCCACCAACGAACAGGAATTAGCTGCTGTTTCTACGACCGTGCAACAGCGCACCGGAAAAAAACCGAATATCCTGGTGATCTGGGGCGATGATATCGGCCAGTCAAACATCAGCGCCTATACCAAAGGGTTAATGGGTTACCGCACGCCCAACATTGATCGCATCGCGCATGAAGGATTAATCTTCACCGACTATTATGGCGAACAAAGTTGCACCGCAGGCAGGTCGTCGTTCATCATGGGTCAAAGTGTCTTTCGTACCGGGCTCAGTAAGGTGGGTTTACCCGGAGCCGATCTGGGAATGCGTGTTGAAGATCCCACCATTGCCGGTCTGCTTAAAAATCATGGCTACGCAACCGGACAGTTCGGCAAGAATCATCTTGGCGACAAGAATGAGATGCTGCCTTCCAATCATGGTTTCGATGAATTTCTTGGTAATCTGTATCATCTGAATGCTGAGGAAGAACCAGAGAACGAAGACTATCCCAAAGATCCCCGGTTTCGGAAAAAATATGGTCCTCGCGGTGTCATTAAATCATTTGCTGGAGGCAAAATCGAAGATACGGGCGCTCTGACGAAAAAGCGAATGGAAACCATTGATGACGAAACCGTTGCTGCCACGCTGGATTTCATCGATCGTCAGCACAAAGCCAACAAACCGTTCTTTTGCTGGTGGAACGGAACGCGAATGCATTTTCGTACTCACGTCAAAAAAGAACATCGTGGTATTTCCGGGCAGGATGAATACGCAGACGGCATGGTCGAACACGATATGCATGTCGGGCAGATTTTGAAAAAACTCGATGATCTGGGAATCGCCGACAATACGATTGTCTTCTACAGCACCGATAACGGCCCCCACATGAATACCTGGCCCGATGCAGCGATGACTCCGTTTCGTGGTGAGAAAAATACGAACTGGGAAGGTGGTTGGCGTGTGCCGGCCATGGTCCGCTGGCCGGGGAAAATCAAAGCTGGTTCTGTTTCCAACGAAATCATGCATCACATGGACTGGTTACCAACATTCCTCGCTGTTGCCGGTGAACCCGACGTGAAAGAAAAATTGCTGAAAGGGCATCAAGCGATCGGCCGAAACTATAAAGTTCACCTGGATGGTTACAACTTTCTGCCATATTTCACGGGGAAGGAAAAGGAGTCTCCTCGAAAAGAAATATTCTACTTTTCCGATGACGGTGATCTCACGTCTTTGCGATTTAAGGATTGGAAGCTGGTTTTCATGGAGCAACGGGCAACAGGAACGTTGAAGCTGTGGGCGAATCCCTTTACTCCCCTGCGTCTGCCTTTGATATTCAATCTCCGCCGCGATCCTTACGAGCGTTCACAGCACACTTCGAATTCCTATTACGAATGGTTGATCGACCGTGCCTATTTACTTGTTCCTGCTCAGGAATATGTCGGAAAATTCCTGGCGACATTCAAAGAATATCCCCCGCGTCAAAAGGCTGCCAGCTTCAGTCTTGATCAAGTGATGGAGAAATTGAATCAGGGATTAGGCAGTAATTAGCAGTATATTTCCTGGCTGAAGAACGACGGGGTTATTCAATGCCCCGTCGTTTTATATTCTAGCAAGATTATGATGAGAGACCTTTTCATGAACCGTTTACCGATAATTGCATTTGTACTGATTGCCATTTCCGCTTCTGTCGTTCGCGCCAATGACCCCCTGCCCTCCTGGAATGCTGGCCCGACAAAAGATGCGATCGTCAAATTTGTAGAGCGTGTAACTACGAAAGGAAGTCCCGATTATGTCCCACCCGCAGCCCGAATCGCAACCTTCGATAACGATGGTTGCCTCTGGTCGGAAAAACCGGTCTATTTCCAGTTATTGTTTTCCATTGATCGTATCAAGGCTCTTGCTCCAAAACATCCAGAATGGAAAACAGAACAACCATTTCAAACGGTTCTCGAAGGAGACCAGACAGCCCTCACGAAATTGACTGAGAAAGATTTGCTGAAACTACTCATGGCTTCTCATGCTGGAATGACGACAAGTGAATTCAGACAAACAGTAAAAGACTGGCTCAAAACGACGAAGCATCCAAGATTCAATCAGCCATTCAATACTCTCATTTTTCAACCCATGTTAGAAGTATTGGCTTACCTGCGTGCGAATGGTTTCAAAACGTATATCGTTTCAGGAGGCGGCATCGAATTTCTACGCGTCTTTGCCGAGGAAGCATACGGAATCCCACCCGAACAAGTCATTGGTAGCAGCATAAAAACAAAATTTGAAATTCGCGATGGGAAACCCGTCATCGTTCGGCTACCAGAAATTGATTTCATCGACGATAAAGCTGGCAAACCGGTCGCGATCAACAAATTCATCGGCCGCCGTCCTATTGCCGCTTTTGGAAATTCCGACGGCGATCTGCAAATGCTGCAATGGACGACCGCCGGCAAAGGACTCCGGTTTGGCTTACTCGTTCATCATACTGATGCGAAGCGGGAGTGGGCGTACGACCGTCAATCACATGTGGGGCGTTTAGACGTCGCTCTAGATGAAGCCAGACAGCAAGGTTGGACCGTGATGGATATGAAACGAGACTGGAAGACGATTTATCCATTCCAGAAATAGATCCTTCTCTCACGTTGTTCCAGCCTGTAATCCAGTGGCAAATTCGTCTTCGAAACAGACAATCGGCATTACATACTTCGAAATGCTGCCACCCTGTTCGTCTGTCGCTCGTTTTAATAGAATACGTGCCTCTCTTGAACCAAT
Organism: uncultured Planctomycetaceae bacterium; assembly: GCA_942492165.1. Classification (GTDB taxonomy): domain Bacteria; phylum Planctomycetota; class Planctomycetia; order Planctomycetales; family Planctomycetaceae; genus Gimesia. The sequence goes on from CALOEF010000082.1 coordinate 6,394, forward strand.
TGCTTTTTCAACCATCATCAATCGGCGCAACAAACGGCTGAATTGATAAATAACAGAAGTAAAGTGTGTTTCCACGGAAGGGAAACGGTCATGGTAGATACAGGTCTGCTCGAAAAAAATCTGAACGATCCTATCACTCAACACATGCGGACAGACTTCGCCAAACTATATATCAACCAGACAATAGAACAGGCTTTGCATTCGCTTCGAGATCAGCCACCAGAAGGTCGAATCATCTACTTCTACGTTGTAGATGAAAAAGAGCATCTCAAAGGAGTCGTGCCAACGCGCCAATTACTTTTGAATCCACCAGACAGGTCATTGGGTGATATCATGGATAAAGAGGTCGTCACTATTCAAAGTGAAGCGACTGTCCTTGATGCCTGTGAGATTTTTGTGTTCCATCGCCTGCTGGCTTTTCCTGTCGTTGATCAAGAACAACGACTCATGGGTGTTGTAGACGTCTATTTGTATACAGACGAAATTCGAGACATCGAACGCCGGGAAGGTAACGATGAATTATTCCAACTCATCGGCGTGCATATCACCGATGCCAAACAGCCTCCGCCACTCGCGGCATTCCGAATTCGTTTTCCCTGGCTGCTGGCGAACATCGCCGGTGGAATCATGGCGGCATTCCTTGCGGGGGCATATAAGGCAGAACTACAACAGGTCGTTGCGCTGGCTCTGTTTATTCCAGTAGTGTTAGCATTAGCAGAAAGTGTAAGCATCCAATCGGTTAGTTTAGCCTTGCAGGTTTTGCGCAGAAAACAGCCAACAATGAGCGCGATCTTCAGAAATATTCGATCGGAACTCATGACAGGATTATATCTGGGAGTCGCCAGTGGCATTTTCATCGCGATGGTCGCATTAATTTGGCTCGGTCAAATGCGTGTTGCGGTCTGTTTGCTCGGCGGTATTGCCGGTGGTGTCACTTTTGCGGCCGTCATTGGTGTCGCGATACCCAACCTGCTGCGTTTCTTTCATCGCGAACCACAAATTGCCGCCGGCCCTATTGCACTGGCTTCGACTGATATTATCACCCTTTTGATCTACTTCACATTGGCTCGTACCCTTTTTGCTTAGTGAACCAAAATCAGATACTGGCTTGCGCACCGATCTGCGCAAACGACCACAAAAAAATAAGCTTGACATTTTCATGACGATTCAGACTCCCCTTCACTTCCGTTTTATCAGTGAATAATATTCCACTTGACTCAACGATGCCGAACTCGAAACTACCCTGTTCTGCGTCGCGCGCGCGAGAGCTGTTTTTGATACTGAATAAAGTGATGTCTGTTGTTTTAATCACTATAAAACCTACTGGTTTCAGACCCTTTTCGTTGACCTTCATCAAATTGAGTTCTCAATGTGCACGCTTTTATATGTCATGTTGAACCACATTCGCGACAAAATTGCGCAAAAGTTTGTTCTCGATGAGCGACCCCTGACCATCTTTAGTTCCTTATCGTGCAAATATGATCCTATTGTAAATAATATGTTCTTGTGATCTCTTCGTATTCCTGTTGAATGATGAGCCTGTCCAATTTCTGGTAATCAAACTTGCAAAATAGAAACGGTTGACCATAAACCTGACATATCCAGAATAGTCTCCTCGCGCAAAACAGGCTCCCCTGCATTGTACCCGATATGATTGAGCAGAACTCAGATGAATTTTTAGCAGCTGTCAGAGATCCAGCGGGAACTACGATTTCACTGTCACCAGATGCAACAAATGGAGAATCTGTATTAGTTGGATTCTTGAGACCATATGCGACTCACACCAAAAATCAGAAAACCGGTAGCCATGCCGGGCAGTACTTCATAGAGCGCACCGGATAAACCCAGAACATATCTCCAGATAAGAACCGCAGCAACGCCGCCGACAATCATCACAGCACCAACAGGGCTTGAGACATTTTTTCCCAAAGCTCTCACTGCCAATAGAGGGCCAATTGAACTGGCAAGCCCTGACCAGGAGAGTACAACAAGTTGAAACACACTTTCCTGGCCGACCATCACAATCCCAATGATGGCGACTGTAATGAGAACAGTGCCTGCCTTGGCAAATTTGTATGAATGACGCCACCGGGGAAACAGGTCTTGAGTCAAGGCAGCCGAGCAGGAAAGGATTTGAGAGTCTGCGGTCGAAACCGTCGCCGCAAATAAACCTGCCAGAATCAGACCAACCAGCACGTCAGGCAGGAGTTGCTGAGAGAGTTGCGGCAGCGCCAGTTCCTGGTCGAACCCTTCCACTTCAGGTAATAACACACGGCAGCAAAGTCCTGTCAATATTGTTGCAACGGTAAAGGCAATGTACCAACTGAAATAAATACGACGTGTGCGCCTGATGCTTTCAGCAGAATCGACCACCATGGCGCGAATCATAATATGTGGTTGTCCTAAGACACCAACGCCTGCCACCATCCAGCCGATCAGGTACATTCCAAATCCAAACTGAAGATCCTGTGGCTGCCAGTTGACGAGTTCAGGATCAATTGCTTCCAACTTACTCCATAACACATCGAATCCACCAATGGCCTGGATTGAAACGCATAGCAGTAGAAACATGGAAACCAGCATCACGAATGACTGCGCCGCATCTGTCCAAATCGAAGCACGGATCCCTCCAGAATAACAGTAAACGACGACGATTCCCGCACCAATCAGTGTACCCGTGGCATAATTCCAACCAAAGAGCACATGGAGTGCTTTACTGCCTGCGGTCAACTGTGCCGCTGCATACGTGCCCAGAAAAAGGAGTGTGGAAATCGCTGCCAGAACAACCACGGCACGTTGCACAATCACCCTGGGGCGTTCGAATTGACTTCCATCAGTATCAGGAGATTCATCCGTTTCAGGTGCCTTTTGCGTATCAGAAACGACTTGCGTGCCCAGAAATGTAGGAATGCTGAGCACTCCCACATATTCGCTTCGCTCTCGAAATTGCTTGAAAATAAACAGCCAGACCAGATAATCGCCGCTGATCCAGCCTACCATCAACCACATCGAAGACAAACCACTTTGATAGGTCGCGCCAATCATGGCAATGAACATGAAACCGCTGTTGTTCGATGATACAGCCGACAGCGCAGTCAACCAGGGACTGACTGAGCGGCCAGCAAGCAAATAATCTTCAGTGTTGGATTGCTTCTGCGTCGCAGAGTAAATTCCAATACCAAGGAAACAGAGTAGAAAAAACAGAAAGCTGGCGATCATCATGCGTTCCAGTATGGACATCTCACACGATTGTGCAACAGATAAACATGCAAAAGTATTGATGAGTGCAACAATGCCAGTCAAAAGCAAAAATTACATGTACAGCAAGATTTTGAGAAATTGTTTTGCTGTAGAGCAGGGTGTTTCAATAACCACCTCTCACTTTTTCAGCCGCGCTTCGGTTTCACGGTAACGGCTTTGCATTTCTGGATTACCCAGTTCCGGGTAGAGGAGTTTTGTAACGCCGAGTAATTTTCTGGCCTCGGTTTTATCACCGGATTCGAAAGAAGTCTGAATGACGTGCAATCGCATTTCCAGCCAGGACAGACTACCGGCTTTTTCTGATGTTTCAAGTTGACGCCACTTTTGCTTTGCCTGCCGCATGCATTCTTTAGTACCGCATTTTTCCAGCAGGAGTGCGACCTGTTTTATGAGATTGTGATCACGGGGCGACTGTTTTAACAGTTCCTGATAGTACTCGAGCGCTCGAATTGGCTGGTCGATTGCCAGATAGGCCTCTGCCAGACAGAGGTCCAGACGTTTGATTTGTTGTGGATTTAATTCGTCCCGTCGACTGGCGAGTTTCTCCGCCGATTTGAGTTGAAGCTGGCCTAGTTCTCTGCGGACGACTGGTGTCAGTTCTAAATTGATTTGGGAAACCCCATTCAGAACGGAGAGCAGTTCATCGGTGCCCGCTGTTTCCAGATTTTCGACTAACGACTGAGCCGCTGCCGGGTTGCCTTGCCCTGCCAGTGCAATGATTTGTAAGCGGAGCGCCTGGCTGGAAATGTGATTCCAGTTTTGAATTTCTTTAGCAGTCTGGGCTACACTCGCTTCTGAAACTTCATTGTTCTTTTTTAAGTGCTCAATCAAATTCGATGATGAGCTGATAACCTGATCAAGAAGTCGATGTGCTTTGGCATAGTCGGGTGGAACATTATTGAGATAAATCCGAGTGAGACGTAAGGCGACTTTGGCCTGGGATTGCATGTCGATCTTATTTTGATCAGGGAATTCAGCAACAAATTTTTCCAGCACATCAATGGCTTCCTGTCGCCATGCGTTTGTTGATTTATTGAGTGAGGCAAGTCGTAATAAGATTTTTTCATAACACCGGGCAATGCCAAGTTGTGCATCGGACGATTTCGGGTGACCATCTGGTATTTCAGAATACAGAACAAGCGCTTTTGAGTATTGTAGACGCGATTCTTGCAGTCGGGCCAGCATCCACCCAGCCTCATGCGAACTTGCGCTGGCAGGAAACTGTTTTCGAAGTTCTTCCAAAGCCGATGTGTAAGCGAGCCTTCGTGATTTTGTCCGACTTTGGGTATAGAGCTGACCCAGGCACCATGCCCCCAGTAAACTGACATCAGCTGATTTCGGATTAGATGCAAAACGCTGAGACAGCGCACGAAATACCGTTGCCGCTTTTTCGTATTGCCCGGTCTTGATTAATAGAGAGCCGCTCGTAAACCAGAGCTCAAATGCTAAATCGGTTTTGCCTTCTGCTTCCGCCTGTTTTGCCGTTTGTTCATAGGCGGTAATCGCCTGTTTCAATTTTCCCTGTGAATAGAATAATTGTGCCTGATTTAACTGTTGAGCAAGCTGACTGCCATATTGATCAACCTGCTGTTGCTGATGGACCAGTAATCGTGCGCGTTGAGACCAATATCCGGGTTGTGATATTGTGAGATGTTGATTTCGGGTTTCGATCTGATTCCAGATGTCCTCAGCCAGAGATTCCTGCTTGTTTTTCAGAGCTGTTTTTCTGAGTGCAATGAGTGCTTCAATTTCCAGATATCCGAGTTCACTTGAGAGACGTTTATGATCCTGGCGGAATTTGATAATCTGTGTTGCAGCAAGTTCTGCTTTATTGTCGGCCAGTAATATGCGCATTGATTCCACAAAGAGGGGTTCATTGAGGTAAGAGGGTGGGTTTTCCTTAATCAGAACCTGAATCGCCCGTTGTGCGGCTTTGTTGTCTCCAGCAATTCGATCACAGCGTATCAGTTCCAGTCTGCTTTGCCATGAAATTTTTAAAGTAGACGCCCGCCTCGAGAGCGGTTCAAGTAATTCGATTGCTGCGCTCAGATTTGCTTTCCTCTGATTGATCTGATTCGTGTACAGATCAGCCAGCTTCATTTTTGTTTGAGCGATCAGCAGCTGGAAATCCATTAAAGTATCTCGAATGGTAGAAACGTTTAACAGGGTATAATTTTTTCGAGAGCCTGCTTTCTTTAAAAGTTGATTCAATTGTTTTTCAGACTGAATCAATGCAGCTGCAGCACGGGTAAGACTGGAGATGGCATGTGGCTTGCGAGGCGGATGAGACGGGTCTGCTTTTGCCTGCCAGTAGAGGAGATCTGCTTTCTGAGCATCGATTCTTGTGAGCTCGGCACGGAAAATGGGAGCATCGTTCCAGTGTGGATGATCTTTCAAAATTTGTTTTAACGTATTTTCTGCACGTTTCCAAAGCTCACTTTGCTCTGCGCTTTCGGCGACCATGGCATGCGCCGCTAATGTTTTCGACAATTCCCATGAATAAAGTGCACGATCTGGCTCAGTCAGACGAGGTTGTGCCAGACGACTTAAGCAATACCCTTCAGCAATACTAAAAAGATGTCGCTGCCGCAGGCCTTCAAAATATTTTGAGGTTTGATTTTCAGCGGAACAGACTGAATTTGCAATGAAAATGAAAACAAAAAAACAGCGAATCCAGTGACGGCCACATTTGGGACTCAGGATGGGCTCTGGTGATGAAAATTCAGGCTGTTGAAATCGGCAATGCATGAGAAGGATCGAGCAAATGGTGAAAGGCAGAAACCAGATTAATTCCATTTCCGTATAGACAACAAGTTTCCAGAATCATACACATCAAAGGTGTATTCTCACAGACCTGATTTTTCAGTGTCTTGAGAATTGGGAAGGAAACTGTTTTTATTCGGTCCTGGGTGCTTTAATGGCTTGTGGTAGAACTGGCAGAGTCGTCAAGTCAGCACCTGCGTTGGAACGATCAATGGCCATAATTGTCGGGCTGCCATCGGTTGGCTGATTAAACTGGATATCAGATATTTGCAGTTCAGAGCAGGGTATCTTTGCAATTTTCTCACGATTGACAATCCAGGGGACTTTAATCTGGTAGTTACTTACGTCAGACGAGAGTCCCCAAATGTCCTTCCAGTCCAGAGCATCCAGCGAAACGGCTCCCGTTGTTCCCTGTTGAGATTGAATAATCCAGAAGGTTTCAAATCGATCGTAATAATTACTTGAACCTCGCCAGTTCAAAAGTTTCTGTCGGAAATCATTTTCATTGGTATTGCCTTTCATCAAGACAAAGGGGGCAGAAGATCTTGAAGCAAAGATATTATTACGGGCCGAGACATGCAGGGGAATCAACTCACGAGGTATCGTCCCACTATCAATCACCGAGAGCCCATTACCGAGAACCATTGTTGAATGATTCAATACGAGTTCCAGGTGGTCACTTTCTGCGGGCTTATTATTACAGCCGATCAGTTCAATCATCGCTTGAGAAATCATGATTGCCGAATTGGTGATTTCAAGACGGGTCGGAGCAGTTTCTCTGATCGAAAAGGCATTACCATCACAGCGTAGAACAGAGTTGATGATTTCGATAAACGTCGATTCTTTGACCGGTCGATTGCCCATCATGGTATCATCATTCAAACCCTGGTTGATGGGTACGTTCAGTTCAAAGATGGCAACCTGCTGACTTGTGGAATTGGAGCAGGTTACGGTTACCTGATGTAATCTGATGTCATGCGCATTTTTTAATGAGAAAATAGTCCAGGAATTCGAATTCAGATCTTTCACTTCGACGACGATTCCCAGTTCGAATAATTCAAGTGATCCGTTGGAGACTTGAATCAGATGGGTTTCAAAGCCTTCTGCAGGTTCTTCAACCGATTCAAACTGTAGAACAGGCTTGCGACCTTTCGCTGCCCGGATTCGAACACGCTTATTATTGATGTGGATCGGCGCTTCTTTACGAATACCGGTAAATCCCAGCTCGATGATACTTCCGTCATCAGCAGCCGCACATGCTGCATCAAGGGTTTTGAAGTCCCGTCCTGCCGTTCCGTCAGGGTTGATAATGGTGATTGCCGGTATTTCAATTTTTTCGAGTGTGCCATCGTTCTTTTTCGGAAATGGATCAGGAATGGAATCCATTTTTTTGTCTGGCAGCGGGGCCAGTGGAATCCGGGTGCTGTTTTTCTCAACACGATTCGACTTTGCTGATTGTGAATCGGGATTATTATTCAAAAGAACTTTGTTCTGGTCAGAATTCCCCATTTCAATTAAATCACTGATCGATTTCCGGGAAGACAACGAAGACAATAACGGCGTTTCAAACAGTTTTTCCAGTCCGCTTAAATTTTCATTCCCGCTTGACAATGCTGTTTTTTCAGATCCGTTCAAAAGGGGATTGCTTTTGCCGGGACCTGGAGTAATCGTTGCCGTTTTTTCTGTTACAGGAGCAGGAGTATTCCCAGATGCTATTGTCTTGGATATTACTGGCTGTGTGGGACTGGTAATTTCTGTTTTGGGAAGCGTGATTTCAGTGGCGGGAATGATTGCTCCGGTATCAATGTTTTTCTGATCAGGACTGGTAAGCGATTTTTGATTCGTACTTTGCGTTACATTGACCGAAGAAGGATTCAGTGCAGGGTAACGATCCAGCAATACAACGACGATCAGTAAAACACTGACGGTTGCGATCCAGCCGACATGCTTCTCCAGAAAACCGATTCGAGAATTCGTTGGTGGCGTCCAGACCAGGCCTTCTGAATTCACACCTCGCAGGTCCAGCTGGCTGGCAATCTGCATTAAATGATACATCAATTCTTCAGGCGTCTGATAACGATCATCAGGATCGCTGGCCATCATTTTCTGGACGATAAGGGAAAGCTCACGCGGCAGTCGTCTATTGATGGTGGCGGGGTCTGGTACGTTTTTCCCGGAATGGTCCAGCAGTTTTTGGAGCACCGTTCCTTCTCCATAGGGAGGTTCTCCCGCCAGCATATGGTACAGCGTACAGCCGAGTGAATAGATATCACTGCGGACATCCACATTGCGCGGATCCTTTGCCTGTTCGGGAGAAATATAGTCAAACGTTCCCAATGTTGTGCCGGCACTGGTAAGGTCTGCGGATGCATTGTCACTTTCTTTTCGAGCCAGTCCAAGATCTACCAGTTTAGCCCGTCCGCCGGGAGTGATAATAATATTGGAAGGTTTAATATCGCGATGTACGACACCTGCTTTATTAGTGTGTTTCAAAGCGGATGCCACCTGTAAGGCATAATTCACGGCTTCTGCCGCAGGCAGA
>CALOEF010000083.1:0-5106 GCA_942492165.1 uncultured Planctomycetaceae bacterium
GATCGTCATTCTCCGAATCGACTGGAACGGACCGTATTTCGCCCGGTTTGCCCTCGGACCACGGCAAATAGCGAAAGATTTTAGGGGCGAAAAGTATGGTAAATAGTTCCTGGATGCCATGGATGACCTTAACCTCATCAAACGTCTGCGCGAGGCTGTTCATCAAATCCACCGCCATCGCGTAATCGCTCATTTTCTTGTTTGCCTTATCGCAGTCGGCGAGAAGGCGCGCGCGCTCTTCCTCCAGTTGCCATTCCAAAACGATCTTGTTCAGGAAAAACCTAAAGAAATCCAATCCGACCGGCAGGATTTCCGAAGGCAATCCGACAAACTCGGCCAACTCCGCCAGATGGGATTCGCTATCGGCATATAATCCGGTGTCCAGCAGCAGAAGTCGATTCGCGGATTCCTTGAAGAATTCCGTCGCGGTTTGGCGATCGAATCCCCAAGCCCGCATCCAGTGTCGCCAACGCTCCAGCCAGGGCGTGAGCATGTAGGTCCCACTCGCTTGAAAATCATCCACGACTTTGTGATCGGCGAACATATAGAAACATTGTTCCATTCTCAGGATCCGACATCCAACCAGTTCCTCAGGTGATTCGTCCTGGCTGGTGGTACAGCAACGTCCGAGGATCTGGATGCGTGAACAATCCCCTATTCTTCAGCACCATACATTTCCATTAAACGCTCAAGAACCTCCCAGTCGTTCCAGCGTGCAAGATCAGCAACGACCAGATCAGTTATTTCAGGCCGGTCGAGTAACAGCCGCATCGATTTGCGCAGACGTTCTTTACTGATCCGCCCCTCTCCATAAGTCCACATGAAACGCAGGGCCTGAGTCGCTGCAAGAGTTTCACTGTAAGGGACCGTTTGTGAGAGAAACTTTGTTTGTTCAATTTTTTGCAGTCCGTCGACACCAGTCAGTAACAGGTATCCTGCAATCAATCCATTAATGCCCAGTCGCATTTTTTTTGTGGGCTCATTGATTTTTTGTTCCATGAAAACAATATCTGACTCTTGACCACACAGTCCCAGCAATAATCCATAGAAACCCAGTCGGACAACGGGCGTTTCAGAGCTTTCAAGCCATTTTCGAATTTTTTCCCGAGGCATTTCATGAGAAAGAGCGGCAATATCTTTGCAGGACGCATTAGCAAACTCAGCAAAAGCATCATTGGCGATCTTCTGGTCAGGATGTTCCAGAAATCCCAAAAAATACTGCAGGCGTTTCGTCGTTTTTTCTTTCGGGGCGGGCGCCTGTGAAAGATACTGATAGCATAATTCGGAGATTTCAACCGGGGTGTCCCAACGGATGCCTGGACCACTTTTTGTATCAAACAGTAAAAACAGTGTTTCTTTTTTCCCGCTGCGATACCGTGGAATGATAATTTGATCATCCACCTTAAGTCTGTTTTTATCAGACTGACGAATCATTTCTTTGATGCGAAAAACCGTTTCACCTGATTTTTCCAATGTGCCTCTTTTTGTTTCGATCCATTGTACGAGGACTGTAGTGTCCGACTCCGAGAGTTGTTCGCTTAAAGTTCGGGAAGGACCAATGCAGAAAGGGCAGGCCCTGAGATCGGGTGACTGCGTAATGAAAAGCAATCCAGTGACGAATATCATACAGCAGCGATTTACGATGTGTTTTTGGGGACAATCCATTGTCGCGTCTTCTCATTATTGAGGCAGGTTTTTGTGAACGTCAATTGATCGCTTTGCTCTTAATTATGTTCCCGTTGTCAATCAGAGTGGGTATGTTCATTCTGCTTTTTATTTAAAGAAGAAAAAGCGTTCTGCACTTTTCACCGTTTTTGGATCTTCTTTACGCAACTGATCAAGCAACTTCTTTGCTTTTTCGGCCGTTGCTGGGTCGGAACCTTTGCCTTTTTTATTTTTGCCTTTGGATGCGACCAGAAGGTAACGAACAATGGCGCGCTTGATGGAGGGAATATCATAGTCTCCCGTACCATACATTTTCATCAAACGATCAAGAACACTCCAGTCGTTCCAGCGAGCGAGGTCTGCAACAACCAGATCGGTTAATTCGGGACGATCCAGTAACAGCCGCATTGACTTGCGCAAACGATCTTTGCTGATTCGACCATCGCTGTAAGTCCACATAAAACGCAGAGCCTGCATGGCGGCATAGGTTTCACTGAAAGGAATATCCTTTGGAATGAATTTCGTCTGATCTATTTTGTCCAGGCCTTCAGCGCCTGTCAGTAATAGATATCCAGAGATGACACCATCAATACCCAGACGAAATTCTTTAGTGGGCTCATTGATTTTCTTTTCCATAAAGGCAACGTCAGACTCCTGACCACATAGCCCTAATAAAAGACCGTACAATCCGAGCCTGGTAATGGGTGTGTTCGGATCGAGAATCCATTTTCGTATTTTTTCTCGTGGCATTTCTTTTGCAAGAGGTGTGATATCTTCATAGGGTGCATTGGCAAATTCCGCATAAGCATCATTCGATACCATTTGATCAGGAAATTCCAGAAACTTCAGAAAGTACTGCAGACGTTTACTCGTTTTTTCCTCAGGCGCAGGTGCCTGCGAGATATAATGGAAGCTTGTTTCAGTGACTTCTATCGGGTCTCCCCAGTCAACACTGGTTCCTTTTGTTCCAAGCAGTAAAAACAGATTTCCTTTTTTACCAGGACGGTGACGATTGATCATAATCTGCTCGCCGACTTTCAGTTTGCCTTTATCTGCCTGACGGACAATCTCTTTGATTTCAAATACGGTTTTGCCTGCTTTTTCGAGTGTCCCTTTTTCTGCTTCAGTCCACTGTGCGAGCACGGCGACATCCGACTGTGAGAGCTGTTCGGTTAATGTCAGGGAAGGGGCTGAACAGAAGGGGCAAGCACCAACGTATGTTGAGTGCGAAAGAACAATCAGAAGACACGCTAATCCCACGTAAGTCTGATTATTGATATATTGTTTGAAACGATTCATTACCTGACCTCGTGGCGATTGCAGTTTATTTTTGAAACAAGAAGCTGTTATGTTACTTATCGATGACAATGGCATCGGTGATCATATAAATTCGCCCTAATTCACCATCGAGTTCACCATCAATGGTTTCTACTTTAATATGGAAAGTACCTACCACATCAAAGGGGCGGTTGAGTATATAGTCTGTGGTCTCTCCGTCCCGCAGTATTACTGGAAACAAATCATAAATTTTCGGATTTTTGCCAAAGCAGCAGATTTGATTATCCCGGGCCAGTTGAAAAGCTTCGATATCTGTTTGCTGGTAGGGAGGAAACATAAATCCTCGAATACGAATTCGTGCGCCATCCAGTTTCTTTAACCATTCTGGCATTAATTCTGGCGCATTGGGAGTGACCGGTTCCATATTTAAGACTTTGAGTAAATCGATATCATCATAGGAAACGCGGAGCGCATTCTCTGGAGACGTTTTGCGGAAGGTACGGTTTTTTACAAGTACTTTGACTTCACGCGGTTCAATACTGGCAGAATTTGTTTTTTTCTCCCGCTCTGTTAATGCTCTTTCTTTTGGGTCTGGTCTACGGGCAACCAGAGCGAGTTCTTTCTCCTCGGTGTTGGGTACGGAGGGTGGCGCGGTTTGAGAAGGCTGAGACTGTTTCGCAGAATTCTCTTCTGATGTTGGCGGAAGAGTCTTTGATCCAGTTGGGAGTGCTGTGGTGTTTTGTTTTTTTGTTTCTGATGTCAGAGCAGTCTGTTTTAATGTTTGAGCAGCAGCAGTTGTCTGTGATTCATCAGCGCTATTTTTTTGAGGCCCCTCGTCAGTTTGCTGGCTGAACTCGCGGTACTCTGTGGATTCAGATGAGGTACAACCAGTACCAAAAACCAAAAAACTGGAAGTGGTTAACATCATCAAAAATATAAATTTGAGTTGAGAGTGGTAAAGGCGGGCCTGCACTTGATCAAACTCCTGATGATCGGGGGTTGTATAAACTTCTTTGCAAAGTTGATAATGACGCAGACTGAAAATCAGTCTGAGCCATTCTGTTCGTATGATGCAGTCAGTTTTATTCTGTTTCGAAATCGAGGGAATCAGTAGCTGGTTCTTGCCTGTTCAAAGTGAGTACCTTTTAACAGATACACGGGTTTCAACTCACCTGCCTGGTTGGGCGCTTCGGCTTTAAACTCGCCAGCGACTGATACAAGGCCACTATAAAATCGGCACGTTTGTCCCCCTGCAATTCTACAAGGATCATATCTTTGGCATCAGGCTGACCTCCAAAGCAGCATTGATTATTATCTTTCACAAGAACAAAACTTTTCAGGTTTTCTTTATCTCTTGTCGGATACATATATCCTTTGAGGAAAATTTTCTGGTTGTCTATTTTTAAAACTTCAGGATGAACTGAGGTGACACCATCTTTGACAACAAACTCTTTAGCGGCAATATCACTGGAGAAGTTCAGTCGGTGAAATCCATCGGGAACTTCATTCGCGTAGACAAAAGACTGATAGGAAATTCCGGAGAGCAGAAAAAATGTCGAAAGTACTGCCCCTGCGGTTGCGATCGTTCTTCCGCCCAATTCTCCATCAGAACGCTTGATGTTCAGTAAGCTGATAAGCGAGACGATAATCCCAAATACCGCAATGGCTAACCCGATAATCCCGAACAAAGCGATGAATGATAACAGAGCCAGTGCCAGGCCAACAATGGCAGTGGGAGGGACAGGTTTATAGGAAAAATCGTCCTGTACAATGTCTGTATTCTGTAAAGAATGACCGGATCCATCAAGAACTTGCGACATTTTGCAAGGCCTTTCAAATAATCAGCAAGGATAAAAAATGAAATCAAGAACGTTTATTTTACGGCAAATCGACCTCATTTGGATAAAGAAGATCTGCTGCTATCTAGTAATATCATATCATGCTGAACAGGCTAAGGCACCCCTCAAATTCAACAGAAAGCCTTAGAAATCAATGAAGAAGCAGCCAACCATACTTGCTTCTACAACCGGAAAAAAATGTTGAACACTTCCCCCATTATGACGATTACATAACGAAATCATTACATTATATACGAATATTATTCGATTTTTGTTGAATATTAGCCAGTATTTACAGCTCAAACGCCGTTTTCTTTACTTCCCC